>CAJUOP010000005.1:0-87643 GCA_910588465.1 uncultured Christensenellaceae bacterium | reverse complement strand
GCTTTGGAGTCAAGCGTTTATGAAAATTTAATCTGCTTTGCCGTAATTGTTCTTGCGTGGCGTAGGGCTATTTTGTTCTTGTTCCTTGCGGATTTCTTCTTCGATTTCTCGTAAACGGTTTCTACTAAACGGTGCAGGTTGTTCGCCGATGGGTAAGAAAGGTTGTAACACCGAAGTAGCACGGTAGAACACTCGCGCAAATGCTTCGGGTTCTTGCGTTCTGAATAGTGTAATAGCGCGTAGTGCTTTGTCGTGGTCGTTGTGTGTTTTCTTTTCCTTTTGGTAGGACTCGAATAGATAACTGTTGTCTTTCTTTAACCGCGTGTTTTCTTCGGTTAGACTTTTGTTCTCTACCGTGAGCGCAACAACTTGCGTTTTCAGTTCGCTCTTGCCGTGAGCGATTTCGCCGTTCTTTGCTTGTTCCAACGCTTGCGAATAGTCGGCTTCCGAATCGCGTTCCGCAACGATTTTATCTCGTTCGGCTTTGGCGGTATGTATCTGCCCAATAGTTTCGTCAAAGTGTTCTTCGGCTTTCTTCACGGCTTGGTTGATTTGCCGCAATTCAGACTGAGCTGTTTCCGTAATGTCCGCCGCTTCGGTGCAAGCGTTCAATACAATTTTCTTTGCTTTGTATTCCGCTGTGGACAAATGCTTTTTCGGACTGCCTTCGCGCCCTCGTTCTAAACCCCAACGCTTGCCGACAGCTTCGTGAAAATCCGTTTGCAATTTGGTAAGCTCGGCACGGTTGAACAGGTCTTTACAACACAGTCGCCAATTCCTTATGGGCATAAGATTTAAGTGCAAATGCGGCGTAGTTTCATCGTTGTGGACGACTGCGGATATTATATTTTCCTTGCCGTATTTGTCCGCAAAATACCTTGTGCATTGCGCAAAGAAATCTTCTTGTTCCGCCGGTGTTAGCCCTTTGAAAAACTCTCCATCTGAGCCGATTACAAACGACGCCATAAGCACAGCATCCTTTCTCGGTTTGGTCGGTAAATTCAATTCGGCTATTCGCTTATTGATAAACTCCGTGTAAGAACAGTATCTCGCAAAGGTATGATAGTTGTCTTTTGTTCTCTCGCTGTTTATCTGCGGATTGCTTGCTTCATAGTTTTCATCTCTCTCGTTTTCTTTTTCCACAGGGTAAATATCCGTCTTATGATACTTCTCCATATGGCACACTAAATAGCTAATGTTTTGTTCCTCCTTATAATATATTCCGTCTTTGTGTAGTGGACAAAAAGTCTCGCAGAGCCCACACTTCGCTTGCGAAGTATAGTGGGCTATACTTTGTATCAAGTCTTCATTTCCTTACAGTCAAGCCTTTCAAAGTTTTTAGTCCACACGCGAACATTTATAGACCGTCCGCAAAGTCTTTTAATCGTCCATAATTACCACCTCCGAGCAACGAAAAACTCACGGCAGTTTGCCGTGAGCCTATCCGTTATTCTTTAATTTTTAGAGCGTAGAATTTAACCGCTCACTTATATACACTCCAAAACACCCGATATATTCCAATATCGCAAAAAAATTTTGAATTTTTTTATTTCGGATCTCCAAACAATTTTTTGAGTTCCGCTTCGATGTCGGCATCCTCGTCGAAAACGTAAATATTGTTTGCCTGTAAAAAATCGTCCGTTCGCTTTTTAAGTAGTGGCGCGACCTTAGGAATAAAGCGTTCTTCCATAAACTGTTCGCTTGTCATTTTAACGCGCTTTGCAGTTTTTTCTTGCTCGTCTAAAAGCTGTTCGTAGACTTCTTGATTAGGTTCGGGCGTTATCTTTTTGCGCCGTTCCATTTCCGTTACAAGACAGTAGTAGAGCCATATAAATACGTCCGCTTGTTCGTTCAACTTTTGGTAGTAGAATATCTTTCGGAAGATAAGCGGCAGTTCGTTTATACATCCTAAATTATCTTCGGCAGGGTTGTACTCGTAAAGATAAAGCAAGCGGTAAGCATAGTAATAATACTCACGAAAAGAGTAGAAGTAAATAAGCAATTCTTCCAACATTCTCTCGCCGATAAGGTAGTTAAATGTTTCAAAGATTACATCTATATCTTTCGGCATCTTATGAGAGTAGATAAACTTTTTCCACGCAAGCTCAAATTCGATTTCTTTCTTCGTGCGGCTTCCGTCGTTTAGCCGTTCTGCTTCAATTAGGTCTAACAACCGTTCCAATCGCTTTGATACATAGCTTTGTGTTTTGCCGATTTTCTTTGCAATATGCTTTTGACCGACACCCGCTTCGTATAGTTTGACGATTAGTCTATCCGATTTCGAGAAAGTAGAGAGTAACGCTTTTTTGTCTAATTCTTCTATAATATCGTTTTCAAAGTTTAGCGTTTTCTTGTCCGCAATGCATTCCCAAGCATTTGTTTCTCTGTCATCCTCGTCGATTTCACCGCGCTGACGGTAATATTTTTCCACATCCAAATAACGCCTGTCGTGCTTATGATTGTTATTGTGTTCTTTCTTATCCCGCTTCATCAGCTGGGCATAGACTTTTGGCGTTACCTTTACGGGAATGATATAGTAGTCCCGATTACGGTAATACGTTCCACCAAGCGGCTCAGATACGGAAGTGTAATAGTATGTAACAAGACAGTCCGCATTCGGCTTGCGCTTCGGATTGTTAAGATAGCGACTGCTTAACATTCCGTATTCGATATTCGGTTGTGCCTTGTTATAGTAGTATTTCATAGTGCCATGATAACACAGTATTGTTGACGAAAGCTGTCAACAATATTAAAAATTTTTTATTCATTCAAATAAAATTTTAGAATTAAACAAGTCGCGCAGGAAGGCTTTTGTATTTTCAAGAAATTGTTCCTTCCCGATAGATTGTTCGTGAAGGAGCAAATAGCGGATTAAAAAAGTCGCCGCGCCGGTTACAGCCGAAGTAAGAATATCCAAACGATATTTGAAGGTATGATGACGGCTGATACTTGCAAGCAATTCGTAAATGGATTTTTCTATCGTTGTCGAAATCATAGTAAGCACCATTTCGTCGTGAGAAATATCCATTAAAAACTGCTTTTGATTGAGGCACTCGTTGATTACTGCATCCAACACGCGAAATGTTAAGTCAAGTGCGGTATCATTCACGCTCTGCGTAGGGATGGCGGCTTCCGCATGGGCGATAATAGACTGCTTTATGTTCAAAAAAACGTCGTTCAAAAGCTCGTATTTATCGGCGTAATGCTTATAAAAAGTCATCTTGTTTATCATAGCGGTGGAACAAATATCGCCGACTGTAATTTTTTTGAAGGGCGTACTTTTCATAAGCTCTACCAAGGCGTTACATAAATCACGTTTACTTTTGGTTATCCTGATATCTTCCCGTTTTTCCATAATAATATAAATTTCCTTTTTTGTATAAGTAGCAATACTTTCCCGTTATTCTGTAATAGCACACAGCTTGCTTTATTAGACAGCATAACATATAATAATACGAAAGTCAAGATAATAATACACTTATATTATTAGTTGGAAGCGTTGAAAATGAAAAAGTTAACGAATTTTATTGTAAATAAAAAGAATTATATCATCGTTCTTTTTATAGCTCTTATTGCCTATTGCATATGGGGAATGGGACAAGTAAAAATAGAGTATGATATAACTTCGTATCTACCATCGAATACCGATACGAAGCAAGCCCTCGATATTATGGAAGAGGAATTTGTAACGTTCGGCACGACGAAAATTATGCTACGCAATATCTCTTTTGAGGACGCGCTTGTCTTGCACGACGAGATTGAACAGCTTGACGGTGTAAAGAGCTTCGACTTCCACAATACCGAAGATTATTATAAACAGTCCTGTGCGCTTTTCAATATTACGTTTGACGGCGATGCAGACGACGAATTATCCGTAGCCGCCTATAATAAAACGTTGGAGCTTCTCGACGGATATGATTTACTCGTTTCGGCTTCTTTGACAGATACATATGCCGAAGAGTTACAGCACGACGTTAATTTCGTTCTGATACTTGCGATTGTAATTATTATTGCCGTTCTTGCTTTTACCACGAAAAGCTTCGGGGAAATACCCGTATTTATTCTTACGTTCGGCGTAGCGGCTTTACTCAATATGGGAACGAATTATTGGTTGGGTACTATTTCGTTTATATCCAATTCCGTCTGCGTAATTTTACAGCTTGCGCTTGCCATCGACTATGCCATTATTCTCTGCCATAGATTTTCGGAAGAAAAGGCAAACGGGCTGTCGCCGAAGGAAGCTATGGCTGCGGCACTTACAAAAGCTATTCCCGAAATAGCAGGTTCGTCCTTGACGACGATTGCGGGACTTCTTGCACTCACGACAATGGCTTTGGGACTTGGCGCCGATTTGGGTATCGTGCTTGCAAAGAGCATTATTTGCAGTATGATTACCGTTTTCCTGTTTATGCCGTGCGTCACGCTTTATTTCAGTAAAGCAATCGATAAAACCGCACATAAGAGCTTCGTCCCCAAAATTTCGGCTGTCGGCAAATTCGACGTCAAACTTCGTTACGTCATTCCTGCGGTATTTTTGGTCACAGTCATCGTATGCGGTTATTTTTCCTTTCAGACGGAGTACGTTTATTCGACGGGAAGTATCGATACTTCCCGCCCTTCGGCAACGCAGATAGCCCAGCGCGAAACGGAAGCCGTATTCGGTTATTCAAACCAGCTTGCGGTTCTCGTACCCAAAGGCGATTACAATTTGGAAAAGCGCGTTATAGATACCGTAAGCACCCACGAAGAAGTAAAGGAAGCGATAGGAATTTCAAACGTGGAAATTACCGCCAACGGTACAACGCATTATCTTACCGACAGACTTAATTACAGACAGTTTGCGCTGCTCCTCGGTACGGACGACTCAACCGCCGCGAGCATTTACCGAGCGTATGCTTATTTTTCGCAGAGCGACAGTCAGGACGGTGTTTCGGAAGTGGCACTGTTTGAAGCAAATAAAGATATTTATACCGCTTCCATTCTCGATATCTGCGACTGTGCTTTCGGGCATGACGATTTCATTTCGGCATTTTTAAACGGCAATGACGATTTACTTGATACCTACGAAACGTTACGCGATACGATTAACGACGCCGAAGCACAGCTTATAGGAACTAATTACACGCGCGTTCTGTTTATTCTGGATAGCGATATAGAGAGTAAGCAGACTTTCGCTATGATTGAAAATATGCGTGAAGAAGTAAAAGCCTTTTGTCCGCAAGCGATATTTGCCGGCGATTCTATGAGCTCTTACGATTTGGATAAATCGTTCAGTACCGATAATTTGAAAGTCAGTATTTTAACGGTGCTTTTTGTGTTCGTCATACTTATGTTTACGTTCCGTTCGTGGGGTACTCCTATACCGCTTACCGCAACCATTCAGGGCGCAATTTTTATCAATTTCAGTATCAGCGCGTTTGCAGGAACAAACCTGTTCTTCTTCGTATATCTGATAGTCAGTGCGATACAGATGGGCGCAACTATCGACTACGCAATCGTAATAACCAACCGCTATCAGGAGCTGAAACAGACGACGGACAAAAAGACGGCGGTAATAGAATCGCTCAATCAATCTTTTCCCACGATATTAACGTCAGGCTCTATTCTTGCAATAGCGGGCTTCTTAATCGGTGGAGTCGTCGGCGATCCGCTGATTGCAACGTTAGGCTCGTGCTTGGGGCGCGGAGTTCTTATTTCGATAGCCAGCGTAATGCTCGTTCTGCCCGCGCTTTTAATGATATTTGATAAATGGTTGGATAAAACCAAATTCAAACCGAGAAAAAAGTTACTGCTGCCGCGCAGAAATAAACCGGCGAACGCTCAATCCGATACGGTGAACGGGGAGGTCAACAATGTACAGTAAAATCAGAAAATTAAGTTTGGTAACGGCACTTTGCTTATTTGCGGTGAGCCTATCGGGTGCAACCGTAATGCTTGCGTCTGCGGAAGAGCAAAATTATTATGTTTGCTTTTCAAATCAAAACTATTCCGTGCGCAACGCAAATAAAATGGAATACGCCGAAAACGAATACGTATTGAAAAACGTAGCACTTTCTTCTGCCGTTGATTTTTATGTTACGGACAATTCCGGTATGCGTTGGTATGCGCGGGATAACGCCCCTTTGAAGGTTGAAGAAACACAAATTCTCGATTATAACGTCTTGTTTTCACCAACTACAACTTACGAAAACGGCAGTCATATTTCTTACCGTTTTTACGAACCAGACACGTATTCCGTAAGTGTTGACGGCACGCCATTGCAGTTATCGTATAACCCCTATCACACGGCTTACGATTTGTATTACATATCTTCTGTAGAGCTTTCTGCGAATACAACCGTATCTTTTAACGGTGAAACCCATACAGTTACCGAAAGCGGCTTTTACAGGATTCTGTTTACACCCGAAAAGACAGTAAACGGGAACAAATATCTGTTTGACGAAAACGGTAATTACGGAAGTGGCGACGATTATAAGTATTCGGTATATATCGAAGATGCTCCACAGTATTACGCCGTATTCGAGAACGTAACGGCTCAAGAAGGTGATACGCAAATCAACGGCAAGTCTGCTTTCTTGCTTACGCGTTATGAGAACAACGTGGCGACGGCTGAATACCGTTCGGCAGAAGTTTTTGCACCCGAACGTGATTATGGGATTAAATACAGAATTTATGAACTTAACGTAGACGGCTCGTTCAGATTAATAGACGACGACAATAACGAGGACACCGAAATATCTAAAATTACCGTAAGCGATACGGGTTGGTATTGCCTTTCCCTGACGGACGTCGGCGAAAACTATCATTCCGCTTTCGTATTTGAGAAAAAGAATTTCGGAGATTGGTATCTTGCAGGTGAATTCAACGGTTACTGTTTCGATAAAAACGGTAATATCGATTTGTCCGGCAGCTATAAATTTACCGAAATCGAGAACGACGACGAAGATTACAATGAGGATTACCCCCAATATATAGCCTATCTAACGGTAAATGAAAGCGACTTGAAGGGCGGCTCGGTTGAATTTTATATAACCGACGGCAAGACGAAGTTCAAGGACGGCGGCGACTATATTGAAATAAGTATTGCGGGCACTTACAAAATTATATGTTCGGACGAGCACAACTACGGCAGGGGAAGAAATTTCCGCTATGTACTCCAAGACGAAAACAAGGACTCTACCGAATTATTGATAGGCTCTGCCGACGAGTTTATTGCGTTTGCCAAAAACTGTTCTAAGTCGGCAGATTATTCCGTAAACCTGAAAGTGTACTTAACTTCCGATATTGATTTTTCCGGAAAAGATTTTGTACCCGTAGGCACGTTTTCGGGAACGTTCTACGGCGGCTATCACAAACTTAAAAACGTGGTTTATACCGATGTCGATAGTTCGGCTTGCGTGTTTAAGACTTTAACGCATACTGCAACCGTTGAAAGGCTTACCGCCCAAAATATCACGTTGGGCGGCAAGAATACGGAAATTGCGGGAATTGTAGGCACGAACTACGGGAAAGTTTACGGCGTCAGCGTATCGGGTAAAATAACGGGTAAAAATAACGTCGGCGGAGTGGTTGCCGTAAACGGCAGAAGCGACACCGAAACAGGCAATTCAAGTGATACCGTAAATAAAGCAACAATAGAAAACTGCAAAAGCCTTGCTTCCGTTACGGGTGAAACTTTTGTCGGCGGCGTTTGCGGGCGCAATACGGGCAATATTTCTTCCTGTGAAAATTCAGGTACCGTCAACGGAAACAAGACGTATTCCTCTTCAATCGTTTCCGAAGTCGGGGGCGTTGCCGGTTACAGCTTCGGAAAGATTTACGACTGTGTGAACACGGGGAAAATCGAAGGCGGCAATTCCAGCCAATACGTCGGCGGTATCGCAGGCCTTTGCGTGGGGGAAGTTTATTTTTCAATCAATCGCGGCAACGTTTCCGCAGATAAATATGCGGGCGGTATCGTCGGCTTCTACGGCTTGCGTCAAAGCGAAAGCTCGTCAAACGGAATTATCGGCGGCACAGGCAATAATACACAAGACACGTTGGGCAATTATAATATCTTGAATTACAATACAAATTACGGCGACGTTTGCGCAAATTCTTACGTCGGCGGCGTTGTCGGTAATGTATCTGCATTGAGTAGCACGGCTGTTTCTTCCCGCGTTCTCAAAATTTATAACTGCGCATCCGTCGGCAATCTCGAAGCTGATGCAGGCTCGTACGTCGGTGGAATTGCAGGGAATGCCGTAGGTAGCCGCATTCAAAGCTGTCTGTCGTCGGGAACGATACAGGCAAAAGGTATGAACGGCGGAAAGTACGTCGGAGGTATCGTAGGTTACGGCGGAGACGTCTCCTATTCTATGAGTTCGGCAACGCTCAAAGGAGCGGATTATATCGGCGGTATTGCGGGATATGCTTCGTCTGCGGTTATCGGCTGCTATACGAACGTTGTACTGTTGCCGTCCACCGACGCCGAGTATATTGGCGGAATTGCAGGGTATGCTTCCAATTATAACGTTGCAACAAACGAGTTCACGGATATTACGGGCAATTACTATATCGGAACGCTCGGCGGAATATGCGGAACCGATTATGCGGCTTTGTTTGACAATGCGGCGGTATCCATTTCAAGCGACGCGCTTTCTTCTGTCGGAACGCTTTCACCCGTTCTTTGCGAAGAGTTTAGCCGTGAATATTGGCAAGGCGGAAAAGACGTGCCTTCTTATCCCATATTAAGAAATTTCGGGCAAGCGGAGGAAAGTTCGGAATTCGGTGACGAAGACTTGTTTAATAAGCTGTTTGATAAAAACGCGGAATTATTTGCTACGATTTCGCATAACGCTTCCGAAGTAACTTATACTGTTACTTTTATGGAATGGAATAAAGACAACGGCGACTTGTACGATGACGGACTGTTACAAAAAGACAATTTCGATATTGTATCGGTTGTCAGGGTAGCAAAAGGTGAAAACGCCCAAATTCCCGCTTTGATATTTGCGCAATTGAACGGTAACGGTAAGTACGTTTACGAAGGCAGCGAGGCAAGATATTTCGTTTGTTTCCCGACGGTGGAAAACGTAAACAATAATCTTACGGTGTATGCGGAATACCGTGAAATCGTAACTTCTTTGTCTGATTCCGAAAACCGTATATTTGCCGAAAGCGAGTTCGTCAAGGGAACGGAAATAGAACTTGTTAAAATCGGAGAATACTATACCGTAAAATTCACGCTTGACGGTGAAGAGATAACCGTACAGAATATTACTTTGAAATATTTTGTCGGGGATAATGCCGAAAATTTCAACGTTTCGGACGCCGAAGGACAGCTAATTGACTATTCCGTTTCAGGTAAGTACGTTAGCTTTGATTTTACAAGCGAAAACTATTTTACGGTAATCGAACAATCCCACGCCCTTCCGTTTTGGGCTTGGCTTTTAATCGGAATAGGCGGAACAGTTGCTGTTTCCGGCTTAACCGTTTTAACGGTTTATCTTATAAAAAAGAAAGTTAAAAATAAAAAGGCTAAAAAAGTATAAATAAAGTTCATAGCAAAAAGCCACTTATTTGTGATTTGAGAATATATAAAAAATCCCACACGCAATTGCGTATGGGATTTTTTGATTAACTCTAACTTGCCTTATACGGTGTATTCATATAAAATTTAGTGTTTTTCCAAATTCCCTATGAAATACACCGTTTCGGCGGTTTTTTGCGTTTCTTTTTCCGTTAAATGTTCAACAGACGAAGAATGTGCTTGCTAACAAGCATGAGGATCAGGTCGATGATCCACAGAATGAATCCCAAACCGATCAGGCGGATAATGCCTGCAACGATTTTGCCCTCCGTAAATCTCGTGAGCGCGCCGAGAATCCATGCCGTAAAAGGAATGATCGCTAAAATAACGCTTACGATATAGGGCAGACCGAAGTAATCGCCTTTCTTTGCCATTGGTTTCCGTCTCCTTGTATTTTTTATATTATTATTTTACACAATAATCCTATAATTGTCAATAGTGTAACAGAAAATTTTCCAAAAATTTATATTTTTGCCGTTTTATAGGGGATCCCCGTTTCCGCGTCCTTCCAGACGAGTTCGCCGTCGCGATAGATCAGATAGGAGTGCGGAGAGTTTTCCTTGGGGATGGATACCGAACCGCAGTTTACGTACGTGTAATTTTCGCGCTCCTCGAAGGCGGGCACGTGGAAGTGCCCGTTCAATAAGATGTCGCCCCGTTTTAAAAGAGCGTATTGCTTATGTCCGTGCGCAGCGACCGCCGTGCGCCCGTTTAAATCGAGCAAGGCGAAGTCCGCGGTCACGGGGAATTCGAGCACCATGGAATCCACTTCGCTGTCGCAGTTGCCCTTTACGCAGAGGATACTTTCTTTAATTCCGTTGAGCATGGCGGCGACTTCGAGGGTGGAATATTCCTTGGGCAGCGGATTGCGCGCGCCGTGGTACAGCAAGTCTCCGAGCAACAGCAGCTTGTCCGCCCCTTCCTCGCCGAAGCGTTGCAGCAGCAGGCGGCAGTAATATGCCGATCCGTGAATATCGGACGCGATCATCAGCTTCATGAAATATCTCCGTTTTCGTTTAAAATTTCTTTTATTTTTTTCAGCACTCCGCCCTCGGTGTTGGCGGGCACAGTGCTTTTGAATTTTTCTTTCAGCGCGCCGAATCCGTTTTCGGGCACAAAGGCGCGGGCGCAGGTAAGCAGCATTTCGTAATCGTTCATATGGTCGCCGAACGCCGCGCATTCCTCCCGCGTGACGGAAAAGGTCTTTTGCAGAAACTTTATCGCTTCGCCCTTGTTCGAATTTCGTTCGGACACGTCGCACCAGTCTTTGCCCGAAATCATAACGCGCAGCTCGGGCAGGCGGGAGGGGAGCAGCTTCATGCAGTTTTCCGCCGCGCCCAGTCCGTCGTACACGGCGATTTTGTATACGTCCTTTTTCTGCGTGAGCGCGTCGAGCGAATCCACCTTTTTGCACGCGGGATAGGAGAAGTTCGCGTAGTCGTAAAAGGGCTGCTCGGCGTTCTCGATATACGCGCAGTCTCCGCAGCAGAACATGGGATAAAGCCGTTCGATATTGCGTACGGTATGTAGCGCGGTTTTCAAATGCTCGGGCGGGATCGGACGGGAGAACAGAGTTTCTCCTCGGTATTTTACCAGCGCGCCGTTTTCGCAGACGAACACCACCTTATCCTCCACGGGGCGGAAAAGCTCTTGCAAGCTGGCGTATTGCCTTCCGCTCGCGGGGGCGAAGAGGATTCCCGCCGAATAAAGCCGTTCGATCAGCGGAAAAATTTCCGCGGGGAGCTTGCGTTCGCCGTCTAACAGCGTGCCGTCCAAATCGGTTGCGATCAGTTTTATCATGTTATACCAGCGGCGCGATCAGCCGCATAAGCCCTCCCGTGAATCGTTCCGAAGGTCTTGCCTTCGTAAGCTCCGTGCCTGTTTCCCACACGGATAAAAAGTCCCGCTCCATCGCTTCCGCAAGGGCAGCGGACTGCACGTAAACGCCGCACTCTGCTTGCAGATACATACTGCGGAAGTCGAAATTGTAAGAAGATACAACGCAGTGCTCCCCGTCCGCGACCGCGCTCTTCGCGTGCAGAAAGCCCGCCGTGTATTCGCGCACGCGCACGCCCGCCGCGGCGAGCCTGCGCGCGTAAAACCGCGTGAGCGCGAACACCGCCTTTTTGTCGGGGATATGCGGGATCATCACTCTTACGTCCAACCCCGCGTACGCCGCGGCTTTCAAAGCGGAAATCAGCGTTGCGTCGGGCGCAAGATAGGGGGTGCACAGATAGAGCGACCGCGCCGCGCCGTAAATGAGCGCGGCGTGCACCGCCGCACCCGTTCTCGCGCCGTACGCCCCGTCCGCAAAGGCTGCGCCAAACGCGTTCCCCTGCGGAAGGGAGGAGGGATCGGGAGTGATTTTCCCGCCCTTGCCCAACTCGTTCCAGTGCTCGCAAAAGAGCGCGGAACATTCTAATGCCAGCCCGCCCGTCACGCGGACCGCGGTATCCTTCCAGTGTCCGAATCGGACGGTTTCGCCGATGTATTCGTCCGCCAGATTGATCCCGCCCGTGTAGGCGATTCTATCGTCGATAATCGTGAGCTTGCGGTGGTCGCGCGCGCCCGCCGCCGTCGAGGGAAAGCGCAGCGGTCGGTAAATCTGCGTTTTTATGCCGCGCGAGGCAAGCTGTTTGTGGTAGTCGCGGGGAAGGGTGAGCGAGCAGCCGAAGTCGTCGTAGATCACCTTAACGTCTACGCCCGCCTTCGCCTTTTGTTCCAGCACCGCCAGAACAGAGTTCCAGAACGCGCCACGCGCGATGATGTAATATTCGAGCCTGACGCTTCGCCGTGCGTTCTTTAAATCGGCGAGCATTTTTTCGAAGGCGTCCCGCCCCGTGGGGAAGTATTCCGCATCGGAAAAGGCGCAGCCGCCGTGCCCGCATAAGCTGCGGGAAATTTCCCCGATTTTGCGGGGGAGGGAAAGCGCCTCCGTTGCGCAGAGCGCTGCGGCGGGAAGCTCGCCCCGTCCGCGCTGTAAAAAACACAGGATCGCGCCCGTCCAAGGGAAAAGGACAAGCAAAAGGAGCTTTGCCGTCTTGCTCTCGCTAAAAGTGTGCGAGCAGACGACGAAAACCCCCGCAGAAAACGAAAATAACCGTTCGACGAGCGCAATGGGCGCCAGTGCGCGGGGCAGCCATAGCGATAGCGCAAGGTATGCCGCCGAAACGAGAAGGATCGAAATTGCGAACGGAAGAGCTCTTCCGCATAAAAAATACTTGAATTTCCGCATAGCCGTCGGTTACAGATTGTGTAAACGACGGAAATTTTATGAAAAGCGAGAAAAACTTCGCGCGGTCAGATAAGGTCGAGCACCGTCATTTTAAAGTCGCCGCCCGAAGAGAGCGAGGCGAACGCGGCTTCGGCGTTCTCCACGGGGGTAGTCGCCGTCTCCGCACAGCTTAAATTGACCGCCTTGCCCGCAAGCAGGCTGAGCGCGGGCTGAACGTAACCCGTCACGTCCGAAACGCCGCAGACGGTAAGCTGTTTTTTCATCGCCAGCCGCAGATTGACGGTAACGTCCGCGCCGAACATCTGCGCGTAAACGACGCGCGTGTTTTTCGCGCAGAGCGCAAAAGGATTCACCGCGTATTTGAGATTGCTTGCGACGAGCGCGCCGTCCGAAAGCCGTCCGCCCGTAAGCTGCGCAAGATTGTCTAACACGTCGTCGTCGGCAAAGAGGGTGTAATATACGCCGCAGCGCTTCGCCGTTTCCAGCCGTTCGGGATTGTCGTCGATCAGAACGGGGACCGCCTGCCGATCGATCAAAAGCTGGCAGATAAGGTTGCCCAAAAGGTTGCCGCCGATCACCGCCACGTGGCCGCCCGCCTCGGGGTCGATCTTATCCACCGCCGCCTTGGCGTACGCAACGTAATGGGCGAGCAGCGCCTCCGTGTCCGTGACGTTGTCGGGCAGGGGCGTCATTTCCTCCGCGCCGCGATGCACGAAATCGCACAAATACCCGTCGCGGGAAAGCCCGCATACGAGCACGTCGTCCTCGGAAAAGTCTTTTTTCTCCGTGCCGGTGTAGGGAGCGGGCAAAAAGGCGTGCAGCAACACGCGCGCGCCCTTTAAAAACAGCGGGCTGGGCGTATCCTCCGCAATGATGCCCACGGCGAATTTGCCGGGGGTAAGCGGATACTTTATTTTTACGTCGCCGCCGTAAATCGCGCCATCCTCCGCATTTACCAGCACTTTGGTGATACGGACTTTCATTTTTCCCGTCGATTCGGGAACTTTTTCGTCCTGTTTCGAAAGCCGGTTTGCGGCGGTAAGCCTCCAAACGTTCATAAGATTTCCTCTCCGGAAAAAATTCTCTTTATATTTATTATACCGCAAGGAGGGATTTTTTGCAAGCGTTTGAGCGCGATTTTCCGCTTTTCGGGTTTGCGCAAAAAATAAAGGGAAAAACCGAAGTTTTTTCGATTGTCTTTTAAAATCAGTTGACGAACGGGAAAAAAACGGATATAATGAACAGTATCAGATTATTACCGAGTGAGGTGAACGATATGAAAGCGGACATTCATCCCAAATATCGCGAGGTGGAAGTCGTTTGCGCTTGCGGCGAAAAATTTACCGTCGGCACCACGAAGGACGTGGACGTGTTAAAGGTGGACATTTGCAGTAAATGCCATCCCTTCTTCACGGGCAGACAAAAGCTCGTCGATACCGGCGGACGCGTCGACAAGTTCAAGAAAAGATACGGCATTTAAAACAATCAGCCTTCATTTACGGGAGGCTGTTTTGTTATATTTTGTGCGGAAGGGTAAATATGAAGAAAAAAACCAATCGTACATATATCGGAGGTCAGGCGGTACTGCAGGGCGTGATGATGCGCGGGAAGCGCGGCATGGCGATGGCGGTGCGCGACGACAACGGCGAGCTGCAATTAGAGGCGAAGCGGATCAAACCGCCCGAAAAGCGGAATAAATTCGGCAAGCTTCCCTTCGTGCGCGGCGTCGTCAATTTCGTCGTGTCGCTCGTAAGCGGCATGAAGGCGCTTTTGCGCAGCTCGGAAGCCGTGATCGGCGAGGACGAGGATCCGACCAAATTCAGCGAATGGGTCTCCGACAAGTTAAAACTCAGCGTAGGCACGATCGTTTCGGTAATCGCCACTTTTTTCGGGATATTGCTTGCGGTGGCGCTGTTTATCTTTTTGCCCAATTATTTAACCGAGCTTCTGGATAAGAACTTTTCGTTCGTGGGGGGGCGCGGCAGCGTTTGGTATAATTTGATCGAGGGCGGCTTCCGCCTTGTGATCTTTATTCTGTATATCCTGTTTACGCTGTGCTTTAAATCTCTGCGCGAAACTTACCGCTATCACGGAGCCGAGCATAAGACGATAAACTGTTACGAGTACGGCTTGCCCCTTACGGTGGAAAACGTGAAAAAGTGCTCGCGTCTGCACGATCGGTGCGGCACGACGTTTATTTTTATCGTGCTCGTCATTTCCATCGTGCTCTTTTCGCTCGTCAGCTGGCTGTGGGTGGGGCTTGCGGGGATCACCACGAACATTTCGTGGCTGGATAAACTCATTCTCGTCTTTTTGAAAATATTGTGTCTGCCCCTTGTCGCGGGCGTTTCTTACGAGTTGTTAAAGCTGTTCGCGCTGACGAATTCCCCGCTGTTTTTCCCGTTTAAGGCGCCGGGGTATCTGTTGCAGCTGCTCACCACGCGCGAGCCCGCTGACGATATGATAGAGTGCGCGATCACCGCGTTTGAAAAGACGCTGGATATGGACGAAAATCCCGACTCGCCCGAAAAGACGTTCGCCACCGAGACCAAGGTTTCCAAGCTGCTCGCCATGATGAAAAAGAGCTTTGCGGAAAAGAATATCGAGGACGCGGACGCGGAATGGATCGTAAGCCTTACTTTAAAGATTCCGCGCAGCGAGCTGGGCAACGACAGAGTGGTAAAGCAGTCCGAGTGTAAAAAGATTCTCGAAATTTTCGAAGAGCGCTTAACGGGCAGACCGCTTTGGTATATCTTCGGCGACACCGACTTTTACGGATATAAAATCAAGGTGGACGAGAGGGTGCTCATTCCCCGCCCCGAAACGGAAGTACTGGTCCGTCAGGCGGTTTCGGTGCTGAACGACGGCGACAGCATGCTCGATTTATGTACGGGAAGCGGCGCGATCGCCATTGCGGTTGCCTGCGAGGCGGCGAAGGATAAGACGGTTTCCGTAGTGGGCGCGGACATTTCGGACGACGCGCTGGAGCTTGCGCGCGAGAACGCGCGGCTGAACAAGGCGAACGTGACGTTCGTGAAATCCGACCTCTTTTCGGGCGTGCGCGGGCGTTTCAATCTGATCACCGCGAATCCGCCCTATATCAAGTCGGACGATATCGGGTCTTTGCAGCCCGAAGTGCGCGATCACGAGCCGCGGCTCGCCCTCGACGGCGGCGCGGACGGTTTGGAATTCTATCGCCGCATCGCGGAAAAGGTGACGCGCTATCTGGTGCGGGGCGGTATGCTCATCGTGGAGTGCGGAGAGGATCAGGCGCAGGAAGTGATCAAGATTTTCAAAACCAAATCCCGCTGCGACTATACCATGGTCGTGCGCGATCTGGAAGGCGTAGCCCGTATTATTAAGATAGGGTATTAATATGCTGAAACGGTTGCAGACGATCGAACGCAGATACGAAGAAATTTTGGGTCTGCTGGCGTCCGAGGGCGTGCTTTCGGATATAGCGCAATATACAAAGCTTTCCAAAGAGCGCGCCGAAACGGAAGAGGTGGTGTTAAAATACCGCGAATACCGCAAGAAAGAGGAAGAAATGAACTCCGCGTTCGAAGAGGCGGAGCGCGAAACGGGGGAAATGAAGCAGCTTTTGCTCGACGAGGGATATTCCTGCAAGGAACAGCTTGCCGAGCTCGAAAAAGAGCTGAAAATTCTGCTCCTTCCCAAAGATAAGAACGACGAGCGCAACTGTACCTTGGAAATCCGCGCGGGTGCGGGCGGGGAAGAGGCTGCGCTCTTTGCATATACGCTGTATCGCATGTATATGGGCTATTGCGAAAAACACCGTTTCAAGTGGGAAGTCGTCGATTTAAACGAAACCGAGCTGGGCGGCATGAAAGAGGCGATCGTAAATATCAGCGGCAAGGGCGCTTATAAGCGGCTGAAATACGAGAGCGGAGTGCACCGCGTGCAGCGCGTGCCCGAAACCGAATCGCAGGGCAGGATCCACACGTCTACGGCGACCGTTGCCGTTCTGCCCGAGGCGGAGGAAGTGGAAGTCGAAATCGACGAAAAGGATATTCGCGTAGATACCTACCGTTCCTCGGGCGCGGGCGGACAGCACATCAATAAGACCGATTCGGCGATTCGCATCACCCATTTCCCGACGGGGATTGTGGTGAGCTGTCAGGACGAGCGCAGCCAATTAAAGAACAAAGAGAAAGCGTTCCGCGTGTTAAAGACGCGGCTTTACGATTATTATGCGGGCAGAGCCAACTCCGCCGAAGCGCAGAGCAGAAAGAGCTTGGTCGGCTCGGGAGACAGAAGCGAGCGGATCCGCACGTACAACTTTCCCCAAAGCAGGATCACCGATCACAGGATCGGGCTGAGCGTGTTTTCGATGGAAGCGTTTTTGGCGGGCGAGCTGGACGAAATGACGGACGCGCTTGCCCGTGCGGACAGAGAGGCGCAGCTTACCGCATTTGCTCAGTCGTAACGCGCGGGCGTTTGAACGTTGCCGTTCGGAGGTATATACAATTATGACAAACCGACTTGCAAAACGAATTCAGACCATTTCCCCCTCGTTGACGCTTGCCATCAGCGCGAAGGCCAAGGCGATGAAGGCGGCGGGAGAGAACGTGGTGAACTTCGGCGTGGGCGAACCCGATTTCAACACGCCCGAGCATATCGTAAACGCCGCGATCGACGCGCTGCAAAAGGGGCGCACCAAATACACCCCCAGCGCGGGCTTAAAGGAGCTTCGCCGCGCCGTCTGCGATAAATTTTTATACGACAACGGGCTGGAATACGAATCCTCGCAAATCATCATTTCCAACGGCGCCAAGCATTCCATTTTCAACGTGTGCTTCGCCGTGCTCGACGAAGGAGACGAGGTGATCATTCCCGCGCCCTACTGGCTGACCTATCCCGAGGTGGTAAAGGCTTGCGGCGGCGTGCCCGTCATCGTAAAGGCGAGCAAAAAGACGGGCTTTAAAATTACGCCCGAGCAGTTGAAGGCGGCGATCACGCCTAAAACAAAGCTGTTTATTTTCAACTCCCCCAACAATCCCACGGGCGCGGTGTATTCGGAAGAAGAGGTCCGCGCGCTGGCGGCGGTGTGCGAGGAGGCGGGAATTTTGGTGCTCTCGGACGAGATTTACGAAAAGCTCGTGTACGGCAACGTAAAGCCCTTTTCCATGGCGGCTTGCTCGGAGAAGATGAAGGAGCTTACGATCACCGTGAACGGCGTTTCCAAGACGTACGCCATGACGGGCTGGCGCATCGGCTACCTTGCCGCGCCCAGGGATATCGCCAAGGCGATAGACTCCTTTCAGAGCCACGCCACCTCCAACGCGAATTCGATCGCGCAGTACGCGGCGCTCACGGCGCTCAGCTCGCCCGATGCGGCGGTGGAGGAGATGGTCGCGCGGTTCGCCCGCCGCCGTCTTGCCATGATCGAGCGCATTTCCGAGATGCAGGGCGTATACTGTATTATCCCCGAGGGCGCGTTTTACGCCATGCTCGTGGTGAGCGGCGTATACGGAAAAAAATTCGGCGATACGCTCATTAACGGTTCGGTTTCGTTTGCGGACTGCCTGTTGAACGCGGCAAAGGTCGCCGTCGTTCCCGGCATTTCGTTCGGCGCGGACGAGTGCGTGCGGCTCTCTTATTCCCTCTCGATGAAAGATATGCTGGACGGTTTGGACAGGATCGACGCGTTTATCAGAAGTTTAAATTAAATTTTTTCGTATTTTTTCAAAAAACCCCTTGAAAACTGCGTAAAATTTTGCTAAAATGAATACAGAGAATTATTGCCGAAAGGCTCAGGAGGATACTATGATCAAAATCATTTGCGGACCGAAAGGAAGCGGAAAAACCAAGCGTATTATCGACGCGGCGAACGAGTGCGTCGCTTCCGCCAAAGGACATCTGATTTTTATTACCGATACCAAGAGATATATGTACGATTTAAAGCGCGAGATCCGTTTTATCGACGTTACCGATTATTCGGTGGCGGGGGAAGAGGCGCTTTGCGGGTTCGTAAAGGGCGCAATCGCGGGAGGTTACGACAACGAGTTTGTTTTCCTCGACGGTGTGGCGCGCATTGCGGGCAAGAAAATTTCGGACATGGCGCAGCTGTTCTATATGCTCGAAAAGGTGTCGGCGCTGCGTAACCTGCAAATTTACATTACTTGCAGCTGCACGGAAGAGGAGCTGCCCGACTTCGTAAAGAAATATCTTTGATTTTCTGCGGCGGATGCTTCCGCCGCATACGGCTGAAAAATAATCGGTTTGGAAAATGATGCCGTGAGCGTATGCTTTCGGCAGCATTTTTCGTGGAGGCGGATAAAATGAAATTTATAAGCACGAGAGGGGGCGGCGCGGTAAACGGCGCGCAGGCGATCGTTCGGGGAATGGCGGCAGACGGCGGGCTGTTCGTCCCCGAGGCTTTTCCGACCGTCTCCAAACAGGAAATCGCTTCCATGATCGAAATGGATTATCCCGAACGGGCGGCTTTCGTTTTGCATAAGTTTTTCGACGAATACAGAGAGGACGAGCTGCTCTCCGCCTGCCGCGAGGCGTATTCCCGCTTCGAAGAGGAGGACGCCGCTCCGCTTGTAAAAGTGGAAAACGGAATGTATATGCTCGAGCTGTTCCACGGTCCCACCTGCGCGTTTAAGGACATGGCGCTCTCCGTGTTGCCGTTTTTGTTGAAGCGCGGATGCGAGCTGAGCGGGATAAAAGAGGAAATTCTGGTGCTTGCCGCGACCAGCGGCGACACGGGCAAAGCCGCGCTCGAGGGCTTTAAGGACGCCGCGGGCGTAAAAGTGATGGTGTTTTATCCCGAGGACGGCGTTTCGAAAATGCAAAAGCTGCAAATGAGCGTGCAGGAGGGCGACAACGTGAACGTGGTCGCCGTGCGCGGAAACTTCGACGACTGTCAGCGCGGGGTAAAAAAGATCTTCGCGTCGGACGACTGCGCCAAGGCGCTGAAAGAGAAAAACGTGCTGCTCTCTTCGGCGAATTCCATCAATATCGGGCGGCTGGTTCCGCAGATCGCCTACTATTTTTCGGCGTATTGCGACCTGCTCTCTTCCGAGCAGATCGTCTACGGCGACAAGGTGGATTTCACCGTTCCCACGGGCAACTTCGGCAACATACTCGCCGCGTTCTATGCCAAAAAGATGGGGCTTCCCGTCGGCAGGCTGATTTGCGCCTCCAACGCAAACCGCGTGCTTACCGACTTTTTCCAAAAGGGAATTTACGACAGCGGGCGCACTTTGCGTAAAACCATGTCGCCCTCTATGGATATTCTGGTTTCGTCCAATCTGGAACGGCTGGTGTTTGAATTTTCGGGCAGAGACGCCGCGCTTACCGCCGACCGCATGAATTCGCTTGCCGCGACGGGGAAATA
Source organism: uncultured Christensenellaceae bacterium (assembly GCA_910588465.1). Taxonomy (GTDB): domain Bacteria; phylum Bacillota; class Clostridia; order Christensenellales; family Borkfalkiaceae; genus Gallimonas. Next base: position 67,471 of record CAJUOP010000005.1, on the reverse strand, counting down.
TTCCGTCCGCCCCGACGAGCTGAAGGAGCTGCGCAAAAGCTTTGCGGCGGGCTGCACGGGCGACGCCGAAATGGTGGACTGCATTTACGAATTTTTTACCGAGTACGGCTATCCCATGGATCCGCACACGGGCGTTGCGATGGACGTCGCCGTGCGCTATTGCGAAAAGCGGGACGAGGACCCCAACGCCGAAAAGCCGCCCATGGTGGTGGTTTCCACGGCGAGCCCGTATAAATTCCCGCAGGACGTTTATTACGCGCTTACGGGCAACGACGTAAAGGACAGCTTTAAGGGCATTAAGCGCATTAACTTGATTACCGCCATGAATGTGCCCGAAAGCTTAAAGGCGATCCGCTATAAGCCGATTCGCTTTAAGCAGGTCGTTTCCGCGGACAAAATGTTCGACGAAGTGTTAAAATTTGTATAACAAAAAGATTTCAAACGCCCGACGGGAAAGCCGTCGGGCGCTTGGGGTTTTATAGGTCGAATTTTGAAAACGCTTTTTGCAGCTCTATGCCGATTATGAATTACAAAACGGTTAAAATTATTTTTATTTTGTCATTCAGAGGGAGCGGAGCGCCCGAAGGAATCTTTGTCATTCTGAGCCCCTTGCGGGCGAAGAATCCCACGGAGAGAGGACGGACTTCCTGCATGGGATTCTTTTGCTGCGCTACTTCGCCTGCGACTCGTGCCGCCACGGGTTTTGCGGACTTCGTTCATGGGATTCTTTCGCTGCGCTCAGAATGACAGGAACGGCGGGGCAGAATGACAGGAACGGCGGGGCAGAATGACAGAAACGGCGGGGCAGAATGACGGGAACGGCGGGGCGAACTGACGGAGAGGCGGATTGACTGCTCCTCATTGTCATTCAGAGGGAGCGGAGCGACCGAAGGAATCCCGATTCCAAAAAACGTACTTATGCGTACGTACGGTGAAAATCGGGTTATTTCTGTATGAATCGCGGCGCAACTTCTTTGTTTGCGTTGCTTTTTTTATTCGGTTATGATATAATGGCGTTATTCAGATAGTAAACTAATCGTAACGGAGGGGTTATGGAGGCGGAACGCGGGCGAAAAACGCTCTATTCGGCGGCGCAACCGAGCGGGAATTTAACAATCGGGAACTACGTGGGGGCAATCCGCAACTGGGTGCGCCTGCAAGAGGGGAACGATTGTTTTTACGCAATCGCCAATATGCACTCGATCACCGTGCGGCAGGAGCCGGCAGAGCTGCGCAGGCGCACGCTCGAAGCCGCCGCGCTCTATATTGCCTGCGGGGTAGACCCCGAAAAGTGCACGCTTTACGTGCAGTCGCAGGTGCCCCAGCATGCGGAGCTTACCTGGGTGCTCAATTCGCTTACCTACGTGGGCGAGATGAGCCGTATGACGCAGTTTAAGGATAAATCGCAAAAACACGCCGATAATATCAACATGGGGCTGATGGACTATCCCGTGCTCATGGCGGCGGATATTCTCCTTTATCAGGTGGACGGCGTGCCCGTCGGGCTCGATCAGAAGCAGCACGTGGAGATCGCGCGCGATATCGCAATCCGTTTTAACAACCGCTACGGGGAAACCTTCCGCGTGCCCGAACCGCTTATTTTAAAGACGGGCGCAAAGATTATGTCCTTGCAGGAGCCGACCAAAAAAATGAGCAAGTCGGACGAGAATTTAAACGCTTCGATTTTCTTTGCGGACGATAAAGATACGATTATCCGTAAATTCAAACGCGCCGTGACGGACAGCGGAAACGATATCCGCTATTCGGAAGAAAAAGCGGGCGTTTCCAATTTGCTTACGATATATTCCGTCTTTCGCGATTGTACCGTGGAGGAGGCGGAAAAGGAATTCGCGGGCAAGGGCTACGGCGAATTCAAGCTCGCCGTGGGCGAGACGGTTGCGGATAAGCTCGCGCCCGTACAGGCGGAGCAAAAAAAGCTTCTTGCCGACAAAGCGTATCTTGCGGGCGTGCTCGCTTCGGGCGCGGAGCGCGCGTTTAAGGCGGCGAGAAAAACGCTCTCCAAAGTTTACCGCAAAATCGGTTTTTATCAGGGAGAATAACGGTGTTCGGATACGTTCGTTACGATATGCCCAATTTATATATCAAAGACTTCATGCTTTACAAGGCGATGTATTGCGGGCTGTGCAAGGGGATAGGGGCTTCGTGCGGGCAGGCGGCGCGCGTGGGACTTACCTACGACGTGGCGTTTTTGTCCGCGCTGCTGCACAATATTGCGGGGATCGACGTTACGGTGGAACAGGCGCACTGCGCCGAGCACCTCATTCGCAAGCGTCCCATCGCGAAACTCGACGAGCTTACCAAAGAGCTGGGCGCGCTGAATACCGTTTTGCTCTATTACAAGCTCACGGACGACGTTGCGGACGGCGGAAAGGGCAGAGGGCGGCGGCTGTGGTTTAAAAAGGGCTTTAAACGGGCAAAAAAGCGCTATCCCGAATTAGTGAAAATCGTCCGCGGGTTTATGGGGGAGCAGGAGCGCACGGAAAAGAACAAGACGACCTCGCCCGACATGGCGGCGGATCCCACCGCGAACATGATGCGCGCGCTTTCCGATTATTTTTTAAAGGACAAAGCGACGGAGTTCACCGCGGGGCTGTTTTACGAGCTGGGCAAGTGGGTATATCTGATCGACGCCCTCGACGACTACGACAAGGACCGTAAAAAGAAAAACTACAATCCGTTCGTGCTCGCTTACGGCAGCGCAGGCAAAAAGGAGTTGCTGGAACAAAACGGGCGGGAAATAAACTTTTTATTCGATACGCTCTTTTATTCGCTGCGGCAAAATCTTGCAAAAATCGAATTTCATTTCAACCGCGATTTAACGGACAACGTTTTGCTGCGGGGGCTGCCGCTGGAAACGCGGCGCGTGATGTGCGGCTGTAAACAGAAGAAAATGGGAGGGAAGATTTAACGGTGGAAGAGGAAAAAGATTCCTTGCCCGAAGAGCCCGTACAGGAGGTGCCCGCTTTAAAGGACGCTTTCGCGCAGGTAGATCTGGCGATCGAAGAAAATCGGCTGACCGACGCGGAGTCCCTGCTCGAAGGCTTCGAAGAGCACGGCGCGGAGTGGCACTATTATAAATCGCGGGTGAGCCGAAAAAAGAACTGGAATCTCGACGCCTATATGCACGTAAAGGAGGCGTTAAGGCTCGAGCCCGAGAACGAAACGTATCGGAAGGACTTCGAGGAGCTGGACCGGCAGATGCAGCCGGACGGTGGCGAAGGGAAAAAGAAGCGCAAAAAGAAGAACATGGGAAGCGATTCTGGCGAGCATAACGAGTGCGGCGAGTGCTGCGCGGAGGGCTGCTGTATGTGCGCCTGCGAAGGTATTTGCGAAGGAATCTGTGAAGGTTGTTAAAATAAAAATAAGGAATATAACATGAACAAGGAAAATTACGAGTTATTGCAGATCGCGGAAACCGCGACGGACGAGGAAGTGAAAGAAGCGTACAGAGCGCTGAAAAAGAAATACAACGAGGAAATGTGGCAGGACGGCGAAGCGGGCAACCACGCCGCGCGGATGATCGTAAAGCTGGACGCCGCGTACGAGGAGATCATGAACGAGCGGCGCGAGCTCGGAAAGGAGAAAAGCGGCAGCGGCGACGCGCTGGGCGAAGTTTCCGACGCGATCAAAAAGGGCGAAATTTCGCGCGCGCAGTCCTTGCTCGACAACTTTAACGAGCGGAACGCGGAGTGGCACTATTTACAGTCGGTCGTGTTCTATAAAAAGAATTGGATGAACGAGAGCAAAAAGCAGCTCGAAATCGCCATGCAGATGGATCCCTCCAACGCGAAATATAAGGAGTCGTACGACAAGCTGAGCGCCCGCGCAGAATACAAGACGGAATCGGGCGGAGCGGCGAATACCGATCCCAATCCCGATTCGGGCGACACGCAGATGGGGGGGAGTTGGTGCGCGAATTGCGCGAGCGCGTGCTATACCTTCCTTTGCGTAAACTGCTTGTTCAATCTTTGCTGCAACTGTCATTAAGTGAAAAAGAATAAGCGTTCGTTCGAAATCGCGCTTTCGGCAATCGCTTGCGCCGTTGCCTCCGTTTCGCTTACGGTGGGCTCGTACGTGGACGTGCTGCTCGCTTCGGGCTATCTGGTCGCGGTGTTCGCCCTGATGGTGCCCCTCTCGCAGGAGTTTATCTGGGGCGACGCGCTCGCCTTTTTGGGGGCGGGGCTGCTCGCGTTTTTGTTCTGCGGATTTTCGGTAATCAAGCTGCTGCCCTTTTTAGCGTTTTTCGGGCTGCATCCGCTCGTGAATTTTTTGCAGAAAAAATACGTGAAAAAGAAGTGGGTCCACCTTCCCGTGTTCCTGGCGAAAGCCGCCTGGTTCGACGGAGCGATGCTCCTTGCCTGGTTCGTCCTGCTGCCGCTGCTCGGCGGAGCGGAGCACACCTGGTACCCTTACGTGGAGCAATACTTATACTTAATCGTCTTTTTGGGCGGAACGGTTTTGTTCGCCGTCTATGATTATATGATCTTTCTCTGTCAGAAATCGGTGAACCGAATCGTGGCGAGGATAAGAAGATAATGGAAAAGAACGATATCATTACCGCGCAGGCGGTCGCGTTCGGAACGAACGGCGAAGGGATTGTAAAATGGGAGGGCGGCACCGTTTTCGTTCCCTTTCTGATCCCCGGCGAAAAGGCGCGCATCCGCATTTTAAAGGTAAAAAACAATATCGCTTACGGCAAGGCGGAAGAGGTGCTCACGCCCGCGGAGGAGCGCGTGCGCCCCGCGTGCAAGGCGTTTTTCCGTTGCGGCGGGTGTCAGCTGCAGCATCTGCGCTATTCGGCGCAGTTAAAGTTTAAAACCGAGCTGGTGCGCGACACGCTGCGCAAGATCGCGGGAATAAGCTTCGACGTGCCGCTCTGCGAACGGAGCGACGCGAAGTACGGCTATCGCAATAAATTGCAGCTTCCCGTGGGGCGCAAGGACGGGAAAAACGCAATCGGCTTTTATGCCGAGCGCAGCCACCGCATCGTGGAAACGGACGAATGTCCCATTCATCCCGACTGGGCGAAGGCGCTGATTAAGGCGCTTTCGGACTATATGGAGCGGTGCGGGCTTACGGGCTACGACGAAGGGACGGGCAAGGGCGATATTCGCCACGTGGTCGTGCGGGAATTAAAGGGGAAGTTTATCGTCGTTTTGGTGGTGACGAGGGAGCCGAAGGGGCTCGATACCTTTCTTTCGCTGCTGGACGGGGTGTTTTCGGAATACAGTCTGCTGCTGAATTTTAACATAAAACCCACGAACGCGGTGTTCGGCGATCGGTTTGAACGGATCAGGGGAAAGGGCTTTTACAGCTGTACGGAGTGCGGCATTTCGTACGAGGCGGGCGCGGCGACCTTTGTGCAGGTAAACGAGGGCGTGCGGGCAAAGCTGTACGAGCGCGTCGTTTCCTTTTTCAAAGAAGGCGAAACGGTGATCGACTGTTATGCTGGCGGCGGACTTCTGACGGCGATGCTCGCCAAAAAATGCGGCAGGGCGATCGGCGTGGAAATCGTGCCCGAGGCGAGCGCGTGCGCGGATAAATTAAAAGAAAGCAACGGGCTCTCGGAGAAAATGACCAACGTGTGCGGCAAGGTGGAGGACTGCCTTGCGGAGATTCTGGCGGATTCGCCGAACGCGTCGGTCGTGCTCGACCCGCCCCGCGCGGGCGCGGAGCGCAGCGTCTTGCGGGAGCTTATCAAACGGAGCGTGAAAAAAATCGTGATGGTTTCGTGCAATCCCGCCACGCTTGCGCGCGACGTTGGGATTTTGACGGGTAGCTTATGCGAGAGCGAAACGGGCGAGCTGATAAAGACGGACGCGCCGTCGGGCGGATACCGTTTGGAATACGTGCAGCCCTTTGATATGTTTGCGCAGACAAAACATGTCGAGACGCTGGTCGTTCTTTCCAAAAAAATTCCCGACAGTCATATCAACATCGACGTAGAATTCGGAGAGGAAGAAGGGCAGTTCTCATTAAAGAAAGTCAAAGAGCGTGCCGAATCCCGCAAGCCGAAAGAAAAAGTAACCTATAAGAAAATGCAAGACTATATCGAAAAGACTTACGGCTTTAAAGTCCACACTGCATACATAGCCGAAGTAAAGCGTGATTTAGGCTTGCCTATGTACGACGCCCCAAACGCCGTCGAAGAATTAAAACGTCCCCGCGCGCATCCCACACCGCGAATGATGGAAGCGATAAAAGAAACATTAAAACATTTTGAAATCATTTAGTAAGATATAAAAATACATTGGAGGAAAATTTAATGAATCGTTTTGAATTTCACCCGGTCGGACAAGGTTTATTTTATACCGGCTCGTTGATGCACGGCACATATCAGTTTGTGTTTGATTGCGGGACAGAAAATAAACAAAACTATGTTAATGATTGTATAGATAATTATGTCAAATCATTTCTGTATGACAAAGAAAAGCCGATTATAGATTTTGTTGTTATTTCACACCTGCATAAAGACCATTTTAGTGGATTGATGTATCTATTGCATAAAGCAAAAGTAAATAAAATCTATTTACCATATCTGGGTGAAAATAATGATGTTATTCGTGCAACGCTGGCTTTATCAATTTTTCAAGAACAAAACGACCAGGGAACAGAATATAACGTGCAAAATAATATAAGTTTGTTTTATTTTATGTGCGGTCTATATGGAGTTGATGAAAGTAGAGATTTTATTAGATATCGAGAATTAGTAGCTTATATTAGAAATGATGAAAAGTTAAATAATAATAGAAATGTTGTTTATGCGGCCGAGAAATTCGATGTCGGTTATAAAAATAATCCGTACTGGCAGTTTAATTTAATTCAAAGCCGTGTTTACGGTAAAAAATTAAACCAATTATATGAACTATTAGATAGTTTTTTCGATAAATTTAAATCAAAAGATCTAATAAGCATAATTCTTAATAATAAAGATGCTTTGAATGAACTGCGAGGTATATATGAATCAATTTTCGGGAAGGGCAATGCTTTAAATTTGACGTCTATTTTGCTCGTGCATTTTCCTATATATTCAAACGCCGTTTCAATCTGCCCTTATAATAATGGATTGCATTATTTTGAAAATTATATTAAAAACCATTATTATAGACATTATTGTTGCGATTTTAACGATTACTTTTATAGAATGAAAGTAAGTAACAGTGTTGTTTCAATTCTTACAAGTGATGCCATGTTGGATTCGGTTATTACAAGTAAGATTAACCATATAAAGGGTGAACGAGAAAATTTGATACTTCAAATACCACATCATGGTTCTAAAGATAATTGGGATGCCATTTTAAAAAATAATATTGAATCGAATATTTATATTATTCCATTTGGATATGGCAATAGACACAAACATCCAAGTAGTTACACTATCGATAGTTTAATTGATGATAGAAAAGAATTTTATTGTGTGAACCAAAAGGATAAGTATTTATACTTTATAGATTAAATTTTGACGGACGGCTTTACAAAAAAGTAGAGCCGTTTTTTGTTTGGAAAAAGTTCTCCAAATTTTGGAGATTATCTTGCGTTTTTCTTTTAAGTGTGCTAAAATAAGAATATCGAATAAAGAGTAGGAGATTTTGAAATGGCGGCGAGCTATAAAAAGTTGTGGAAACTACTGATTGATAAAGATATGAGAAAAGAAGATTTGCGTGTAGCTGCTGGAATTACGACAACCGCTATGGCAAAGCTCGGCAGAAACGAGGACGTTAAAACTTCGGTATTGCTAAAAATTTGCAAAGTGTTGAATTGCGATATATCCGATATAATGGAAATCGTGGAGGATTGACTCCCAAAATTGAAATACTTTAAGGAGAAAACAGATAATGGCTAAAAAAGAAATTAAAACCGATTTATGGGTGGCGCGTCAGCTTGATGACTTATCAATAGAATATGATGCGCAAGGCAGTAATGTCAAAGAAATAAATGATGTTTTGAAGAGTGCCTCAAAACGAGGAACTGGCAAAGCAGGATATCCAGAGTATGTTTTTGTTGTAAAAGATTTTGTGGTAGTGATAGAGGATAAACCTTCTATATCCAAACATGAAAAACTTACTGATGCGGGTATTCTTTCTTTAGAACAAAAAGACATTATCGATTTTGCGATTAATGGAGCATATTTTTATGCAAAGCATATTGCTCAAAATAGTTCATTTAGAAAAGTTTTTGCAGTAGGTGTTTCTGGTGACGAGAAACATCATAGAATAACGCCATTATATGTTGATGACAGAGAAGGTTACAAGAAACTACCCGATGTTGAATCGTTTACATCTTTTTCTATTGAAAATGTTGATGAATATTATACACGCTATGTTCTAAATGAAAAAACAGATGTAGAAAAAACGACAGAGGAAATACTGAAAGATGCTGCTGACTTGCATGAATATCTGCGTACATACGGGTCGCTTAAAGACCAAGATAAGCCATTAGTTGTTTCGGGCATTCTTTTAGCTTTAGATGATAAGTTTTTTAAGGTGGATGATTTATTGGGTGATGAATCTACTAACGATGGGCAACTAATTTACGAAGCAATCAAACGTCGACTTAAGGCTTCAAATGTTGGGCCCGATGCCAAGCGCGACAAATTGATGAGTGAATTTGCTATTATTAGAACAAGTGCACGTTTAAATGAAATCGACAGCAGGCTTGGGAAGACACCGCTTAAATTTTATACTGAGTTTTTAAAGAAAAATGTTTTTGATAATATAAAATATCACAGCACCAGTGAAGATTTTATCGGGAGATTTTATGGCGAGTTTATGAGTTATTCCGGTGGTGATGGTCAATCGCTCGGTATTATCCTTACACCTCGACATATTTGTGATTTATTTTGCGAATTGCTCAATGTTCAAGCAAACGATATTGTTTTAGATCCGTGTTGTGGCACTGCTGGTTTTCTTGTTGCCGCAATGCACCATATGCTCGAAAAAGCGGGTGATAGCCCAACGAAGAGGAATGATATAAAGAAGAAACAATTGCATGGTTATGAATTGCAAAGCAATATGTTTGCAATTGCGGCAACCAATATGATTCTTCGCGATGATGGAAATAGCAATATAAAGTGTGAAGATTTTTTACGGCAGAATCCTGCCGAAGTACAGATGAAAGGTGCAACAGTAGGAATGATGAATCCGCCGTATTCTCAAGGTACAAAAGCGGATCCTTCACAGTATGAACTCTCTTTTGTGGAGCATTTATTAGATTCGCTTACGAAGGGAGCAAGAGCGGCTGTAATTGTTCCACAGTCCTCTATGACAGGCAAGACAAAAGACGAACAAGCATTTAAAGAAAGCATAATAAAGCACCATACTCTTGAAGGTGTAATTACTTGCAATACGGATACTTTTTATGGTGTGGGAACAAATCCGGTTATTGCTGTATTTACGGCGCATGAGGCGCATCCGAAAGATAAAGTTTGTAAATTTATTGATTTTAGAGATGACGGATTCGAGGTTCATGCTCACATAGGTCTTGTCGAAGGAGATTCGGCTAAAGATAAGCGCAAACATTTATTAGATGTGTGGAACGATAAAGTTGAAGCACCGTCAAAATTTTGCGTAGAATCTACGGTGACATTGGAAGATGAATGGTTACATTCATTCTATTATTTTAACGATGAAATTCCGACTGATAATGATTTTGAAAAGGTAATAGGTGATTACTTAACTTTCGAGTTTTCAATGATTATGCAGAATCGTGAATATCTATTTGAGGAGGAAGACGATGATGCAGAGTCTTGAGAAAAAAGCGTGGAAAAAATTTGAGGTTTTTGGCGAGAATGGTTTTTTACATATTGTCGCAACCAGTAGTAGCGTTGATAGCATTAGATTAAAAGAAGGGAGTGAAAATATTGTTCCGTATATTACAAGATCTGATCTTCAAAATGGTGTTACTCGGTTTGTAAGTACAGATAATTATCAATTTGGGAGTGATGAGGGCGGGTGTATTACGGTTGGCTTAGATACGCAAACAGCTTTTTATCAACCACATAGATTTATTACAGGTCAAAACATACATATAGTTACTGGGGCATTGCTTGACAAAAATACAGCTCTATTTTATATTACTATTCTCAGAAATCAAATGAAAGCAAAATTTAATTGGGGTGGCAATGGGGCAACATTGGGAAGAATGGAGCGACTTGAAGCCTTACTCCCTGTTAATGAGAGCGATGAGATAGACATTCAATTCGTGAAAAATTATTCTCGTAATACATTGAGTGTAATGGAAAAACGTTATCGCCTTTGGCTTGAGAGCCGTCTTGTCGATTTGGGCGACGTTACTGAAATTGAAGGGTTAAGCCGAAAAAAGTGGCGACCAATTCCAATTATTAAGATGTTTAGATTAGTGCGCGGTAAAGAAGGAAATATGGCAAGGCTTTTGAAAGGAAGGATTCCTTTAGTCTCAGCAAGGAATATAAATAATGGTTTAAAGGGTTTTATAGAAAATCCTAAAAAGATAATTGCTGGGCATTGTATTACATTAAATAACGATGGCGATGGAGGGGCGGGGTTAGCCTATTATCAGCCTTCAAAGATGGCACTTGATACTCATGTTACCGCTTTATTTCCAAAATATGCTATGAGCGAATTTACAATGCTTTTTATATCAAAATGTTTATCGGGATTGCATGAGTTTTTTGGGCATGGCTTATCTATTTCTAATAAACGTGCTGAAAAAATCAAAATAATGTTACCGATAAATGTTAATAATGAACCGGATTATATTTTTATGGAACATTATGTAAAAAATTCGATGATAAAAAAGTATCGACAGTATTTAGATTTTCTTGAAGAAAAACAGAAACCACATGGCGGATAATGAGACTTTGAACGGTATAATAATAAATTTTTACGACACGAGGAGTAAGAATAAATATGAATATTACTTTTATGATTGGGAATGGTTTTGATATAAACTTGGGTTTAGCGACTCAATATAAGGATTTCATTGATATTTATCGTAACATACAAGTACAAGATGATGAGATAATACAAAAATTTAAAAAGAATATTATTAATTGTGATTTGCCGCTTTGGTCTAATGCCGAAATGGCATTTGGGAAACAAACATCTTGCATCAATGATAATTTTTCAGTGGAAGATTATTGTTATTGCCATAGCCATTTTTGCACAGCTCTCGCAGAATATTTGAAAGTTGAGCAAAAAAAATTGGAATTGAGTAAAGAAAAATTGCCTGTTATTGCGGAAAACTTTTCAAAAGCAGTAAATAATTTGACGATAGGATTTCGAGCTGTTCCGAAAGGGCAGATACAATCATTGATTTCTTGCTATAGTAGTGGGATATCTTTTAATTTTATAGATTTTAATTATACCAATACTTTGGATTTATTATGTTCACATACAAATAGATTAGCAGGGTGGAAGCAGCATGGTAATCATAATAACTCAATGGGTAAATTGATACATGTTCATGGAACTGTAGAAAAAGATATGGTTCTTGGAGTACATGATGAATCACAAATATCGAATACAGAATGTTTTAAGTCTTATGATACATACTATATGGCACAATTAATAAAGTCGCAAACAGATATAATAAATGAGGAAAATACATATAAACAGACATTGCAAGTGTTAGCTTCTAGTCATCTCATTTATGTATATGGAATGTCACTTGGAGATACAGATAAATTTTGGTGGGAAAAAATTTGCCACATGTTAAAACAAAGCGGCGAATTACGAGTAATTCTTCACTGCTATGAGGCTCCTGAGAATGAACTTTTAAGAACTGATATTAAGCGATTTGAAGATAAGCAACGAAATAAACTATTTAAATTAGGTAATGTTGAGAAAGAGCAAAGAGGTTCTTTGCAGAGTCGTGTTCATGTTACAGGTACAAATATTTTTAAAGATTTAAACAATATTGTAGCACAAGTAATTGGTCAAGCGAAGGCAAGCTAAAAAGGACAAAAGATTTTTATGCCCGAAACACGTGCGTATAAACTAAATAAGCAAAGACAACCTGCGGCGACCGAAGGAATGCTTCTATATTACTTCTACGATAGGGGTAAGCTTTCGTCGTGCGAAGTAACGGAGTATCAGTTTGACCGCCTTGTGGAGTTGGATACCGAAATGTATAACAACGAACGCAGAGCGGAAGCGCATAAAGCTACATACGTTAAAGCGGAGGGAAGAACGTACTACAAAAAGATAGATATGGAGAACGACGACGGTACGTTGCTTGACGAAAAACAAAGCGGTGCGCTTGAAAGCATTGTCGAGCAAGCAACAATAGAAAAACGATTGTTGGTCTTTTCTGAGGAAGATAGAAAGATTTACGAGCTGTATTACGTAGACGACTGTACGCAAACCGAGATGGCGGAAGAGCTTGGGAAAACGCAAAGCTATGTTGCAAAACGTCTTGCAAAAATAGATGAGTTTATAAGCGGCGCTAACGAAAGCGCCGAAGCGAGAGCGGAAGCGCAGTGGGAAAAGTTTCTGGATAAGTTCCGCACCGACGATGACGAAGATATTGCTTGGGATATGTTTCGGTTTATTATGCCGGAAGAGGAACAAGCGGAAATTATCAGTTGGTTTTACAGCTACCGCGAGTATTTTAAGTTCGGGCTTACATACTTGATTATCCGCCCGTTTGCAAAATACAAATCTTTTGAAGAAGCGGAGTTCGAGTTTGGGAATCGAATGAACGAATTGCCGCTTCATAGCCGAAAGATTTATTACGATATATTCGACGGACAAATAGACGAATTGCGGTGGGTATATCTTGCCTTATGTGAGGAAGTGGAGTATCGGAAGAAAACACTGAAAGAAAAGCCGAAGCCTACGAACTTCGATAAGCTATACGCGGAAGCGGAAAAGATATGTAAGCGGTTGGATATGACCGCCGAAGAGTTTATTCAAAAGAGATTCTTGCCGAAGCAAAGGGAACGGTTGGAGAAACGGTATAAGGACTTTCGCAGGAAATATCAGAATATCGTTGTTGTAGACGAAGACGATCCGCGTCCGATTCGCGAGCAGATAATAGACATATTCGGAGAAGGTCCTATGCCGCATTTCAGTAATCCCGAATTCCGCAAGAAAAAATAGTTTCAAAAATTTTTGCTAAAATGGAATAATTAAGGCGTTCTATTCGCTTGATAAGTAGAAGAGCGTATCTGGGAGCTTGCTCACAAGTACGCTCGCCGCCCTTCAAAACAGAAAGGGCTACGTAGGCGCGCAACCGAATGGTTGCAATTTCAAGCGAAGCGCAGAAATCAGCTTTCGTAGTTTATATATGGGAACGAAAAAAGCAAATGCAAAAGGAGATAAAATGGCAAACAATGAATTTACGGTAAACGGGATAGACGTCCGTTTTAAGAAAATCAACAAAGACGACTATATTTCGTTAACCGATTTAGCTCGGTATGCAAATCCGTCCGAGCCGAAAGTGCCGATAGCGACTTGGATGCGGAACAAGGACGTTATTTCATATCTCGGACTTTGGGAAAGACTGCATAATCCCGATTTCAAAGGACACGAATTCGAGACCTTTGAGAGTGCGGCGGGCAGGCACAGTTTTTACCTTTCTCCGCAAAAATGGATTGAAAGCACAAATTCGATCGGCATAGTTTCAAAGTCCGGTAACAACGGCGGCACGTATGCCCATAGAGATATTGCGTTTGAATTTGCGAGTTGGTTAAGCCCCGAATTCAAATTGTATTTGGTTACAGAATTCCAGCGTCTGAAAGCGCAAGAACAAAAGGCGTTGGAGTGGTCGGCAAAGCGCGAGCTTGCAAAAGTCAATTACCGAATACATACCGACGCTATCAAAGAGAATATTGTACCGACGCTTACGGACGAACAGTTGAAGTATGTTTATGCCGATGAAGCCGACTTGTTAAATGTTGCGCTGTTCGGTAAAACGGCGGCACAATGGCGGAAGGAAAATCCTACTCTCAAAGGCAATATCCGCGATTTTGCGACAATCGAACATTTACTTGTGATTGCCAATATGGAGAGTTATAACGCGATTCTGATTGAGCAGAATGTACCGCAATGCGAGCGGCTTGTACAGCTAAACAATATGGCTAAATCACAGCTGCGTGTATTACAGCAAAGTAATTCGAGATTGCTTGCAGAAGGCAGGAAAGATTAAAGCAGATTGCTAACATTGGCTAAGTATTGGTAGCAAATTAATTTAGAATTCGTTTATAACACATTCAATTTTTAAATAATTATAGGAGTTGTACAATGGCAAAGAATATTGAACCTAAATTAAAGAAAATCGGTGACTATCTAAAGCTTGAAGAAGATACGATTTTTACAATACCAGCATATCAACGTGCATATTCTTGGGGTATCAATAATTGCGATAAGTTATGGCAAGACATAAATGATTATGTCGAGGGCGGAAGCAAGGATAGGTACTTCTTTGGCACGATAATTATTAACTGTCAAGAAGATGATACAAAATACGATCTTATTGATGGGCAACAGCGAACGACAACTTTTTTATTGCTGTTAAAAGCCTTACTGGTTAGAATTAATATTGCAATAGAAAGGACGATTAGCGATGAAGACTCGGCGGGATTATGTCGTGGACTTCAAGAGCGCCGAAGAAGAATAATGGGGATATTGTACAAGGCGGAAACTGAAGATATTTCAGATAGACCAGACAAAGTAAAAGATACAGTAATTTGTAGTCGAACGCCTATTCTTGAAAATTGCTCCATTAACGAACAGTATAAAACTGAGCTACAAACCATACTCAAAGCCACAGACTATGTTACTGCGGAAGTAAATGTAGTTAAAATTAAATACAAACAAAAGGATAACCGATATACTAATTTTTTCAAAAATTATAAGTTCTTCTATAACAAAATAAGTGAACTGTCTGATTCGCAACTAAATAATATTGCTAAGTCTATTACTGATAACTGTGAAGTTATTGAAATAAAAAGTTGGCAAGTAGAACAAGCAATTACAATGTTTAATTCTTTGAATTCCGATGGATTACCGCTTTATGACTCGGATATTATTTCCGCACAATTGTATGCGGCGGCTAAAGCCGTGTGTAAAGAAACTGAATTTAAGGAGCTATGGGAACAGCTAAACGAACTTATAGGCGAGTTGGAAAATGCGGATATCGCAGATATCAACGCGATTTTAATGCAGTACATGTATTATGTGCGTACTCGCAACGGAGATACAATTAGAGCAACGGGTGCTCCTGACGTTACGGTGCCTGGCGTAAGAAGATATTATACGGAAACCAATAAAAAACTAATTAACGACCCCATGTCGATGTGTTCCGACATGTTGAAATTGGTTAAAATTTGGGCAAAAATTTCAAGCTATCCTCAAGTAAAAGTTTTACTGAAGTTTAACGAAAACTCAAAACTATTTTTGGCAAGCTATTTTTATAGATTGAATGAAGATGATGTTTCAGAAGAAAGTATAATGCCGATTCTCGATTGCATGATCCGTTTGTTCGCTTTATTAGAACTCGTTGATTATGGGTATTCTAGTAAATATTTTAAAACATTTTTGTTTAAAGAAGAAGTAAGTTTGGCTGACGAGAGCATATCGATAGAAAAAATTACAAATGATTTTGATAATCATATTCGCGCAACTTGGGATAGAGAAGATATTAAAGGAAAATTGCAGGATTATGATGGGTATGCACTTGTATATTTAAATGAATATCTTTTTGCACGCGAATCAGATGCTGAGTTTAAGTTGGGTGATAAGTATGATATAGAACATATTATGCCATATAGTGGCAAAAACATTTCTGAAATTAGAAGAGATGCTGGCATTGTGGACAAAGATGAATTTAATGGAATTGTAAATAAATTAGGTAATAAAATACTCCTTGAAGGAAAGATAAATCGAGCTATTGGTAATGAGTGGTTTAGAACAAAGGTGTCAACAAAACTTGAAGATAAAACTGGTTATATCAATAGTAAGTATCCGATTGCTAATGCTTTAGTCGAGAAGTATCGAAATGAGAGTAAGCCATATTGGAAAAAGGCTGATATAATTGCGGCTACTGAAAAAGCGAGTGAACGAATAGTTAAATTTATTTATGGCGAATAAATAGAAAAGTACTATATAAAGAAGACTAAATAAATATTTAAAGGAATGGAATATTTCGGACGTTCTATTCGCTTGATATATAGAGGTGGATAATTCCGTGTATTTGCGCGGAATTACAACTTTCTCAAATGTGGTGATTTCGCCATAATAAAAACTTAATAAACAGCGACAGGCTCACGGTAATAACGCCGTGAGTTTTTCGTTGTGGGGAGGTGGTTACAATGAACCAATAAATGACTTTGCGGACGGTCTTAAAATGTCCGCGTGTGGACAAAAACTTTGGAAGGCTTTGACGGTAAGAACGGAAAACCTTGATACAAAGTATAGCTCACTATACTTCGCAAGCGAAGTGTGGGCGCGACGCGTTAAGCAAACAGTTCGGTGGACTGTTTGTAGCCAAAGCGGGGAGCAATTTATAATTGCGACCGGCGCGAAGCGTGCGAGGCTTTTCGTCCACGCAATGAAGAAACAAAATCATTATAAGGAGGAATTAAAACATCAGTTATTTGGTATGTCATATGGAGAAGTATCACAAGACGGATATTTGTCTTATCGAAAAGGAAAACGAGAGAGATGAAACTTACGAAGCGAGCAATCCGCAAATAGACAGCGAGCGGACGAAAGACAATTACCGCACGTTCGCTCGGTACTGTACTTATACGGAGTTTATCAATAGGCGGATAGACGAGCTAAACTTGTCGACAAAACCGAGAAAGGACGCCGTACTCATGGCGTCCTTCGTCATAGGTTCGGACGGAGAGTTTTTCAAAGGCTTAACGCGAGCGGAACAAGAGAGATTTTTCTATGAGTGTACGCGTTACTTTGCAGAGAAATACGGCAAGGAAAATATTATATCCGCAGTCGTCCACAACGATGAAACCACGCCGCACTTGCACTTAAATCTTATGCCTATTAGGAACGGGCGGCTCTGCTGTAAAGACTTGTTCAATCGCACGGAACTCACGAAGCTGCAAACGGATTTTCACGAGGCAGCCGGCAAACATTGGGGGTTGGAACGAGGACGCGAAGGCAGTCCGAAAAAGCATTTGTCCACAGCGGAATACAAAGCAAAGAAAATCATAATGAACGCTTGCACCGAAGCGGCGGATATAACCGACGAAGCCGAAGAAAAGTTACAAACCATCAATCAAGCTGTAAAAAAAGCCGAACAACATTTTGACGATACAATCGAACAGATACATACCGTCAAAGCCGAGAGAGATAAAATTGTATCGGAACGGGATTCGGAAGCGGATTATGCGCAAGCATTGGAACAAGCCAAGAACGGAGAGATAGCGCACGGCAAGAGCGGAATGAAAGCACAAATCGTCGCACTTACGGTGGAGAACAAAAGTCTGACCGAAGAAAACGAACGGTTGAAGAAAGACAATTCATATTTGTTTGAAGCCTACCAAAAGGAAAAGAAAACGCACAACGACCACGACAAAGCGTTACGCGCCATATCGCTTTTCAGAACGCAAGAACCCGAAGCGTTTGCAAGAGTGTTCTACCGCGCTACTTCGGTGTTACAACCGTTCTTACCTATCGGCGAACAGCCTGCACCGCTTGGAAGAAACCGCTTGCGAGAAATCGAAGAAGAAATCCGCAAGGAACAAAAGCACAACGCCCCTACACCACGCAAGAACAATTACGGCAAAGCGGATTAAATACAAAGTCGTATTAATATTCGTAAAACGCTTGACTCTAAACCCATTACTTGCTATAATGTTATTGTGGCGTATAAATACGACACAACATATTTTGGAGGTAATTATGGAAAAGAAAGACAGATCGGTTAAAGACAGGCGTTATGAAGAACGACACAGAGAAGAAAGAAAAGCCAAATGTATGGTTTGGGGAACGAGCGTACCGAGAGAGAAAGCCGAGAGAATAAACGAGTTTTTGAAGAAATACGGCTACACAAAGGTACAGCTAATCGAAGCGGGCTATGAAGAATTATTAGCCCGTCACGATACCGACTTTGCAAAGCTCAAAGACGGTTACGACGATTTTTTCGGTTTTGAGGAAATCGATAAAAAGAAAACCGAATAACTATTAAATCTTTTCGAGAAAAGGGAGGAAACGCGATGAAAAGAGAACATAGTATTCAAAGCTATAAGGACGCGGAGTAATTCCGAAACTACGTCCGAATAAGGATACTTGAACAAAAAGCAAAACACATTTAGCAAGCTTATTATAGATAAAGAAAAAGACGACTTTAATGCGTTCATCGATACAATGGCGCAACTTATAAAAAAATACGGCGACAAAATATTAAACGTCGCTTCAACCGATACGGAGAAGAAAAATGAATCGAGAAGGTAAAAAATGCATTTTATATCCGCGAGTAAGTACCGAAATGCAAGTAGAGGGGTATAGTCTTGACGGACAGAAAACCAGCTTAAAAAGATTTGCCGAACGGGAAGAAATGCAAATAGTCGGAATCTACGAGGATGCCGGCAAATCGGGGAAGTCGATAGAAGGGCGTCCGGCATTTAAGCGGATGCTCTCAGATATTCAGGAAGGGCTTGACGTGGATTACGTTTTAGTCTACAAGCTTTCCCGTTTCGGCAGAAATGCCGCCGATATTCTCAATTCGTTGGAATTTATTCAATCTTACAGCGTGAATCTGCTTTGCATTGAGGAAGGAATTGATTCTTCGCAGACAAGCGGAAAGCTTTTAATTTCCGTTTTGTCTGCGGTTGCCGAGATAGAGCGCGAGAACATTCTCGAACAGACAATGAACGGGCGCAGAGAAAAAGCTCGGCAAGGTAAGTGGAACGGCGGTCCCGCTCCATATGGGTATAGCTTGAAAGACGATACATTGGTCATAGAAGAAGATGAAGCGGAAATCGTACGGACGATTTTCGATAAGTTTGTCCATACGAATATGGGCTATACGGGAATAGCAAAATATCTTAACTTACAGGGTATTAAAAAGATGCCGCGCAAGAAAACTGATATTGAAGAATTCAGCGCGCATTTCATTAAGATACTTTTGGATAATCCTGTTTACTGCGGCAAGATTGCTTACGGAAGAAGAGCGCGGGAAAAAGTAAAAGGCACAAAAGCCGATTACAAAGTTGTAAACAAGCAAGATTATTGTTTGGTAGACGGTTTGCACGAAGGGATTGTCGATGAAGAGCTTTGGGCAAAAGCGCACGCGAAAAGACAGGAAACGGGAGTTAAATCCGAATCCAAATACGGCAAAGAGCGCGCTCATTTGCTTACGGGAATCATAAAATGCCCGAAGTGCGGTAGCGGTATGTATGCAAACAGGGTTTGCTGGACGAAAAAAGATGGTACATATAAAGAGGTTATGTATTATGCTTGCAGTCGGAATAAGCAGGAACGGGGGCGGTCTTGCGATTACAGCGCGAATCTCAAAAAGACGGATATAGAACCGCTTGTAATAGAGTTTATAAAAGAGTTGGTGAAAGACGAACACTTTGCTGCCGAGATAAAAAAGAAAATAGGATTGCAAGTCGATACCGCGAAAATCGATACGGAAATACATAACTACGAAACAAAACTGAAAGAGGTGGAGCTAAATAAAGCGCGGTTGGAACGTGAAATCGATTCGCTTCCCATAGACGTGACGCACCGCGAGAGAAAGATTCACGATATGACTTTACGGCTTGACGGATTGTACGACACGATTGCCGAAATAGAAGCAAATATCGAAGACGCAAGAACAAGAAAAAAGTCTGTGGAGGCGGAATTCATAACGATGGAAAATATTTATAAAATATTAGAGCATTTTAACGAATTATATGATATAATCAGTGATGAGGAAAAGAAAGAGTTGATTTCCACTTTGGTCAAAGAAATTCAAATTTATCCCGAAGGGGAGAGCGAAATGCCCTTAAAATCAATGAAATTCAACTTTCCCGTGTACAAAGACGGGAAAGAGGTACGGGAAATCTTTTTGAATAACAGCACAAACGTCGAGACGCTGGTCGTGCTTTCCAAACAAGAATAAGGCGGGAAAGGGAGAATATGGAACGTTACATAAACGAGCTTTGGGTGTTAGTGGATATCGCGCTGGCGGCGGTGCTGGGTTTTTTGATCGGGTTTGAGCGAAAAAAACGGTTTAAGGAGGCGGGGATCCGCACGCATACCATCGTGTGCATCGGCGCCGCGCTTATGATGGCGGTAAGCAAGTACGCGTTCGACGGACAGACGGCGGACGCCGCGCGCGTGGCGGCGCAGATCGTTTCGGGCGTCGGATTTCTGGGCGCGGGCATGATCGTTTACCGCCAGCACAACGTATACGGACTTACGACCGCGGCGGGCGTTTGGGCGACCGCGGGCGTGGGCATGGCTTGCGGAGGGCGGCTGTATATCGTCGCTGCGGGCGGCGCGCTGGTGCTGATCGGGATTCAATGTCTGTTGCATTTAAGACTGTTTCAGTCGCATAAATACTATTCGCTGAAAATAAAATTCCGTCAGGCGGAGAACGCCAACGAGCGCATTAAGGAACTGTTTTCCGTTACCCGTTTTAATCACCTTGTGATCAACCGCGAAAACGGCGAAACCGTTTACAGCGCGACGCTGAATACCGACCGCGAGTTTTCTTCGAGCACGCTCGAAAAGATTTTGGAGGAGAACGACTTCATCACTTCGATCGAGCGCTGCGACGATATGTAACAAAAGTTTCCTCTGTAAAGCGAAAAAAACAACTATATCTTGGGGCGAGCCGTTCGGCTCGCCCCGTATTTAAAGAAGAAATGCAAAAAAAGTTGTCGGGAACGGCTTTTTATGCTATAATGAGATTCCTTTAAAATAGGAGAGTTCTATGCAAACGACACGAGGTACAAAAATACTTTCCGTCATTCCCATGCGGCTGCAGGTGGTTTTCCCCGATACGAACGTCGCGTTCGACGTAGGGCGGGGAATCTCGCTCGCCGCGATCGAGCGGGCGCCCGCGAACGATAAGCTCGTTTTCATTACCAAACAGACCGATTCGGAGAAGGAATCTCCCGAAGCGGAGGATTTGTGCACGGTGGGCACCGTTGCGCGTATCCGCCAGACGACCCGCCTGCCCGGCGATCGGGTGCGCGTCTATGCCGAGGGGCTTTATCGCGCCCGCGCGCGGGGCTTCCGCAGCGAGGGCGGCGCGTTGTACGCCGTGTGCGACGAGCTGCGTTCGGTGCGGACCGATCTCAATCTGGAAGAGGCGCATTTCCGCAAGGCGAAACAGACGGTGAAAGAGATCGTCTCGGCGGACGGCAAGCTTTCGAAAGAGCTGGAAAATTCGCTTTCCGTGCTGGGGGATATCGACTCTTACATCAATCTTTGCACGCATAATCTGCGCATCAAACAGGAGTCCAAGCAGGAAATTTTAGAGGAGGACCGCCTGCTCGTCCGTTTGGAGCTGTTCGAGCGGAGTTTAGAGGACGAGCTGGAAATTACCCGTCTGGAACGGAAGATCGCCCAAAGCGTGCGTAAGAATATCGACAAATCGCAAAAAGAATATTTTTTGCGCGAGCAATTAAAAGTCATTCACGAGGAACTGGGGGACGACGCGGAGGAGCACGAGCTGCTGCGGGAAAAGCTCCTTGCCAAAAAGATGCCCGCGGCGGTGGAGGAAAAGGCGATGCAGGAGCTTGCCCGCATGGACAAGATGCCTTCCTCCTCGCCTGAATATACCGTGCTGCGCAACTATGCGGACTGGCTGCTCGATTTGCCCTGGCACGAAGAGACGGAGGACACCGAGTCGCTTGCCGAGGTGGAAAAAATTCTCGAAGCCGATCATTACGGGCTGGAAAAAATAAAAGAGCGCGTGCTCGAATATCTTGCCGTATTAAAGCTTACGGGCGAATTAAAGGCGCCCATTCTCTGCCTGGCGGGTCCTCCCGGAGTGGGAAAAACGAGCATCGCCAAGTCGATTGCCCGCGCGCTCGGGCGCAAGTTCGTGCGCATGAGTTTAGGCGGATTAAAGGACGAGGCGGAGATTCGCGGACACAGAAGAACGTACATCGGCGCGATGCCGGGACGGATCTTATACGAAATGAAAAACGCGGGCTCGGTCAATCCCGTGTTCCTGTTGGACGAGGTGGATAAAATTTCGTCCGATCTGCGCGGCGATCCCGCAAGCGCGCTGTTGGAGGTGCTCGACCCCGAGCAGAATCCCACCTTCCGCGACCGCTATCTCGAAACGGAGTACGACCTTTCCAAGGTAATGTTTATCGCCACGGCGAATTCGCTGGACGAGATCCCCACCCCCTTGCGCGACAGAATGGAGATCATCGAGCTTTCGGGCTACACCTCCGAGGAAAAGCGGGAGATCGCCAAGCGCTATCTCGTGCCCAAAAAGTGCAAGGAGAACGGGTTGAAGTCGTCCGAGATCGCCTTTTCGGACGGCGCGCTGGACGCGATCGTAGAGGGCTACACGCGCGAGCCGGGGGTGCGGACGCTCGAACGTACGATCGGCACGGTTTGCCGCAAGGTTGCGGTGCGCATTGCTAAGCGGGAGAGTGTGGGGCGCGTGCAGGTGACCGAGCGCAATCTGGAAGATTTCCTCGGGGCAAAGCGCTATCTCGGCGACGAGGGGATGCGCGAGAAGGACGAGGTGGGCGCCGCAACGGGGCTTGCCTGGACGGCGGTCGGCGGCACCACGCTTACCATCGAGGTCTCGATCATGCAGGGCAAGGGCGAGATTCAGCTTACGGGAAAGCTGGGCGACGTAATGAAGGAGTCGGCGCGTGCCGCGCTCACCTATATCCGCGCCCACGCCGAGAAATACGGGATCGATAAAGAGGAATTCGAAAAGAAGGACATTCACATTCACGTGCCCGAGGGCGCGACGCCCAAGGACGGACCCAGCGCGGGCATCACTATGGCGACCGCGATTTTATCGGCGTTTACGGGCAAGCCCGTGCGCAAGGATATCGCCATGACGGGCGAAATTACGCTGCGCGGGAACGTATTGCCCATCGGCGGGTTAAAGGAAAAGGCGCTCGCGGCAAAGCGGATCGGCATCCGCGACGTCATCATTCCCGAGGAAAACCGCCGCGACGTGGACGACATTCCCGAAACGGTCCGCCGCGATCTGAATTTTATCTGCGTAAAGAGCATCGATCAGGTGTTCACGAACGCGGTTGCGGGGATCGGCTATGGATATTAAGGACGCTAAATTCATTACCTCGGCGGCGAGGGAAGAACAGTTTTTAAAGCCGGATAAGCCCATGATCGCAGTGTGCGGAAAGTCCAACTCGGGAAAGAGCACGCTCATCAATATGCTGGCAAACAAAAAGGGGCTTGCCAAAACGAGCTCCGCCCCCGGCAGAACG
The DNA here is from genome assembly GCA_910588465.1 of uncultured Christensenellaceae bacterium. Classification (GTDB taxonomy): domain Bacteria; phylum Bacillota; class Clostridia; order Christensenellales; family Borkfalkiaceae; genus Gallimonas. The sequence goes on along the minus strand of CAJUOP010000005.1, from coordinate 44,085 downwards.
CGGCTGGTGAACTACTTCGACTTCGGGGCGTTTCTGCTCGCCGATTTGCCCGGCTACGGCTACGCCGCCGTTTCCAAGGAGGAGCAGGCGAAGTGGGCAAAGACGCTCGACGCGTTCTTTGCGCGCAAAGAGGAGATATCGCACGTGTTCGTGCTGAGCGATATCCGCCGCGATCCCTCCGCGGACGATATGCAGATGCTGGCATTTTTAAACTACCATATTCTGCCCTTTACGCTGCTTGCGACCAAGGCGGACAAGCTCTCCCGCATGAAGCAAAGGGAGCGCGCCCGTAAGGTGGCGCAGAGCGCGGGGCTGGGCGAGGACAATATTATCGCCGTTTCGTCCCTTACGGGCGAGGGCAAGGACAAACTGTTAAAAAAGATAGAGGGGATCCTGTCCTTATGAATCCGCGGAGGGCGAAGCTGCAAAAGCTGTTCGGATGGTTCCTGATCGCGGCGGCGTATTGTTTTTTGGCGGCGGGGATCGCGGTCGCCTTTTTTGCGCGGGTTCCCGTGCTTTGGAGAGCCGCTTGCCCGATCGTCGGCATCGTGCTTTACGGTCTTTGCGGAATGTTCGGATACTCGTTGGCTTCCGATTGGAGCTTCAGCTTTAACGCGCCGCAGCGCAAACGGGAGTGGAAAGCCGCTCCGAAAACCGAACGGTTTTTATATGCGGTCACGCGCCCGTGCTCGGCGATTGCCGCGATTATGAATTTTTTCAATCCTTAACGGGAAATATTGCTAAAAAAATCGTTCGGAAAGGAAAAATCGCTTGCCAAGGGCGGGCGATTTATGCTATACTTTGGAAGCTATAAATACGCACTCTTTCTTATGCGCTCTCCGTGTCCGTAAATCTTACTGCGGATAATGGGCGTAAAACCACGGGAAAGGGGAAGTAAAACGGAGGAATTATGGCAGTTATTTCTATGAAGCAGCTTCTCGAAGCGGGCGTTCACTTCGGACACCAGACGAGAAAATGGAACCCCAAAATGAAGAAGTACATCTTCGCGGCGCGTCACGACATTCACATTATCGACCTGGAGCTGACGGCGAAGCTGATCGAAGAGGCTTACACCTTTGTGGTAGAGCAGGTAAAGGCGGGCAAGTCCGTTCTGTTCGTGGGCACCAAAAAGCAGGCGCAGGAAGCGATCAAGGAAGAAGCGGAGCGTTGCGGTCAGTTCTACGTGAATTCCCGCTGGCTGGGCGGTTGCCTTACCAACTTCAAGACTATGCGCGCGAGGATCGACCATCTCGAAAAATTGGAGAGAATGGAAAAGAACGGCGAGTTCGAGCTTCTCCCCAAAAAGGAAGTTTTGGGTTTAAAGAAAGAAATGGAAAAATTACAGGAGAATCTGGGCGGCATTAAGGATATGCACGGAATGCCCGGTCTCATGTTCATCGTAGACCCCAGCAACGAGGATATCGCCGTTGCCGAGGCGCGCAAGCTCCAAATCCCCATCGTGGCGATTACCGACACCAACTGCGATCCCGACCTGATCGACTACGTGATCCCCGGAAACGACGACGCGATCCGCGCGATCAAACTTATTTCGTCCGTGATCGCGAACGCGGTCATCGAGGCAAACCAGGGCGAGACCCCCGTGTTCGAGGAAGCGCAGGAGCAGGCGGAAGAGGCTGCGGAAGCCGTTTCCGAAGCGGTTGCGGAGTAACTGATTAAATTTTAAGGAAAGGTGATATTATGGCAGAATTTACGGCAAAGGACGTTATGGCGCTCCGCGAGCAGACGGGTGCGGGTATGATGGATTGCAAGCGCGCCCTTGTGGACGCGGACGGCGATAAAGAGAGAGCGGCGGAGCTTCTGCGCGAGCGCGGAATTGCGAAAGCGGCGAAGCGCGCTTCCAAAATCGCGGCGGAGGGCATTGTATATGCTTACGTTTCGGGCAAGACGGGCGTTCTGCTCGAAGTAAACTGCGAAAGCGACTTCGTAGCGAAGGGCGACAAGTTCCGTGCTTTGGTCGACGAGATTGCAAAACAGATCGTAAAGGAAAAACCCGCCGACGTTGCTTCGCTTTTGGCAAGCAATATGAACGGCAAATCGGTAGAAACGTTCGTGCAGGAGCAGACGGCGGTCATCGGCGAAAAAATTTCCGTACGCCGTTTTCAGCTGTTCGAAAGCGCCGGCTTTGTGGAAACTTACATTCACATGGGCGGCACGATGGGCGTTATGCTCGACTTTAACTGCCCCGAGAACGAGGCAACCAAAGAGCTTGCTCACAATATTGCCCTGCACACGGCGTTTGCCAAGCCCCGCTATCTGGCGGCGGACGAGGTTTCGGCGGAGACGGTCGAGAAAGAGAAGTCCATTTTAATGCAGGAAGTGCTGAACGAGGGCAAGCCCGAAGCGATCGCGGAAAAAATCGTGCTCGGCAAGATTAAAAAGTTCTACGAGGAGAACTGCCTGCTCGAACAGAAATTCGTAAAGGACGATAAGGTGACGATCGCTCAGCTTATTGCCGATACCGAGAAGAAAGCGGGCGTAAAAATTCAGCTGAAATCGTTCTGCTTTTTCGTTATGGGAGAAGGTCTGGAAAAGAAGAGCGAGGATTTAAGCGAAGAGGTTGCCAAGCAAGTCGAGGCAATGAAAAAGTAAAGAGAGATTTTAAAAAGCCTTTCCCTGCGGGAGGGGCTTTTTTTGTATTTTAAGGGCAAAATCGGAAAAAGGTTTGAAATAAACGCTAAACGATAAACTGTATAGAAGGGCGTTTGATCGTCGCGGAGGCGGGAATATGAACGGTACGTTATTGGCGTTTTCGGCATTGGAGTGATATCGGCGGTTGCGGCGATTGCAGCCGTCGCCGTTTTCTTTCTTTTAAAAAGCGGCGCGAGGCGCGAAAGCTCCGCCCTTGTTGTAAAATTTTCTTGACATTTTATCGCTCGTCCGATATAATAAAACAAAAAAACAACGGGAGGGCGCATGAAAAAGGAAGAAAAAATCCGTTTGTACTACGGCATTTTTTTAGGCATATTCACCGTGGCGGTGGGAATTTTGTTTATCGTGCAGGCGGCGCTCATCTATTACGGCGGGGACAGCCCCGACGGAAAGAATTATACCCGAGAGATCGCGGGCGAAAAGTTGAAACAAATTTTAATACCTCTCTGCTTTTATATTGCGGCAGTGATTGCGGGGTTTGTGCTTTCGGTCGTATTTCCCGTAACGGCAAAGCTGAAAGCGAAAAGAAGCGCGGGCGAGACGGCTGCGTTTCTGCGTCGCAGGCTTCCGATAGGCGAGCCGACGGAAGAGTTTCTGCGCGCGAAAAAATGGGAGAAAGCGCGCTGGGGCGTACGCGCGGCGGCGCTGTGCGTGTGCCTTGCCGCGGGGATCGCTTCGGCGGTGTATCTGTTCGACCCCGTTCATTTTACGGGGGAGGATCTCAACCCCGAAATTCTGCGTATGCTGCAAAACGTGCTGCCCTGGGTGGGCGCGGCGTTTTTGTTTGTTTGCGGGGCGTGCCTGTTCGACGGGATCGCCGCTAAGCGGGAGCTTGTCGACGTAAAAACGCTTACGGCGAAAAAGCTCGGCGCGCCGCAGAACGGCTTCGTTTTCGATAAGCTGACGGACAACTGTGAAAGCGGAGCTCAAACCGTGTTAAGGCACGAAAAATGGATTTTGTTGGGAGTAAGGCTCGCGTTGCTCGTCGCGGGGCTTACGCTCCTCTTCGTCGGCATTTTCGACGGCGGCGCAAACGACGTGCTGATCAAAGCGATCAATATCTGCACCGAGTGTATCGGGCTGGGCTAAGGGGTGCGTATGAAAAAGTTTTTCGGGAAAGTAAAAGACTGGTTTAAACGGCACAAGCCGAGCAAGCGCCGCCTGATTCAGCTGTATGCCGCGCTGCTGTATAACGCGAATATCAAGGGTTTTCTTTCGGGCTCGATTTATAAGGGCGGTTCCAAATATCTGTGCGTGCCGGGATTGAATTGCTATTCCTGCCCGGGCGCGGTGGGGGCGTGCCCGCTGGGTGCGCTGCAAAACGCGCTGGCGGCTTCGGGAACGCGCGCGCCTACGTACGTGTTCGGAATTATTATCCTGTTCGGTTTGATCCTCGGCAGAACGATCTGCGGTTTTTTGTGCCCCGTGGGCTTGGGGCAGGAGCTGCTGTATAAGATTAAGACGCCTAAGCTGAAAAAGAGCCGTTATACGCGCATTTTTTCCTATTTGAAATACGTGATTTTGCTGGTGCTCGTGGTCGCGATCCCGCTGATGTATGCGCAGGTGCTGCCCGTTCCCGGCTTTTGCAAATATATCTGCCCCGCGGGGACGTTCGGGGGCGCTCTCGGGCTGTTGGTTCACCCTGAAAATGCGGATATGTTCGGAATGCTCGGTCCGCTGTTCACCTGGAAGTTTGTATTGCTGGCGGCGTTCTGCGTGGCAAGCGTGTTTATATTTCGGTTCTTCTGCCGATTCTTTTGCCCGCTGGGCGCGCTGTACGGGTTCTTTAACCGTTTTGCGCTGATCGGAGTGAAGCTGGACAAGAACAAGTGCACGGACTGCGGACTGTGCGTGGCGCACTGTAAAATGGACGTGAAGCGCGTGGGCGACCACGAGTGCATCAACTGCGGAGAGTGCATTTCGGTTTGCCCTGCAAAGGCGCTTTCCTGGAAGGGCTCGAAGTTGTTTATCCGCGAGAACACCGTCGATCCCGTGCCTGCGGAGGAGGCGAAGCCGCTGGGCGCACTGTTAAAGGGCGGAAGCGCGCAGACGGCGATAGAGGAGCCCGCGGCGGCTGCGGGGGGGGTAGTGTTAACCGAAGTCGAAACCGCGCCCGCCGAAGCCGTACGCCTGCCCGAAACCGTGCAGACGGAGAATACGGCGGATTCGGGAAGCTGTGCCGCCGCAAAACCCAAAAAGAAATTAGGACGCGGATTCTGGCTGCAATTTGCCGCATGGGCGGCGGCGCTCGCGCTGCTGTTGGGCGCGCTGCTCTATTATAACGTGTTTGCCGAGAGCGGGAAGCGGTATACGGAAGGGAATCAGGTTGGCGATTTGTGCGCGGATTTCACGTTGGATAAGCTGGGCAAAGAGGGCGAATTCGCGTTGAGCGAAACGCGCGGAAAGGTGGTGATCATCAACTTTTGGGCGACCTGGTGCGGTCCGTGCGTGGCGGAGCTTCCCCATTTCGAAGAGCTGTATCGGAAATATTCGGAAGAGCTCGAAGTGATCGCCGTAGACAGCGGAAACGAAACCGCGTCCGCCGTGCTGCCGTTTTTGGAGGCGCGCGGTTGGCTGGATTACGGAATTTCCTTTGCGATGGACGAGGAGGGCGAGGACGGCATGAATCTGTTCCGACGCCTTGGCGGGACCGATTCGCTGCCCATGACCGTCGTGCTGGACAGAGAGGGGGTTATCGTGTATAACTCGATCGGTTCGGTCACATACGAAAAGTTAGAGGAAATCGTTACTCCCTGTCTTTAAGTAAAAAAAAGAGCGCCCGCGGGCGCTCTTTTAATATGGGATTCCTACGGCGCGGCGGTGCCGCGCCTCTGAATGACATGGTGATTGTTGCGGCGCGCCTCTGAATGACATGGTGATTATTGCGGCGCGCCTCTGAATGACATGGTGATTGTTGCGGCGCGTCTCAGAATGACGGTGGAGACGCGCTACTCCTTGTCATTCTGAGGGAGTGAAACGACCGTGAGAATCCTTTTCCCTGTCATTCTGAGCCCCTTTATGGGGCGAAGAATCCCATGGGGTATAGGGGCGGATGCGTTGAATTTGATGCTTCGCTACTTGCGCTGTGCGCCGCTGTTGCGGGTTGGCGGACTCCGTTTATGGGATTCTTTTGCTGTGCAACTTCGCGCGATGCGCTCGTGCCGCCGTTATTGGTTATGCGGACTCCGTTCATGGGATTCTTTCGCTGCGCTCAGAATGACAGGAAGTGGCGGGGCAGAATGACAAAGCGGACTGCGTAATATGGATTCAGAGGCGCGGCAGTGCCGCGCCTCTGAATGACAGTTGAGATTGCCGCGGTGCGCCCCGAATGACAGGGGAGAATCCTGCGGTGCCTTTGAATGACAATCATACGCGTTAACAAACAGCCCACCCGTAAAGGGTGGGCTGTTTGTACGTTCTTTATGCGGGGTTGCTTGCGCTTGTATCGTAATAATAGCAGGCGAACAGCCAGTAACTTTCTTCCTCGGCGTTCGGATTCGCCGTGCCGATATTGTCCTTGGCGTCGTAAGAGGAAGCAAACCGTTTTAAAAATTCTTCCAGATCTTTGGTCAAACCGTAAACGCCGTCTTTGTTTACCTGGGCGGCATAGCCACCCGGAGCGGTATCCGTGGTAAGCGGATCCCTGGTGCCGCGGAGCATCATTCTGTAATCGAGATAGACGATCGGCTTGGTAATGTCGTCTTTGTCCGACTCGGGGGTGATATCGAAGCGGTAAACGGCGCTGCTGCCGCTGAGGTTTCCGATTACTTTATCGATGTTGATCAGCGCGCGGTCGTAATAGCGGGGCGTGCTTGAAAGCTTTACGGTGACAACGGGTCCGTTTGCCGCATTCAGGTGATAGAATCCGTCCTCCTCGTTATATACAAGGTTTGCCGAGCCGTCCATGGCAACTTCCGTAAGAGTGCCTTCCATATCTCCAAATTTGGAAAGCTCCGCCGTAATTTCCGCGTCCCGATAGACGGGAGCGGGCTTTACCTGCACGTCGCCCTCGCGCCGAATTTTAATATCGAACTTTGCGGGGAATGCTGCGTTCGTACCGTTCGCATTTGCGGCGTTGACGTAAATCCGAAACACCCAAACGGCGTTTTCCGCTATCTTCCCGTCCGTGGTGAAAAGTTCTTCGGGTTTGACGGAAACGGTGTAGCGAAAGTTTTTGTCCGTTGCGCTTACGTTGTCGTTGCGGTCATCTTCGGAAAGCTGATCCCACCCCACGGTTGAATAGCGATAGGGGTAATAGCCGATTTTCGCATCGTATATCTGCGTATCCGAAGAAATGGAATACACGCCCGACTGTTTGGGCTGAAATTCGAGTTCCGCATAATACTCTGTGCCTTTCACCGTGACCGTGTGCGTTTCTTCGTCCGTATTCTTTACGGTAAGCAGCGTATTTTCGGGTTTGAAAATGGTGATCGTGATGGCAAGCTTGGTGGGGGTAAGCTCCTCTCCGCGGTAGTAGCCCTCGTTGTCCTTGGGGGCGTAGGTATAGCCTTCGGGGAGATTGTTTAACAGCACGTGATAATTGTCGGGGGAGGTTAAAAGCGAAGCTTTCCCTTGCGCGTTGACCGTAACGGGCAGCTTGCAGCCGCTGTCCGAGCAGAGCTGAACGCTTACACCCGAAACGGGCTTGCCGTCTTCGTAGAGCACGGTTACGGTGTACGTTCTGTCTGCGTCGGGATCTACGGGAATGATGGGATCGGGCTCGCCGTCGCCCTTTACGAGCGTAGCCTTTACCTGGCTCAGCTCGGGCGTGAGCGTGATCTCCGCGGAATAAGTGTATCCTTCGGGCAGAGCCGAAAGGGTAATTTTATATTCCTTGGGTTCGAGCTCGATGCTCGCTTTCCCGTTGGCTTCGGTCGTTTGGGTGAAGTTGCCGAACTTCACTTTGACGCCCGAAACTGGCTCGTCGTTCTCGTTTACGACGGTAACCGAATACACGAGCAGCTCGGGCTCTTCGGGCTTGGGCTCGCAAGCCGCAAATACGATTGCGGACAGCGCGAAGAGCATTATAAGCCCGAGCGCGCAAATTCGACTGAATAAACGTTTCATATCATTCTCCTTTTAAAATCGGTTTCAGGTTTCGTCCGTTCCTTCGGGAAGCACGGCTTCGGGAGGGGTTTCGGGTTCTACGGGCTTGGTGCCGTATTCGTGGTAGTAGTAAGCGAACTGCAGCCAGGCTTCGTCTATGCCGAAGAGATTTACCTTGGCATACGCCGTAAGGATGGTGACCAGCTCTTCCGTCGCTTCGACAAAGCGCTTATCGAACGCTTCCGTCTTGGCTTCGGCTTCCTTGATAATATCCACCATTTGCTGGGTGAAGTCTTTGTTGTACTTTTCGGGAAGGACTTTGCCGTTCTCGTCCCGCTGTTGCGTAAAGTCGAGCGCGTGGATCGTCTTGTCTTTGTCGATAAAGCTTTTTGCGATCTCTTTCAGCGTCATTAATCCGTTCGCACGCGTGGGCTGTTCGATGTCGATATAAATTACGTTGCCGCGCGTACCGTCTGCGTTCTTGTAGTAATACTTGCCCTCGTAGAGCACGGTGTCGATGGCATACGATAATACGGTCGGACCGGAAAGGTCGCTTCCGCTTGTGGTGTACATACCCGATGCGCCCGCCGTTAATACTTCCGCGTATTCGCCGACGTATTCTACCTTAAAGTCGAAGGTTTGACCTACCGTCGAATCGTCGTTCCAATAAAAGGCGCATTCGAGATAATAGGTGGCGCCCGCTTTCAGCTCTGCGTAGATCCAGAAATTTACGCCGTCGTCGGGGTCGGTTGTGCCCAACAGATCGTCACCGCTGTATATCGCGTTTTCGTCCTCGTAGTTTTCCTCGGTGTACAGCCAGGCTTGCGTCTGAAAATCTTCTTTATCTGTCGGGACAAGGGAATGGAGGTAATACACGCCGGCTTTGTCGGGAGTGAATTTGTACATGAGCGAGTTGACGGGGCGAACGATCCTGTCCGTTTGGAAAGTGATTGTTTCGCCGATCTGAATGGAAATCGCGGTGTTCATGTTTACGCCCCAGATGGGGAAAGGATATTCGCCCTCCGCGCCGTAACGGGAGAAATATTTGCAGATTTCCAGCCATTCCTGTTCGTGATGGTTTTCGCTGTATTCGTTCGTGATCGCGTCGAGCAGTTTTTTCAGCGTTTCGTCCACGGGAACCATGCCGTAACAATCGGACTTGATGGAAATGCTGAGATATTCGACGAGCAGTGCGGTGCAGTCCTTTACGCCCTTGCCGTCCAGATCGTACATGAATTTCTGCCCCGCTTCCGCTTTTTCCGCATAGAGCTGATAAACGGACTTCGTGTTCCAGTTGGTGCTGTGGAAGAGGTCGGCAAGGATATAAGGTCCGTCCTGCGTTCCTACGCGGTAATAGCCGTCCTCGCCTTTTACGGGCGTCACGTAATTTTCGTAAGCCGTTCCGTCGGTGTTCATGTCCGTTGCGCAGTGGCGCAGAATATCGGTCGTCGCCGTAACGTCTTGTTCTGTTAAAATACGCATATTCGTGACGTAAACCGCATCGTCGCCCACGTTCGCCGTGCTGTCTTTCTTGTAAAGCAGCGAAAGCTTATACGTGCCGTCTCTGATCGCTACGTAAGCGTAACAGGTTTCCCAATCCTTTCCCGTACCCGAGATCTGCCACATTACCAGACCGTCTATGAGCACGTACAAGATATCGGTGTCTTCGCAGGAGGAGAAGAAGTCGAATGCGACTACGTCGCCCGCTTTCAGCTCCATATCCGAGTGGATCATCGAATAGGAGGAACGGTAACCCGAGTTGGCGGGCTTTATCGCGCTCTTTCCGTTCTTTTCCGCCACCAGGAAGGGCCAGGCGTATTTCGCGTCGTTCGAATCCTTTTCGGGATAGTATGTGAATTTGCAGCCCGTTCCGGTGTTGTTGATCGCCGCTTCGATTTCGGAGGACGCGGGCATTTCCACGTCGGGAATATCGGGGACGAATTCCTCGGGCTCGGAAACTTCGTCACCGGGGGTAAAGGTCTGCGTATAATCGTCGGCAGTGAACTCTTCGAACAATTGCAGCCACACTTCGGGATACACGATCCCGCCCGATTCGATCCGTGCGACCGCGCCGTAGCGGTCGATAAATACGGAGGTGGGGTAGCCCTGAATGTTAAAGTTGCCCGAAAGCTTGTTCGTGTCGCAGACAACGGGGAAAGTGAGCTGGAACTGCGTGGAATACTGTTGCAGGAAATTGAAAATCGTCGTTTCGTTTTCCGCAGGATAGAACGCGTTTACGGCAACCACTTCGATTTCATCCTTATACTCCTCGTAAGCCGTTTCCAGCGCGGGGAACTCCTTGATGCACCACGAACAGGTGGTGTACCAGAAATTGATCATGACCATCTTTTTGGACTTTAACAGTTCGGAAAGTTGGATCTTCGTCTCGGGGTCGTTGTAGGGGGTTACGATAAAGTCGTACATAATGTCGCCCAGAACGTATTTTTTCGAGGCGGGCACGTTTTTATCCGTGATGACCGAAGAGTTGAATTTTACGGTTACTTCGGTGTTGTCTTTATTTAATTCATAGCTCGACTGCGCTGCGGTAAAGCCCGCCGCCGAAGTGGAGGTGAGCAAGGAATATTCGCCTTCGGGCAGACGGAAGGAAGCCGTGCCGTCCTTTGCCGTGGTCGCTTCCGCCACCGTACTCGTGCCCTCGAGCACGAAAAGGCTTACGTTGCGCAGCTTCATGCCGCCCGTCGTTTCCGCCGTAACTGTGAATAAAAGCCGCGTATCCACCTGCAACAAGATCGAGAGGGAGGGGCTTTGTTCGCTCGCCGTAAGCGGGTTTTCCAGCCAGTATCCTTCGGGTTCGTTTTTCACCGTCACGCTGTACGTGCCCGCGGCAAGCTTTTTGCTCGCCGTGCCGTTCGCGTCCGTTTCCGCTTCACCGGCGACGGCGCCGTCCTTGCTCCAAACTACGGTAACGCCCTCCGCTTTCGTGCCGTCGGGCAGTGAGACGGTCGCCGAATAGTCGGTAAGCCGCCGGATCAGAGAGATGCTCAAGGGCGTCCCCGAGCGGTTGGTGGTAACGCCCGTTTCATAGTCGTATCCCTCGGGCAGGTCGGAAAGCGTTACGGCATATTCGCCCGCCCGCAGCGTTGCGGTCGCCGTGCCGTTCGCGTCCGTTTTCGCGGAGCCGTATTCTTTTTCGCCGATGGAAAAAGTGACGGTAACACCGCTTACGCCCTTTCCGTCGGGATATTCGACCGATACGGAATATGCGGTGTCTTTGCCCAAGCCGTCTTTCTGGTCGCAAGCGGTAAACACGCCGATGCCCAGCGTTACCGCAAAGAGCAGCGCCGCGAATAAAAGAACGGTCTTTTTAATGGTTCTCATGTTCTAACCTCCTGTCGTTGCCTCGATAATTTCCCCCAAGCTTGCTTGGGGGGTTTTCTATTCCATAAAATGCAATAGAAAAACAATTATAAGGTATATATAGTAACTATATTTTAACAAAAAGAGTTTGTTTACGCAACTAAATTTGCCGCAAATCTAAAATTTCATGCAATTTTCGCAATTCTTTTGGCTGATTTTATGAATATATTCAATAATTTGAATTGTATATGCGTTTATAATATTATTTTATTCATAAAAATCCCGCACGGATATTTCCGTGCGGGATTTGTTCGGTATTTTATGAATTTTTGCCGAATTCGGTTACGGCGCGTTTCCATTCCGTCTGGTCGGGAAGCGGCGCGCGTTCGCCCGATACGATTTCTTTGGCGATCCTGCATTCGGCGGCGAGAGAAGCGAGATAACGGTGCCGTCCGTTTACGATAGAAAGTCCGGTCTCCGTTACGGCGACTTGAACGGGGGAGAGCTTTTCGCCCGCTTTCAGCCTTTTCGCGTATTCGAGGACTTTCTCTTTACAAATTTCCCCCGCGTTCGCGCTGCTTAACCGAAGCCCCGATTTTTCATGTTCGAAAATTTTATTTAAAACGTTTAAGGTGAGCGCCAAAGAAACGTTGTTGATAATATAGTCGTATTCCGCGGCGTATTGCTGTTCCAAACCGTAGCGCTGTAACCGCAGATCGATTTCCGTTTCGCCCCGTCCTTTCAGCCGTTCTCTTAAAATCTCGGGGGAATCGACCTTTAAAAATACGGTGAGCATTTTTACGTGGGCTGAAACGGTTTTTAAAAGATTCTGCGTGCCGATCACGTCGATATCCTTTAATAAGGTTTTGCCCGAAGCGAGCGCGTTTTTCAGCAGCGTTTTCGAGGTGCCGTAATAATGATTGTGTACTTTTTGATATTCGTAAAAGTCGCCCTCTTCGATTTTGCGGGCAAACTCTTCGTCGGAAAGGTAGCAATAGGGGTTGCCCTCGCTCTCGCCGTCGCGCTTGCCGCGCGTGGTGTAGGTGGGCATTAAAATGAAATTGCCGCTTTTTAACAGCTGTGCGATTACGGTATTTTTGCCTACGCCCGATCCGCCCGAAAAAACAACTAACATATTTTCACCTTTTGTAACTTTACGTTTCAGATAAGCGACACCCCGAAGGGGACCCCTCGGTTGAGCGTCGCTGCGCTCGCGCGAACCCGACGGGTTCGCTGCCGAGGAATAAAAACTTGAATGCGGGAATCAACCGATACCCCGAAGGGGACCCCTCGGTTGAGCGTCGCTATGCTCGCGCGAACCCGATGGGTTCGCTGCCGAGTACAAATTACCAAAAATAAAATGGGCTTTTTAAAAGCCCATTTTATTTTTGGTGACCCGTACGGGAATCGAACCCATGATACCACCGTGAAAGGGTGATGTCTTAACCTCTTGACCAACGGGCCGTATATAAAAACGGCAAAAGCCGATTTTTATTGGTAGCGATGAGTGGAGTCGAACCGCTGACCTATCGGGTATGAACCGATCGCTCTAACCAACTAAGCTACATCGCCATGGTTGCGGGGGCAAGATTCGAACGTGCGACCTTCGGGTTATGAGCCCGACGAGCTACCAGACTGCTCCACCCCGCGATAACGGTATTCGGATTTTCGCACCGAATAGCTTATTCATTTTATAGGACGGAAAGAATTTTGTCAACTGTTTTTGCCGTAAAATTATAAGAATTTTTTATTTTTAAATTCTCCCGTTGCCAAATCGCGCGTTTCGTGTTATAATATCCGCATGAATTTATGCGATTTCAGCGGCTATGCGGGAAAGCGGATTTGCGTTGCGGTATCGGGCGGGGCAGATTCCGTCGCGTTGCTCTACGACCTTTTCTCGCAGGCGGAACAATTTCAAATTGCGGTTTCCGCCGTCACCTGCGAGCACGGGATCCGCGGAAAGGAGTCTTTGCGCGATTTGGCGTTCGTGCAGTCTTTTTGCGAAGCCTTGGGCGTTCCGCTGCGGACCTTCCGCGCCGACGTGCCCGCCCTTGCGCGCGAAAATAAACGCGGGCTGGAGGAGGCGGGGCGGCGGTTCCGCTACGCTTGTTTCGATCGGATCTTAAAGGACGGCGAAGCCGACTTTGTGGCGACCGCGCATCACCGCGACGATCTGGCGGAGACGGTGCTGTTCCGCCTTGCGCGCGGCACCTCGCTTTCGGGGCTCAACGCCATTCGCGAAAGAGACGGGCTGATCCGACCGCTGCTGAACGTTTCACGGGCGGAAATCGAGGCGTACGTGCGGGCGCATCGGTTAACATACAGAAAGGACCGCACCAACCGCGACCAAACGTATATGCGAAATAAAATCCGCCGTACGGTGATGCCTGCCCTGGAACGCGTGGCGAACGGAGCCGGCGCGCATTTGGCGCAGTTTGCGCGCAAGGCGGAGGAGGACGACTCGTATCTGCGTTCGCTCGCCGCCGAGCAGGTGACGGTCGGTACGGACGGCGTGCGCTTTCCGTTATCGCTTCCCGCGCCGCTGTTTGCGCGTGCCTGCGCGATTGCCTTTCGGGCGTTGGGCGTGGAAAGCTACACCGAAAAGAACATTGCGGAAATTTTTGCGTTAAAGGAATTGCAGAGCGGGCGAAAGGCTTCGCTTCCGAACGGTACGGAAGGGATCAGGGAGGGCGATTTTGCCGTAATTTACCGCGTTTGCGAACAAAGCGCGCAAGAGGTTCCGTTCGTCGTCGGAGAAATCGCGTTCGGCGCGTTTACGGTGGCTGTGAGCGAAACGTGCGTGAAAAACGCGCTCGTTTTCGATATGGACATGATCCCGCCGACCGCCGTATTGCGGACGCGCCGCGAGGGGGATACGTTTACGCCTTTTGGAGGCAACCGTAAAAAGTTGAAAAAATATTTGACGGATAAAAAGATTTCCGCGCGCGCGGGGCGGGAGCTGCCGCTGATTGCGGACGGAGACGAAGTGTTCGCCGTTTGCGGGGTGGAGATAAGCGACAAAATCAAGGTGACGGAGGCGACCTCCCGCAAGGCGTATCTTACCCTCGGGCGCAAATAATTGATATGCGGAAAATTCTTGCATGAAAGTTTTTCCGAACGATTGCAAATCACGGATAAAAATGATATAATAAACCGAAGGAGAAAACTATGATCGATTTATCTTGTATTCAAAAAGCAGACCCCGAGCTTTGTGCCGCGATGGAGCGCGAGCTTGCGCGGCAGCGGGGCAATCTCGAACTGATCGCAAGCGAAAATATCGTTTCGCCCGCGGTGATGGCGGCGATGGGCAGCCACCTTACCAACAAGTATGCGGAAGGGTATCCCGGCAAGCGTTATTACGGCGGCTGCGAGTTTGTGGACGTTGCCGAAAATCTGGCGCGCGAGCGTTTAAAGGAGCTGTTCGGCTGCGAATATTGCAACGTACAGCCGCACAGCGGAGCGCAGGCGAACTTTGCCGTTTACTTCGCCGTGTTAAAGCCGGGCGATACGATCATGGGCATGAATCTTTCTCACGGCGGACACCTGACGCACGGCTCGCCCGTGAATATTTCGGGTACGTATTTTAACATCGTCCCTTACGGCGTTTCTCCCGAAACGGAAACGGTGGACTACGACGAGATGGAGAAAATCGCCCTCGAATGCAAGCCGAAGCTGATCGTATCGGGCGCGAGCGCATATCCGCGTTTCCTCGATTTTAAGCGGATCCGCGAAATCTGCGACAAGGCGGGCGCACTGATGATGGTGGATATCGCGCATATCGCGGGGTTGGTGGCGGCGGGGCTGCACCCTTCCCCCGTGCCCTATGCCGACTTTGTAACCTCTACCACGCATAAAACCCTGCGCGGACCGCGCGGCGGCGTTATTATGTGCAAGGAACAATACGGCAAGGCGATCGACAAGGCGATTTTCCCCGGAACGCAGGGCGGACCGCTCATGCACGTGATCGCCGCAAAGGCGGTTGCGTTCCGCGAGGCGCTGTCTCCGGAATTTAAGGAGTATCAGGCGCAAATCGTAAAGAACGCGGCGGCGATGGCGAAGCGGTTTACCGAGCGCGGCGTGCGGTTGGTTTCGGGCGGCACGGACAATCATCTGATGCTGGTCGATCTGCGCAAGGAGAACATGACGGGAAAGGAGCTGGAAGCGCTGCTCGACAAAGCGCATATCACCGCGAATAAAAATACGATCCCGTTCGAGACGACTTCGCCGTTTATTACAAGCGGGGTGCGTATCGGAACTCCCGCCGTTACTTCCCGCGGTATGAAGGAGGGCGAGGCGGAGAAGATCGCCGATTTGGTTACCGAAGTGATTCGCGGCGGCGAGGCTGCGGTGGCGGGCGTAGGGGAAAAGGTCGCCGCGCTCTGCGCAAAGTTTCCTATTTACGCGAACGATATTTTATAAGAAGAAACGGTAAACCGCCCGCCCTTGCAAAATGCAAGGGCGGGCGGTTGTTTATTGTGCGTCCGCAGGCGGATTTTGTTCATGGGATTCCTGCGGAGCGGCTTCGCCGCACCTCTGAATGACAGAGGGGGAGCGCAGTCGTTGTCATTCTGAGGGAGTGAAACGACCGAATGAATCCCACGGGGAAATGCGGATTATTTTCCGATTGTTGCGTATAAGCGGTGTTGAAATTTAATAACTGTCTTTAATGCCTAAAAAATAATCGGCAGAAATACTGAAAGCATATGAAATCTGTTTTAAAGTATCGTATCCCGGTGTTATTTTCTCAAACTCAGCCAAATCATTAAAACGGCGATATCGGCGGGATTCACGCCCGAAATGCGCTCCGCCTGTCCCAAATTCAGCGGGCGGACGCGTTGCAGTTTTTCGCGCGCTTCCAGCCGCAGCCCCTCTATCTTATGATAGTCGATATCCTCGGGCAAAGGCGTCTGCTCCGTCTTTTTCGCCTTTTTTATCTGTTCGAGATTACTCTTTAAATAGCCCTCGTAACGGATCTCCGTTTCGCATGTGATTTTCACGTCGCGCGGGACGCTCTGTAAAATGCCGAATTCTTCTTCTAATTCTTTTAGCGGAATTCCGCGGCGCAACAGGTCGGCATAGCTTGCGCCCCCCGCGAGCGGGGGATAGCCGTGCGCGACGACGAGCGCGTTTGCCTTTTCGCGGTCCGCCCGACCGTTTAACAGCGAGAGCGATTCCTCGCGCAGCCGCTTGCGTTCGGTAAATTTCCGATACCTCTCGTCAGAGACCAGCCCGCAATCGTAACCCGTTTGAGTTAACCGCATATCCGCGTTGTCCTGCCGCAGCGACAGGCGGAATTCGGCGCGGGAGGTCATCATGCGGTAGGGCTCGTCCGTGCCCTTGGTAACGAGGTCGTCGATCAGAACGCCGATATATGCCTCGTCCCGCCGTAAGACGAGAGGGGGAAGCCCGCGCAGCTTTAACGAGGCGTTTAAGCCTGCCACCAAACCCTGTGCCGCCGCCTCTTCGTAGCCGCTGGTGCCGTTGATCTGCCCCGCGAAGTACAGCCCCGCAACCTTTTTGGCTTCGAGCGTGGGATATAAGTCGAGCGAGTCGATACAGTCGTATTCGATCGCATAGGCGTAGCGTACGATTTCGCAGTGTTCGAGCCCTTCCACGGTGCGGTACATCTGCTTTTGTAAATCGTGGGGGAGGGAGGTCGAAAGCCCCTGCACGTAAATTTCGGTGGTGTCCGCGCCCTCGGGCTCTAAAAATAGCTGGTGCCGTTCCTTGTCGCGGAAGCGCACGATCTTCGTTTCGATCGAAGGGCAGTAGCGCGGTCCCGTAGAGGAGATGAGCCCGTTATACAGGGGCGCTCTTTCGAGATTGTCTAAAATGAGTCGATGCGTTTTTTCGTTGGTGTAGGCGAGATAACAGGGCGTCTGCGTTTCGGGCACGCGGTCGCTTAAAAAAGAGAAGGGGTAAACTTCTTCGCCGTCCTGCCGTTGCAGACGTGAAAAATCGACCGTTCTGCCGTCCACGCGGGCGGGCGTGCCCGTTTTAAAGCGGCGCACCCCGAAGCCGAGCCCGATCAGGTTTTTCGTGAGCTCGGTTGCGTTGGAAAACCCGTTCGGTCCGCTTTTTTTCACACATTCGCCCGTGATCGTCTGTGAATTGAGATACACGCCCGTCGCGACGATAACCGCTTTGCAGGAAAACACGCCGCCGTAGGTCGTTTCCACGCCCGTCACGTGTCCGTTTTCGGTGAGGATACGGGCGGCTTCGCCCTGCACGATGCGCAGATTTTCGGTGTGCTCCAGCGTGCGCTTCATTTCGCGGTGATAGGCGTTTTTGTCCGTTTGCGCGCGGAGCGACTGCACCGCCGCGCCTTTGCCGCCGTTCAGCATACGGATCTGTAACAGACACTTGTCCGCGTTTACGCCCATTTCTCCGCCCAGCGCGTCGATTTCGCGCACCAAATGCCCCTTCGCCGTTCCGCCGACGGAGGGGTTGCAGGGCATAAATCCGATGCTGTCTAAATTCAGGGTGAGCATTACCGTGCTACGCCCCGTGCGGGCGAGCGCGAGCGCCGCCTCGCACCCCGCGTGCCCCGCGCCGATGACGACTGCGTCGCACGCGCCTTCGCAAAATCCGTTCATGGTCACTGTTTTAAAATGGCGCTCTTAATATCGTTGATGTCCTTTGCTACCGCGTCGTTCAAGGGCAGCAGCTCCGCGATTTTGTCGCGGGCGTATATCACGGTGGTGTGGTCGCGCCCGCCCATCTTCGCGCCGATGTTTTTTAAGGGGATGGAGAGCATATCGCACATCAGATAGGTGCAGATCTGGCGGGGGCGGACAAGCTCCTGCCGTTTGTTTTTGCCCAGAAGGTCGGCTTCCGAAACGGAGAAATGCGAGCACGTGGCGCGGATGATCGCCTCGGGCGTGGCTTCCTCCTGTTCGTCGGAGTTGATCGCCTCTTGCAGGGCGGTCGCCGCAAGCTTTAACGTGATCGGCTCCTCGTGAAGCTTGCTTGCGAAGATGACTTTGTTCAGCCGTCCTTCCAGCGTGCGCACGTTGTTATCCGAATTCTTGGCGAGAAAACCCAGCACCTCGTCCGAAATAACGAACTTGCGTTCGAGCGCTTTCCGTTTTAAAATGGCGATTTTGGTTTCGAGGTCGGGCGGTTGAATGTCCGCGATCAAGCCCTGCTCGAAGCGGGTACGCAGCCTCTCCTCCAGCGTGGTGAGGTCCTTGGCGGGGCAGTCGGAGGAAATGACGATCTGTTTGTTTTTGGAGACCAGCTCGTTAAAGGCGTGGAAGAACGCTTCCTGCACGCCGTATTTTCCCGCCCAGAACTGAATGTCGTCGATGAGCAGCACGTCCACGTTGCGGTAACGGTTGCGGAAGCGCGTGCTTGCGTCCCGTCCGCCCTTTTTGGAGGACATACTGTCCACATATTCGTTTAAAAAGTTTTCGCTCGTGGTGTAGATGACCTTTAAAGAGGGCTTTTTTTCGGCGATTTCATTGGCGATCGCCTGCATTAAGTGCGTTTTGCCCAAGCCCGTCCCGCCGTAGATATACAGGGGGTTGAAATCCTCGCCGGGATTGGCGGCGACCGATTTCGCAGCCGCGAACACGAACTGGTTGGAGGAGCCCACCACGAACGAATCGAAAGTGTAGCGTTTATCGAGGACGACGGAGGATTCCTCCACGGCGTCGGGCAGCTCTTCCAGCGTGTAAACGTCGCTCCCTTCCACGATGATCACAAAGTCGTTCAGACCCACTTCCGAAGAGACGATCGCCTCCCGCAGCTGGGTCACGTGCTTTTGCGTGACCGTCATGGCGGAAACCTCGGTGTCCGCCCGCAGTACGATTTTTTTGTTCACCACGTCCACGGGGACGAGGTTTGCGATAAACGTATCGTACGAAATGGGGTTCACCAGCTGCTTCACGCGCTCCTTTATTTTGTCCCATAAAAAGTCGAACTGAGTAATTTCCGCCATTTTTCCCTCTCAAACGCTTTTGATTTTTCCGTTTATTTGATATAATAAAGAAAATCGCTACCTTGATTATAGTACAAAATCGCCGAAATTGAAAGCGTTTTGTGCGGAAAAAATTCAAATGGTCATAAAAAAATTATCTCTTCACAATTTCAGAAATTACGGAGACGAGCTGTTTACCTTTTCCGAGGGATTAAACGTGCTGAACGGGCGCAACGCGCAGGGCAAGACAAACTGCGCGGAGGCTATTTTTTACCTTTGCACGGGCTCGTCGCTGCGGATCAAGCACCAAAAACAGCTTATCCGCCACGGCGCGGAATCCGCCGCGGTAAAGGCGTGCGTCGAAAGCAAATTCGGAGAGATTTCTTTGGAGGCGGAAATTTTCGAGAACGGGCGCGAATTCCGCGTAAACGGCAACAAGGTGACGCGCGCCGTCGATTTTTTGGGGAATATGAACAGCGTGTTCTTTTCTCCTGGCGAGCTGCGGCTCATTCAGGACGGACCGGACGAGCGGAGAAGATTTTTAAACCTCTCCATTTCGCAGACCTCCCGTCCGTACGCTTCCGCGCTCAACCGTTACCAGAAGATTTTGGACCAGCGGAACAATCTGTTAAAAAACCGCGACGTGACGCTCGTGCTGGAAACGCTGCCCGTGTGGGACGAGCAGTTCGCGCTGTCCGCCGCGCGCATCGTATTAAAGCGGCAGGAATATTTCGCCCGACTCGCTCCGCTGGCGCGGGAGGCGCACGCCTATTTAACGGACGGCACGGAGCGTCTGGAGCTGGGCTGGGATAAGGAATACGCGGGCGGAGAAGAGGACGTGAAAAATAAAATCGTGCGCGAGCTGGAGGACGCTTACGAGCGGGATATCCGTTTGGGCTATACCTCGGTGGGACCGCACCGCGACGATTTGAAAATTTCGGTGAACGGCGCGGACGCGCGGGGGTATGCCTCGCAGGGGCAGACGCGCACCGCCGCGCTCTCGTTAAAGCTTGCGGAGGTGGAAATTTTCCGCACCCTTTCGGGCGAGGCGCCCATTTTGATTTTGGACGACGTGATGAGCGAGCTCGATTTGCCCCGCCGCAAAAAGCTGGTGGAGCGCGTAAAGGGCTTGCAGTGCATTTTAACCTGCACGCACGCCGAACGCCTGCTTTACGGCGCCGAGTGCAACAAAATTAAGATCAGCGGCGGGAAGATCGTCTGATCGCGGAAAGAAATGACAGTATAAACGGCGCGTTATCTTCACACACTGAAAATAGGGAAGGTGTGATATGACGGGTTACGGAATTTTAACGCTCCTTCTTGCGGGGAGCTTTTTGTTTCCGTGCGGAAGGGTGAAGCAGGGCGTTATTGTGGACGGCGTGGCGGTGGGCGGTCTGCCGTATGCCGAGGCGGAACGGCGGGTGCGCGAGCGGATCGAAAGCGAGCTTGCGCCCCTCACCGTGCACACGCCGCGCGGCGATTTTACTTTCCGCGCCGAGCTCTCGTTCACCGACGACGTTTCGAAAATCGTGCGGCGCGCGAAAAAGGGGCAGTCGCTCAACTCCACAGTGGTGCGGGAATGGGCGGATGCGGAGGAGCAGCTGGAAAAGATATGCGAGCTGAACGCAGAAGAGAGCCGCTGCGCCGAGGTTTCGTTCTCCCGCGCGGGATTTCGGTTCACGCCCGAAGCGAACGGCATCGTCTGCGATTACCGCGCGCTCCTGTCCGACGCGCTTACCGCCTTAAAGGAGGGCGGGACAGATGTCACGTTAAAGACCTGCGAGCGCCCGCCCGAGGTGACGGAAGCCGTTTTGCGCGGGCGAACGCGGTTGTTGTCCAAATTCACCACCCGCTTTGACGGAAGCAATATCGTCCGCGCGGGCAATATCCGCCTTGCCTGCACGCGGATCGCGGGGAGCGTGCTTCCCGCGGGCGGGGAATTCTCGTTTAACCGCACGGTGGGCAAGCGCACCAAGGAAAACGGCTTCGGCGAAGCGACCGTCATTTTCGACGGCGAGTTCGTGCAGGGCGTGGGCGGGGGAGTGTGCCAGGCGAGCACCACGCTGTTTAACGCGGCGCTGCGGGCGGGGCTGGAAATAACCGAAAGCCGCAACCATTCCCTTTCCGTCGGCTACGTGTCGCCCTCTCTCGATGCGATGGTTTCCGAATACAGCGATCTGAAACTGAAAAACAATTATCCCTTTCCCGTATATATTCAGTCGCGCACGGGGCGGGACACGGTCACCTTCGAAATTTACGGCGCGCCCGACGGGAAGCGGTACGAGACGGAGAGCGTGATTTTGCGGAAGATCCCGCCCGAGCCGCCCAAGACGGTGGAGCGGGAGGAGGCGGGCTGGATCCGCGCGGAAAAGGAGGGAATGGTGAGCGAAAGCTACCTGTTGGTATACGGGCAGAACGGCGAGCTGCTCTCCCGTACCCTTTTGCGGCGGGACCATTACGCGGCGCAACAGGGCATTTACGGCGAGCCTCCGCCCGCAGCGGAGGAGCCCGCGCCCGAGGGGGAAGAGAACGACGGGATACAAGAGCCGGAGGGCGAAGCGGAAAAAATCGGCTGAAAATTTTAAAAAACGGCTTAAAATAAGTTGATTTTTCTTTTGCGTTGGGTTATAATAACCAAGTGACTTCGGACGTTCCTCTGCCGCCGAGCGGGAATGAACGCCGCGTAAATTAGGAGGTAAAGTCAAATGGGTATTATCGAAGCGATCGAAGCCGAGGGCATGAAAGAGAACGTGCCTCAGTTCAACGTGGGCGATACCGTGAAGGTGGGCTACCGCATTATCGAAGGCGGTAAGGAGAGAGTGCAGAACTTCGAGGGCGTGGTTATCGCCAAGAAGAACGGCGGCATCCGCGAAACTTTCACCGTAAGACGCATTTCGTTCGGGATCGGCGTGGAGCGTTGCTTCCCTCTGCATTCCCCCAAGGTTGCGTACGTTACCGTGGTAAAAGCGGGCAAGGTGCGCAGAGCCAAGCTCTAC
Source organism: uncultured Christensenellaceae bacterium (assembly GCA_910588465.1). Classification (GTDB taxonomy): domain Bacteria; phylum Bacillota; class Clostridia; order Christensenellales; family Borkfalkiaceae; genus Gallimonas. The sequence goes on along the minus strand of CAJUOP010000005.1, from coordinate 22,134 downwards.
TATTTGAGAGGGCTTACGGGAAAAGCGGCGAAAATCAAAGAAAAGAAATAAGCTCGTGTTATTTCGGACAAAAGAGAAAACGCGGTTCGTCAAAAGTCGATGACGGGCTGCGTTTTCTTTTAAATTTTTTTGGGCAAAGTGCGGAAAATCCGTTTACAATTTGTTTAGAATAAGTTAGAATAGAAAGGACTTCATATAATAGGGAAATACAACCATGAAAAAAATGACTTTCAGTTGGAAAAATCTTTCTGAGTTTTTCCGCGCGTTTCTGTTTGTGGCGGCGGCGTTCCTGCTGCTGGGGCTGGGCACGCTCGGCTCCGTGCAGACGACGGGCGAAAGCTACGTGCTGCAAACCAAACAGGGATCGGATAAAGAAGAGCCCTACGTCATTTTCGAGCTGCAGCTGCCCGAGGATATTCCGAGCAAGAGCCGCCTTGTGCTGAGAGAGGTTTATCTGAACGCGGGCACCATCTATTCGGAAACGGGTACGGCGGAGCTCCGTTTGGGCAGAAGAGGCTCCGTTTCCGCGGACACTACGGCAAGCAACTTTACCGCCGTGAGAGCCAAGGACGGGAGCGACAGCGGAAGCTTGAATTTAAAGCTCGCAAATCCCTTTTCTTCCGCGGCGGCGGACGAAAAAGCCGTGCGCGACGCAACGTTTAACTGGATCGCGCCCTTCGTCATCCGCGAAGAGGGCTATGCGCTGAACAGCTATCCGTACTATTGCATCAGCGCGAAGAACTGCAACGTGATGATCAACGAGATCGTGTTCGCGTGCGAGGAGCTGGACGAAAACGACGAGCCTACGGGAAAGATCCGCGCCGTCGAGGCAAAGGTGCACGAATATTCGCTGCTGCCCATCGACGCGGACGCAGGCGAGACCAAGCAGGACGCGCTCGACCGCGCTTCCGCCATGGTGGACAAGCCCCGTATCCCCGCGCTTTCGCAATCGTCCTTTTTCCGCTACGGGCAGGACGAGCTGTATTCGCTGGCGACGGTCGCCGAAATGCGCATGGGCGGCGAATTTTTAAGCACGAGCGTTTATAAGGGCGACAGGGTGTATAACTCGCTGGGGGCGGATCTTACGGCGTTCGGCACGGTGATCTTCGGCATGAGCCCGTTCGGGTTGCGCTTTTTCTCCGCGCTCGCTTCCTTCGGCGTGCTGGTGTTCGGATTTTACTTTGTAAGAAAATTATTGAAGAGCGACAGAGCGGGCTTGATTTTCGCGGTGCTCTTTTCGCTGTGCTCGCTGTCGCTGAGCCTGGCGCATCTGGGCACGCCGCTCATGATCGGGCTGTTCTTCTTTACTGCCGCGTTGCAGCAGTGCCACCGCTTCTATGCGGACGGACTGAAAAAGGTCGATTTCGCGGGCGTGCTGCCGTTGGTGCTTTCGGGCTTGTTCTGCGCGCTGAGCGTTTGCGTGAACGGGCTTTACCTGCTTCCCGTGCTCGGGGTGGCGGGGCTGTTCGCCGCGGGGATGCTGCGCCAGCAAAAGGCGAAGCGCTACAATCTGGATAAGGCGATCGCGGAATACGAAGCCGCGGAGCAGAACGACGGAGAGGGCGCTGCGGTTTCCGCGGAGGAAAAGAAAAAGCAAGCTTCGGCGGTGTACGGAGAGTTCCGCATGAAAAATATCGTCGCGCCCGTCGCGTTCGGCGCAGCGCTTATCCTGGGGCTGTTCCTGTTCTCGGTGCTGTTTATCCTGCCCGCCTCGTTCGCGTACGTAAAGATGTACGACAATCCCGCGGCGCCTTCGCTGAATATCTTTACTCTGGCGTGGAAGGCGTTTGCAGGCGGCTTCGTCGGCAAGAACGCGGCGAACGATTTCGGACTGTTCTATCAGGCGTTCGCGGGCTCGGGCTCGGCGTATGCCGTTACGGGGATTTGCATTAACGCGGTCGCCGCGCTCGCGGGGCTGTTCGGGCTCGGCTTTGCCGTTTACCGCCTTATCGTGCTTTTAAAAACAAAGGCGGGCGGAAAGGAATTCCGCGCCGAGCTGCGCGCCGTGGCGATCCCTGCGGCAGGGCTGCTGCTTGCCCTCGTCTCTACGTTGGTCGCGGCGTTCTCGGGCGGGGCGTTCGGATTTTTGCTGCTCGGCTGCGTGTTCGCTTTCGCGCTGTGCGCGGGCGGCGCGGAGACGCTGTTAAAGAACGATAAGACCGCTAAGGGCGCGAAAATCGCGATTTGGACGACGTTCGGACTACTCTGCGCGGTGTTCCTGCTGTTTGCGGTGTTCACCTTTTCCGTGCCTCTGCCCCAAACGTTCATGACCAAACTGTTCGGCTGATAAATTTTTACTGCAAGGGAGGAAATTGGCAATGATCGCAAAAATCGTTTGCTATGCGCTCAACGGGTTGGAAGGGGTGCCCGTGGAAGTGGAAACGGACGTGAACAAGGGCGTGCCCGCCTACGAAATGGTGGGCTTGCCCGATACCGCCGTAAAGGAGAGCAAGGAGCGCGTGCGCTCCGCGCTGAAAAACAGCGGTATGCTGTTCCCCATGAACAAGATCACCATTAACTTTGCGCCCGCGGATATTAAAAAGGAGGGCGCGTCGTTCGATTTGGCGATCGCCGTAAGCCTGTTAAAGGCGAGCGAACAGCTGTTGGGCGCGGACGTGGGCGGCACCGTGTTTTTGGGCGAGCTTGCCTTAAACGGAGATTTGCGCCCCGTTAACGGATTGCTTCCCATACTCATTTCGGCAAAGGGACAGGGCTTTACCAAATTCGTGATCCCCGCCGCCAACGCCCAAGAGGCGCGGTTTATGGGCGGCGCGGAAATTTATCCCGCGACCTCTCTTGCGGAGGTGGTGAAGCACCTTGTGGGCACGGAGCCCATTCCCCCGTTGGAGACCGCGGAATACGTGGTGAGCGCGGGCGGGAACGGCTCGGCGGATTTAAAATTCGTAAAGGGTCAGCCCATGGCGCGGCGCGCCCTCGAAATCGCGGTGGCGGGCGGGCACAACCTGCTTATGGTGGGTCCTCCCGGAACGGGAAAAACCATGATCGCGCGCTGTCTTCCTACGGTCATGCCCGATCTGTCTTTCGAAGAGGCGCTCGAAATTACCAAGATCCATTCGGTGGCGGGCGTGCTGGGAGAGGAGGGCATTGTGAACAGCCGTCCCTTCCGTACTCCGCATCACACGGCGACCACCGTTTCGATGTGCGGCGGCGGGAACCGCATCGTACACCCCGGCGAAATTTCGCTTGCCCACGGCGGCGTGCTCTTTTTGGACGAGCTTCCCGAGTACAAGCGTTCGACGCTGGAAGCCCTCCGTCAGCCGTTGGAGGACGGAAAAATCACCGTCTCGCGCGCGGGCGGGACGTTCACCTTCCCCGCGCGCTTTATGCTCTGCGCGAGCATGAATCCCTGTCCCTGCGGCAACTACGGCTCGGCGAATCTGGTGTGCAACTGCACGCCCTCGGAGATCCGCCGTTACCGCAAAAAGGTTTCGGGTCCGCTGCTCGACAGGATCGACTTGCAGGTGGAGGTGGATAACATTACATACGACGCGCTCACTTCTTCGGAGCTGCAGGAGAGCTCCGCGGCGGTAAAGGAGCGGGCGGACGCGGCGCGGAACATTCAGCGCAACCGCTTCGAGGGCTACGGGATACACACCAACGCGGAAATGGGCGAGCGGGAAATTACCGCCTTTTGCGCGCTTTCCGAGGAGGGCGACAAAATTCTGCGCGCGGCGTTCGAAAAAATGAAGCTCTCCGCGCGGGCGCGCGCACGAATCATTAAAGTGGCGCGTACGATCGCCGATCTGGACGCGAGCGAAAACGTACTTCCCAAACACGTTTACGAAGCGGTTTCCTACCGCATTTACGATAAAATGTGACGGCGTATGAAGCTTACCGAAGAAGAGAAAGCGTTTATCTGGCTGTGTTCGTGCACGGATACGGATTACCGCACCCGCGTATTGTTGCTGCAAGCGGCGAAAAATCCGGCAAATTTATGGCGGAATCCCGAAAAATTTTTCCGCGAAGTGATAAACGGGCGGGAGAATCGGGTATATAATATCGACCGTGTTTCGCGCGAACGCGACTTGAACGCCGTGTTATTGGCGGCGGAGGAGAGGGGCTACTTCTTCGTTTCGCTTCTTTCGGACGACTACCCGACCGAGTTGAAGGAAATTTCCGCGCCTCCGCTGCTGCTCTTCGGCGCGGGCAACAGGGAGCTGCTCGGGCGGGAAAAGTTTTGCATCGTGGGCTCGCGGCTCACTCCGCCCTGGGCGGAAAAGCAGGCGCGCGCCGTATCGGAGGCGTTGAGCGAGCGGTTCGTTATCGTAACGGGGCTTGCCGAGGGCGGCGACAGCGCGGCGATCGCGGGCGCGCTCGAAAGCGGAAATCTGATTTGCGTTTTGCCAAACGGTCTTAACGTCTGTTATCCCGCGGGGCAGCTTTCCGTAAAGGAGCGGGTGCGCAAAAAGGGCTTGCTCCTTTCCGAATATCCCTTCGACGAGCCGCTGAAAAGATTTTACTTTCATGCGCGCAACCGTATTCTGGCGGGGCTTGCCAAGGGCACGCTGGTGGTTTCGGCGGGGGAGCGCAGCGGCGCGCTGATCACCGCAAATTACACGGCGGACTACGGGCGGGACTTATACGCCTTTCCCTATAACCTCGGCGTTTCGCAGGGCGCGGGCTGCAACGCCCTTATTAAAAAGGGGGCGTATCTCGCGACGGGAGCGGACGATATCTTTTTAGGCTTCGGGATCCGTCCGCGGGAGAAAAAGCAGGAGGACGTCACGGAGGAGGAAGCGCGGGTGCTGGCTCTCTTGCGCGAAGAGGGAGAGCTGCACGTCGCGGTCATCGCAGAGCGCACGGGTATCGCGATTTATGCGGTCACGGCGGTGCTCTCGGCGCTGGAAATGAAAAATCTTGCGGCGAAGGCGGGCGGAAACCGCTATTGCGCAATTTAACATAAAAATCAATTTGAGTGGAACAAGACATTATGGATTTGATTATCGTAGAATCGCCTCACAAGGCAAAGACCATTTCGAAGTATTTAAAGGGGAAGTATCGGGTGGATGCTTCGGGCGGACATATCCGCGATCTTCCGCAAAAGACGCTGGGCATCGCCATCGAAAAGAATTTCGAACCCAGATACGTCATTTCTCCCGATAAGGAGGAGGTCGTAAAGCGGCTTGCCGAGGAGGCGAAGCGGGCGGATAAAATATATCTCGCAACCGACCCCGACCGCGAGGGAGAGGCGATTTCATGGCACTTACAGACCGTTCTCGGCTTGGACGAGCACGGGCTGCACCGCATCGAATTTAATGAAATTTCGGCAAAGGCGGTGGAACGCGCGCTGCAAAAGCCGCGCACGGTGAATTATAATCTGGTAGACGCGCAGCAGGCGCGCCGCGTGCTGGACAGACTTGTGGGCTATAAGCTTTCGCCCTTTTTAAACAACAAGCTGCAAAACGGACTTTCGGCGGGCAGAGTGCAGTCGGTGGCGTTGCGCCTGATTGTGGACAGGGAGCGCGAGATCAACGCGTTCGTGCCCGAAGAGTTCTGGACGGTTACCGCCGAGCTACAGGACGAGGAACAGAAGGCTTCTCCCTTTAAAGCTACGCTCGATAAATATTGCGACAAGAAAGCTAAAATTTGCAGCAAGGAGCAGTCCGACGCGGCGCTCGAAGCGCTGGCAAAGGGAAAATTTACGGTAGGCGCCGTAAAGCGTTCGGTCGCCAAATCGCACGCGCCCGCGCCCTTTATGACGAGCACGCTTCAACAGGCGGCTTCGGGAAAATTCAAGTATTCCGCGCCGGAAACGATGCTCGTCGCACAGCACTTGTACGAGGGTATCGACATCGAGAGCGAGGGCGGACACGTCGCTTTTATCACCTACATCAGAACGGACTCCACGCGCGTTTCGGAAGAGGCGCAGGCGGCTGCGCGCGAATATATCGCGGGCAAATACGGCGCGGACTATGTGCCCGAAAAGCCGAATTTCTATGCCTCGAAGAAGGGCGCGCAGGACGCGCACGAAGCGATCCGTCCCATTGATCTTTCGCGCACGCCCGAATCGGTAAAGAAGATCCTCGATAAGAAGCATTACAACATTTACAAGCTTGTTTACGATCGTTTTATCGCCTCGCAAATGGCGGAAGCCCAGTACGATTCGCTGCAGCTGGAAATCGTGAACGGCGACTATACCTTTAAGGCGAGCGGCAAGGCGCTCATCTTTGCGGGCTACACCAAAGCGTATCAGGACGAAAAGGAGGGAGACGAGAATATCTCGAACAAGCTTCCGCCCGCTTTGCAGGAGGGCGTGCCCCTTTCCAGCCTCGGCGTGAAGTCCGAACAGAAATTCACCAACCCTCCCAAGCGCTTTACGGACGCTTCGCTCGTAAAAGCCATGGAAGAGCTGGGCATCGGCAGACCCTCGACCTACGCTTCCATTATTTCGGTGCTGAACAAGCGCAAGTACGTGGAAAAGGCGGAAGGGTTTATGAAGCCCACCGAGATCGCCTTCCGCATTACCGATATCTTAATGAAATACTTTACGGACATCATGGACGTAAAGTTTACCGCGGATATGGAGAGCAAGCTGGACGAAATCGACAAGGGCGGTAAGGACTGGCATACGCTCGTGGCGGATTTTTACCCGCCTTTCGAGCAGAAGCTGCGCTTTGCCAATACCGACGGCGACGAGGTGACGGACGTGCTCTGTCCCAAATGCGGCAAGCCCATGGTGCGCAAGACGGGCAAATACGGAAAATATCTGGCGTGCTCGGGCTATCCCGCCTGCTCCAACATTATTAGCGAGGAAGAGGTGGAAACGTCCGACGTGCCCTGCCCCAAATGCGGCGAGCTGATGGCGGTAAAGACGGGCAGATACGGGAAATTTCTCGCCTGTCCCAACTATCCCAAGTGCAAATCCACCCTGCCGTACGGCGATAAGAAGGAGGACGTGCTGGAAGGGATCTGCCCCGAGTGCGGCAAGCCCGCCAAGCGGTTAAAGTCCAAATCGGGCAAGATATATTACGGTTGCAGCGGCTATCCCGAATGCAAATTTATGAGCTGGGATATCCCCACGGGCGACAGGTGCCCGCAGTGCAAGAGCGCGTTGGTAAAGACGGCGCGCGGCACGGTGAAGTGCTCGAATAAGGAGTGCTCTTACAAAGAGCCTGCCAAAGAGCAGGTAGCGGAGCGGGAAACGTGATAAAGATCATCGGCGCGGGGCTGGCGGGTTCGGAAGCGGCGTACTATCTGGGAAGCCGCGGCGTAGAAGTCGAGCTGGCGGAAATGAAGCCCGCAAAATTCACGCCCGCGCATACGAGCGGCAGCTTCGGCGAGCTGGTCTGTTCCAATTCGCTCAAAAGCAACGACGTGTGGGGCAACGCCTGCGGGCTGTTAAAGGAAGAGCTGCGGCGGCTGGGCTCGCTCGTAATAGAGGCGGCGGATAAAACGCAGGTCCCCGCGGGCGGCGCGCTCGCCGTCGATCGGGACCGTTTTTCGGAATATATCACGCAAAAGATAAAAGCCTGCGCGTATATTCACGTGACGACGCGCGAGGAGACCGAGCTTCCCGAATGCGGGATCGTGGCGACGGGACCGCTCACCTCGGACGGCTTGTTCGAAGAAATTCAAAGAAATTACGGCGCGGCGCTGCACTTTTACGACGCGTCCGCACCCATCGTTTCGGCGGACAGCATCGACCGCGCGCATACGTTCACGGGCGATCGGTACGGCAAGGGCACGGGAGATTATATTAACTGTCCGCTGAGCAAAGAGGAATACGAGGCGTTCGTTTCAGCGCTCCTTTCGGCGGAAAAGGCGACGCTGCGCGAGTTTGAAAAACGGGAAATTTTCGAGGGTTGCATGCCCTTGGAGGTGATGGCTTCCCGCGGGAAGGATACTCTGCGCTACGGCACGTTCAAGCCCGTCGGGTTAGAGGAGGAGGGCGTGCGCCCGTACGCGGTGTTACAGCTGCGCAAGGAGAACGCCGCAGGCACGAGCTACGGGCTGGTGGGCTGCCAGACGAACCTGAAATTCGGCGAGCAGAAGCGGGTGTTCGGGCTGATTCCTGCCTTAAAGAACGCCGAGTTCGAAAGGTACGGCGTGATGCACCGCAACACGTTTTTACATTCGCCCGAAGTATTGAACGCCGATTTTTCGGCAAAAAACAATCCGATGCTGTTCTTTGCGGGGCAGATGACGGGGGTGGAGGGCTATGTGGAAAGCGCGATGAGCGGACTGCTCGCGGCGATCCACTTATACCGCAAATCAAAGGGCGAGAAGTCCGTCGTCTTGCAGGATACCTGCGTTTCGGGCGCGCTCTCGCAATATATCGCAACGCCGAACAAGCACTTTCAGCCGATGAACGCCAACTACGGGATTTTGCGGGAGACGGAACGGATACGCGACAAAAAAGAGAAAAAAAGATTGCTCGGGGAACGCGCGCTTTGCGAGATAGAACGCTTCAAAGCGCAGCTGAACGGGCACGGGGAGGCATAAAAATGGAGTTTCGCGGAACGACGATCTGCGCCGTAAAAAAGGACGGCGTAACTGCGATCGCCGGCGACGGACAGGTGACGATGGGCGAATCGGTCGTGTTCAAAAACACGGCGATCAAGGTGCGCCGCATTTACGGCGGAAAGGTGATTTTAGGATTTGCGGGCTCGGTGACGGACGCGTTTTCGCTTTCGGAGCGGTTCGAGGGAATGCTGAATAAGTTTGCGGGCAATTTAATGCGCTCCGCGGTGGAGCTCGCCGATCTGTGGCGGTCGGATAAAATCGGCAGAAAGCTCGACGCCATGATGATCACGGCGGACAAGGACACGCTGCTTATTTTATCGGGCACGGGCGAGGTGATCGAGCCGGACGAGGGCATTTGCGCAATCGGAAGCGGCGGCAACTACGCTCTGGCTGCTGCGCGCGCTTTGGCGCAGAACACCGATTATTCCGCCGAGGAAATCGCGCGCAAGTCGCTGAAAATCGCGAGCGAGATTTGCGTGTATACGAACGACCATATAATTTGCGAAACGGTGTAAAACCGCGGATATGCTTCGCAATACTTTGTCGAACTGCGGCAACCCTCGGTCACGTACGTCTTTGTACGCTCCCTCGGGTTTTCCTCGTTCTTCGCATCTTGCTCGCATCTTCACGGTTTTATTGTAACGGATATTAAGGAGAATATATGAATCTTTCCCCCAAACAGATCGTAAACGAATTAAACAGACACATTATCGGGCAGGAGGAAGCCAAAAAGGCGGTGGCGATCGCCTTGCGCAACCGCTATCGCAGGGCGCAGCTTTCGCCCGAGCTGCGCGACGAGATCACGCCCAAAAATATTATCATGAAGGGTCCTACGGGCGTGGGAAAAACGGAAATCGCCCGCAGGCTTGCAAAGCTCGTCCGCGCGCCCTTTGTCAAAGTGGAGGCGACAAAGTATACCGAGGTCGGCTACGTGGGCAAGGACGTCGAGGGCATGGTTCGCGATTTGGTGGAGTGCGCGTTCCGTCTGGTAAAGGACGAAAAGACGGCGGAGGTTTCGCAGAAAGCTACTGCGGTCGCCGAAAAGAAAATGGTAAAGATCCTTGCCGAGCTGAAAAAAGAGGAGCGCGGGGAAACGGACAGAGGCGTTTTCGAGGCGGCGCTCTTAGAGGATCTGCGCAAGGGCAAATTCGATCAGCTTGTGATCGAAACGGAGGTCCACGAGGAAGCAAAGAGCATGGAGCTCGTCCCCGGCGGGGCGGCGATCAACCTCGGTTCCATTTTCGGGGATATGCTTCCGCAGCGGAAGAAGAAGCGTAAAATTTCCGTGAAAGAGGCAATGAAGCTTCATATCGCGGAAGAGGCGGAAAAGCTTATAGACGACGACGCGGTAAAGGAGGAAGCGCTCCGTCGCGCCGAGAACGACGGTATTATTTTCATCGACGAGATCGACAAGATCGCGGGCAAGGGCAATTCCTCGGGGGCGGACGTCTCCCGCGAGGGCGTGCAGCGGGACATCCTTCCCATCGTGGAGGGAAGCACCGTTATGACCAAATACGGCGCCGTAAAAACGGACTACATCCTCTTTATCGCGGCGGGCGCGTTCCACGTTGCAAGGGTGGAGGATCTGATCCCCGAGCTGCAGGGGCGCTTCCCCGTTTCGGTCGAGCTTGCCTCGCTCACCAAGGAGGATTTCGTGAATATTCTCTCCAACACGGAGCATTCGCTCACCCAGCAGTATGCGGTGCTTTTGGCGGTGGATAATATCGACTTGAAGTTTACGCCCGACGCCATCGAGGCGATCGCGGAAATTTCGGAGGAGATCAATTTGACGAGCGAGGATATCGGAGCGCGCCGTCTTCATACGGTCATGGAATTTTTGCTCGAAGACATCTCCTTTAACGCGGGCGGAAACGATTATCCCGTGATACCCGTGGAGGTGAACCGCGCTTACGTGGAAGAGCATCTCCAAAAAATTACCAAGGACAGAGATTTGAAAAAGTACGTGCTTTGACAAGTCCGCCCCAAAGGTGTATAATGGTTGCGTGACCGCTCGGGAAAAACGGCAGAGGAATAAATATTATATGACGGAAATCGAAGAATTAACGGAGCGCGCGGAGCAGGGCAACGCCGCGGCGCAATTCAACCTCGGCGTGCGCTACGCCACGGGAAAGGGAGTAGAGCAGGACTACGCCAAGGCGTTCGGCTGGTATAAAAAATCCGCCGAGCAGGGCAACGTTTCCGCCCAGTTCAACCTCGGGCACTATTACGAGATCGGCAAGGGGGTGGAGCAGGATTTGATCCGAGCCCTTGTGTGGTATACTCGCGCCGCCGAGCAGAATTATGCTCCCGCACAGGTAAACCTCGGCTATTTTTACGGCACGGGGAAGGGGGTCGCCAAAGACTCCAAAAAGGCGGTAAGCTGGTACATGAAGGCGGCGGAGCAGGGCATCGCGGAAGCGCAGTTCAACCTGGGAATGTTCTTCGGAACGGGCAGGGGCGTGGAACGCGACTACGCTCAGGCGGTCGTCTGGTACACGAAAGCGGCGGAGCAGGGCAACGCCAAGGCGCAGCTTGAATTGGGCTATTGCTGCGAAAACGGCAAGGGCACCGAGCAGGATTTTAAAAAGGCGGCTTATTGCTATTCCAAGGCGGCGGAGCAGGGCAACGCGGAAGCGCAGCTGAACCTCGGCTATGCGTACGACTACGGAAAGGGCGTGGAGCGGGACGAGAAAAAGGCGGTCTACTGGTATTCCAAGGCGGCGGAACAGGGCAATGCGGAGGCGCAGCGTCACCTCGCTCGGTGCTACGAGCAGGGCAAGGGCTTAGAGCGGGACGACAAGCGCGCCGCCTATTGGTATCTGAAAGCGGCGGAGCAGGGTAGCAGACAGGCGCAGTACAGCCTCGGAGCGTGTTACGAGGCGGGCAAGGGCGTCGCGCACGATATCGTTAAGGCGATTTATTGGTATACCAAGGCGGCGGAGCAGGGCGACTGCGAATCGCAGTTCAACCTCGGCAACTGTTATTTTTACGGCGAGGGCGTGGAGCGCGACTTTAAAGCGGCTACGTACTGGTTTTTAAAGGCGGCGGAGCAGGGCGACGCAGAGTCGCAGTATAACCTCGGCGTGTGCTGCTTCCGCGGCATGGGCGTCGAACAGGATTCGGCGAAGGCGCTGTTCTGGTATGCGAAGGCCGCCGAACAGGACTATCCGGACGCGGTATATAATCTGGCATATTGCTATGCGAACGGGCACGGAACGGAACAGGACTATTTCACGGCGAAAAAGTGGTTCCAAAAAGCGGCGGATCTGGGCGTTGCCGACGCGGAAGAATGGCTGAAAGCGTTAAAGAAACTTTAATTATAAAAGAGGCGTTATGATAGCAAGACCCAAGGGCACCAAGGACGTATTGCCGAGCGAGGCGTATTTATGGCACCGTCTGGAAGAGACGGCGAGAGAGACGGCGGAGCGGTTTTCCTTCCGCGAGATCCGCACCCCCGTGTTCGAGCATACCGAGCTGTTTGCGCGCGGCGTGGGCGACACTACGGATATTGTCAATAAGGAAATGTATACCTTTCTCGACAAGGGCGGGCGTTCGGTTACGCTCCGTCCCGAGGGAACGGCGGGTGTGGCGCGCGCCTTTTTGGAAAACGGTCTGGCGGGCGGTGCCATGCCGTTTAAGGCGTATTATCTCATTTCCGCCTTCCGTTACGAGCGCCCGCAGGCGGGCAGGCTGCGCGAATTTCACCAATTCGGCGCCGAGCTTTACGGCTCGGGCGAGCCGTTCGCCGATGCGGAGGCGATCTCGCTTGCCGATACCTTTTTAAAAAATCTCGGATTAAAACGGGTGGAATTGCAAATAAACTCCATCGGCTGCAAATCCTGCCGCGAAAATTACCACGCGGCGTTAAAGGAATATTTCCGCCCCTATTTGAGCGATATGTGCGCGGACTGTAACGCGCGGTTCGAAAAGAATCCTATGCGGATGCTCGACTGCAAGGAGGAAAGGTGCAGGCGCGCGACGGCGGGCGCGCCGCGGATGCTCGACTATTTATGCGGCGACTGCGCCGCGCACTTTGCCGCGGTACGGGAATTGCTGGACGAAGCGGGGATCGGATATACCGTGAATCCCTCCATCGTGCGCGGGCTGGACTATTACAGCCGCACGGTGTTCGAGTTCACCTCTTCGGCGGCGGGTGCGCAGGGTACGGTGCTCGGCGGAGGAAGATACGATACGCTGCTCGAACAGATGGGCGAAAAATCGGTGCCCGCCGTGGGATTTGCGGCAGGCATGGAGCGGCTGCTCATGGTAACGGCGGCGGAAAACGCCGCAATGCAAGAGGAGGCGGGCGTCTGCTGCTATCTGGCGGGCATGGACGAGGCTTCCCGCAAAAGAGCTTTTTTGCTGGCGGACGGGCTGAGAAAGCGGGGGATTGCCTGCGAGTGCGATTTAATGAACCGTTCGTTAAAGGCGCAGTTTAAATACGCCGACAAGTCGGGCGCGCGATTCGTCGCGGTGATCGGCGAGCGGGAAATCGCGGAGGGCGCGGCGGAGGTCAAGGATATGAAAAAATCCTCCTCCGAACGGGTGCCGTTCGAAAATTTGGCGGAATATTTATCCGCTCGGAAATAAAGTCCTTACATAAAAAAGGAGACTAAACATGGAAAACGTAAAAGAAGTAAACGGGAAAGAGTTAAAGGAATTGATCGGATCGGGCAAGACGGTGGTGTGCGATTTTTGGGCGCCGTGGTGTATGCCTTGCAGAATGTTGGCGCCCGCGGTGGACGCGATGGCGGGCGAGTTCGCGGGGAAAGCGGAATTCGTAAAGCTGAATATCGACGAGAACGGGGAGACGGCGGCGGAATTTTCCGTGATGTCTATTCCCGACGTGATCGTATTTCGCAACGGCAAAAAGGAGGCGCACAGCCTGGGTTACGTGCCGGAAGAGGGCTTGCGCGAATTTTTTGCACAAAATTTATAATTTAACGGTTGTGTAAACGCGGAAATTATGATAAAATAAATAATCGTGAACGCGCCCCGAAAGGGCGCGCAATAGGCGGGTTTTTTATGGAAGAAGTGATTCTGGCGGTAAGGCAGGCGGAAGAGAGGGCGGCGCAAATAAAGGCGGACGCCCAGTCCCGCGCCGCGGCGATGTTGGAGCAGGCGGAAGCGGACGCGCGCGAAACGCTGAAAAATGCGGAAGCGGACTGCAAGCGTTACCGTGAGACCGAACTGAAAAAAGCCGAAGAGAACGCGGAGAACGCATACCGCGTGGCGCTTTCGGACCAAAAGAGGGAAGCGAAAGCGTATGCCGAAGGGATATTAAAGACTGCGAAGCCCGCGGTCGGTCGCATTGTGAGGAGGATCTGCGGTTGATTGCCGAGATGAAAAAACTCAACCTTGCGGCAATGTCGTACGACAGGGAAAAGGTGTTAAACGCCCTGCAACGCACGGGCGCCGCGGAGGTAAAGTGCCATACGCCCGTAGAGAGCGTATCGCCTCTTCCCTTTGCGGGGGATGAGCTTCGCGCGCGGCTTTCGGCGTCCGAGGCGGCGCTTGCCGCGCTCGTGACCGAGGCGGATCGTTACCGCAAGGACAACAAGATTAAAACCGAGCCCGTAAAGGACGGGTTCGGGATTTCCTATACGGAATTTATGGCGGCGGGAGAAAACGCCGAGCGGATGCACGCGCTCACCGAGGAGGTGAACCGTCTGCTCGACGAAAAGAACGCGTTAAAGAACGAGCTCGCGCGGGCAAAGCGTGCGGCGGAGGCGGCGCGCCCCTATTCGAAGCTGACCGTTCCGTTCTCCACGCTCGGCGACACGCGCTGCACCCGAACGCTGTTCGGGTATACGACCGTTTCGCAGGCGGCGGAGCTGCAAAAGGAGGAGCTTCCCGAGCTTTGCGCACTGAGCACGCTCGGCGCGGGGGAGGTCGTCCTGATAAGCGTTACGGCGCACGGATCCTGCATGGACGAGGTGCAAAAGCGCTTGCAAAAATACGCCTTTACGCCCTGTCCCTATACGGACGGGCGCACGGGCAAGGAGCTCTTCGAAGAGCTCTCGCAGGAGATCGCGCGGCTGACGGAAGCGCTGAGTGATAACGGACGGGCGTTTTCGGACCTTTCCGAGCACGTGCGCGATTTTAAAATTTATTGCGACTTTCTGGCGTTCGGGCTGGAAAAGGAGGAGCTCTCGGAAAAGCTCCTTGCCACCGAGCGCACGTTTTTGCTGGAAGCGTACGTTCCCGCGGAGCAGGAGGAGGCGGTGCGCGCCGAGCTTGCCGCGGCGGCGGAAGCGATCTGCTGCGAATTTACGGACGTGCCCGAGGACGAAACGCCGCCCACGCTCTGCAAAAACAATGCGGTGGTGAGCAATTTCGAGGCGATCACCGATATGTATTCGCCCCCCAACGCGCGGGAGTTCGACCCCAACGCGATCATGGCGTTCTTTTACAGCCTGTTTTTGGGCTTTATCATGGCGGACGTCGGGTACGGGCTTTTGATGTTCTTCGGCGGCGGTTTCCTCTATTTTAAAATGCGCAAGGGCACCATGATGAAGCGGCTGTGCGGCGTGTTTGCGATCGGCGGGATATTCACCGTGATCTGGGGATTTTTGTTCAATTCCTTTTTGGGCTTCGCGCTGCTGCCCTTTAAGGTGATGCCCGATCTGACGGGCGACGGCATGAGCTGGTCGCTCGCGGGGATCAAGGTGCCCGCGCTGCTGATCATCAGCATGATGATCGGCGTGGTGCAGCTGTTCGCGGGGTATTGCTGCCGCGCGGTGCAGTGCTGGCGCAAGGGAAATATTCTCGACGGCATTTTCGACGGCGCGGTGTGGGCGCTGTTCTCGCTGGGCGTAGAGCTTGCCATTGCGGGCTTTGTGGAGGATTTCGGTCTGTCCGTGCTGGGAACGGTCGGCGGGATCGTTGCGGGAGCGAGCCTGGTTGTCGCCGTGCTGACGGCGGGCAGAAAGGAAAAGCTGCTCGGTAAGTTTACCAAGGGCTTCGGCGCGGCGTACGGCGTGATCAACTACGCTTCGGATATTTTAAGCTACGCCCGTCTTTACGGACTGATGCTGGCGGGCGCGGTGATCGCGGACATCATTTCTTCCAACTCCGTTTCGCTCATCGCAAGCGGGAACGCCGCGTTTATTATCCTTGGCGCCGTCATCATGGTCGTGGGGCACGTCTTTAATCTGGCGATCGGACTTTTGGGCGCGTATATCCACGACGCAAGATTGCAATACGTGGAGTTCTACGGAAGATTTTACGAGGGCGAGGGCGAGCTGTTCACGCCGCTCGGCTCGGAGCACAGGCACGTATGGATCGCGCCCGACTCTTCGGAAAAAACGGCGGTTTCGCCGCAAAAATAAATATAAGGAAAACAATCGGAGGTTATTTTTATGGGTCAGGTTATTGCTTTGGTGGGAATCGCGCTGTGCGTTATTCTCTGCGGGATCGGTTCGAGTATCGGTCTGTTTAAGACGGGTACCGCCGCGGCGGGCGTGTTGGGAGAGGCTCCCAACAAATTCGGGAAAGTGCTTGTTTTAGTGCTCCTTCCCGCAACGCAGGGGATTTACGGCTTTATTATCGGCATTATCGCTTCCAGCTCGGTGGGCTCTGTCGAAACCGCCGCGCAGGGCTGGGCGATGTTCGGCGCCGTTATGCCCATGGCGATCTCGGGTCTGCTTACGGGCATCTTTCAGGGCAAGTCCGCCGTCAACTGTATCTACGCGGTGGGCAAGCAGGATTCTTTGGGCGGAAAGCTGATTATCTATCCCGCCATGATCGAGTTCTATGCCATTCTCGGTTTGATCATTTCCATTATGCTGGTGCCGCTGTTTGCGAACATTCCCGTGCCCGCTCCCGTCGAACCCGCGGCGTTTTTAGGCTTGTTGGGTTGATATGAGCAAGGAAGCGATCGTAGAGAGGATCGTCTCGGACGCAGAGGCGGAAGCACGCGAAATTTTGCGGGCGGCGGAAGAAAAAGCGGCGGCGATCGCCGCCGAGGCTTCCGCGCAGGCGGAAAAAATGCGCGCGGAGACGGAAGCGGAAGTGACCGAGCGGGCGGGACGCATCCGTGCGGGACGGGAGGCGAGCGCCCGATTGGACGGCGCGAAGATATTGCTGGCGGAAAAGCGCCGCGTGATCGATTCGGTGTACGAACAGGCGCGCGACGAGCTGGCTTCGCTGAGCGAAAAAGAATTTTTAAAGCTGACCGAGCGCCTTTTAAAGGAATATGCCGAGGAGGGGGACGAGATCGTGTTCTCCAAGCTTTACGGCTATACGGACGCGGTGAGCAAATTCCCCGTGGTGAAGGAGCGCAAGCTGAAAATTTCGGACGAGCGCGCGGACGTGCGCGGCGGATTTTGGCTGCGCGGGAAAACTTCGGACAAAGATCTGTCCTTTGCCTCCATGCTGCGGGCGGACAGAGAAATTTATCAGTCGGAAATCGCGCAAGAGCTGTTTAAATCGGAGCAGAAGTGAAAGATCATACGTATACAAACGGCGTGATCGCCGTAAAAGAAAAGTCGCTGTTGCGCGAGAAGATTCTCCGCTTTGCCGAGCTTGGCGCGGAGGACGCGTTCCGCGCGCTGCTCGAAAGCGGCTTTGGGGGCGGCGCGGAGGCGGAATCCGTTTACGAGTTCGAAAAGCTGGTCGAGCGGGACGAAGCCGAAACGGACGCCTTTATCAGGGAATACGCGCCCGATAAGGCGCTGCTCGCCTATTTCTTCTCCGAGCGGGATTTTCACAATACAAAGGCGGTATTAAAGGCGCAGTATCTTTCGTCCGAGGTGGAAAAGATGCTCGCCCCCGCGGGGTTGATCCCCGTGCCCGAATTGCTTGCGGCTTTGCGCGAAGGAAACTATTCGGCGCTGGGCGAAGAGCTCGGCGGCGCGGCGGAACGGACGGCGGAGCTGATCGCCCGTGCTCGGGAAGAGGGCACCGCGGTGTCGGGCGCCGAGGTGGGGAGCATTTTCGAAAGGGCGCTGCACGCGCATTTGGTGAGAGCCTGCCGCAAAAAATTTTTTTTAAAAAAGATGCTTTCGGACAAGGCGGATAAACAAAATATTTTAACGGCGTTCCGCTCCCGAACGGCGGAGCAGGCGGAACAGTTTTATTTCGACGGCGGGAAGATTTCTTTCCGTACGCTCGCGAAGCTGTTTACCGCGGAGGGCGAACAGCGCGAACGCATTTTCGATGGCAGCGGACAGGAAGAATTTGCAAAGCTGTGCTTCGAAGCGGAGCGGGAAAACAAGCCGTTCGGCGCGGCGGAAAGGGTGCTGGCTTCGTGCGAGGCGGAATATTTTGCGGCGCGGCGCTTCGAGCTGAAAAAGAGCGAGCCGTTTTTGTATTACGCGTTCCGCCGCCGCATCGAAAACGAAAACGTGCGCATCCTCTTCGTTTGTCTGTTGGCGGGCATGAAAGAGGACGAAATCAAAAAACGTTTGAGATAACGACGGCGCCGTGACCGGAAACGGAGAACGGAAGGCAAATAAGGAGATTGTATGGAAGGAAAAATCGCCATCGTCGGCGACGGCGACAGCATTATGGTGTTCCGCGCGGCGGGCGTCGCCACGTTTCCCGCCGAGGACGAGAAAAAGGCGCGGGACGTTTTAAGGCGGATCGCCAAGGAATATAAAGTGATTTTTCTCACCGAGGAGCTTGCCCGTCCGCTGGGCGAGTTTTTAAAGCGGTTCGACGAAGAGCCCTATCCCGTCGTGCTCTCCGTTCCCTCTAAAAACGGCAGCACGGGGTACGGCACCGAACTTTTAAAGAGCGCGATGGAGCGCGCGCTCGGCGTGGATATCCTGTTCCACGGAAATTAAGTATAGCGAGGATTTGCGATATGGCAGAAAAAATGGGAAGAACGGTTAAGGTCTCGGGACCTTTGATCATCGCCGAGGACATGGCGGACGTGAAGATGTACGACGTGGTCCGCGTTTCGAAAAAGCGGCTCGTGGGCGAGGTGATCGAGCTGCGCGGAGACAAAGCTTCCATACAGGTTTACGAAGAAACGACGGGCTTAGGTCCCGGCGAGGAGGTTGTCTCTACGGGCGAGCCGCTCTCCGCCGAGCTGGCGCCCGGGCTCATTACGGGCATTTTCGACGGGATCCAGCGCCCGCTCACCACCCTTTACTTTCAGTACGGCGACCGCATTTCCCGCGGCGTTTCGGTGAATAATCTCGACCGCGACAAGCGCTGGCATTTCGAGCCGAGAGTGAAGGCGGGAGACGAGGTGGAAGAGGGCGATATTTTAGGCGTGGTGCAGGAGACGGAGATCGTCGAGCACCGCATTACCGTGCCCAACGGCTTGCGCGGCAAGGTGCTCTCGGTAAAAGAGGGCGACTATACGATCGAGGAGACGGTCGCCGTTCTGGAAACGCCCGAGGGCAAGCGCAACGTGTGTATGCTGCGCAAATGGCCCGTGCGCAAGGGCAGACCGTACCGCGAAAAGCTCGCGCCCGAAAAGCCCATGGTCACGGGGCAGCGCGTGATAGACACGCTCTTTCCCATTGCCCGCGGCGGCGTTGCGGCGGTGCCCGGTCCCTTCGGGAGCGGAAAAACGGTCGTTCAGCACCAGCTTGCAAAATGGGCGGACGCGGACATTATCGTGTACGTGGGCTGCGGCGAGCGCGGGAACGAGATGACGGACGTGTTAAACGAGTTCCCCGCCTTAAAGGACCCCAAAACGGGCGAGCCGCTCATGAAGCGCACGGTGCTCATCGCAAACACCTCCGATATGCCCGTGGCGGCGCGCGAAGCTTCCATTTATACGGG
This sequence comes from uncultured Christensenellaceae bacterium, assembly GCA_910588465.1. Classification (GTDB taxonomy): domain Bacteria; phylum Bacillota; class Clostridia; order Christensenellales; family Borkfalkiaceae; genus Gallimonas. The sequence continues at coordinate 2,910 of CAJUOP010000005.1, read as the reverse complement.
AATTACGATCGCGGAATACTTCCGCGACATGGGCTATAACGTGGCGATCATGGCGGACTCCACCTCCCGCTGGGCGGAGGCGCTGCGCGAGATGAGCGGACGCCTCGAAGAGATGCCGGGCGACGAGGGCTACCCTGCCTACCTTTCCAGCCGTCTTGCGGAGTTCTACGAGCGCGCGGGCGTCGTGCGCATTCTCGGCGGCGGAAACAGAACGGGCTCGGTGACCGCGATCGGCGCGGTTTCCCCTCCGGGCGGAGATCTGAGCGAGCCCGTAACGCAGGCTACCTTGCGCATAATAAAGGTGTTCTGGGGGCTGAGCGCTTCGCTCGCCTATAAACGGCACTTCCCCGCCATCGACTGGCTGGTAAGCTATTCGCTGTATGCGGACAAGATGAAGCACTGGTACGACGAGAACGTGGGGCGCGAATTTTTAAAGTGCCGTCAGTTTATCATGACGATTTTGCAGGAGGAGGCGGCGCTCGACGAGATCGTGCGGCTCGTGGGTATGGACGCGCTCTCCCGCCGCGACCGTCTTACCATGGAAACGGCGAAGATGGTGCGCGAGGACTACCTGCACCAGAACGCGTTCCATGAGACGGATACCTACACCTCCATGCAAAAGCAGCTTCTGATGTTAAAGCTGATTTCCGAATTCAACCGTCTGGCGGGAGAGGCGCTCGCGAATTATGCCGACCTCAACGACGTGCTTTCCGCTTCCTGTAAGGAAAAGATCGGACGGGCGAAATATATTCCCGAAGAAAATATTTCCGAGTTCGACGCGATTTTCTCGCTGATGGAGCGGGAGCTGAAAGCGATTGCGCAGGGAGGGAGCGAAGATGTTTAAAGAATATAAGACCATCCGCGAGGTGGTCGGTCCCTTAATGCTCGTAGAGGGCGTGGAGGGCGTTACCTATAACGAGCTGGTGGACATCGTCACGAAGGACGGGATCCGCCAAGGGAAAGTGCTCGAAATCAACCGCGATAAGGCGGTGGTGCAGCTGTTCGAAAATTCGCAGGGGCTGCGCATTTCGGAGGCGAAGGCGCGCTTTTTGGGGCACAGCCAGGAGCTTGCCGTCTCGCGCGAAATGCTCGGGCGGGTGTTCGACGGTATGGGCAATCCCCGCGACGGCGGCGCGCCCGTCATTCCCGAAAAGAAGCTGGATATCAACGGCGAGCCCATCAACCCCGCCGCGCGCGACTACCCCAACGAGTTTATTCAGACGGGCGTTTCCGCGATCGACGGACTGAACACGCTGGTAAGAGGGCAAAAGCTGCCCGTGTTCTCGATGAGCGGACTTCCCCATGCCGAGCTTGCGGCGCAGATTGCGCGGCAGGCGAAGGTGCGCGGGGACGACTGCACGTTTGCCGTAGTGTTCGCCGCGATCGGCATTACGTTCGAAGAGGCGCAGTATTTCGTGGACGATTTCAAGCGCACGGGCGCGATCGAGCGTACGGTTTTATTTACCAACCTTGCGAACGACCCCGCCGTGGAGCGTATCGCAACGCCCCGCATGGCGCTTACCTGCGCCGAATATCTGGCGTTCGAGTGCGGAATGCACGTGCTCGTGATCATGACGGACATCACCAACTACGCGGAGGCGCTGCGCGAGGTTTCGGCGGCGCGCAGAGAGGTCCCCGGTCGGCGCGGCTATCCCGGATATCTGTACACCGACCTTGCCACGCTGTACGAGCGCGCGGGCAGAATCCGCGGCAAGAACGGCTCCATTACGCAGATCCCCATATTAACCATGCCCGAGGACGACAAGACGCATCCCATTCCCGACCTTACGGGGTACATTACCGAGGGGCAGATCATTCTCTCGCGCGATCTGTATAAAAAGGGCATCAATCCGCCCATCGACGTGCTGCCGTCCCTGTCCCGCTTAAAGGACAAGGGCATCGGCAAGGGCAAGACCCGCGAGGACCACGCCGACACCATGAACCAGCTGTTCGCGGCGTACGCGCGCGGCAAGGAATGCAAGGAGCTTTCCGCGATTTTGGGCGAGGCGGCGCTCTCCGATACCGATAAGCTGTACGCCAAGTTTGCCGAAGCGTTCGAAAAAGAGTACGTCAATCAGGGCTTCGAAACGGACCGTACGGTGGAAGAGACGCTGAATCTGGGCTGGAAGTTGCTGAAAATTCTGCCTTTGAGCGAGCTGAAACGGATTCGGCAGGAATATATCGACAAGTATTACAACGCGGAGTAAATTCGGTTTATGACAAGACTCAACGTAAATCCCACCCGTATGGAGTTGAAAAAGCTGAAAGCAAGGCTTTCGACGGCGGTGCGGGGACATAAACTCCTCAAAGACAAGTCGGACGAGATGGTGCGCAGATTTTCCGCGGTGATCCGCGAAAACAAGCGGCTTCGCGGCGAGGTGGAGGAGGAGCTTTCGCTCACGCTGCGGCAGTTTTCCGTGGCGCGCTCGGTGACGAGCGTTTACCGCGCCGAAACCGCGTTCGCCATTCCCTCCGTACAGGTGAAAGCCGAATGCGGAACGGGGAACGTGATGGGGATCGACGTGCCGAGCGTGGAGCTGAAGGAGACGAGGGGCGCGGAGGGGCTTCCTTACGCGTTTTCGGAAATCACCAGCGAGGCGGACGAATCGGTGGCGCGGGCGGCGGAGCTGCTCGTGAAAATGGTAAAGCTTGCCGAGACGGAAAAGACCGTCCGTATGCTTGCCGCCGAGATCGAGCGGAATAAGCGGCGGGTAAACGCCCTCGAGTACGTGATGATCCCTCAGCTGGAAGAAACGATAAAGTATATCAAAGATAAGCTCGACGAAAACGAGCGCGCCGCCGTGGTGCGCTTAATGAAGGTGAAGAGCAAAGCGTGATTTTTAACGGCGCAGCCTCAAAGCGCAATTCCCATAGGGATTAAAAAACAAAAATTTTATAAGAGTTGCACTT
>CAJUOP010000004.1 GCA_910588465.1 uncultured Christensenellaceae bacterium | reverse complement strand
TTTCGCGGTTTTTCGGGCGTGCGCTTGTCTGCGCCGCGTAGCGGCGCTCTCGTATAAACCAAGCGCACGCGCAAGTGTCAATACCCCAACTTTTTAGAAAAATCGGGAGGAAAAAATCATGAAAACTTTACAGGAAATTCGGGACGAATTGAAGATGATTCGTGAATATCATTTTGCGCTATCTTCGGCGGGAAACGGCGCGGAGATTTTAGTGCCGAATGAAATTGCGCGGCTCATGGAGAGTTATTCCCGCACGGTGAAAGACGCACCGAAGCCCGTGCAGCGAGCATATCGCGGATTGTATGAAAGGGGCTGCACGCAAAAAGCGTTAGCGGCAGAATGGGGCGTTACGGAAAAGTACGTTCAAATTCTCAACAAGCGGTTGCTACTTTTTTTGCAAAGGCAGGGGCAGTAACCGGCATGAAAAAAGGCATGATTTTTCATGCCTTTGACGAAAGCGTTCGGTTGTTTTATTCGCTTTATCCGTAAATAGCGTTATACCTCATCCGCATTTTGATGAAGTATTCATAGACGGTCGCTTGCGCTCTTTCAAGGATCCTTCCGATTTCGGGATAACTCAATCCTGCCATTCTGCATTCGAGTGCAACACGCATATTTTCCGTTAGATTCAAGCTCTCTACGATTTTGTCGCATTGCTCATAATCTTGCTTGAGTTCTTCCTTCATTTCGGTTGTAGGTTCGCTTTTCCGCGTTAATGCTTCAAGGCTGATATTACGGTAGCTGTCGCGTGATTTTCTGCCAATCAACTTCGTCATCTTTCTGATGCAAGCCATCTGTACGGTGATTTTCTTGCCTTTCTTGGTATAGCCTATTACGTCGATCAAATGCTTTCCGTAGTGTCCACAGAGACACAATGCGCATTCCTGCACCAAATCGTAACCGTCGCTTAATACGCGGCTGATATCGTTTTTGTTCAAGATGTCCTTATACAAATCGATGTACGTCTTTTGCATCTGCGTTCCCATGTAGCCTATGAGATAGCGCGTTTCCGCAAACGCTATGATTTCCGCCATAGCGAATACGTTGTCCGGTGAGATTTCCTCTTTCGTAACTTCGTAATCGAGGAATGTGCTTTTGTTGTTCATTTTGGATATACCTCCGAGATTTTAATTTTGCCTTTTCGGCAGGGCAACGAAGGCATAGGACTTCATTCGGGATTAAGTTGTTGTTTGTCTTGTTCCCGAAGTCAACGGTAGCAAAGATTATGTGATGCGGGAAAGGGAAGTGAGCCTACCACCAAAAAATTGCATAAAAAGAAAAAACACCGAACGTAAAAGTTCGGTGATGAAATACAGGAAGTTCGGTTACAAATTCAAAGCAATTTTTTGCCCGTTGACTTCGGGGAAGGACTATGCAACGATAAGCCCAACGAAAAGGAAAAATTTCGTTATTATCTATCTTTATGAAATGATTTATAGCGTTACAATTTATTTATTTATTGTAACTCAACAGTTGAAACGTACTGAATTAAAAATGATTGGAATCTAATAAATTTGAATAGGCAAAACGAAAAATTTTTGGGTGGATAAAGTATAATTTTGAGAAGAAAATTATCAAAACAAATCAAAATTGATTTACAATGCTAATTCAAAATGATACAATATTATATGTTATAGGACATATAACAATAAAAAGGAGGAATTTAATGGCAAAGAAACAATTTGACATTCAAGGCGATGTTAAACGATCTTTGGGCGATTTGATTTGTCGTTTGCGTAAAGCAAAAGATTTGTCGCTTCGTCAATTTGCCAAAGCGATTGGTCTTCCTCCTTCAAACGTAACTTATATTGAAAAAGGGGTTAATGTGCCGTCTCCAGAAGTTTATTCAAATATTATTAAAGTACTAATTCCACCAGACAAAGTGCATCAAAAGATGGATATGTATTATTGTTCGATAAGGAATATCCCTCCTCCTGATGTGTGTGAAATATTATTGAATACGCCCGAACTTAGAGATAAACTTCGGCTTTTAGAAAATGTACAGTTATCTTCTAACCAATTGGAACTAATAGGAGCATTATTTGCAACATTCAAGTCAAGATAATTTTTATATATGACAATAATTGTCATGTTATATATGATAAAATATAAACGAAGGAAGGGAATATGAAAACATATTATTTAAAAGTTAGAGATAAGTTTGTATGTTCTGTACAACAAGGTATAAAGGAACATGAATATCGTTTAGCTTCTCCCGAAAGAATGCGTATAAGAGTTGGGGATACGCTTGTTTTAGTATCTAATCAAGATAAAAATAAATATATTAGGACAACCGTAAAAAAGATAAAAGTGTATAGTGGTTGGAAAGAGGCATTAGAAGAAAATTGGGAACAAGATTTTAAGGCTATCTTTTCATCATTGGAGGAAGCTTTAAAAGAGTGCTATAAATTTTATCCTAAAAAAGATGTGGATGCTTACGGAATAGTTTCTTTTGAAATAGCACCATTAAAGATTGATTATTGCAGGGCATCGGTTCTTTTAGATACTAATATTATTATAAGAAGAGAAAGCAGTAATAATGTTTCCTTTGAGATATCAAAATTATTTAATTGGTTTGATAAAAAATCGGTTAAGAAATACATTCATCAAATAAGTAGGCAAGAGGTGTCAACTTATGGGGACGAAAAAGCAAAGAAAATAATTTTAACCAAGTTGGACTCTTATGAGGTTTTACCTAATTTTTCGATAGAAACGGATGAATATTTTGACCATGTTGTTTCTCGATATGCACAAGATAAAAATAGTATAAATGATAATAATTTGTTGCGTGAGGTATACAACGGCAATATAGATATTCTTTTGACGGATGACGCGGTAATGTTGCAAAAAGCACAAGAATTGTATATACGTGATTTAGTAATTACTTCCGCGGAACTATTGTTGTATTTTGAAACTGAATATCCGCAAAATTTAGAGTACAAAATGTTGGCGGTAAAATTAAAATGTTTTGAAGATGTTGATTTGAACAATACTTTTTTTGATAGTTTACGCGAGGATTATGGGGGAAAAGATTTCGATGATTGGTTTAAACGTAAAGGCAAAGAAAAAGCCTATGTGTTTGAAGATCAAAATGGATTAAAAGGATTCTTATATGTAAAGACGGAAATGCCTGATGAGCCGGATTATTTAAAAGTAACGCCAATTTTGTCTCCTAAAAAAAGACTTAAAATAGGAACATTTAAAATAAATAAATCTGGGTTTAAGCTGGGTGAGCGTTTTCTGAAAATCATTTTTGATAATGCAAGAGTCCGTAAAGTTGATGAAATTTACGTAACTTTATTTGAAAATAAGCGAGAGGAGGTGCGTTTTCTAAAAAGATATTTAGAACCATGGGGTTTTAAATTATATGGATTGAACAATAGCGGGGAACTAGTTCTCGTTAAGTCAATGTCTGAATATGATGAGGATAATGATCCCAAATTTAATTTTCCCGTAATTCATCAAAGTCCAAAGTATCGTTTTTTGCCCATATCGCACGAATATCATACTGATTTATTTCCAGATATGATTTTAAAAAATGAAGATATGCATCTTTATGAAGATAATGTTACCCATAGGTATGCGATTGAAAAAATATATTTAACGGGAGCAAGTGTCAAAGGAACAAAGCCAGGAGATATTCTTTTGATTTATCGGATGGGAGAATCCAGTTATAAAAATTATTCGTCGGTTGTATCCGGAATTGCAATAGTGCAAGAAATCATTCCGACGAAAAATGTTGAAGATTGTATTCTTAAATGTAAAGATCGTTCAATATTTAGCGAAGATCAAATAAGGAAAATATATTTTCGTTATTCAACTATTGTCAAGTTATTAGATTATGTTCCATTTAAACATAAGGTTACCTTGAATGAGCTAAGAAAAAATGGAATTATAGGTCAATGCTCAGGTCCAAGATCTTTTGATTTATTAAAGAAAGAACAATTTGAAACGATATATAAATTGGGAATGGAGGATTAAAAAATGAAAAAGAAAATATTAATATCAATTAACCCAAAGCATGTGGATAACATAATAAAAGGCATTAAGAAGTATGAGTATCGTAAAATCGCAGCGAAACAAGATATTTCTTCTATCATTATATACGAGACTACGCCCATTAAGAGAGTAGTCGCGGAGGCAGAGATTATAGATGTATTGGAATTTCCACCGGAAGAATTATGGGAGATAACCAAACAAGAATCAGGTATTAGCAAAAAATTTTTTGATCAGTATTTTAAAAATCGCGACCTTGCCTATGCATATAAATTAGGCGAGATTAAAGTTTATGATGAGCCGAGATTGCTAATTGAATTTGGAATTAAGGTCGCGCCGCAGTCATTTGTTTATCTTTGATAATTGGAAGTGAATAAGGGTATCAATTCGAACCATTTGTGTTCAAACTGATACCCTATCTGTTTGCAATAATGGATTTTAGAACTGATTTGTAGGGAAAATTGCCTTAGTTCAGTGCTATTTTGTACTTTTTATTAAGATTCGAAAATTAGACAGAATCAGTTAAAAATGTAACTCAAAATTCGCCAAGTCCGAACTTTCTTGTACAGCGTCATTTGGTTGATATTTATAATACAGTTCCTCGAATTTGATTGGTGTGTCATATATCTTAGAAACGAGTGCGGGCGCTCGCCGTTATATCTTGCTATATACCTTGATACGCAATGAACGGACGCTGAATAGCCTACTCTCGTGCATGATATCCGCAACAGTTTTTTCGGATATCGCATAGCCGCGATCTTTCATGATTGTGGTAATTTTACTCGATTTATATGTCTTGCGGTTGTTGTGGAAAATTTCTTCATTAATCGGATTTAATTCAGCCTTTCATTTCGCATAGAACATAGCGCTAACTAAATCGTGCTTTTTATTTTTTGTGGTGACTTAATTAGATTATTAATTTAAACTATTTTCTTTGCGATTGCATCAAGATTGGCTTGTATTCTTTGTACATTAAATTCATCACCTATCTTGCTAAATATTTGCATTGCCTTTGAATAATCAATTTTTGATTCTAAAAAATTGCCTTGTAGTTCTTCTACATAACCTAGACCCCAATATGCAGTGGCTTCAAGTTCGATGTTTAATCCCTTAGACCGTTTTTGTAAAAATTTATAAATATCTATAGCTTTATTGATTATATTCTCGTCCTTTAAATCACTTTGGGAGATTGTTCCACTAAGTATAGAGGCATAATTAGCTAATGCGTTTAGGTAAAAAATATAGTCATTTGACTTTTCTAAACCGTCAACGCATTTTTTTGCCAAATCAATGGACTTGTCAAATTCTCTTGTAAAGTAAAGTGCCGAGGATAGATAATACATTATTTCAAAATCTTCTTCGTTACTTTGGATGATTCTTTCATTACAAAGATCAACTACTTCAGTGTATGCCTGTAACCTATAAAGAGCTTTGATTGCTTGTCGCATTGTTAAAGCATTTTCATCGTAAAATTTAATTTTCTCATATATTGAATAAGTGTACAATATATGATTAATGAGAATTTGCTTGTCATAAATTGTTGGATAATTTTCTGTTATATATTGATGTATTGTATAGTTGTTTTTACTTTCGCCTTCTTTTAGGCTAAAGCCTAAACGCTCTCCCCATATTGATAATAAAGGAATCAAAAGACCATTAAAATAATCCAAATCATGAAATTTTTTTAGGCGAAGAACGTTTTGATTTTGAATTTCATTACTTTGTTTTGGGATTGGATCCGATACATCATAATTTAACCATATGATTTTGCGAACTTTGGCAACTTCTAAAAGTGGAACAATGTCAAAGTCGTCCGAGCACGAGTATCCCATGACAATAAGGACTTTGCCCTTTAATATATCTAGTAAAGTTTGTCTCCAATGGGGTAGAAAGAAAAAACCATCATTCGTTTTCGCTAATGATGTTAGAGTAATCACTAATTCTTGTTTATCTTTATTAAGCAATGGGTGGCTACCATGTACTTTTAAAAGAGTCCCTGTAATATTATCAATAGTTAATTCTAAATCATCACCTTTATATATGATTCGTTTGTTAACAGTATTGGCGGTGAACCATTCTAAATCCGAATTTTCAATGCAATTATCAAAATTAGTAGTGATAACATTCGCTCCCTGTTTTATTGCATAGGATAAAAAAGAATGCACTTTGTTATACGATTTAGATGCAAATATGTCACCTATTTTTAATGTTGCATCGCTGTATTTTCTTATTTCATCAATTAAGCCCTCAAAACGGACATTCATGTGTGAAATTCTATCATTAACTTTCCGAACAGCTTCCTCATCGGCTTTACATTCTTGAAGTGTGGTAAAAATGAAATTGTTAACCGAGGGAAGCATTGAAGGAGCCGAGACGGAAATTCCGGCACCGCATAGAAAAACCAGTTCGTTGAATGGCAAATCAAGAATTTCGCTAATTTTGTAATTAGATTTCATCATATTAATATAGTTTTAGAAGTTGCGCCTCAATTTAAATTTTGTATAGGGAATTATTATCAAAAAGATATTTGATTTGTTAAATCAAATTCACTTTCAGCCCATAAATGACTTTTTTATTATAGCAAAAATAATCTTTTTAATCAATGTTTAATCTAAAAAAGAAAAAACATTTTATAACCTTTAAGGAAAAATCTTCAGGAGAGGAGTTCAATTTACGTCCAAGTCGTGCAGCCAACGGAAAATGTCGCATTTTGTCGAAAGATAAGATGCGATATTTTTCTTGTTCTGTTTTGAATAATTCTCTCATATATAATAGTTTGTCTTTTTATGCTAAAAACGAGCGCTGCGGTTTGTTTTGTGCCGCCGGAGATTATCCCGAATGTAATAGCTAATCAGATAGTCGTTGCCGTATATTTCGCTCTAACAGTGAAAATCTTTAATCATAATAGCCTTTGACATAACGGTAAAAAGTAGAGGGGCGGAGGTTGGTAAGGCGTAAGGCTTCGGCGTAAGAAATTGTGTGAGAAAGATAAGCGGCGGCAATTTCCGAAAAGTTAGAGGGAATCGTAACGCGGGGGCGTCCGAAACGGACGCCCTTTTGTTTTGCGATCGCAATACCTTCGGCTTGGCGCGTGCGGATATTTTCCCGTTCGTTTTCGGCAACAAACGAGAGCAGCTGCAATACAATGTCGGCGATCAACCGTCCGATTAAGTTTTTATAAGTGCGGGTATCGAGGATCGGCATATCGAGCACGAGTATATCCGCGCCGACCTCTTGGGTAATATGTTTCCATTCTATGATAATCGCGTCGTAGTTGCGCCCCAACCTGTCGATGGATTTAATGACGAGCAGATCGCCCGTCTTTATTTTTTTGATCATCTTTTTATACTGTTCGCGTTCGAAGTCTTTCCCGCTTTTCTTATCGCAGTAAATTTGATTGAAAGCGATGCCGCAGCGCATAAACGCGTCGAGTTGGCGTTCTAACTTTTGGTCTTTGGCGGAAACGCGTCCGTAAGCATAATTGCACATAGTATCATCTCCTTTTCGGTGGTGTTTTTCGGATACTTTCTATTATAAAGGAACAAAAAACGGGCACAAACAAAAAAAATCACCAAAATCTATACTTTTTGCAAAAAGGGTATTGACAACCGTTTTTCCCTGTGATATAATGCACATACCATAAAAAATTGTCGAAACAGGACACTTTCACGCAAACGACCCGCTCACCAAATCGTATAATTTTTGGAAACGGTGCGGGGAAAAGTTTGCTTTATATATTTAAGGTTAAACAGTTAACCTGCCGCCCGCGTGTATGCGGGGCTGAAAATCGGTGTTTGAGAAAGAATTAAATATTTAATTTTTTCTTTTAACATAAAAAAATTTTTTTAAGGAAGGGGAATCAGTATGAAGAAATCGAACCTATTTGCGACAGTTGCCTTTGTTGCCGTATCGGCAGTGTGCTGCGGATTATTTGCAGCTTGCGGCGATAAAGACACGCACACGCACACGTACTCGACCGATTGGTCGAAGGACGCAACCGGACACTGGCACGTGGCTACCTGCGACGACCTTAAAGAAGGCGACGAAGCTTACAAAAAAGATTTTGCCGCTCACGTTTGGGGCGAAGACGACGAATGCGACGTTTGCAAATACGTAAAGACGGCGGCTACGGAAATTACGCTTAACAAAACCGAGCTTGCGCTTAGTATCGCCAAGACCGAGGACGCGCTTACGGCTACGTTGAACGGCAGCGGTACCGTTACCTGGGCGTCTTCCGACGAAGCCGTGGTTCAGGTCGGGGCGACGGGCGCAGTGGAAGCGCTTAAACCGGGCACGGCAACCGTTACTGCCACCGTTACGGGCACCGAAGTTACGGCAACCTGCCAAGTGACCGTTGCGGACGCATATTACATAATCGGCGGAATGGATTCGGCTTGGACTACAGCGGGAGCCTTCGGCGGAAACTTTGCATATTTCATGCCGACCGAAACGGAAGGCATTTACAAAACCAGCAGTTTTGAATTGCGCAAGTTCGGCAAGTTTCAAGTTGCTCTCGTGGGCGACACGACGAAAGATTGGCCTGAGAATGCGTTTAACGGCAATTACATTAAAGAGGGCGACGCCGTGTTAAGCAAGAACAGCGGAGGCGATATTGCGGTTGAAAAACACGGTATGTATACGATCACTCTCGATTTGACGGGCGAAAAAGCCGTGATTTCGGGCGTTTGCGACGAAGAAATCGAAGATCCCGAGACGGAAACCATTTATTATCTGTTCGGCAGCATGAGCAACTGGGCAGTTGCCGACACCGTTGAGGCTGCGGGCGCATATGCGTTTACCAACAATTCCGACGGAACGAGTACGCTGACCGTAGCGTTGGCGAGAGGTACGGAATTCAAAGTTTTGGCAGTAGGAATGCAATACAATATCGAGTTCGCCGAATCTGCGGTACCCCGCAACTTGATTGGTGATAAGGGTACCGCTACCGTCGACACGGCATACAAACTGACCTGGACGAGTTCCGCCAATATCGGCGTAGGTTTATCCGGTGAGTATACCTTCACGCTCGATCCCGACGGCGGCGAAAACAATATTTTAAGATATACGTTCAAGGAAACCGATGAGACCGAAACGGAGCCCGCAGTGCTCCATTACTACATTAAGGGCGACGCTTTGACGGCTGAAAACGGCTGGGACGTGGGAGCGGACAAGGCGTATGAGTTAAAGGAAACGGCCGAGGCTTCCGGCGAGTATTCGATTACAATCGAGCTGAAAGGCACAGGCGCGTTCATGTTCTGGTCAAGCGCCGAGGATAAAGAAGGCAACGTTACGGGTATTCAGGCTGACTATTATAACGCCGGCACAATCCAGACGCTTAACGCCGAGGGTAATTGCGTTACCGTTAGCGGCAGCAACTATGCTCCTGCCGCAGCGGGCTGGTATACCATAACGCTGAATCCTACCACGAAAACTTTAACCGTAAGCTATTCGGCAACGAATCCCGATGCGGGCGCTTCCACTCCCGATCCCGAACCTGCGGTATAAGCGTAAAGCATACGGCAAGTGTCCGTACCGAAGATTCCGGCTCCATTCGGAGGCTTCGGTACGGAATGATTTTACGGACTCATAAACGAGTCCGTAAAGATATCGAGTTAAACGGTTAATCGAATTTGGAGGAAATTATGAAAAAAAGAAGCTTGCTTTGCGTTATCGTGGCGGGTGTAATGCTTTTCGGCAGCGTTTTCACGGGATGCGCCCCCAGGGATCCGGACGATGGCGAAAAACCCGGCGGAAATACGGACGGCAACTATACCGTTTCCGCAGAAGCGGCATTGAAGTACGAGCAAAATCTTACCTGGGGCGAAGAGAACCATCTGTACATTCACTATTTAAGAGGGGCTCACTCCGAGAAGGAGCACGGCACAGCCAACAACGCGGCGGCGCCCGATTATTCCGCACCGATCTCTTCGGGCGTTTACGGCGATTGGGGGCTTTGGGTGTGGGAATACGTGCCTACCAACAGCGAGGGCAGGGCGTTTTATCCGATGAAGATAGACGAGTCGGGCGCGGTTTACGATATCGACCTTACGGCAGCGTATCACGACGGCGGCTGGGACAGTGTTTCCTGCGAAAACAAGGGACTTACGATAGGGTACGGCAAGGCGACCTGGGTAGGCTTTCAGATATTCTCGCAAGACAGCCGCGTGAACGGCACCGGCTTTTGGGTAAACGACGGCGGCGACGTGTATTTGGAATTGACGGCGGCAAAACGCGAAAAGGGAGATTATCATTGGTTTGTCCGTCAGGGCGAAGTGCAAGACGGCAACGAACGCTTTTCGGATGCGGACGTAAACGACCCTTACTTGGGGATCCCCGCAGGGTCGGCAGTCACCAAGTACGACGTGATATCCAATAAGGGCAACAACAACGTATACGCGCAGCAAGCCGTGGCGGAAGGCTGGGATGAAAACAGCGTCGGCTATCAGATCTTCATCGCTTCGTTTGCGGATAGCAACGGCGACGGAATGGGCGATTTGAGAGGAATTATAAACAAGCTCGATTATCTTTCGGACCTCGGCGTAGATACGCTTTGGCTTACGCCTTTCCAGCACTCTAATTCCTATCACGGCTACGATATCATGGACTACTTTACGGTAGATCCCCGCTTCGGAACGCTCAACGATTACAGAGAGCTGCTTTACAAGGCGCACCGAAAGGGCATGAAGGTTGTGATGGATTTCGTTTTGAATCACACGTCGCTTTCCAACCCGTGGTTCACAAAGTCGCAGAATCTTGTAAAGGAAACGGTAACGCTTCCCGACGGCAGCAAGAAGGAAATCGACTACCGCAACTTCTACACCTGGCAGAACGAAGATTATATAAAAGGCATAGACGAAAATACTCAAGAGGGGCGCAGAGCAAAGAAGCAGTGGTTTAAGGATCCTAACGGATATTATTACTTTTCCAGCTTCGGCTCCTCTATGCCCGAATTAAACTACGACAATCAGGCGACGCGAGACGCGATACTGGAAGTCGCTTTGTACTGGATGAGCTTCGGTCTCGACGGTTTTCGTCTCGACGCCGTAAAGCACATCTATATGGCGAACGAAAATCCCAACCATTCCGATTGGATCGTGAAGGACAGCGACGAAGCAAACGACGCCGATTATTCGTTCGACATGAATAAAAACTCGCACTTCTTTATGGAGTTCAACGCAAAGCTGAAAGCGACCTATCCCAACGCGATTTTGGTGGGTGAAAACTTTAACGGCGACCCCGCTTATCTTGCGGGTATGTACGGCGGACTGGATTCGCAGTTTAATTTTAATTGGTATTACGATACGACTACGACTTTGAATAAGATCGCAGGCGGCGAACAGGATTGCGCGGCGAACATTTTGAACAAGTACGACGCCGCACAGTTCAATTTCTCGCAGTACCGTAAAGATTATATCGACGGCGTGTTCACTTCTAACCACGATGTTCAGCGCGCACGCGACAGATTGAACGCAACAAATACGGAAGACGGCGTTCCTCTTACGACCGTGCGCGGAGACGCTGCGTGGAATTCGTCCGAGGGACTTGCAAAGCTTTGGGCGGGACTTTCTTTGACCGTTCCGGGCATCACCTGGATCTATAACGGCGACGAGCTGGGAATGTTCGGCTCGAAAACGCCGAATCCCGAGGGGGACAGCGCGGGGCACGAGGACAGGTGGTTCCGCCAGCCCATGAAGTGGTCGAAGGAGTTTGACGCAAGCAGCGAAAACTGCAAATATCTTATCGGCTTTAACGACTACACGATGACGTGGGACGCTCTTAACGCGCAGCTCGACGGCGTGAAGGAGCAGACCGCCGACGAAAATTCGATTTACAACGTTTACAAGGCGCTCATAAAAATCCGCAAGGAAAATCCCGCTCTTGCAAGAGGCAGGGTCGTTTCGCACACCACAAAAAGCAACGTCGTCTGCTATTCGGTAACGGACGGCGCAAACGAGATCCTCGTGTACGTGAACGCCTGCGCTACGGAGCAAACCGCCAACTACGCGCTTCCCAAGGGGGCGGAGCTTCTTTACGGAAGCGGCGTAACGGACGTTAAGGTGCCTGCGATGTCTATTCAAATTTATAAGGTGAAATAAGGGGGCGGACCGAAATGAAAAAGATATTGACTTTTGTTCTTATCAGCGCGCTTTTGCTGGGCGGCTCGGCTACGGCGGTTTCGCTGAAAGCTTCCGCAGAATCGTCGCCCGCGGAGCAGTCGGAAGCGGTTGCGGAAAAACAACACAAATTGTACCTGGTGCCGGGCACGTATACGGCGGAAGGCGTGAAGGTCGAAAACGCCGTTTCCGACGGAGCATCCAAGCTTACGGCGGAAGAATGCGCCGCAATTATGACGGAGAACGCGTATTTGTGTAGCCTTTCGGCAGGCGACGCGCTTCCCGTGCCGACGAGCGGCAGGACGGATAAAAACGGCGCGCCCTATCGGTTTAACGGTTGGTGGTCGATCGTAGACGCGACGGTGACGTATTTCGACAAAATGCCGGAGCTTTCCGAAACGCTCTTTCTTTACGCCGACTGGCGCGCGGAGCTCTCTCAGCGCAAGGATCCCGTGATCCCCGACGAAAGTACGGCTGCAATTCCCGCCAACTATATGTCGATAAAACGTGCCGCAACGGGGAAAGAGGAAATCATAACCTTGCGGATCAGCGGCACCGACGAGGTAAACGCCGATACGCTCGGATATTACAAGCCCGTTCAACTGTATAACGATTGGTTCGAGCTTTGCCCCGGCGACGTTATCACCGTTTATGCGGCGGGGCTGGGCGGCTCCGACGAGACGCAGGCGGCTCCGCTCGACGTTGCGGGAAACCGCATCACGTTCGAAAACAGCACCACGACGGGAAACAATACGGGAACGTATCTGAAAATCGACGCAAACGACTCTCGGGCGCTCGTTTACAGGGCAACGCAGAAAAAGCAGCATTTCAGAATATACATCAAATTCAAGTCGAAGGGTACGGAAATGTCGGTGTATATAGAACCGAAAAACTAATCGCGCGTAGCATTCGCCGTTAAGACTTTTTCCGTATCGGGAAAGTCTTAACGGATACGGCGGCAAAACTGGATCGAAATGGAAAAAGTTACAATTAAAGATATTGCGCGGCTTGCCGGCGTGTCGGTTGCGACCGTTTCTTACATCATAAACGGGAAAAATGCGGAAAGGTATACTTCGGACACAAAGCGAAAGGTGCTGCAAATCGTCAACCTATATAATTTTCAGCCTTCTCGAATCGCGAAATCTTTTGCACTGAGCAAAAGCAACAACGTGATCATTTTGTCCGAAAAATACGAGTCGGTTTTACAAAAAGCAGAAAGCTACGATTTTTTACGGCTGTTCAGCAACGCGTTTGAAAGACTGGGCTACAACCTGATCATACGCACATATTTGGAGAATACCAAAATAGATACGGCGGACGCCATAATTTGCATGGGCGTGGAAGAGGACAGGTTTTTGAAGCTCGCACGCGAAAACTTCGTACCGCTTTTGTCGGTGGACGGAATCATACACGACGAGTTGTTCTTTCAAATCATTCAGGACTTCGGCTATGTGGTCGGGTGCGGCGAAAAAAAGTTCGGCAAGAATAATTTCAAGTTGGTGCTCGTGGATATGTACAATCAAGCCGTAAAGGACGAGCTGAGCAAGCTTCCGTGCGAAGTGGTCTTTATCGGCGACAATCAGGTGCGCGGCTTAACGGGGTGCAACATCGTAACCGTAAACGCGTCGCTTTATCAGTTGTGCGGCGAGTATAACGATAATATTCTGTTGATCCCCGCCAACACGGAAGCAAAGGTTCACGCGCTTGTGGATTGTTTTTACAAGGCTACCGAGAGAGTACAGGGCGTTTGCCATACCGTCAGGGTAAAGTGATTTTTAAAATTACGGATTTTGGAAAAAATCAAATCACATTTTAGGAGGTTTATTATGAAAAAGTTTACATCTTTCATTGCTTGTCTTACACTCACGCTGAGTGCCGCAATCGGATTAACGGCTTGCGGCGGGAGTAAGGATACCGTCGTGATATGGGCGGCGGAGGAAGAAAAGACGCTTATGGAAGCGCTCGTGAGCGAGTTCAAGGCAGAGAATCCGGACGTGAAAGAGAATATCGAAGTGGTGGTGCAGAGCGTGTGGAACGCGCAGAGCGTTGTGGCGAAGGACCCCGAAGCGGCGGCGGACGTCATCATGATCCCGCACGATCAGGTGGGCATTATGGCAAAGCAGGGCTTGCTCGCCGAGATCCGCGACGGCACTTCCGCCACGTTTGCGACGGACATCAAAACGAAGAACGCGCCCGCCACGGTGCAGCAGGCGACGTATGACGGAAAAGTGTACGGCTTTCCGCTTACTATGGATACCTATATCCTGTATTACGACAACACGATTTTTACCGATCCGGATACTGTAAAGAGCGTGGACGCCATGCTCGCGTTCGATATGCCGAATATTCCGGACAGGGACGAAAAAGCGGCGGCGTTCGGATTCCGTATCGAAGACGGATTTTATTTGAATATGGGATTCTTCGCGATGGGCTGCACGCTTTACGGCGAAAACGGCGACGACGTTACGGCTTGTAACTGGAACAATGCGGACGGCTTGAAGTTTATGCAGTACGCGGCAAAGAACTTCCGTATGAGCGGCAAGAAATTTAAATCGGGCGACGTAAGCAATCTTGCGTCCAACGTACTCAACCACCGCCAGGGCGCCTGCGTTTCGGGCGGATGGGAAATGCAGGACACGTTCAAAAACGCCGAACACATAAGCTATACCACTCTTCCGAGCATTACGGTAGACGGCGACGAAAAGCAGCTCGTATCTTTTTCGAACAGCAAGCTGTACGCGGTAAATAATCGTTCTAAGTACAAAGGAACGGCGTCGCGTCTTGCGGCTTACGTAACGGGCGAAAAATGCCAGCTCCGTTTTGCGAGCGACAGAGGATACTATCCCACGAACCTGAATGCGCAAAGCAACGAGAGCGTGACGGAAAACAAGTTCTTCCAGGTAATACGCGCGCAGCTCGATAATTCCGTTCCCGTTCCCGTGATTCCCGAAATCTCGCGCTATTGGGAGCCTGCCAAATCGCTCGGAACGTCGTTGTACAACGGCTCGCTCAAAGGCGACGACGCAAGCTTGCAGGCTGCGCTCAATACGTTCGTTGCGAGCTTACAAAAAGATTAACGCTATTCGCGTTTAACGCGTTCGCTCACCCGAGGAGAATATGAACGGATACGCAATTTACCACCGACCCGAAAGCGAATACGCCTACGCGCTTGATGAGCGCACGCTCCGCATTGTTCTGCGGGTGGCGGAAAACGAACGGTTGCAAGCGGTAGAACTTTTGTACAATAATAAGTACGATTTTACCAAGCGTAGAAATGCGGCAGCAATGAAAGTTTGCGCAAGCGACGGAGTGTTCGCTTATTACGTCGCGGATATAACGCTTGCCGACTTGCGGTTTGCCTATATCTTTAAGATAAACGAACAGGGCAGGACCTATTATTACTCGGAATCGGGACTCACGGAAAGTTACGATTTTGCGCTTGCCTATTACGACTTTTTTCAATTCCCTTTCGTCAACTCGTCCGACATAGTAAAACGCATTCCGTGGACGGAGAGCGCGGTGTTCTATCAGATATTCATCGACCGTTTTTGCCGCGGGAATTTTACCAAAAACGACGGCTACGTCACGCAGAAGTGGGAAAAGGTCCCGACCGCGAAATCGTACTGCGGCGGGGATTTGCGGGGCATTACGCAAAAGCTCGGCTATCTTGCGGAAACGGGGATCAACGCCCTGTATTTAACGCCCGTGTTTACGGCGAACAGCAACCATAAATACAATATTTCGAGCTATTCCGTCGTCGATCCTCAGTTCGGCTCGAACGGCGATCTGTGCGACTTGTTGAAAGAGGCGCACGCGCGCGGAATGCGGGTGATCCTCGATACGGTGTTCAATCATTGCGACTGTTCGCACGAGTATTTTGCCGACGCGGTGCAAAAGGGGCGCGCGTCCGAATATTACGATTGGTTTCTGATCGACGGCGATTTTCCCGATACAGAGCGCGGCAACTACGCGCACTTTGCCGACTGCAAGTATATGCCCAAGTGGAACACGAACAATTCCGCCGTGCGGCAATATTTGATCGGCATAGCCCTGTCGTATCTGCAAACGGGCTTCGACGGCTTGCGATTAGACGTCGCCGACGAGGTGTCGCACACCATGTGGCGGGAGCTGCGGGGAGCGGTGAAAACGGTAAAGCCGGACGCGTTTCTTTTGGGCGAGGTGTGGCACGAGAACACGCACTATTTGCGCGGCGACGAGTTCGACGGCGTGATGAATTATCGCGTGCAAAAGGCGTTTATCGATTATTTTGCTTGCGGCAAAATCGCGGCGAAAGAGACGGCGAACAGGCTCAACCGCGTGCTCATGCAAAACTTCGAGCAAGTCAACGCCATGATGCTCAACTTTCTGGACAATCACGACACGCCGCGGTTTCTGCGTTTTTGCGGCGGGGAGAAGGATCGGTTGCTTACGGCGTTATGCGCGCTCGTGCTGTTCCCGGGAATGCCGTGTATGTATTACGGCACCGAGCTTCCGCTCGACGGCGGCGGCGATCCCGATTGCCGCCGTACCTTCGACTGGACTTTTGCAAGCCAAAACAAGGCGTACTTTGCGCGGTACAAACAGATCCTTTCGTTGAAAAAAGAGGAATGCGCGCAGAGGGGACGCACGGAAATCAAAGCGGAAAACGGCTTACTGACGATCGTGCGCGAGAGCGCAAGCGAGCGTATCACGGCGGTGTTCAACATGGAAACGGCGCGTTCGTTTGCGGGCGCGGGCAAGATCCTTTACGAACAAAATTACGGCGGCGGCACATTGCATAAATACGGCGTACTTGTTTACAAGGAGAAGATTTGAAAACGCATGCATCGCGTGATACGGCGCCAGGCTTGCGTTTTGCTCGGGTCGAGTACGAGGAAGTACACTTCCCGTCGCAAAGTCGCGCCTTCCTTGTCTGACGCGCGCCTGCGTTTTTAAAAACAGGAGGATATAAATTTGAATACGAAATTGTTGCAGGATTTGAAAGATTACGATGCGGCGGGCAAGGATATTAAAACGCAGTATACGGAAATATCCGAGCTTTGCATGAAATACATAACGCCCGAAAGGCGCGAGGGGCGCAGGGCTTACTATCTTTCCATCGAATATTTAATGGGAAGAATGTTTCACAACAACCTGCTCGAACTCGGCGTTCTCGAAGAAGCGGAAAAGATTTTATCGGAAAAGGGCGTGAAGATCAGCGATTTCGAGGAGGTAGAGGACGCCGCTTTGGGCAACGGCGGCTTGGGGCGTTTGGCGGCGTGTTTTCTCGATTCGGCGGCAGGGTGCGCTTATCCGCTCGACGGTTACGGGATACGATACAAATACGGCTTGTTCAAGCAAAAGTTTGAAAACGGCGAACAGGCGGAAAGCGCGGACGATTGGCTTACCTGGGGCGATCCGTGGAGCGTGCGGCGCGAAAACGAAAAGCGCGTCGTCCACTTTGCGGACATGGACGTGACCGCCGTTCCCTACGATATGCCCATCGTCGGCAAGAGCGTGAACACCTTGCGTCTGTTCTATGCCGAGGGAAGCGAACAAGCGCAAAAAATATGCGAGTATCTGTACCCCGCCGACGACACCGAAGAAGGGAAGCTATTGCGTATCCGGCAGGAATATTTTTTGTCCGCGGCGGCGATCGGCGAGCTAGCGGAAAGGTACGTTCGAAAGTACGGGCGCAGCTTTAACAGGTTTTCGGAGTATCACAGCCTGCAGCTCAACGACACGCACGCGGTGATGTCGGTTGCGGAGTTTATCCGCCTGCTTACAAAGGACTACGGCGTTTCGTTTGCGCGGGCGCTCGATATTGCCAAGCATACGTTCAACTATACCAACCACACGATTTTGCCCGAAGCGCTCGAATGTTGGGACTACGCGCTCATGGAAAAGATTTTGCCTGAAATCGCGGCGGTGTTCAAAAAGATTCAAAGTTACGCCGTGCGGGAGTGGAAACGGAAAAACTGCACCAAAGAGGAAATCGCGGCAATGTCCGTTTTGCAAGGCAGGCGATTGTCTATGGCGAACGCGGCGGTGTACGTGGGCGAAAAGGTCAACGGCGTGGCTGCGATCCATTCCGAGCTTGTAAAGCGCAATCTGTTCCCCGTGGCGTACAAATACTACCCGGATAAATTTCAAAACGTGACCAACGGCATCACGCAGCGTCGTTGGCTTATGCTGTGCAACCGCGAGCTGTCCGCGCTTCTCGATAAAAAACTGACCCCCGCATGGCGCGAGGATATGGCAAGGCTCGAAACGCTCGATACAACCGACACGGCGGAGTTTATCGCAGTGAAAGCCGAAAAGAAAAAACAGCTTGCCGAATACATTTTACGGCATGACGGCGTAAAGCTGTTGGACGGGGCGATCGTGTACGCGCAGGTTAAGCGGCTCCACGAATACAAGCGGCAGCTCATGACGGCGTTTGCGATTTTACGAATTTACTATGATTTGAAAGAGGGCAAGCTGAAAGATTTTCACCCGTCGGTGTTCTTATTCGGCGCAAAGGCGGCGAGCGGCTATTTCAGGGCGAAGGGGATCATCAAGTATCTGAACGAGATCGCGCGGCTTGTGAACGGCGACGAGCAAACCAACAAGCTGTTGCAGGTGGTGTTCGTGCAGAATTACAACGTGTCGTATGCAGAGAAAATCGTTGCGGGAACGGACGTGAGCTTGCAGGTCTCCACGGCGGGGTTCGAGGCGAGCGGCACGGGCAACATGAAGTTTATGTTAAACGGCGCGGTCACGTGCGGTACCATGGACGGAGCGAATATCGAGATTATCGAGCACGCGGGGAAAGAAAACAATTACATTTTCGGCGCGAGCGTGGAAGAGATCGAGCGCTTGAAAGATACGTACGACCCGAACGAAATTTTATCGCAAAATGCCGATGTGAAGCGCGTTTGCGATACGCTGACGGACGGCACGTTTTCGGACGGCGGAAAGGGGTATTTTAAGGAGCTGCACGATTCGCTTACCGTAGGCGCGCATTGGCACAAGCCCGATCATTATTTTATCTTCCGCGATCTGCCCGAATACGTGGACGCGCTTATCAAAGTCAACCGCGACTATGGGGACAAAGCGGCGTTTGCGCAAAAGCAGTTGGAAAACACGGCGCACGCGGCGTTCTTTTCGTCCGACCGCTCGATTGCCGAGTATGCGGAAAAGATATGGAATATCGTTAAAAAATGACAAATTGTATAATCCGCTTTATGGCTAAAAAAAGAAGCACGCAGTTTTTCAAATCTTTGCGCAATACGAATTTTAGCGGCGCGGAAATGATACGATGGCGTGAATTTTAAATAAGGAGGGGAAGATATGGAGCAAAAATTTACGGACAATGCGTTTGTAAAATTCTTTAAAAGGGTCGCCGCGTGGTTCATAGGGTTATGGAACGGTATTTGCTCATTCTTTCGTCGGCTGCCCCAACGGATCGGCGGGCTGTTCGTGCGGTTCGGAAGCGCGTGCAAGCGATTTGCGCTCGACTTCGTTCACGGACACTGGACGGTGAAGCTTTCTTATCTGTTTATGGGCGCGGGAAATATCGGCGCGGGGCAGTATACAAAGGGCGTTTTGTATCTGCTCGTCGAAGGTGCGTTTGTCGCGTTTATGGCGCTGTTCGGCGGTTCGGCGTTCGTCGGGTTCTTTACGCTGGGAACGACTGCCATGAACACGGGTGACGCGGTGGACGAATGGGGCAATCCGATCGTGGCGCACGGCGACAATTCGCAGTTGATGCTCTTATACGGCGTTTGCACCTTGCTGTTGATCGTTGCGTTTGTTGTGCTGTATTTCAAGTCGATCCGTTCGGGCATTGCGGCAAGAAAGGTAAAGGAAAGCGGCGGCAAGCCCAAAAGCTTTAAGCAGGAAGTATTCGATCTGTTCGACCAAAAGCTGTACAAGACGATGCTGACGATTCCCATTTTGTGCGTGTTGGCGTTTACCGTAGTTCCGCTTATTTATATGATTTTAATGGCGTTTACCAGCTACGACCACAATCATCTGCCGCCCGCAGCGCTGTTCGATTGGATCGGCTTCGAAACGTTCGGCAAAGTGTTTGCAAATCCGTTGATTTCGGGCACGTTCTTTCCGCTCCTCGGCTGGACGCTCGTGTGGGCGTTTATCGCGACGGGCAGCTGTTACTTTGCGGGAATATTTCTCGCCATGCTCATCAACCGCAAAGGGGTGGTGGGCAAGCCCGTGTTCCGCACGATTTTCGTTTTGACGATTGCCATTCCGCAGTTTATCACGCTGCTTACCATGTCGAACTTTTTAGATATCGACGGTCCGCTCAATACCGTGCTTATGGACTTGGGTATTATAAAAGAACGGATCGGGTGGCTGACCGACGTTTCGCACAACGCCATTCTGCCGCGCTTCTCGGTGCTCATGGTAAATTTGTGGATCGGCGTGCCGTATACCATGCTCATTACGACGGGCGTGCTGATGAACATTCCCAAGGACTTGTTCGAGGCGGCGAAGCTCGACGGCGCAAGCCCCGTAAAACTGTTTGCGCGCATCACGCTGCCGTATGTGCTGTTCGTAACGGGACCGTACTTAATACAGCAATTTATAGGGAATATCAATAACTTTAATATTATCTATTTGCTCACGGGGGGAGGTCCGTCCGTGCCCGAGTACCATATCGCGGGCAAAACGGACCTGCTCATCACCTGGCTGTATAAGCTGACGATCGAGCAGAACGATTACAACCTCGGTTCGGTCATCGGCATTTACACGTTCGTAGCCTGCGCGGCGTTCTCGCTGCTTGCCTATTCGCGGACGAGTTCCGTTAAGAACGAGGAGGATTTCCAATGAAAATGAGCATGAAACGCAGAAGAATTGCGGGCAATATCATTGCGGAGAGCGCGCTTATTCTCCTTTCCGTCATTTGGATGATCCCCATTTTGTGGATCGTGCTGCAGGCGTTTCGGAAGGAGCCCGGCGCGCTGACGTACACGTTCTTTCCGCAGGAGCTGACTTTCGGCAACTTTGCGACGCTTTTTAAGGAAACAATGTTCAGGCGGTGGTTTTTGAACACCTTTTTCGTCGCGGTTGCATCGTGCGTGCTGTCTACGATCATCACGCTGATGGTGGCGTATGCCATGAGCCGATTCCGCTTTAAGGCGAGAAAGCCGTTTATGAAAATCGCGCTGATTTTGGGAATGTTCCCCGGATTTATGAGCATGATCGCCGTGTATTATATTTTAAAAGCGTTCGGGTTGGACGGACAGCTTGTTTCGCTCGTGCTCGTGTATTCGGGCGGCGCGGGACTCGGGTTCTACGTTGCGAAGGGATTTTTCGATACCGTTTCAAAATCGCTCGACGAATCGGCAAGGTTGGAGGGCGCGTCGAGCTGGCAGGTGTTCTGGAAGATCATTGTGCCGATGAGCAAACCCATCATCGTGTATACCGCGCTTATGGCGTTTATCTCGCCGTGGTCGGACTTCATTTTCGCCAAGGTCATTTTGGGCACGAACAGGGAAAGCTACACGGTGGCGATCGGCTTATTCGAGTTTTTGGACAGCACGCACAAAAACACGTACTTTACCTGCTTTGCGGCGGGGTCGATCCTTATCGCCGTGCCTGTGGTGCTGTTGTTTATCTTCCTGCAAAAGTATTACGTGGAGGGGATAACGGGCGGCTCCGTGAAAGGATAAAACGTATATTGCTTAAAAACAAAAAAGATTCCCGGGAGGGAATCTTTTTTGTTGGAGGGTATTTTACAAACAACTGTAAAATATGCGGAATGAACATTGAAAAAAGTTATTTGATAAACGATTGCAGCACTTCGAAGAAAGATTCCTGAGAGGAAAGGAGCACTTCCGAATATTCGGTAACGTAAATAATTTCGTGTTCTCTTGTAATTTTGGCTTTGGCAGTAAATACGTCTATTCCGAATTCGGTTCCCGTTTCCGTAGATCCTTCGTATAAAATCGAATAATTTGCAAGCGTTTCGGACTTTACATGGTCTGAAAACTCAAATAATTTGTATTTAAAGTTAGGGTTCTGTACGGCAATTATGTTCATTTGAACCAGCAAGTCTGAACTTGTGACCGTGACCGCATAATATACGGTGTCCCCGGTGGGGATATCCGTTGTCTTTTTTACCGTATAGGTATAGGCGGACGAATCTGTTTGAAACTCGAACTTTTTAAAGTCCGCCCTCATCGCTTCGACCGTAGAAATGTTATGAACAAAATTAAAATCCGAATATTCTATCGGTTTATTCGAAGAGGGGTAATAAATTATCGTGCAAGTAACTAAAACGACGGCGGCGGCAACCGCGCTAAGCGCCGCGGGCAGCCAAACCTTTAATTTTGCGCGCCGCTTTTCCGCTTTTGGCTGTACGCTTTGCTGCAACGCGCGCAGAAACTCTCCGTTATCGGAGGATAAAATTTCTTTACGGTCTTGTTCCGCTTGTCTTTCGAGATACTTTTTAACTTTCATTACGTTATTTTCACCGCCAGTGCGTTATTTATTTTTGTTTTATAGTTGGTATTAAACAGTCCCGTTACATTTTCGGCAATACCCGATGCTACGGAAATGTAATTATAAACTCTGTTGCCGTCGTACACGTACGTTTTATATCCGAAGCCGATCATGATATGCGGCGCGTCGGAAACGTAAACGGACAAAGAATCGTTATTGCTGTTTTCCGTCATGGTCGTCACGTTGTAGCCGCTTAAAAACAAGGCGATGGGCTGGTTTTGTTTTAAATAGTTCTGCGCCAGCGAATAGCTGAACGAATCGCCCTGCATACAGGAAGTAAAGGTGATGCCGTGACCCTTGTCCTTGCAGAAGTTTGTTAAACCGTCTTTAAACTTCTTTTCGGTCGTGCCCGTAGCCGTAGTGCC
Organism: uncultured Christensenellaceae bacterium; assembly: GCA_910588465.1. GTDB lineage: Bacteria > Bacillota > Clostridia > Christensenellales > Borkfalkiaceae > Gallimonas. The sequence goes on along the minus strand of CAJUOP010000004.1, from coordinate 86,977 downwards.
CATGTAGGAGTAAAGCTCTCTTATCACAGCCTGTACGGCGCTGTCCTCGCTCGAATATATGTACGTGGTGCCGACCGCCGTTCCCGAAGAGTGGTTGGGGATCAGGTTTTCGTCGTACCGATCGAAAAAGCCTACCAGATTCGCCCCTGCGATCGCCGCACAGGCGCTTGCAGCGGGAGTATAGCTGTAAGTGGGGAACCGTAACGCTTGCGCGTAAGTGTCGCGGGTGCGCGTGGAGTATGTAACGGATAAGCTTTCTATTATTGCGTTAGAGGAGCCCGATTCGTCGTACGTAATATCGTAACTGTCTCTGTAAAAAACTTCTTCCTGCGCGGGTTGTTTTACAAGTCCCGCAGCGCCGCCCGCCAGTAACATTGCGCTTAAAGCAAGCGCCCCAAATTTTATCATAAGTATTTTCTCCTTTCTTTCCTTATTTATACTGTCGGCAAAAAAGGACAAAATGTTACAAATAATTTTTTAAAGCGTCGTACGCCCTGCTTGCCTTGGTGCGCACGTTTGCGTAAGATAGGTGCAGAAAATCCGCGATTTCTTTGTGGCTGTAACCTTCCCAAATATGTAGGTATATGATCATCTGCGATTCCTGGTCGAGATTGCGCAGGCTCTTTTTTACGTCCTCCTTTAAAACCAGCTCGTCCAACTGAAAGGGTACGCTGAAATTTTCGGGCAAAGTAGTCTCTTGGTTTTTGTGTTTAAGCGCGTCTATGGCTTTATTGTCCGCCATGGTATAGAGCCAGGTTGTGGGGTATTCCACGTAGCTGAAATTTTCCGCGCTCATTAAGGCAAGAAAGGTATCGTGCGCGATATCGACGGGCGATATAAGCTTTCCGACCCGCCGCGAAAGATGTATGATGATTTTCGGATAATATTCCTCGTAAATTTCTTTTACAGCTTGTTTGTCGGTCTTTAAGTTTTGCAGCAGATGGTTGAATTTTAACTCTTTCATATTCTCCTGAGTGTTTCGGGCATAGCCTATCCGTGATTGGGTCGTTTAATCTTGGTAGCTGTCCATTAAAACCAAAACTGCCTGTTTTTGTTTTAACGTAAGGTTGCGGAATTTATCGATAAACGCTTTGTTTTCTTCCGTGGCGGAATAAAACTCGCCGTTGTCGCAAAGAAGCTCGAAAGGAAAAATCCCGAAAGCTCTGCTGATTTTTTCCAGCGCTTCCAGGCTTGGCGTGTAGTTGCGCTTGGTAAACCAGTTTCTGATGCAGGCTTCCGTTAAATCCGATTTTTGCGCCAGCTCGTATACGGTTAGGTTTTGCGATTCGAGCAAGGCTTTTATTTTTTCTTTTACTTTTGTCACTAAGACACTATTATCCGTAGTCATCGTATCTTTATTATAACTTAAAATTTTGTGCTTGGTAATGGGTTATCGTTTACGAATATTATAATCATACTTACATTATGTGAAAATCTACAGACTTTAAATATTTTTTTAAAAAAATAATACATATTCTGTAACATTTTGCCACCCTGCCACGACTATGTAAATGAACACGGAAAAAGTGCGGAACAAACTCGCCGCACTCACGGAGAAAGAAAAGTATTTCGAAAGAAACTTTAAGAAATCGGAAAAAACTGAAAATAAATCAAAAAAGTTTCGAAAATGGTATTGACTTTTCAAAAATACGTGATAGAATATAGGGCGAAAACGCAGGTAGAGGATGCGTGACGGCAGTATTAAAAATTAAAAAGGAGTTGTTCATGAAAAAGAAAATTCTTGTTGCCGGGTTGACTTTTTCTCTGTTAGCGGGAGCGGCTATCGGCTTTGCGGCGTGCGACGACACGCACACCCACAGCCTGAGCTCCGTAGAGAAAAAAGACGCCACCTGTACGGAAGCGGGGTACGAGTCTTACTACAAATGTTCGGACTGCGATAAAATCTTTTCGGACAGCAAGGGGGAAACGGAAATCTCCGCGCCTACGGCGATCCCTGCCGCGCATAAGATTACGGCGGTCGCTCAAAAGGATTCCACTTGCACGGCGGAAGGCACGGCGGCACACTATAAATGTTCGGAATGCGATACTTTGTTTTCGGACTCGGAGGGGAAAAACGTAATTACGTCCGCGGGTAAGTTAGAAAAGAAAGCGCATACGATAGAGGAAGTTTCCAAGAAAAGACCTTCCTGCACCGAGGCAGGCTACGAAGCGCACTACAAGTGCACGGACTGCGAAACGTTGTTTTCCGACGAGGAGGGCAAGACGGTAATTACGGAGCCCACGGCAATTCCCGCCGAGCACAGGATCGACGAGGTTCCCGAGCTGAAAGCAACGTGCATTACGGCGGGCTACAAGGCGCATTATGCGTGTTCGTTATGCAAAGAGCTGTTTGCAGATAGCGAGGCGAAAAACAAGATCGAAAAGCCCGAGGAAATTCCCGCAAACGGAATTCATGATTACGGTTTCGGTTACACCAGCGAAACGGCGCCCGTTCCCGAAGCAACGGGCGGCAAATTGCAAACAAAATGCATCGTTTGCGATAAGGAAGGAGACGAAGTTGCATACGAAAAGGGATTTTCAATGAAAGGAAAATTCCCCGCAACGGCTCCGATTTTGGAAAATTCCGGAAAATATTACGTCACTTTGGAAACGGGGTCAACGGTATTTTCTTGGATAAAATTCAAAGTCAGCACAGCCGGAACGTACAAAGTATCGTTTACGGGAGTTTATTCGGACGAGAATTTGGTCAGAGGAATGAGCGGACTTTGGATTCAAACAAAGAACTATCCCGTCGCTCCTATGAACCCTCTGTATACGTTGGATTGGGTAACTGCGGCAAATGTACAGGCAAGCGTTGAAAAGTACAGAGATAAAGTGGAATTTGAGGGGAATACACCCGGTAAATTCTCTACCGTGGATTCGATTACGTTTACGTTTACCGAAGAGGACTTAGCCGAAGGCGAATTGTTTATTATGATTAGTCTGAGCGATAAGGTTATTAACGAAGACGGAACAATGGTAAATGCTACGAACGGTTGTACATATTTAATTGATTTCGAGGCGCCCGAACCTGAGCCCGAACCTCCCACCCCCGAAACTCCCGTGGATCCCCAGCCGGTAGATCCCGAAGAGTCCGAGGATCCTAAGGAACTTACGCCCGAGGCGTAACGCACGAATGCCGCCCCGCTAAATGCGGAACGGCAAAGAGGAGCAGCCGATTTCGGCTGCAGATACAAAAGCGGCACAAACAACATAACAGTTGTGCAAAAATTATATCTTACAGGAGGAAATGTTATGACAAAGTCCAAGAAAGTGGCACTTTCCACATTCGCGGCATTTGCTTTGGCGGCTTGCACGGTTGCAACGCTCGGCATGGCAAACGGTGTATCGGCTATGGCAGCCGAGGAGGAACCCAAGCCCGTACCCGCGGCGCAGGGTTGGTATATCGTCGGAAACGGCGCGGGCACGCTGAGCAAGTGTGACTGGAACAACTACGTACCCGAATTCAAGTTCGAGGGCGAGGAAGCAAAAGAAGGCACGTTCACGTATAAGAACGTTACGCTGTACGAAGGCGACGCGTTTAAAGTTCTGTATGCAAACGGCGAGTGGGCATGGCCCAGCGAGTCGGGTTGGGGCGCGGACGTAATGGCGCAGTTCTCGAACCTTGCAACGAATGCGGACGGTTACTTTGTAAACGGCGGACTCGGCAACATTCAGGCAACGAAAGCGGGACAGGGCGTTTACGACTTCACGCTTACGGTAACGGCGACGGAGACTACGCTTTCTTACAAGCAGACCTCGAAGGACGTTGATGAGATCGCGAAAGAAGAAATGTACGTGGTTGGTAATCTTGCGGCTTATCCGGATTGCAACTGGCCCGGCGCTATCGACGTTAAGACCTGCTGCCCTGCATTAACGCTCGACACGACGACGAATAAATGGAAGGCAGACCTCTTCCTTATGGAAGGCGACACGTTCAAGGTATACAACCTTGTAAACAACGCGTACTTCCCCAGCGGAGTTGCCAACGACTGCGTGATCGAAGTTGCGGGTATGTACACCGTTGAGTACGAAGTAGCGGCTCCCAGCTTCACCGTGAAGAATTCCGCAGGTGAAATTGTTTACGGCGAGTAACAACTTAAGCGCACAAGCCCCTTTCCGAATGCCCTATTCGGAGGGGGGAATAGCGCAAACACAAAAAAAGGGGCGGACCTCTACTCCGCCCCTTCTTTTTTAATAAGCGTTATCAGTGCGTTTCTGCTAAAAAGCTGCGTTTCACCGCACAGGTTGCACGTTTTGCCTTTAACTCGCACCGCACGTCTATGCTCTGCGCGGGCGCGCCCCGCAAAGTCATATTCAGCGCGGCAAACGACCGAACCGCAAGCGTTTCGCTGTCGGGCACAAAACAAGTTACGGGCGCTCCGTCTCCGTCGCCGAACGCGATCACGGATATGTCTTCGGGAATTTTTCTTCCCGCGCGGCGAAGCGTTTCGATGAGTCCCTCGGCAATCGCGCGCGAGGTGCAGACCACCGCGGTAAAATAACGGTTGTAATACAAATAGTATTCGGCGGCGTTCTCGCCCGTGCGGCGGGAGTTGTCTCCGAAATACGTTAAATCGTGACGATAGGGGAGCGCATGACCGGACATCCCGAAAAAGTAGCCCGCGAAGCGCTCGGCGCCCTCGAGCGAGTTTTTATCTTCCCCCACGAAGGCGATCAGATTGTGCCCGAGGGAAATAAAATAATCAACCGCTCTGCCTGCGGCGTGCAAATCGTCCGACTGCACGTTGGAAAACAGGGGGGATTCGGAAAGGCGGATGCCAAGCGCCACGGCGGGAAGCTTGCTTTCTTCCACCGCGCGCACCGCGGAAGCGCCGAAGGGCACGCCCACCAAAAAAACACCCTTGGCGTTCTTTTCCGCAAGGTAAGCCGCGCAGTCGAACTCTTCCGTGATCTCCTGCCGCACCACCGCATAATTTTCGGCTTCCGCTTCCTGCGTGAAGCGTTCGATCACCGCGGTAAAGCAGTCGTCGCGGTCGGGCAGAGGTCCGCGCAGGATCGCGATTAGTCCGTTGCCCTTCTTTGCCCGCCTCGTCTTGTACCCTTGCGCGGCGGCATATTCGCAAATCGCTTTGCGCGTGCTTTCGGCAATGTCCGTAGAGCCGTTCAGCGCTTTCGATACGGTCGAGATGTTGATATTAAATTTTTTGGCAATATCTTCAATCGTCATAAAGGGTATACTCTTTCAAAATTATATCACGATTTATAACATCGGTCAAGAGATAATGTGTGTTTTCGGCTCTTTTGTATGCGCCGCGGCGGTTGCGCCCGCGGCAAAACGGGGAATTAAATATACTTTCGAAAACACTTGATTTGTGACATTATTTATGTTTAAATATCCATATCGTTTCGAAAGTGTACTATTGCAGGCGGATAAGGCGGATTTCAATGAGAAAATTTAACGTAATATTTTCGATGATCCTGGGCTTGTTCTTTGTGCTGTGCGCGTGCGCGGACAAAGACGCCCATAACGTGCACGAGGACAGGGACGGCGACGGCGTTTGCGACGTCTGCGGGGAGCAGATCGCGCCCGACGGCGACGCGGACGAGGAATATTTTCTGCCCCTCGAGGACGGAAAAAATCAAATCACGTTCTATTTTAACCGTTCGGCGGGAAATTACGAAAATTGCGATATCTGGATGTGGGAAGAGGGCGGAGCCGTCGGCAGAGGCTTTTTGCTGCATCCCTGCGCGTTCGGCGCAAAGGCGATCGTGAATATCGACGAAAACTGCGCGCGCGTCGGGTTTATCGTGCGCACCAACTGCTCGGACCCGGGCGGTACGGAATGGGGCACCGCGAATAAGGACGGCACGCAGGACGATCGGTTTTTTGCGATCAAACAGCGCGAAACGGCGGTTTATTTGAAGGGAGGCGACAAAAAGGTGTATTCGAGCACGGACGGCGGCGTTACGCTTTCGGAGATAAAAACCCTCGATATGGCGGATCTGCGCGATTTGCATACCGTGCGCTACGCCGTGAACACCGCTTCGGCAATGACCGTCGATCCTGCGCAGGTAAAGCTGACGGACGAGGACGGCGTGCCCGTCGCAATTGCGGAAATTCAGACCATTTCCAAATTACAGGCGCAAATCAAGACGACAGACGAGCTCGCGCTTGATAAGGCGTACACCCTTACCGTGGGCGGACTCGATCCCGTGCCAGTGGTGCCCATCACTTATTTTAATTCGGAAGAGTTTTCCCGCAGTTACGATTACGACGGAAAGCTCGGCGTCGAAATTACCGCCACGCAGACGGTGTTCCGCTTGTGGGCGCCCACCGCTTCTTCGGTGCGGCTGAATCTCTTCGCGCAGGGCGACGGCGGAGCCGCGGAACAGACGGTTTTGCCCGAGCGCGGCGAAAAGGGCGTGTGGACTTACGCGGCGGACGGGAATTTAAACGGCAAATATTATACCTATACGGTGAAAACCTCGGCGGGCGTTCAGGAAGCCGTCGATCCTTACGCCGTATCCGCGGGGCTGAACGGCAAGCGGGGAATGATCCTCGATTTAAGCGGGACGGACCCCGAGGGTTGGAGCGATTCGCTCTTCGTGCCGCCCTCCGCAACGGACGGAGCGTTCAATTACACGGATGCGGAGCTTTGGGAAGTGCACGTGCGCGATTTTTCGAATACGATCGCCGATCCCAAGCTGCCCGCCGCATACCGCGGAAAATTTATGGCGTTTACCCAAACGGGGCTTACGAACGCCGCGGGGATCCCCGTCGGCACCGACTATATCAAAGAGCTCGGCGTGACCCACGTGCACCTTATGCCCTCTTACGACTTTGCCACCGTGGACGAGAGCAAGGAGGACGGGTTTAACTGGGGGTACGATCCCCAAAACTATAACGTGCCCGAGGGGAGCTATTCCACCAACCCCCGCGACGGCGCGGTGCGCGTAAACGAATTCAAACAAATGGTGCAGGCGCTCCACGCGCAGGGCGTCGGCGTGATCATGGACGTGGTGTACAATCACACGCACGGGCTGGATTCCAACTTTAATAAAATCGTGCCCTATTACTATTACCGCTTTCAAACGAACGGGAAGCCCTCCAACGGGTCGGGTTGCGGCAACGAAACGGCTTCGGACAGATATATGTTCGGCAGGTATATGCTCGATTCCGTTTCCTACTGGATGAACGAATACCACGTGGACGGGTTCCGCTTCGATTTGATGGGCTTGCACGATACGGACGTCATGAAAAAAATCGAACAGACGGTGCACGCGATCAATCCCAACGCGCTCGTTTACGGCGAGGGCTGGACGGGCGGAGGCTCCGCGCTGGACGCGGCGAAACAGAGCACGCTTTCCAATCTGAAATCGGTCAACGCGGCGGTGGGCGGGATCAGAGGCAACCACTCCAACGGCATCGCCATGTTCAACGACGTGCTCCGTGACGCGATAAAGGGCTCGACCAACGGACGGGACGTCGGCTTTGCGACGGGCGCGGACGAAACGCTTTCGCAGGCGATCCGCTTCGGCGTGAACGGCGGCGTGAACAACGCGGGCTTCGGCGGAGCGAATAACAAGGGCTCGTGGTACAGCTACAATCCTACGAATCTCGTGAATTACGCTTCGGCGCACGACAACCTCTCTTTATGGGATAAGATTTGCTTCGCTTACGGAGAGGAGGCGGATACACTCGATATGCGCTTGCGCCGCAACCGCCTTTCGGCGGCGATCGTGCAAACTTCGCTCGGGATCCCCTTTATGCAGGCGGGCGAGGAAATGCTGCGCTCCAAAAAGAACGCGGACGGCTCTTATAACGAGAACAGCTACAATTCGGGCGACGCGGTCAATAATCTGAAATGGGAGAGCCTCACCCGCGATTCCGCAGAGTACGCCATGAGCAGGTATTACCGCGGACTGATCGCCTTCCGCAAATCGTGCGATACGCTAAGAATGCCGCTCGCTTCCGACAGGGGCGTTACGGTGAACACGCTCGATAAATCGGCGACGAAGGGCGCGGTAATCGCGTTTACCGTGACAAATCCCTATCACGGCGGAAAGCTGTATATCGTGTACAATGCGGCAGAGGAAGCGATTAACGTTACCCTCCCCGCAGGAAATTGGGATTTGTACGTCAACGGAACGACGGCGGGCGCGACGGCGATCGAGCGCGGGCTTTCGGGCGCGCAGACGATCGAAGCGGTGTCCTGCTACGTGTTCGTAAAAAACTGACTACACTATAATTCCCCTATTTACCGTTCTCCCTGTTCGCTTCGGCGGGCAGGGCGGGACGGTACAAAGCGCGGAATCGTATTTAAGGAATTCTCATGCCGAGCATGAAATTATAAGGAGGATCATATGAAACTGAAAAAATGGCTGGGTGTGCTGCTCGTACTCGTAATGGGACTGGCGGCGGTCATGGGGCTGGCGGCGTGCGACGAAGATTCGGGCGACACCGTGACCGTTACCTGGTACGACGGCAGAACGATTTTAAAGGAGGAGCCCGTCGAGAAAGGCAGCAAGCTTACCGAATGGAAACCGGAAAAGGACGGCTTTCAGTTCCTGCACTGGTATTCCGAAAGCTCTCTTTCCAAAAAGTTCGATTTCGATACGGTGATCGAGGAGGACACGAACGTTTACTCGAAGTGGCGTTCGGGGACGGTCGCCGAGGACGACCGCATCTGGTACACCGTCGGCTCTATTTCGGGCAGCAACTGGAAGTTCGTGACCGAAAAGAACGACGACGGCGTATGGGAAGTCGTGCCCGGTTACGAAAAGTTCGTTTTCGAAAGCAAGGGCAACAATACATACGAAATTACGCTGACGCTCCGCCCGAATTGCAAATTCCGTTTTGTGACCAACCTGCTCGATTCGTCTACCTGGGAAGGGGACGACGGCAGAGCGGAAATGGGGCTCGGCAATCTGGAAGGGTTCGAGTTTGCCGACGGGAAAAACCCCGAGGGCAAAGGCAAGGTGGACTGCACTGCCGCCGACATGGAGTATGGCACGGTTAGAGACGCGGAGGGGAACGTGGTGTTCCACGGCGGGTACGAATTCAATCTTCCCTGCAATACCTGGAATATCTGGCCCGCGGAAGGCAGCGACGGTGTGTATAAGTTTACCGTAAACACATATCCCGGAGACGACGCGGATAACGTGATCGAATGGGAGTGCCTCGAAAAACTCGAGCCGCTCGAATCGCAATACGATATGTATCTGGTCGGAACGGTGACGGGCGACCACGAGGTATGGCACGACGATTACGAGGATGCAATCAAATTGACGCGCGATCCCGACGATCAGTCGCTTTGGAAGGTGTTCCTCGAGGTAACGGATCTGATGTGCCCCTCCTGGTCCGTCAAGGAAAATCCCGCGGGCGTTCGCGCGGCTTCGCTCAAAATCAAAAATAACGTGCTCGGGACCGACCACGGCGATGCGGGCGAGTCGGGAACGAAAGGAAATTCCAATATTTTCCTTGTCCCCGGTACCTGGTGCATTACGTATGAAGAGGGAACGGACATCGTCTCGTACGAAAAATGCGATTATTACGTAGTGGGGACCGTGCGCTTCGGTACGGTGAACTTCAACTTTGTGGTGAGCGACGGCAGAGTGACGCCCGTCATGACGACGGAAGACAAGGGACTTACCTATAAAGCCTCCATCGGCGTGCCCGATATGCGCGAGGTCGCGGGGTACACCTGGCTGAAAGATAAGACGACGCCCGACGGAAAACCCGCCGTGTTCGGATTAAAAGTCGTGTTCGGTTCCAGCCTCGGCATTTACAAGCATTACGGCGTGGGCGAGGACGGGTTAAAGGATCTGTATCTCGGCGAAACGGGTACGTACGAAATCACCTTCACCGCGGAGGATAAACTGGTTACCGCGGTAAGAACGAGCGAGGACGTCAACGTGGCGGCACCCGTAAAAGTGACCTACTATAACGTGACCGAAACGGAAGTAATAAAGCTCCATGCAGAGGAGCTGATCAAGGGCGATCAGGTCGTTTGGAAGCCCGCAAGGATCAAGGGATTCAAGTTCGAGTGCTGGTTTACGGACGAGGACTGCAAGATCCCCTACGAAAACGGCGATAACGGCGTGCAGGAGAGCATGAAGCTCTACGGAAAATATATCGAAGTGGGCGAGGAGTTCGACGACCAGTTATATTACATTACGGGATCTGGTCAGGGCGATCTGGCGAATGCGGGCAACTTTAAGGCAATCAAAAAAGACCTGTTCAAGCTGACCAAACAGAGCGCTTTGGACGAGGACGGACTTACCGTTTACGTATCCCCCGAAATCGAGATGTATAAGGGCGACCAGTTCAAAATCGTGATCGACCTTTCCTGGAAGGACGGGACGAACTTCGGATTCCAGTTTATGACCGAGCCCGGTCTGGTGTTTATCAACGAGGGCGGCACGGGCAATATCGGGATCCGCAGAGGGAAACAGGGCGTTTATCAATTTATCCTGCACACCGATCCGTTTGATTACACGAACAACTATATCGAATGGGAGCTCGTGCGCGAAGTGGAAGATAAAGCCACCGAGGAAATGTATATCGTCGGGCATCTGAAGGCCTCCGGTTACAACAGCTGGAGTACGGAAAAGGAAGATATGATCGCGATGACGGTAGGCGCGGACGGCATTACGTGGAGCGTTACCATCGAAATCGCTCTGATCGACTCGTTTAAAATTTATAATGCGCTCAACGAGAGCTATCATCCCAACGGAACGGGCAACGACCTTTCGTTAAAGAGCGAGAAATTGCCCGCAGGCTATTACACCATCACCTGGAACGCGGACACGGACGCATATACGTTCACTCCCGCGGAAGCTCCGAAGCCCGACGTTCCCGAAACGCCCGAAACTTCGGAAACGCCCGACGTCCCCAAGGTGCCCGAGGCGGCGTGACGGGCGACGTAAGGCGACAGTAAAAACGTTTGCGCTTCCTCCCTTCGCAGACAGCGAAGGGAGGGACCGTAAAAAAACTAACCATTAAGGAGACAAATTATGAAAAAAACGATAAAAGTGATTTGCCTTGCGCTCGGCTGCGGGCTTGCGATATCCGGGCTTGCCGCCTGCGACAAAGGAGGGGGCGGAGGAGGCAAGGGCAACGCGATCACCCTTGTGGTATGGCTGCCGAAGGAGGATCAGGAATTCGGCAAAGAGGTCGCAAACGCCTATAAGGAAGCCAATCCCGACAAAAAGTATAATTTTCAATTCGGCGAGCAGTCGGAGTCGGACGCGGGAACGAAGGTTTTGCAGGACGTGACCAACGCTCCCGACGTGTTCGCGTTTGCGAGCGATCATATCACAAAGCTCGTGAACGGAGGCGCGCTGAACCGTATCGGCGGCCCGACGCTCGAACGTTTGAAAGCGGCGAATACCGAGGATTCTATGGACGCCGCGACGGTCACGGTAAGCGGCGAGGAACAGACCTACGCCATGCCCTTTACCGACAACACGTGCTTTCTGTATTACAATAAATCGAAGTTGTCTGAAACGGACGTGGCGACCGTGGACGGGATCCTGTCCAAGTGCGACGCGAACCACAGGTTCGGTTATCCGATGAACGACGGCTGGTACAGCGCGGCTTTCTATTTCGGCAAAGGGCTCGGGTACGAGGTGGAGTACGACGAGGCGTTCGGCGAAACCAAAATCACGACCGATTTCGGGAGCGAAACGGGAGAGGCGGTAACCGAGGCGATGTGGCAGCTTGTCATGAACGATAAGGTGAAGGCGGATTCGGACGACAGCAAGGCGGTTTCGGGATTTCAGGACGGCTCTTTGATCGCCGCGGTTTCGGGGATATGGAACAAGACGGCGGTGCAGGAAGCGCTCGGAGAAAATTTCGGGGTCGCGAAGCTGCCCACGTATACGCTGAACGGCGAACAGGTGCAGCTTACGGCGTTTGCGGGCTATAAGCTGTTCGGAGTGTGCAACTATTCGCCCAACAAGGCGGAAGCGATCGCCTTTGCGGAATTCTTTACGAACAAGGAAAACCAGTTGAAACATTTCGACGCGCGCGGCTATTCTCCCACGAATAAGGAAGCCGCCGCGGAAGAAAAAATCGTGAACGACCCGTGCGTGAAGGCGATACAGGGAACGCTCGAGCATTGCAAGCCGCAAAAAAACGTGCCCACTACGTTATGGACGCCGCTGCAAAGCTTGGGGAACGACATGATTACGAAAAAGGGCGCTTTCGATTTGAAAAAGCAGCTTGCCGCAATGGTGACGGCAATCGAAAAAAACGCAGCTAAGAGCTGATTTTCGGCGGAGAGGGCGGGGGCAGGACGATTGCCGCCGCCCTTTTAAGGAGGGGGAAATGCACAGCAAAAATAGGGAACGGAAAGAAAATTTCTTTACGCGGCTATACGCGAAAATAAAGAATATGCTGCTAACCGTATTGCACGGTTCGCTCGCCACGAAGCTGTCCTGCTGCTTTATGGGCGTCGGGCAGATCATGCGCGGTCAAATCGTAAAAGGAATCGTTTATGCCGTGCTCGAAATACTGTTCGTCCTGTTTATGGTATTTTTCGGCGGCGAATATATCGGGCGGTTTGTGTTCTCGGGACACCTCGGAACGGTAACGGAGGGTTCGTATTGGAACGACGAGCTCGGGATATACGAAACCGTGCAAGGAGACAACAGCTTTTTGATTTTGCTTTACGGCGTGGTTTCGCTTACGGCGGTCGTCTTTTTTGTATCGCTTTGGGTGATGAACGTAAGGGGAAGTCTGGAAAACGATCGGCTTCTGGCGCAGGGCAAAAAGGTTAGCTCGTTTAAACAGGACTGTTCGTTGCTGATCAATAAAAAGTTTTATATCCCGCTGCTTGCTCCTCCGCTCGTCGGGCTGCTGGTGTTTACGGTGCTTCCCATTATCTTTATGGTGCTCATCGCGTTTACCAACTACGACTATCAGCACTTGCCCCCGTCGAAGCTGTTCGACTGGGTGGGATTTAAAAACTTCGGAAACTTGTTTTCGATCGCGGAGGGGACGGGATTTTTCCCCGTATTTCTGCGGGTGCTGGCGTGGACGTTCGTTTGGGCGTTTATCGCGACCTTTACGAATTATTTCCTCGGCATGATCCTCGCGCTGATGATCAATAAAAAGGGGATCAGGCTGAAAATGCTCTGGCGCACGCTGTTCGTCGTCGCGATCGCAGTGCCGCAGTTTATTACGCTGCTGCTCATGTCCAAAATTTTAGACGGAGACGGGATATTAAATAAAATTCTCGGTACGACGGTCTACTGGCTGTCCGATACGCGCTACGGCTCTTTGCTGCCCAGAGTGATGATTATTCTGGTAAATATGTGGATCGGGATCCCGTATACCATTTTAATGTGCTCGGGTATTTTAATGAATATTCCGCAGTCGGTGCTGGAAGCCGCCAAGCTGGACGGCGCAAGCCCGTGGCAGCTGTTTATTAAAATTATCCTTCCGTATATGCTGCACGTTACGGGACCGTATTTAATTACGCAGTTCGTCGGGAACATCAACAACTTTAACGTGATATGGCTGTTAACGGGCGGCGGTCCCGGCGACAATATTTTATACGGCGTCGGGAACGCGCAGAGCACCGATTTGTTGGTAACGTGGCTGTATCGGCTTACTACGGACACGAACGTACAGTACAATATGGCTTCCGTCATCGGGATCGTGATTTTTGTGATTTGCGCTTCGCTTTCTCTTATTACCTACAATAAGACCAAAGCGGCGAAAAACGAGGAGGATTTCCAATGAAGAAGCGTTCTGTATCGGGAAGAAAATCGGTTTTGGGACAGCGCGCGCAGACGGCGATCGTAAACGGGCTTATCTATTTCGTCCTTGCCGTGCTCGGAATTTTTTGGATATTGCCCATCGTGTTTTTAGTTTATACCTCCTTTCGTGTCACGCCGAATACGGGTATTATCAATCAGCTTTTCCCCGAGGACTTGCAGCTGGGGTTCGGAAACTTTTCAAGGCTGTTCCGCGAAACGCAGTTCGGGATCTGGCTGGGGAATACGTTTTTGGTCGCGGTCTGCTCCTGCGCGCTTACAACGCTGTTTATTTTAATGGTGAGCTACGCGCTTTCGCGTATGCGTTTTAAAATGAGAAAGCCTATCATGAACGTTATGCTCGTGCTCGGAATGTTCCCCGGCTTTATGAGCATGATCGCGGTTTATTTCATTTTGAAAGCGGTGGGGCTCACGAATTCCCTGTTCGCGCTGATTTTGGTGTATTCGGGCGGCGCGGCGCTCTCCTACTATATCTGCAAGGGATTTTTCGACACCATTCCGCGCTCCCTGGAGGAAGCGGCAATTCTGGACGGAGCTTCGCAATGGACGATTTGCTGGCGGGTCATCTTCCCGCTTTCGAAGCCGATCATCGTTTACACGATATTGACCTCGTTCATTGCCCCGTGGTGCGACTTTATTTTCGTGAACGTGATCATCAACAACACCAGCCCCGAAAAGTTTACGGTTGCGCTGGGACTGTATAAGCTGCTGAATGCGGACAAAGGCTCGTTTAATACCAACTTTACCGTATTCTGCGCGGGCGCGGTGATCGTAGGCGGCATTATCACGGCTCTGTTTTTGAGTATGCAGAAGTACTACGTGGAAGGCGTTACGGGCGGCGCGGTGAAATAAATTTTAATCGGAGGAAATTATCATGAAATTCAAACGGAAGCTGTTCGTCGGGCTGGCGCTTGCTTCGGCGCTCGTCTTTGCGGTCCTGCCTGCGGCGTGCGATAGAAAACCCGCGTCGGACGGGACGGACGAAAAACTGAATATCATAGACGACAACAACCGCAACTGGTACGAAATTTTCGTGCGGTCGTTCTGCGATTCGGGGGACGACGGGGTCGGCGATATAAAGGGGGTTACCTTAAAGCTCGATTATCTGAAAGAAATGGGCTATAACGGCATTTGGCTGATGCCCGTTTGTGAATCGACGACCTATCACGGTTACGACGTTACGGATTATTACACCGTGGAAAAGGACTACGGCACGAACGAGGATTTTAAAGAGATGGTGCGGCAAGCCCATTCGCGAGGGATAAACGTGATCGTCGATATGGTCATCAATCACACTTCGAGCTCGAACGACTGGTTCCGAAAGGCTTCGAACGCGCTGAAAAGCGGCGCGACGACGGGCGAGGACGCAAAGTATATCGAATACTATAATTTCTCCGAACGGAATCAGACGGGCTACAATAAGCTGAGCGATTCGAATTGGTATTACGAAAGCCGCTTCGATAAAATCATGCCCGATCTCAACCTCGATTCGCAGGCGGTGCGGAACGAAATCAAGAATATTTTCGAGTTCTGGCTGACGGATATGGACTGCGACGGATTCCGTCTGGACGCCGTGACGAGCTATTACACGGGCGACGTGCAGAAAAACGTGGAATTTTTAAAATTCGTAAACGATACGGCGAAGGCGATCAAAGAGGACGCGTATATCGTCGGGGAAGCGTGGGAAGGCACGGACGCGCAGATCCGCGAATATTACGAGAGCGAATGCGACAGCTTTTTCCTGTTTACCATGAGCGCGGGCGCGGGCAGCTCCTCCTCGGTGAAACAGCTGTTCTCTCCGCTGCTTTCCAAGCCCGGGCAAAAGCTCGAAGGGCTGCTGCTCGACTTGCAGACCACCTATGATAAGGGCACGCTGGCGCCGTTTTTGGGCAATCACGATACCGCGCGCGCGGCAAATATGCTCGCTTCGAAAAATCTGATCAAGATGGGCGCGGGCGTCATGTCGGTGATGAACGGCAACGTTTTCGTGTATTACGGCGACGAAATCGGCATGATCTGTGCGGACACGAGCAACGACCCCTCCAAGCGGATCCCCATGCGCTGGTCGGAAAACGACATGGCGGAAGGGCAGGTGTTCAACTATAAGCCGCAGGGCTACAACGGCGTGATAAACAAGAGCCTGTACCCGAACGGCTCCGTCGAGTCGCAAAAGGACGACCCGACTTCCATTTACAATTATTATAAGGCGGCGATGCGGCTGAGAAACCGTCACCCGGAAATCGCGCGCGGAAAAATCGAAAGGGCGGATTCGGTAAGCCCTTACGTTGCGGCGCTGAAAAAGACCTGGAACGGACAGTCGATCTATCTGCTTATAAACCTGTCCGATACGGAAAGCTTTGAAATTCCGCTTTCCTCTTACGGCAACGTTAAGCTCGCGGATACGCTGAACGCCGTCGGCGCAAGCTCGGTAAAAGGAGATCGTCTGCTGTTGCAGCCGTATTCGATCGCGGTGCTTCGCTGAGGCGGCATACAAATACATTATAATAGGGCAAACAGGATATGAATAAAGAGGAATTATTAAAAAAACTGACACTGATTTCCGTCGAGGGAAAAACCGTAAAGGATCTGTACGGAGAAATTTCCGCCGCGTGCATGGAAGAGATCGTAAAGACGTGGGACGAAAAACCCGCCCGCAACGCCTATTATCTTTCCGTGGAATTTCTTATGGGCAGAATGTTTTTCAATAATCTTATGGAGCTCGGCGTGTTAAACGAGGTAAGAAATATCTTTGCCGAAAAGGGCTTCGATTTGAACCGCTTCGAAGAGGTGGAGGACGCCGCGCTCGGAAACGGCGGACTGGGCAGGCTGGCGGCGTGCTATCTCGATTCCGCTGCGGGAACGGGATATGCGCTGCACGGGTACGGCATCCGTTACCGTTACGGGCTGTTCCGTCAGCGCTTCGAAAACGGATTCCAGAAGGAGGAAGCGGACGATTGGCTGAAATGGGGGGATCCGTGGAGCGTGCGCAAAGAGAGCGAAAAGCGCACCGTGCGTTTTGCGGACATGGACGTTACCGCGGTGCCGTACGATATGCCCGTTCTCGGCAAGCGCGTCAATACGCTGCGGCTGTTTCAGGCGGAGGGAAGCGAACGGGCGGAGAAAATCAGCGAATATCTCTATCCCGCAGACGACACGGAGGAGGGAAAGCTGCTGCGCATCCGTCAGGAATATTTCTTTTCCGCGGCGGCGGTGGGCGAACGGATTGACGAATACGTAAAAGTTTACGGCGGGCGCTTCGACCGCTTTCCCGAATTCAACGTTTTGCAGCTGAACGATACCCACGCCGTATTCTCCGTGGCGGAGTTTTTGCGCATCTTAACGCAGGAATATAAAGTTTCGTTCGGCAGAGCGCTGCAGCTTGCGCGCAAGACATTTCATTATACCAACCACACCATTTTGCCCGAGGCGCTCGAATGCTGGGACGAGGAGCTTGTTTCCCGTATCCTGCCCGAGATCGCCGCGATACTGAAAAAGCTGCAAGTATTCGCTGCGCGCGAATGGCAGAAAAAGGGCTGCGGAAAATCGGAACAGGACGAAATGTCGGTGTTGCGGAACGGTCGGTTTTCGATGGCGAACGCAGCGGTGTTCGTTGCGGAACACGTAAACGGCGTTGCGGAGATCCATACAAAAATCATCAAAGAGCGGCTGTTTTCGGCGGCGTATAAATATTATCCCGAAAAGTTTTTAAACGTGACGAACGGCGTGACTCAGCGCCGTTGGCTCATGCTGTGCAACGAGGAGCTTTCCGCTTTGTACGACGGCATATTCGGAACGGGCTGGCGCGAAGATCTTTCCCTGCTCTCTGCGGAAAATTTTTTACGGGCGGGAGGCGCGGAGCAGCTTGCAAAGATAAAGCGCGCCAAGAAAAAGCAGCTTGCGGAATACATTGCAAAGAGCGAGGGGATAACGCCCATGCCCGACGCGATTTACGTATCGCAGGTAAAGCGGCTGCACGAGTACAAGCGGCAACTCATGACGGCGTTTGCGATTTTAAGATTGTATTACGCGATGAAAGCGGGCGAGCTCGCCGATTTTGTCCCCATGACCTTTATCTTCGGCGCGAAGGCGGCTTCGGGATACCGCAGGGCGAAAGCCATCATCAAGTATATCAACGAAATTGCTTTTAAAATCAATTCCGACGCGGAGATGCAGGGGAAGCTGCAAGTGATTTTTGTGCAGAATTACGACGTGAGCTATGCCGAAAAAATCATTGCGGGAAGCGACGTTTCGCTGCAGGTTTCCACGGCGGGCTTCGAGGCGAGCGGAACGGGAAACATGAAGCTGACGATGAACGGCGCCGTCACCGTGGGAACGATGGACGGGGCGAATATCGAAATCGCGCAGCAGACGGGTTTGCGCAACAATTATATTTTCGGCGCGACCGTAGAGGAGCTGGCGCGGATAAACGAGAGCTATGACCCTTCCGAAATCGTCGGGCGCTCCCCTGAGATAAAGGCGGTCACGGATACGCTGATCGACGGAACGTTTTCGGACGGCGGCTCGGGAGATTTTAAAGAGCTTCATACGGCTTTGTTTCAAGGCGCAAGCTGGCATAAGCCCGACCACTACTTCGTGCTTTACGATCTGGAACAATACGTAAGCGCGCTGCTTAAAATGAATTCGGACTATCGCAACGCCGGGGCGTTTGCGCGCAAGCAGGCGGAAAACGCCTTGAATTCCGCGTTCTTCTCTTCGGACAGAGCGATCGCAACGTATGCGGAAAAGATTTGGAAAATCGACAGGGCGCAGTAAGTTTTAGAGCGGGAGCGTATCGTGAAGATCGGATTTGAATTTTGCAGGAACGGAAGCGAATATACGATAGCTCTTTTCGGGAAAACCGCGGGCGGAAACGCCGCCCTGCTGGTGAGCCCCGCGGAGAACGGGTGCGTGACGGTAAGCAACATTGCCGCGCGGGAGACGGGAGATATCACCTGGGAGCTTGGCTGCCGCGCGGCGAATTACCGCGACGCGCTTACCGACTTTTTAAAGAGAACGGGTCATACCGCACTATAACGGAGGGAGCTTCCGCGCAGTTGCCGCGGAAGCTCTTTTTTATATTGAAGCTCCGTACGGATTATTTACGCATTTTACGCATACTGTTAGGGTATGCGAACGATATTGCACAGCGATCTGAATAATTTTTACGCCTCGGTGGAGTGTCTGCGCCGTCCCGAGATCCGCGACAAGCCCGTGGTCGTTATCGGGGCGAAGGAGGAGCGGCACGGCGTCGTGCTCGCGAAAAATGCGATTGCCAAGCGCGCGGGCGTGAAAACGGGCGACGTGTATTGGGAGGCGCGGCAAAAGTGCGGAAGTGCTTTGGTGGAGGTTCAAGCGGATTTTGCGGAATATATCAAAGTTTCCAAACGGGTGCGTAAAATTTACGAGGAATATACGGACAGGATCGAGGCGTTCGGGATCGACGAATGCTGGCTGGACGTGACGGGCTCTCTCATGCTGTTCGGCAGCGGAGAGGAAATCGCAAACGCGATCCGCGAGCGGGTGAAAAAAGAAATCGGCATTACCGTAAGCGTGGGCGTGAGCTGGAATAAAATTTTCGCGAAGCTCGGCTCGGACATGAAAAAACCGGACGCGGTAACCGTGATCTCGCCCGAAAACTTTAAAGATATCGTCTGGCGGCTGCCCGTGGAGGAGCTGCTGTACGTGGGGAACGCCACCAAACAGAAGCTGAATCGGATCGGGGTAAAGACGATCGGACAGCTGGCACAGTCGGACGAGGCGCTGCTTGTAAAAATGCTGGGCAAGTGGGGGAATTATCTCTATGCCTTTGCGAACGGCAACGACCTTTCGCCCGTCGTCACGGTGGACGAAGAGGAAAATATCAAGTCGATCGGGAACAGCCTGACCGTTTACCGCGATTTAAAGGACGAGGAGGACGTGCATATGGTGATTTGCCTGCTTGCCGATTCGGTGGGGGCGCGTATGCGGGACGCGGGACTTACGCGGGCGCGCACGGTGCACGTATCTGTCCGCGCCTCCGATTTAAGCGGATATCAAAGGCAGGGCAAGCTTTCCCGCCCGTCCTGCCATGCGCTCGATATTTCCCGCAAGGCGTTCGCGCTCTTTCGTGAAATTTATCCCTGGGAAAATTACGTGCGCAGCGTGGGGCTTTCCGTTTCCGATTTCGAGTTCGGCGCCGAGCAGCTCGATTTTTTCGGCAGCGTCGAAAAGGACGAAAAGCAAAAGCGGCTGGACGCCGCCGTAGACGGCTTGCGGCGCAAGTACGGCAACCGCGTGATACAGTCCGCGATCGTGTTAAAGGATCCCAAAATAAGGGAGCTGGATATCAAGGGGGAGCATACCATTCATCCGTACAGCTTTTTTAAAAACGGAACGTAACGCGGCAAGCCTTAACGGCTTGCCGCGTTCAACTTGTTTTCAGCGCGATCTCGTTCGCGCGTTCCGCATAATCGGAAGCAAAATACATATCCGTGAGATATTTGTGCTTTGCCCAATCCGCTGCGATCACGGGGATTCGGTCGTGACGGGCGGAAACGGGCGGTGTGGCGGGTTTGGTCAAGACGATAAATCGCGGTACGCCCTCCTCTTCCCGATAGAATCCGCAAAGATACAGCAATCCGCCGTCCTCGCGGGTAAAATAGAATTTGTTTTTTTGGTTATCCCATTCGTAAAACCCGTTTGCGGGGATCAGGCACCGCCGCTCTAAAAAGCTTTTGCGGAAAGTCTGCCTCTGCGTTACCGTTTCGGCGCGGGCGTTTATCAGAACGCCCTTTTTATCCGACCGACCGAAACCCCAGCGCGCCGCTACCGCCTCTTCCGCCGTAAGCACGGGAACGAAGTCGTTGGGGAATACGTCGCCGAAGCGAAGCTGCACTTGCTTTTCCCGCGGAATTTCCGTCAGCAATTTTTGAACGGTTTTATGGGAATACTCTAAATGAAATCTTCCGCACATACCATTATTATGCGCGGAGATCGTCGTTTTTATGAAGTTCGGAAAAACGGCTCAATAAAAATCTTTTTCAAAAATTACCCGTAAAAAAATTCTTTTAATTATTTTTATGAAAAAAATTTTTTTCTGTTGACAAAAATTTAAAATGCTGATATACTGAGCGTAATTACGGCTGGGAAGGAGTATTTCATTGAAAAAAGTATTGTCCGCAACGTTTGCGCTCGTGCTCGGGTTAAGCTGTTTCGCAGGCTGCGCGCCCGACGGAGACAGGGAGCAGGAATGGGGAGACGAGATCGTAACGCACGGCGCGTCGCTGCGGTATGCGTTCGACGAATTTTATAAAAACGGCGAAGTCAAGGACGGGACGAACGGCTTTTCGACCGCCGACGACGTAAAGGGCGGTCGGTTTTTCGTGAGCGGAGCGTATCAGCCCAAATTCGAGCAAGCCGATTATTCGCGCAAGGACGTAAAGCTGGAGCTGTTCGGCGAAGGGAGCACGCGCATCGTGAACGCTTCGGGCGGGATCGTGTTCACCATCCCCGCGGACGAAATTTCCGCCGACTATTCCATCGCGAAGTATACGACGAAATATTCGTTCGGCGATTCCGTGCTTTCGGTAAGCGTGGAGTCGAGCAACACGTATACGGGAGAAACCAACCCCTGGTATACCTACGCCTCCGACTGGCTGTTTAAATTTATTAACAGCGATAAGTATATCGAGGCGAATAACCTTTCCCGCATTGACGGAAGCGCGGCGTACGAGTTCACCAAGGAGCACAGCGTGGGCGATCTTTCGATCAAAGAGGGGCACGACGTATACCGCTTCGACGTGCAGATCAACGATGCGCAAGGCATCGAGTACCCTTACTATCATATCGCCGTCGTGCGCGAGGAAAACGAAAACGCCTTCTTTACGCTGTTTGTGTTAAAGTCGAAATCGGACCGCAGCGAAGAGATGAATCAAATCGTGCAAAGCTACAAGCACGTAAATTCCAAGGGGGTCGCCCGTAACTATCTGGACGCGGGCAAGCCCGCCGAAAACAGCAAATGGAATCCCGTTACCAAGGCGTATTTCGCTTCGCTCAATTACGATTACGTGAATTGGGGCGCGTTCAGCGCGTCTATGCCGAACATCAAATCGGAACAGGATCCCGAAAGCGGAGCCTACCAAAACAGGCTTGCGCTCAGCCGTTCCTATCAGAAGGGGATCGAGGAGCTGTGGGATCATAAATTCGATATTTATCCCACCTACACGCACCTTTCCAACACGACGGGACCGCACTACTTCCCCAAAGCGATGGCGAAGGAGCTCGCGGACGGAGACGGCAGAAACGGCAGACCCGTGCTGCAGCTGAGCTACCAGTTTACCACCGACAACAACAACGTTCAGAACAAGAATTTTACCGAGTACACGCCGCTGTTCGATATCATGCGCGGAAAATTCGACGAGCAGTTCCGCACGCTGGCGCGCGATATCAAGGAGTACGAAAAACCCGTTCTGTTCCGTTTAAACAACGAGATGAACACCGACTGGACGAGTTACTGCGCGCTTTTAACGCTGCTCGATCCCGATATATTTATTGCGACCTGGCAAAGACTTTACAACATTTTCGAGGAAGAGAACGTAAATAACGCGATCTGGATATGGAATCCGTTCGGCACCACCTATCCCTATTGCTCCTGGGGAGAGGACCTTTGCTACTTCCCCGGCGCGGAATACGTGCAGCTTCTGGGCGGGACCAGCTACGAGATGAACAACTACAAGACGGAAGCAGAGGCGGCGGCAAAGGCGAGAACGTTCGACGAACACTACAAAACGTTGTACGAAAAGAACAAGGGCACGTTTTCGCAGTGGAATATGATTCTCGCGGAATTCGCGTGCGGCTCGGGCGGGAACGCCACGGGCGAGCTGGGGCGCAACCGCGATTTTCAGGCGCAGTGGGTAAGGGATATGTTTGCGGCGTTCAACGCCGAAAACAAACCCGACTGGGCGAAGCCCATAAAGGGCGCCGTGTGGTTTAACGCCGACGACGTGAGCGACGGGCGGGTAACCAACCGCCTGCGCTTCTACGCGCCCGACTCGACCGCTTACGACGATTTGACGGAAACCTGGCAGGCGTTCCGCGAAGGGTTTGCCGCGGCAAAGAAAAAATAACTTCGAAAAAAACATTGTCGCCGTCCGCAAATTGCGGACGGCTTTTCCTTGCCTTGCGCGCGCGGATATGGTATAATTCTTACTATGAAAATTTTTGCGATCAGCGATCTGCACCTTTCCGGAAAAGCGGATAAGCCCATGAACGTGTTCGGCGAGGGCTGGGAAGGGCACTTCGAAAAAATAAAAGCCGACTGGCAGAGCAGGGTGACGGACGAGGACGTGGTGCTGATCGGCGGCGACACCTCCTGGGGAATGTATCTCGAGGAGGGCGTTTACGATTTAAAGGCGATCGCGCCCTTAAAGGGCAAAAAAATTTTCGTGCGCGGCAATCACGATTATTGGTGGCACGCCATCTCGCGCGTGCGGGCAAGCGCGCCCGACGAAACGTTTTCGTTTTTGCAAAACGACTGCGTGAGGGCGGGCAATCTGATCGTGGCGGGCTCGCGCGGGTGGCTGTGTCCCGGTTGCGCCGAATATACCGAGCACGACAGGGCGCTCTATATGCGCGAAGCGGAGCGGTTTAAATTGGCGTTTGCCGCCGTGAAAAAGGAGCGGCGCGAGGGGGACAGGCTGTTTGTGCTGATGCACTATCCGCCCCTGAACGCCAAAAAGGAGGATACCCTCTTTACGCAGCTGTTCGAGGAAAACGGCGTGGAAAAGGTGATTTTCGGGCACATCCACGGCGGGACGTATTTCCCGTTAAGGTCGGAAAAAAACGGGATATCCTATTTGCTTACTTCCTGCGACAAAACGCGGTTTACTTTAACCGAAATCGGTTGAGAAAACCGCCGAAATTCCTTGACAATTAAAGCTTGCCGTGATAAACTGAATAAGGTAGCGGATCAAAAACGGTATCGGGCGCCGACAAGACGGCTTTTCAATTCCACCGATCGCTTTAAGTCTTGTGGGTATTCCCGCGGGGCTTATTTTTTGTACCGTGAATCAAAGGAGAAACCGGTGTTTAAGAGCAAAGATCTGTTGGGGCTGTACGGCGTTTCGGCGGAGGAAATCGACGAGATTTTGTCGCTGGGGCTTAAACTGAAAGAGCGACTGAAACGGAACGAAAAATCGTTCGACGCGCTAAGCGGAAAATCGGTCGTCACGCTGTTTTACGAAAACAGCACGCGCACGCGGTGCAGCTTCGAGCTCGCCGCCAAATTTTTAGGCGGAAAGGTGATCAACATTGCCGCCGCCACGTCGTCCGTGCAAAAGGGCGAAACGCTCGTGGATACGGGCAAAACGCTCGACGCGATGAAAAACGACGTCATCGTGATCCGCCACCCCATGGGCGGTGCGCCCAAGCTTTTGGGCGAAACGGTGAAAGCGCACGTAATTAACGCGGGCGACGGCATGAACGAGCACCCCACGCAGGCGCTGCTCGATATGCTTACGCTGCGCGAGCACCTCGGCGGATTAAGGGGCTTGAAGGTGGCGATTTTGGGCGATATCCGCCATTCGCGGGTTGCCAAGAGCAATCTTTTCGGATTAACGGCGATGGGCGCGGAGGTGCGTATGTACGCGCCGAAAACGCTGATCCCCGCAGGGCTCGAACGAATGGGGGCGAAGATCTGCTCCTCCCGCGAAGAGGCGGTTTCGGGCGCAGACGCGGTGATGGGGCTTCGGATTCAGCTCGAACGGCAGCGGGGCGGAAATTTTCCCTCGCTGGGCGAATACGCCAAATATTTCGGCGTGAACGAAGAAATTATGAAGTATGCCAAAAAGGGTGCGCTCGTGCTGCACCCCGGTCCCGTAAACCGCGGCGTGGAGCTGACCTGCGGACTGATCGACGGCGATACGAGCAGGATAGAGGACCAGGTGCTTTCCGGCGTAGCGGTGAGAATGGCGCTCCTTTTGCTGCTGACCCAAGGGAGGGTGAAATTATGATTTTTAAAAACGCGGAGCTGTTGCTCGAAGGCGGATTCCGCCGCGCGGATTTCCGCACGGAGAACGGGAAAATCGTCGAAATCAAGGAGAAGATCGAGGGCGAGGGAAAGGATTTGCGCGGGCTTGCCGTGCTTCCCGGGCTCGTCGATATACACGTGCATTTGCGCGAACCGGGCTTCGAGAAAAAGGAAGATATCGCAAGCGGCTGCCGCGCGGCGGTAAAGGGCGGATTTACGCAGATCTGCTGTATGCCCAACACCAAGCCCGTGACGGACAACAAGGTGACGGTAACCTACATAAAGGCGCGCGCAAGGGAAGTAAATCTTTGCAAGGTGCATCCCGTGGGGGCGATCACCGAGGGGCAGAAGGGCGAAACGCTCGCCGCGATCGGCGGCATGAAGGCGGCGGGGGCGGTCGCGCTTTCCGAGGACGGAAAGACGGTAAAGGACACCAAGCTGATGGCAAACGCCATGCTCTACGCCTCCGACTTCGGGCTGAAATGCCTGTGCCACTGCGAGGACGAGTATCTGGCGGACGGCGCTTCGGTGAACGAGGGCTATTCCTCCACGCTTACGGGCTTAAAGGGCAGCCTGCGCGCGGCGGAGGATATTATCATCGCGCGGGAGCTGTGCCTTGCGGAAAGTTTAAATCTGCCCGTGCATATCTGCCACGTTTCCACTTACAGCGGCGTGCAACTGATTCGTGAGGCGAAGGCGCGCGGCGTAAAGGTGACTGCGGAGACCTGTCCGCACTATTTCACGCTGACGGACGAGGCGATCTGCTCTTTTAATACCTATACCAAGGTAAATCCCCCTCTGCGCGAGGAACGCGACCGCCTTGCCGTGATAGAGGGCTTAAAGGACGGCACGCTCGATTGCATCGTGACCGACCACGCCCCGCACCATAAGGACGATAAAAACGTGGAATATCCGCTCGCGGCGTTCGGGATCAGCGGGCTGGAAACGTCGTTTGCGCTCTCGTACACCGCGCTGGTAAAGTCGGGCGAGATGACGGCGGAGGAGCTTGTAAAAAAGATGAGCGCGAATCCCGCGGCGATTTTAAACCTCGAGGGAGGGGCGCTGAAAGAGGGCGCGCCCGCGGACTTTATCGCCGTCGATTTGAACGAGGAATGGACGATAGAGCCCGAGGCGTTCGTCTCCAAGGGAAAGAACAGTCCGTTCGGCGGCAAAAAGGTGTTCGGAAAAATTAAATGCACCGCGGTGGACGGTGAAATCAAATACGAGGAGAAATAAACATGATTGCCGATTTACTTACCGATAAAATTATAGAAAAACAAAACCCCACCTGCGTGGGACTGGACACGGCGTTCGGATATCTGCCCGAAGAGATGCAGGCGGGCGTTTCCGATTTTAGCGGCGTCGCGCAGGCGGTGCTCGCCTTTAATAAACATATCATCGACGCGACTTGCGATATTGTGCCCTCGGTCAAGGTGCAGATCGCCTATTACGAGCAGTACGGCGCGGAAGGGTTGAAAGCGTTTTACGAAACGCTGGTTTACGCCAAAGAAAAGGGGCTTGTCGTCATTGCCGATTGCAAGCGCAACGACATCGGCGCGACCGCCGCGCAGTATTCCGCGGCGTATTTGGGCGAGACGGAAATGAACGGAAAAACGGAGCGCGCGTTTCCCTCCGACTTTTTAACGGTAAACGGCTATCTTGGTTCGGACGGGATAATTCCCTTCGTCGAAAACTGTAAAAAATACGGCAGAGGAATCTTTGCGCTGGTAAAGACGAGCAATCCCTCTTCGGGCGAGCTGCAAAACTTAAAGCTCGCAGACGGGCGCACCGTGTACGAGTGTATGGGCGACATGGTGGAGGAATGGGGCAAGGATACCGTGGGAAAATACGGCTATTCCGCCGTGGGCGCGGTGGTGGGCGCCACGCACCCCGAGGAAGCGAAGATCCTCCGCGAACGGCTTCCGCATACCTTCTTTCTGATCCCCGGCTACGGGGCGCAGGGCGGCAATGCGGAAATGCTGAAAAGCTGTTTTCATAAGGGCGGACTCGGCGGGATCGTAAACAACTCCCGCGGGATTCTGTGCGCCTACAAAAAGCGGGGCGGCGATTATGCCGAAGCCGCGCGCGCCGCGTGTCTGGATATGAAAGCCGATCTGCTGTCGGTGTTGGGGGAAATATGCGCGAAGTAAACGCGGTCGTCGTAGAAAATCGGGAGATTGCCGAAGAAATTTTTGCCCTTACGTTTACGTGCGGGGAAGCCGTTCCCGTGCGTGCGGGGCAGTTCTGCATGATCGGCGTTATGGGCTTTCCGCTCCGCCGCCCCATTGCGGTGTGCAAGGCGGAGGGCGAACACATTACGGTGTGCTATCGCTTGAAGGGCGAGGGTACGCGCGCGCTTTCGTGCGTGAATGCGGGAGAGGCGCTCTCCGTGCTGCTTCCGCTCGGGAACGGATTTTTCGTCGCGGAAGAGGAAAAGCGCATCGCCGTCGTGGGCGGCGGCGTGGGGATATTCCCGCTGATTTCGCTGATTCGCGAATACGAGGGCAAAAAGGAAATTTCCGCCTACATGGGCTTTCGCAATCGCGACGCGCTGTGCATGGAAGAGGAAATGGCGCGGGCGAATCATTTAACGCTTGCAAGCGACGACGGCAGCGTGGGCTTTCACGGTACGGCGGTGCAGGCGTTTGTAAACGATTTTAACAGGGCGAAGCCGCAGGCGGTGTTCGCGTGCGGTCCCACCCCTATGCTGCGCGCGTTAAAGCAGGCAACGAAGGATTTGGGCGTTCCCGTATACGTTTCCTTGGAGGAACGCATGGGCTGCGGGCTGGGGGCTTGTCTTGTGTGCGTGTGCAACAAGACGGACGGCAGGCACGCCCGCGTGTGCAAGGACGGTCCCGTGTTCGAAATAAACGAAGTGGAGCTTTAATGGAAGTTCTCGCACGGCGGTACAATCGGGTTTTGTGGCTGCACGCGCTTTACGTTTTGCTCGGCGGGGGGCTTCTCGGCGGCGGAGCGTATTTGCTGCGGGAATCGGTTGCCGCGGCAGTCGTCCTATTTTGTATCGGCGGCGCGGTTGGATTTTTCGGAATCTTTCTTACCGTGTTCGCGTTAAAAACGCCCGCCGAGGTAATTAAACACGACGGAAAAAGTCTGTACTTTCCCGCTTTCTCCTGTTCGGTTACGGAGCCGCTCGAAGCGGAGTTTACGGTTCCTTCCAAGGAGAGCTACGGCACGCTGTACGTGCATATAAACGGGAAAGAATTCAAATACCGCTTCGTCGCCGACGTCGAGCAGGTTTGCAAGCGGTTGCTGGCGCTAAAACAACAAAATCAAGGAAAATAATATGGCAGATTTACGCGTAACGCTCTGCGGGGTAGAGCTGAAAAATCCCGTGATCCCCGCTTCGGGCACGTTCGGTTTCGGAAGAGAGTACGACGAGCTCTACGATATTTCTTGTCTGGGCGGAATTTCCACTAAGGGGCTTACGCCCGAACCCCGCCTCGGCAATCCCGTGCCGCGCATTGCGGAGAGCCGCGGGGTGATTTTAAACGCCGTGGGCTTGCAGAATCCCGGCGTGGATTCCTTTATTAAAAACGACTTGAAGTGGTTAAAATCCAAAACGCGCGTGGTGGCGAACGTCGCGGGCAGAACGCTGGAAGATTACGGTGAAATCTGTAAAAAGCTGGACGGGCTGGTCGATTTTATCGAGCTGAATATTTCCTGTCCCAACGTGCGCAGCGGCGGCATGGCGCTCGGGATCAAGCCCGAAAACGTGCGGGAGGTAACCGCGCTTGCCAAAAAGAATTTAAAAAAGACGCCGCTTATTGTAAAACTTTCGCCCAACGTAGAGAGCATTGCAACAAACGCGCGGGCGGCGGAGGAGGGCGGCGCGGACTGCATTTCTTTAATTAACACGCTCACGGGAATGGCAATCGATATCGAAAAAAGAACGCCGATTATCGCCAACAACACGGGCGGAGTTTCGGGCGCGGGCGTAAAGCCCGTTGCCGTGCGCATGGTGTACGAGGCGAGCAAGGCGGTGACTATTCCCGTTATCGGTATGGGCGGCATTACCTGCGCCGAGGACGCGATCGAATTCCTGCTTGCGGGCGCGACCGCCGTTCAGGTGGGAACGCAGAACTTTACCGATCCGTTTGCCTGTCCCAAAATAATCAAGGGCTTGAACGACTGGTGCGATAGCCGCGGCGTGCAAAGGCTCTCTTCGCTGACGGGTGCTCTGCGCCTGAACTGAAAAATTTTAAAAACAAAACAGGAGAACATGTCATGCAGGAGTACAAGAAGAAGTTTATTCAATTCATGGTGGAGAACGAGGTTTTGCTATTCGGCGAATTCACGTTGAAGAGCGGACGGAAGGCGCCCTACTTTATCAATACGGGCAAGTACAGAACGGGCGCGCAGATCGCCCGCCTCGGCGAATATTACGCGGAATGTTATCTGGCGCACGGGGTAAACGCGCAAACGCTCGTCGGTCCCGCGTATAAGGGGATCCCGCTTGCCGTGGCGACGAGCATCGCCTTATCGAACAACCACGGGGTAAGCCTTGGCTTTTGCTTCGACCGCAAGGAGGCGAAGGACCACGGCGAGGGCGGACTGTTCGTTGGGCAGGAGTTAAAGGACGGAGACCGCGTTGCGATCATAGAGGACGTGATGACCTCGGGCAAGGCTCTGCGCGAAACGCTGCCCAAGCTGGCGCAGGCGGCGGACGTTCGGGTGGAGGCCATGATCATTTCGGTAGACCGTCAGGAGCGCGGCACGGGCGAAAAGTCCGCCGTGCAGGAAGCGTACGACGAATTCGGGATCCGCGTTTACGCCATCGTGACCATGGAGGACATTATTACGGCGATCGAGGAGGGCGTGATCGGCGGGAAAGAATACTTGCAGGCGATGAAGGATTACCGCAGTCGTTACGGCGCGTAAACGGAAATTGCCCGTTAAATTTGTTGAAAGTATTGTAAGTTTATGATACAATAAGAAAAAATTCAGGGTGAAGCACATTCGGAGGGAATAAAAACGATGGTTGCTTTCGTCATCGCTTACGGCGTCATATTATTCTTCCTCGCGGGCGCGGCTGCCGCCGCCTGCGCGTTTTACGTGCACGCCCAAAAAAGAAAGCTGCAGTCTGCGGCGAAGAGAGCCGCGCTGGAAGAGGAGGGGAAGAGGGCGTTCTGCGACGTATACGGCAACGGCGCGAACACCGCGTTCGTGCTGCTGAACGCGGTGTCGATGCAGCCCGTGTTCGTCTCTCCCAACGTTTCCGTATTTTTCGGCGTTTCCGCAGAGGAGCTGTCCGCCGACACCGCGGCATACAGAAGCTCGCTTTCGCACAGCGAGGTGCGCTCGTTTATCGGGCGGTTTGCCGAGTGGGACAAAACAGGCGTGTTCGAACAGGAGTTTAGCTACGGCGAGGAGAAGTGCGGCAGGGCGGAAGCCTTTTACGGCGAAAGCGCGGGAACGCGCTATCTTGCCTTTTGCATTACCGACATTACCGAGCAGAAGAACGAACGCGCCGCCATGAAAAAGGAGCTGGACGCGGCGCTCGTGCAGGCGGCGGCGAAGTCCTCCTTCCTTTCCAATATGAGCCATGAGATCCGCACGCCCATGAACGGAATCATGGGTATGATGTCGCTTGCGCGCATGAACATCAACGATACGGACAAGGTAAAAAATTATCTGGAACGCGCGGGAGATCTTTCGGTGTTCCTGCTTAGCATGATCAACGATATTTTGGATATCGCCAAAATCGAGAGCGGCAAAATGCAGCTGTTCGAAACGGAGACAGACCTCGTCGCGTTTTCCGAGAAGATCCGCAATATGTTCAACGGCACCATCACGAACAAGGGGATCGAATTCCGCGTGGAAACGGTCGGGCTGACGGCGCGCTACTTTATGTGCGACGAGCTGCGGCTGATGCAGGTGGTCACGAACCTTGTTTCCAACGCGAGCAAATTCACGCCCGCGGGCGGAAAAATAGAGGTCACCTTTAAACAGCTCGACAATATCGGCGGAAAGGTGCAGCTCTTGGTGCGCGTGCGCGACACGGGCAAGGGGATCGCGCCCGAAAATATCCGTAAAATTTTTCACCCGTTCGAACAGGAGGAGGCTTCCACCGCGCACAATTACGGCGGTACGGGGCTGGGGCTTGCCATCTGCGACAATATCGTGCGCATGATGGGCGGAAATATCGTAATCGACAGCACGCTCGGGAAGGGAACGGATTTTTCCGTGTTCCTCTCTTTGGAGGTCGCCGACGTGGAGCAGGACTTTACTAAGCCCGTCGGGGAAGAGCAACCTACCTTCGAGGCGGACTTCGAATACAACGGCTGCCGTATCCTGCTTGCCGAGGACAACGAGATCAACGCGGAAATCGCGATGGAAATTTTGGAGAGCGAGGGGGCGAAGATCACGCACGCCAAGGACGGGCGCGAGGCGGTGGAAATATTTACGCAATCGCCCGAAAACTCCTTCGATTTATTGCTGCTCGATATTCAGATGCCCCGCTTAAACGGGCGGGACGCCGCGCGCGAAATTCGGGACAGCGGAAAAGCAGACGCGCTTACCGTGCCCATTATCGCGCTCTCTGCGGACGCGTTCGTGGAGGACGTGAAGCTTTCGGAGGCGGCGGGTATGGACGGACACGTTTCCAAGCCCGTGGACTTCGAAGAGCTGAAAAAGCGCGCGGGCGAGATCATCGCGGCGAAAAAAGCCAAGGCGCGGGGGTCGGCATGAGAATAAAAAGACGGATTTTGTATGCGGCGCTTTTTTTGCTTGCGACCCTCCTTTGCGCGGGCGTTGCGGCGGCGTGTTCGCAACAATACGGCGGCGGACACACCCCGCCCGATTTTAAAAAGAACGAAGTCATCTATATCGAACGCAACCGGCTGAGCTTTGCAAAGGGAATGGAGATAGACGAGCTGGACGTGATCGAGCGCTGCGGGATCACCTTTCACGACGGAAACGGCGGGGAAGTGAAGGTCACGCGCCGCCTGCTGCAAAACGGTACGGTGCGCTACGACTCGTTCGATTTAAACGAGCTCGGCTCGAACAAACAGATAAAAATATCTTACCGCAGCGCGGCGAACTATATCTTTTACGACGTAAACGAGTATAAGATCAACTTTTACGCCGACGAGGCGAAAACCGAAGTCTGGACGAGCGCGAACGCAAACGCCTCGCTTACCGCGCAGCTGCGCCTTTCCGTTTGGGTGAATCTGGCGCAGTACAATTATTCGACCAGCGCCGCGGCGAGAACGTACGATCCGTCGCACGCCGAGCGGTTTAACGGCTGGTACGATTCGGCGGGGAATTCCGTGACGGGCACCGTCGCGCTGTCCGCGCCCGCCTCGGGAAACGCACGGGTGCTGAACCTTTACGCGCGCTATCTTTCGGAGGAAGAGCTTGCAAGCTACGAGCTTTCGTACGACGCGAGCGGCGATCGGGTCTTTGCGGGTTATACGGGCGAGCCGTGCGATTTGCTCGCCGTACCCGAGGGGGTCACCCGCATCGATATGCCCGCCGTATTCAAAAAGGGCTGTAACTTTCTAAAGCTGCACGTGCCCTCTACCGCGCGCATGGACGCCCCGTTTTTAACGGCGGTGAACACGGCGGGGCTCACGGAGATTTCCACGGATAAGGGCAACCCCCATTACGCCTCCTTTAACGGCGCGCTCTATTCCAAGGATTTTCGCACGCTGTATCTGCTGCCCGCAAGCTGGGCGCAGTCGGAATTTCACAGCGACCTTGCGGAAATGGGGAGCTATTCCTGCGCGTATCTGCGCAAGGAAAGCCTGGCGCTTCCGTCGTCGGTCACCACGCTGCAATATTATTGCTTCGCCTACTCCGCGCTGAAACGGGTGGAGGGGCTGGGAAACGTGAAAAACATTATGTCGGGCGTGTTTTACCGTTCCGCAATGGAGACGGTGGACGACGGAACGGCGCTGTATATCCGCCTTGCGGACGGAGAATATTCTCTTAGCATGGTTTACGACAAAAACGTGACCGAATATTCCGTGATCGGCGGCACCAAGTCTATCGCGGGATCGGCGTTCGTCGGGTGCGAACAGCTTCGCGCCGTTACGCTGAACGACGGGTTGGAAGTGATCGGGAAATCGGCGTTTTCGGGCTGTAAGTCGTTGAAAAGCGTTGCGCTGCCCGCCTCGTTGAAGTCGCTCGGCACGGGCGTGTTTTACGGCTGCTCGGGGCTGGAAAGCGTGGAGGGCTTGGGCGACGTCGCTTACATCAACGAAGAGGGAACGGAGTACGCGCATACGCTGGCTGCCGAGCTGTTTTATAATTGCTCTTCGCTCCAAAACGTTTCGCTTGCCCGCGGAACCGTGCAAATCGCGCCCTATGCGTTTTACGGCTGCGGCTCTCTTACCCGCTTGGCGCTGCCCGAGACGCTCGGCATGATCGGCTCCTACGCTTTTTACGCCTGCGGCTTTTTGGAAATCGAGCTTCCCGCCGCGCTGCATACGCTGGGCACGGGCGCGTTTTCGCACAGCGAGCTTACCCGAATCGAGCTGGAGGGGTGCGAACGGCTTACCGCGCTTCCGTCAAGCTGCTTCGAATACACCAAGCTGACCGAATTCACGCTGCCCGAACGCATTCCCGCCGTGCCCGATTACTGTTTTTACTATATTCGAACGCTGAAATCGGTGACCCTTTCCAACGCGAAAGAAATCGGCGAGCGCGCCTTTTCCTATTGCATTGCGCTCGATCGGATAGACTGGGGCGGCAGTTTGGAAAGGATCGCGGTGCGCGCGTTTACCAACTGCTACAAGCTGGATAATTTGGTATTGCCCGATACCGTGATCTCGGTGGAAAATTACGCCTTTCAGCGGTGCGACGGGCTCACCCGCTTAACGCTGGGGAAGAGCTTGTTGAAATTCGGCGACGTTCCCTTCGAGAGCGACGGAAAGACGTTCGGCTCGGTGCAGCCCGTGCTGTACCAGTGCTATGCCCTAACGGAAATTGCCGTGAACGGAGAGAATCCGAATTTTTCCGCGATCGACGGCGTGCTGTACGGCAGATATGCGGACGGGATCGACTTCGGCGAAAACGGCGTGCTGTACGCCGTGCCGCCCGCTTATTACAAAACCGATCTCGTTCTGCCCGCAAGCGTGCGGATTGTGATTCCTTACGCCGTGAACTTTCAGCAATCGCTCGAAACCATCACGCTGAACGAGGGGCTGGAAAATATCGGGAAAGCGGCGTTTTACACCGCCGCCCGTGTGGTCGTTTCCAACGAAAGCGGATCGAGCGTGTATAAATATCTTACCTTTCATATCCGCTCCGTTCGGTTACCTTCCACGGTGTCGCATATCGGCGCGAGTATCTTTCTGGGCGCGGACGTGCAGGAGTTCTCCATTGCGGAGGATAATCCCGTTTATTACACGGACGGCAATTTGGTGTATTCGGGACGCACGCTCGTAATGAGCATGGGGATCGAGGACGAAGCGGTGATAAGGGACGGCATCGAAATAATCGCTTCCGCCGCGTTCATGAATCAGTCTTTGCAGCGGGTGGAAATTCCCGACAGCGTGAGAGAAATAGGGCACAACGCGTTTAACGGCTGTTCGTCGCTGACCGCAATTATCATCGGGAAAGGGCTCGAAACGCTTGCGCCTACCGCGTTTTCGGCGTTGAAGAATTTGCAAACGGTGCAAGTGAGCGCGGAAAATCCGTTCTTTGCATCGGACGGCGGAATTTTGTATTCCAAGGACAAACGAAAGCTTTTGCTTTGCGCCGCGAAGAACGGTTTGACCGATCTGAGCGGCTTGCCCGAAGAGATCGAGGAAATCGGCGATTGGGCGTTTGCCTATCACGCAACCCTGCAAACCGCCGTGATCCCGGAGGGGGTGAAGCGGTTGGGCGACTACTCCTTTTACGAGTGCCGCGCGTTGGAGACGCTTTACGGCTCGCAGTCGCTTGAAAGCATCGGCGACAGAGCGTTTACGTTTGCGACCGCGGTTTCCACCGCCGTCGGCGAGACCCGCTATTGCAACACGCTGCGCACCGTTCTGTTATACGGCAACTTAAAGCGGATCGGCGACTATTGCTTTTACGGGCAGTACGGAATCGAAAGCGTGTATTTCCACATGAGCTACGCCGCGCAGGACGAACTGATAAAGGCGAGCGGGACGAATATCCGCTATTTAACGCACGGCTGTCCCGTCGGCGCCACGGGGAATTTTTATAACAATATCGCGCGGTATCTGTACAGCGAGAACGAGCCCTCCATCGACTACGACGGATTCGGCTGGTTCTATATGGAAAACGGAGCGCCCGCGAAGTGGTCGAAAGAAGCCGCGGGGAAAATCATAAAAACACAAGGAATATCGGGAGGAGATCGGCAATGATTTTAGAAAAATCCGAAGAGATCGTCCGCAGCATCGGAAAGGTGCTTATCGGAAAAGAGAACGTGATCAAAAAGGTGCTCATGGCGGTGTACGCAAAGGGGAACGTGCTGCTCGAAGATACGCCCGGGGTGGGCAAGACTACGCTTGCGCTCGCCTTTGCGAAGGCGCTGGGGCTGGACTTTAAGCGCGTTCAGTTTACGCCCGACACCATGCCCTCGGACATTACGGGCTTTACCGTATATAACGGCGAGACGGGCGAGTTCGACTATAAGCAGGGCGCGATCGTGTGCAACCTGTTCATGGGCGACGAGATAAACCGCGCTTCCGCGAAAACGCAGTCCGCACTGTTGGAGGCGATGGAGGAAAATTCGGTCACCGTAGACGGCGTTACCCACCGCCTGCCCAATCCGTTTATTTGCATCGCTACGCAAAATCCCGTGGGCTCTTCGGGCACGCAGCCGCTGCCCGAGTCTCAGCTTGACCGCTTTATGGTAAAGCTTTCCATCGGCTATCCCGACGCGGAGGAGCAGGCGGAGATTTTGCGCCGCCACCAGAGCAGCGACCCCATCGACGCGCTTGTAAAAATTACGGACAGAGATACGCTGGTGGAAATTCAGAACTATCTCGGCTCGGTGAAAATTTCGGACGATATCATAGATTACATGGTCGCGCTGTGCGAAGAGACCCGCCGCCATCCCTTAATCGAGCTGGGCGTAAGCCCGCGCGGACTTTTGGCGCTTTCGCGCATGGTGCGCGCATGCGCGATTTTGTCCGAGCGCGATTACGTGGTCCCCGCGGACGTGAAAGAGGTGTTTTGCGACGTGTGCGCGCACAGAATCATATTGCTTCCCCGCGCCAAGCTCGAAGGCTTGACGCCGCGCTCGATTCTGAAAAAAGTGCTTGAAAATACGCCCGCGCCCTCCATGGGCAGAAAATAAGACGGAGAAAGAGATCGGATGACCTGGAAGAGAATTTCCTATGCGATAATATGGGCGGCGGCGCTTGCCGCTTACCTCGTTTCGGACAGCGGAGCCGCGCTGTACGTTTTCGTGTGCCTTTCGGGGCTGCCGCTCCTTTCTCTTCTGCTTTTGTGCTGCGCGCGCGGTCGGGTGAAATTCGAGGGGGACGTGCGTTCCTCCTGCATCCGCGGCGGAGCGCTGCAAATCACCGTAAAAACGGGCGTCGCGCCGCGATTTTTGTGCGGCGAAGCCAAGGTGATCGCGGACATCGAAAATACGACGTTCGGCAAGACGGAAAAGCGGAGTTTTTTATTTCGCGATCTTTCGTTTACTCCCTATACCTACGATTACGTGAGCGCCGACTCGGGCAGGATCTGCGTTTATTTCCGTTCGGTAAAGCTGTACGATCTGATCGGGCTGTTTTCGTTCACCGTAAAGGTAAACAAGTTTGCGGAGGCGGTGGTTTCTCCCGTGCTGTACGACGGGATCTCCATGCGCATGGACCGCAACAAGAGCAGCTCCGTGTTCGGCGAAACGGTGCTTCCCAAAAAGGGGAACGACGTTTCGGAGGTGTTCAACGTGCGCGACTACGCTGCGGGCGATTCGCTCAATGCGGTGCACTGGAAGCTTTCGGGGAAGTTCGGAACGCTCAAATCCAAGGAGTTCGGCTGCACGGACGAGAACAGGATTTTGATTTTAGTCGATCTGAGCCGTAAAAAGTCGAAAACCGCCGCCACGGACAGGCAGCTGAATACCGTGCTCGACGTAGCGGTCACCGTTTCGGACTCGCTTATCCGTCAGGGCTATGCGCACAGCGTGGGCTGGGTGGAGGAGGGCGTGTTCGGCTGTACGGAGGTTTCGAACGGGGAATCGTTCGTGGATATGGTCTCGAAGCTGATGAGCATGAAGGTGAGTGCGGAGAATACCGAGGGCTTGTTCTTTTTGTCGCGGTCGGCGGAATTTACGGCGTTTACCAAACTGATCATCGTGTCCGCCCTGCTCGAAGAGGTGGAAGTGCGCAAGTATCATAATCTCGATATTACCGCCGTTTCGGTAAGCAACAGAGACGGAGAGATCGAGGACGGAACTTTAAAATTCATTAACGTTACGTGCGAGAACGTTTACGGCACTCTGTCCGCCTGCGTTCTGTAAAAATACGGAGAATCCATGGCGCAAAAAATCAGAAAAACAATCGTAATGAGATCGGAACCCGCCAAAGGGATGAAGATTTTCGCAATGGTTACGGGCGTAGCGGCTTTCGCCGCGCTCTGGTTTTTGCTTGTCTCCGCGCTTCCCTTTCAGGCGGGCAGATACGCGGCGGCGGTCGCGGGCGTTGCGGTGGCTGCCGTATATCTTGCGTTCGGGCGGAAAAGGATCGTCGCGCTGTCGCTTTCGGGCGCGGTCGCGCTGTATACGGCGCTTGCGGTCGGCGCGGGATTTTCCGTATTCCGCAACGGCGCGCTGCTCTTTTGGAACGGCGTGGCGGAATCGGTAAACGCGAACGTTCACGGCGGACTGAGCTATGCGCAAGCCGAGCCCTCCGCGGGGGCGGAATTTTTGTTTTCGTCCGTGGTTTCCGCATGGCTGGGGCTGGCGTGCGCGGCGGCAAGCGCGCGCAGCCGCTATGCGTGGATCTATCTGCAATTTACCGTCACGTTCGTTCTGCTGTGTACGGGGCTGTATCCCTCGGTGTACGCCATCGGGTTGTTCGCGGTCGCGTTTACGGGGCTGCTGGTGGCGGAAAACGGCATGACGCTGAAATCCGCCCTGCACTGGGTAACTTGCGCGCTGATCGTGGCGGCTGCGGCGATCCCCTGCATGTTTTACGAGGGAAGCGAGGGCGTGCGCGAATTGCAGCGCTCCGCAGTTTACGCCTTCGAGCGCGCCGTATACGGCGCAAACGACTTGCCCGACGGCAATTTGTCGCAGGCGGGTAAAATGCACGCCTCTTCGGGAGAGCGCCTTACGGTGACAATGACGCCGCACACGCCCGTGCTGTATTTAAAGGGCTTTGCGGGCAGCTCTCTTACGGGCAGCAGGTGGGCGCCCACGGATAAAAACGCCTACGTGCAAAACGGCTATCAGGGGCTTTTGGAGTATCTTGCGGAGGGCGGGCTTTCCCTCACGCAGTATGCGCGGTACTCTTCGCTGAGCGGCAGCAATGATAAGTTCGGCGTGCAAATTACAAATACGGGCGCATACCGCAAATACGCTTACGCGCCGTATACGGTGAGCGAATACACCGAGGGATCTCCCTATTACGATTTGAATTTGCGGGGCGGCGGAAGAAGCTATTCCTATACCGTGTTCGCGGGCGATATCAGCGGGGAGCGCGTGACGCAGGCGGACTGGGTGACGGAGAGCGCGAACCGCACGCAGGAAATGACGGACTACCTCGAACGCGAAAAGGAATACCGCGCGTTCGTCTACGATACCTACGCGCAGATAGACGGGGCTTCGGCGGAGCTGATCAGAGCCGCGCTGGGCGGGATCGGGGCGGATTCCGTGAATACCGTCGCCCAGCTGACGCGGGCATACTTTTTAAATTCGTTTTCTTACGGTTCGGAGCCCGATCCGCTCGGGGAGGGCGGATTCGTCGCTTCCTTTTTCGGCGGAGAAGTGAATCGGGCGAACGCAACCTATTTCGCTTCGGCGGCGACGCAGATTTTCCGCAGCTACGGCTTTGCGGCGCGCTATGCGGAAGGATATCTGGCAAGGGGAGATTTCAGCGGAGAGGGGAGCACCGCCCGCGTCGTGCTTACGGGACGGGACGCCCACGCCTGGACGGAGGTTTATTTCGACGGGATCGGCTGGTTGCCCGTGGAGGTGACGCCCTCCTATTTTTCGGACGGGGATTCCGATTCGGTGGTGGACCCCGACGCGCCGGACGCGCCCGAGGAAGAGGCGCCTCCCGCCCAGCCCGAGCTCCCGCCCGAGGATCAGCCGGAGCCCGAGCTCCCGCCCGTAACTCCCGTGTTGCCCGACGGCGGACAGGAAAAGAAAAATCCCTTACTGACGGCGCTGCAGGTGCTCGTGCCCGTGCTCGGAATCGTTTCGATCGCCGCTGCGGCGGCGCTGGGGTTTGTCGCAAGGCGGGAGGTCGTATTGCGGCGGAAACGCAGGCTGCTCGAAGGCGGAGGCGAGCAATTCGGTCGGGCGGCGTATACGTTGTTGGAGCGAGACTTAAAAGGAGCGGGCGGCTTTACCGAGCAGACGCTCGAGGGCTTGGGGATCAACCGGCGGGAGACGGAACGCTTCCGCCAGATTACCGAGCGCTGCGTGTTCGGCGGGTTCGACCCTACCGAGAACGAGCGCGGCTTCGTAATCGGATTTATGGAAAAGGCGGGGGACGCGCTGCTTCGCCGCGGCGAGCTTTTAAAGCGCGTCCGCAACAGGTACGTGCTTTGTATCGGGATCAGATAAGCTTTTAAAACTTATTTTTGATAGAGAAGGTGAAACTATGTTAAAGAGAAGAAAAAAGATTGCGTATGCGATCGTCGCGTTTATCGTGGCGCTCACGGTGGGGCTCATCATCGGGATCTATTCTGTGGTGATCAACGGGATCGTGGAGAACAACGTCATTAACACGATCAGCGAGATTGCCTCGCACGATCGGAATACGATCACCAATTACGTCGAATTTAATTGGAAAAATCTGGAACGGTTCAGCAGTCGGCTGAATCGGAATCAGGGTTCCCTGACCGACGACGACAAGGTAGTGGAGTATTTGAAGCATGAGTCTCAAGAATCCTCCTTCGATAAGATTTACATGATTACGGAGGACGGTACGTATTATACCGATTTAGCCTATCGTCATCAGAACTCGGTTGTAAACGGGGAGAATATCTTTTACGACTTTATGCCCATTCTGCAAACCAAGCATCAGAATATGGTCGGATTCGACGCGCTCCCCATTCTCGAATACGATAAAGTCGCCATTTACGGACATAAGCTGGAGGACGAATACAATATTAAAGTGGGCAGCGAAAACCGCACGGTGATCGCCGCGATCGGCGTTGCGCGCCGTTCCACCATTACAAGCGGTCTCGTGCTCGAAAGCTTTCTCGACGGCGACGGGGAGTGCCGCGGCTTGACCACCGTAGTGGACCTGAAAGGCGATATCATCGTAAACAAGGTGGACAGCGACAAGGCGGAGGCGGGAAACTGGTTCCGCAATATTCAGACTTATGAAAAGACGGACATGAGCTGGGAGGAAGTAAGGCAGAACATGACGGAGAATAAAACGTTCCTGTTCCGCCACACCAACGGAGGAAAGTCCAGAGTGAGCTACTGTATGCCCTTCGACGATAATATCGACTGGTATTTCCGTTTGACGGTGGATTACGAAGCGTTGAACGAACAGGGCAGCCCGTTTATTATGCTTGTTATCATCGCGCTGGCGATCCTCGTTTCGGTAAGCATCGTTGCGTTGATTATCGTGCTGCGCACGCAAAACAAAACGGAGCAGGCGCTGGCGCGGGAAAAGGCGCAGAGCGAATTCCTTTCCAACATGAGCCACGAGATACGAACGCCGCTCAACGGGCTTGTGGGGCTGAATTATTTAATGATCACCGCCATCGACGATCCGTCCAAAAAGAATCAGGTAAAGGCGTGGCTCTCCAAATCGCACAGCACCTCCAAATATCTGCTCGCGCTTATTAACGATATCTTAGACGTTTCCAAGCTGCGCGCGGGAAAAGTGGAGGTCGTAAAAGAGCCGCTTTTGATCGAGGCGCTTGTCGACGCGATTTTCTCGATGCAGTGCGACAACATTAAAAACCGCGGCATCGAATACAACACCGACGTAAAGATAACGGTGCCCTGCATTTTGGGCGACGAGGTACATATTAAACAGGTGCTGATGAACATTATCAGCAACGCCGCGAAATTTACGCCCGCGGGCGGATTTATCAAGCTTTCGGTGCGGCAGATCAAGACGGACGAAACGCACGTGACCACCACGTTTATCTGCGAGGATTCGGGTTGCGGCATGAGCAAGGAATTCCTTACCAAAATTTTCGACGTGTTCACGCAGGAGCGAAACAGCAATTCCGATTCGATCAAGGGCACGGGCTTGGGCATGCCCATCAGTAAATTGCTGGTAAACGCGATGGGCGGCGAGATCAAGGTGGAAAGCGAGCTGAACAAGGGCAGCAAATTTACCATTAGCATTCCCGCCGAAATTTCGGATATTCCGGACTATCTGAACTTTAACGTGGACGAGGAAGCGGAACGGATGGCGCAAGCGTATAAGTCGGAAACGGAGTCCATGAAGGTCCTCATTGCCGAGGACAACGAACTGAACGCCGAGATCCTCATCGAGATATTAAAGGATTCCGGCTTCGAAGTGGGTTACGCGGTAGACGGCAGCCAGGCGGTGGAAATGTTCGCGCAGTCGAAGCCGAACGAATACGGCGTGGTGCTCATGGATATGCGTATGCCCGTTATGGACGGCTGCGAGGCTTCGAAAAAAATAAGAAGCTTAGACCGTCCGGACGCAAAGACCGTTCCCATATTCGCCTGCACCGCGAACTCGTTTAAAGAGGACCGCATCAAGGCGTTCGACAGCGGCATGAACGACTTTTTGACCAAACCCATCGACATTAAGGCGCTGCTGCAAAAAATGGAGAATTTGCGCAGCGGCAACACCGAAGGTAAAAAAGAATAAGCCTATCCTTACGGGATATTAAAAAGGGGCATAATCAAGCCCCTTTTTTCATACGTTAAGCGTATGGAACAGTACGGATCGGAAATCAAAAAAGTATTCGAAGCGGTGGAGGGGAGCGAGCAGGGGCTCACCTCCGAAGAGGCGCAAAGACGTCTTGCAAAAAACGGCAGGAACGCGCTGAAAGAGGAAAAGAAAAAGAGTAAGCTCGGGCTGTTTTTTATGCAGTTCAAGGATTTAATGAGCATTATTTTAATTGCGGCGGCATTTCTTTCCGCCGTGCTCGCCTTTATCACCAAGGATCGGAACGAGCTGGTGGATACGGGAATCCTGCTCTTTATTATCCTTTTGAACGCAATCGTCGGATTTATTCAGCAATATCGCGCGGACGCGGCGATCGCGAACTTAAAAAAGATGTCGGTCTGTAAAGCCAAGGTCGTCCGTGACGGCAGAGTGATTCTGATCGACGCGGAAGAGCTGGTCGTGGGAGATATCGTCGAGCTGGAGGAGGGCGACATGGTGCCCGCAGATTGCAGAATT
Source organism: uncultured Christensenellaceae bacterium (assembly GCA_910588465.1). Taxonomy (GTDB): domain Bacteria; phylum Bacillota; class Clostridia; order Christensenellales; family Borkfalkiaceae; genus Gallimonas. Next base: position 44,722 of record CAJUOP010000004.1, on the reverse strand, counting down.
CTGCGCAGCGAAAATTTCCGTACGGACGAATCGGCGCTCACGGGCGAGAGCAAGCCCGTGAAAAAATACGACTGCGTGGTAAAAAAATCCGCCCTTGCCGAGCGCTGCAACACCGCGCATTTTTCCACGTTCTGCGTAAAGGGCTCGGCGCGCTGCGTGGTGGTCGCCACGGGCATGGACACCGAAATGGGAAAAATCGCGGGGCTGCTGAAAAAGAGCCGACCCGTTTTGACCCCGCTCGATAAGACGGTGTTAAAGCTGGGAAAAATTATTTCTGCAACGGTGATTTCGGTGGCGCTCGTGCTGTTCGCGGGCGGCTTGCTCTCGCACAGGGTCAGCTTTTTGCAAAACGTGATGAACGCCGTTGCAGTCGCCGTTGCGGCGATCCCCGAGGGAATGGGCGCCGTCGTCACCATTATTCTCGCCATGGGCGTGCAGCGCATGGCTAAGGCGCGCGCCGTGATGCGCAAGCTTTCCGCGGTGGAAACGCTGGGCGGGTGCAGCTGTATCTGTTCGGATAAGACGGGCACGCTCACCTGCAATAAAATGACGGTGCAGGAGATCAAAACGGATTTCCAAAGCGCGGAAACGGAAGTGTTTTGCGAGACGCCCGCGCAAAAAAAGCTGCTCGCGTGTATGCGCGTTTGCCATACGGTAAAGGGCAGCGCGGGCGGTTACGTGGGCGATCCCACGGAGGTTGCGATCGTGGAATATGCCGACCGTCTGCGGTATGTGTTCCGCGCGCAGACGGTGGGCGGCAACGCGTTTTCGTCCGAGCGCAAGATGATGAGCGTGGCGGCGGAAGCGGACGGGAAAACCGGGCTTTACGTAAAGGGCGCGGCGGACGTCCTGTTAAAAAAGTGTACCAAACTGAACACGGCGGAGGGCGTGCGCGCGCTCACCGAGCAGGACAAAACGCGCATTTGCGCGAGCATTGCCGCTTGTTCGCAAAAGGCGATGCGGGTGCTCGCCTTTGCGGAGGGAGAATATTCGGGCACGGTGCGGGAGGAGAACCTCACGTTTTTGGGGATCGTCGCCATGTTCGACCCGCCCAAGGAGGGCGCGAAGGAGGCGGTCGCCGCGTGCAAGCGCGCGGGGATCCGTACGGTGATGATCACGGGAGACAGCGCGGACACCGCGTTTGCGATCGCCCAAAGGCTGGGGATCGCTTCCTCGCGCGAGCAGGTCGCGACGGGCGAAGAGCTGGACGGCATGAGCGAAGAGGAGTTCTTCGAGCGCGCGCCCCGTTACGCCGTGTACGCCCGCGTTTCTCCCAAGCATAAAATGGAGATCGTAAAGGCGCTGCAAAAGCACGGCGAAGTGGTCGCCATGACGGGGGACGGCGTGAACGACGCGCCCTCCATCAAGGCGGCGGATATCGGCGTTGCCATGGGCTCGGGCACGGACGTAACAAAGAGCGCCGCGGACATGGTGATCACGGACGACGACTTTACCACCATGGTGAACGCGGTGGAAGAGGGGCGGAACGTTTTTTCCAATATCAAAAAGACGATCGCGTTTTTCCTTGCCACCAACCTGGCGGAAGTACTTGCCGTGCTCGTCGTAAGTCTGTTTTTGTGGCGGTACAGTTTTTTGACTTCCAGCCAGCTGCTGTGGATCAACCTGATCACCGATTCGCTGCCCGTGCTCGCGCTGGGCGTGGAGCGCACCTTCGGGGCGATGGAGCGACCGCCCGTTTCCGAAAAGGAAATATTCAGTAAACGCGCGATTGCCGATATGCTGTTTTTCGGCTTCATGCAAACGGCGATCACGGTGGGGCTGTTCATGTACGGAGTGAATATGTGGGGCAACCTCGCCGCCTCCACCGCGGCGTTCGTCACGCTCTCCTTCCTCGAGCTCTTCCATGCGTTCAACGTGCGGGGCGAGGGCAGGATGACGCTGAAAAATTTCTTTTCCAACAAAACGCTGCTCGTTACAGTGCTCATCGGCATTGCGGTAAACGTGCTGCTCGTGGTGGCGCCTCCGCTTGCCGCGGCGTTTAACTTAACTCCGTTAAACGGCGTGCAATGGGCGGCGGTATTCGGTCTTTCGGTTGCGATCGTGCCCGCGGGCGAGCTGTATAAAGCCGTTTGGAGGCTGGCGGGAAAAAGACGGAAGGGCGAGCGCCCCGTTAAAACGCGCGGAAAACGTATCCGTTTTCCCGATAGTGCGCGATAATTTCGGGCAGAGCTTCCGCCGTCGCCTTCCTTGCTGCGGAATCGTGCAGCAGAAGCACCACTTTCTTTTTACCCTGAGAGGTTTTTACCGCGGTCTTGTACAGCGTTTCCGCAGAGGCGTTCGGGATCTCTTCGTCGCCGCAAACGGCGTTCCAGCCAATCACGCGATAGCCCTTATGCTCCAACAGCTCGGTATATTTTTTGCGGATCTGAAAGCCTCCCCCCGGAAAACGGTATACGTGGGGAATGACGCCCGTCGTTTGCGTAATGACGTTGGCGCAGGAATCCACGTCGTGCAAAAACGCCTTTTCGGAGGAGTAAATTTCCGAATATACGTGCGATTTCGAGTGCACGCCCAGCGTGTGCCCCTCCGCCGCAATGCGGCGGAGGGTTTCTTTTCTGCCCGACACGCGGTCGCTTACGATAAAGAACGTGGCTTTTATTTTTTCCTGTTTTAATACGTCGAGTATTTTTCCCGTAACGATAGTGCTCGGTCCGTCGTCGAAGGTGAGGTAAACGCTCTTTTGCTCTTCGGCGTACGTCATGGCGGGCACGGCGGAAAGTCTGCCCCCGAAGTGCGCGAGCAGAACCAACAGCACGACAAAGAAAAACATGGCGGGAAGATATCGCTTTTGCATATTTTCAGTTTGCGGCGTTTTGAAAAAAGTATTTACATTGCGGTTATTTTGTGATATAATACGGGGAGAAAGTCAGGAAAGGAGTTTATTATGATTACGGTAAAACAATTCGGTAAAACGGACGACGGGCGCGAGGTGCTCATGTTCACGCTTTCGGACGGACCTCGTTCGGCAACGGTGCTGAATCTGGGCGGAACGCTGCAAAGCATCGTAGTGCCCGATAAAAACGGGAATCCCACGGACGTGCTGCTCGGCTATGCGGACGCGGCGGGCTATCAGCACACGGGCGGTTATTTAGGCGCGCTCATCGGAAGATTCGGCAACCGTATCGAAAAGGGCAGGTTGAAAATCGACGGCAAGGAATATCAACTGTTCTGCAACGACAGGGGCAACCATCTGCACGGCGGCAAGGAGGGCTTCGACAAAAAGATATGGGCGCACGAGATCAAGGGGGAGGAGCTGATTTTAACTTACACGTCGCCCGACGGCGAGGAAAACTATCCCGGCACGCTGAAGGTTACCGTTGTATATTCGTTCGTCGGCGGAGAGCTGAAAATAAGCTATCATGCGGTATCGGACAAAAAGACGGCGGTGAGCCTTACCAACCACGCTTATTTTAATATGAACGGCGAAAACGGCGGGTCGAGCGAGGATAACGTGCTCTGGATCGACAGCGACGAAATTACTCCCACGGACGATACGCTGATCCCGCACGGAGAATTTAAAAAGGTGGCGGGCACCCCGTTCGACTTTAACGTGCCCAAAGAAATCGGCAAAGACGTGGAAGCTGACGATCCCGACTTAAAGCGCGGAGGGGGTTACGATCATTGTTACGTGCTGAAAACGGCGGGAAAGCTTGCGAAATACGCCTCGGTCGAAAGCAGAAAGACGGGAATCAAAATGACGTGTTATACGGACGCTCCCGCCGTGCAGTTTTATGCGGGCAACGGACTGAACGCGCAGGGTAAGACGGGGCATTACGGCAAGCGCGGAGGATTTTGCCTGGAAACGCAGGCGATTCCCAACAACGTAAACGTGCCCGCATACGCCGCTTTGGGCAGCTCGATTATCGAGGCGGGGCAGGTGTATTCCTATACGGCGATTTATAAATTTGAAGCGTAACGGCATCTATAAAAAGCCGCCCGAAATCGGGCGGCTTCTTGCTTGTATAATTTTTGTCAGTCGTCTATTTCAAGGTCGGGATTTTCGAAAATCGGGTCGTCGAAAAATTCCGCCGTCGTTATGTCGAGTCCGCGCGCGATCTGCATGACCGTCTTTAAGTTTACGCTGTTGTTTCTTGCTCCCATCAGCGTTTTCATGGTGTTGTGCGGCATTGCTATCATTCTTTCAAGCTTGTATTGCGACATATTTTTTGCTTTTAAAATATTTGCCACTCTTAATGCGACCGCCGTGCTTATTTTCATAATTTTCCTCTACGGTTGTATTTACAACGATATTGTATCAAAAAATAATTTTCAAATAAGGACATAATTACAACCTTATTGCTTGCATTTTTGGCTAATTTATGTTATTATGGTTGCAAATACAACCATAATAAATGGTTTATAAAAGGAGAAATTAAAATGATAGATTCGATTTTATCGGGATTGCTTGAAAAATCTTACTTTAACGATTTGCACACCCAAATTTTAACCGAGGAGAACTTGTTGGCGGAATGGGTAAAAGATGCAAAAGAAACGTTGGAGCTCACGTTAAACGACGAACAGAAAAAATTACTTTCCCGTTACGCAAATACGATTAAAAACTTACAGGAAGATGTGAGTTGCCAACTGCGCACTCATGCTTTAAACCTCGGCATTATGATAGGCATGGAATTACAGGACTATTATAATAAATTGAATCAATAGAAGGTCTTGCCCATTAGAAAGGCGAGGCGCTGTGCTATTTCGCCTATGGCTCGTGCCGCTTTTAATTGCCGCTCACCTTGTTTCCCATTCCTCAAACAGCGGGACAGTATGACAGTAATTAAGATTCTTTCGGTCGCTTCGCTCCCTCGGAATGACAATGGCAACACTCTCTGTCATTCAGAGGCGCGGTGCAGCCGCGCCGTAGGAATCTTTCTGCCTTTTTCCACTGTCATGCTGAACGCATGTGAAGCATCTCATGAACGCAGTCGGACCGTTCTTCCGTGGGATTCTGACTTCGCCTTCGGCTCGTGCGCTTTGCCTCAGCATGACAGTAATTAAGATTCTTTCGGTCGCTCTGCTCCCTCAGAATGACAGGGGGCTGCGCTCGGAATGACACAAGCGGCGGCGTTTTCGCTCATAGCAATCTGCCGAGATCTTAAAAATTTTCTTACTTTGCTTTTGAAGATTGTAATTTTCGGAAATAAATGGTATAATGTACCAAATAACGTTTTCGGATAAAGGAGTTTTACCGTATGGCTTCGGGAAAACAGAAAACAGCGATCAAGGATAAAATTTCGTTAAATCTCCGCTTTCCGCGCTACGCGGGCTATGCCGATTATTTCCTCGGCACGACCGCCTCGGTGCAAATAAAAAATACGGGCGGAGAAACGCTCTCGCTCACCGTTACGGCGGAAAGCGAGCTTACCGTGCCCTATCGGACGGAGGTAGACGTGCCTTTCGAAAGCTCGGTCGAGCTCAATCTGGAAAATATCTTTTCCCCGCTCTTTCTTGCGGACAACGACGAGCTGAAATTATGCCCCGTTTCCGTCTGCGTGCTTGCGGACGGCAAAGAGATATTAAGGGAGCAGACGCAGGTAACGGCGCTTCCCTTCGACTGGTGGGAGGGGCTGGAAGGCAATGCGGAGCGGATCGCTTCGTTCGTGCGTCCTCGCGTTTCGGAGTGTGCTCAGATTTTGTCCGAAGCGGGAAAGCGACTGAAAAAATGGAAGGCGGATTCCGAATTTTACGGCTATACGGGCGCGAACAAAAACGACGTGCATCAGATCGCCGCCGCCGTGTTCGGCGCGGTGCGGCAGTATTCGCTGGAAAAGAGCGGTCCGACCGATTTGTCCGTTCCCGTGTGCGCCTCGAAGGAGGGCATTTTAAAGGAGCGGAAAGCGACCTCTTTACAGCTTGCGCTGCTCGCCGCGGCCTGCTTCGAGGCGGCACACCTGCACCCCGTGCTGGCTTTGGGCAGAACGGAAGCGGCGGTGGGCGTTTGGCTTTACGACAGCTGCTTTTTGGACAGCGTGACGGACGACGCGGAAATCGTGGAAAAGTACGTTTCCGAGGGGATCAACAACCTCAGCTTTTTCGACGCGGAGGATCTGTTCACGGGGAAAAACGTTCCGTTCACTCCCTCCGAAGGGCATTTCCGCCAAAAGCTGAAAGAGGGGCTTTACGAGTATTTTGTCGATATCCGCCGCTGCCGGCTGGGCAAGGTACTGCCCTGCCCCGTGCGCGGAAAGGGGCTTTACGGGTACGAGCTTTACAAAGAAGAGGACAACGCGCCTCCCGCGCCGCTGCCCGAATACAAAAAGCTGGGGCTGGACGGCAAGCAGCCAAAAAACAAGCTGTGGGAGCGCCGTTTGCTCGATTTGACCACGAAAAACGCTTTGCTCAACTTTACGGGCAAAAACGCGTTAAAGGTGCGCGCCGCGGGTGCGGACGAGCTTTACTGCCTGTTGGAAGAGGGCGGCGCGCTGCGTTTAAAGGGCGAAACGGGTACGGAGAAACGGGGGGATAAGCTCTCTTCGCAGGAGCGGGAGCTGTTGCTGCTCGAAGAGAAAAAGGGGCTTTTGCGCGTGGACTGTGACGCAAAGACGGCGGCGGAAACCGCCGTGCGCCTGATGCGCCGCAACCGGGAAGCGGACGAAGAGACGGGCGCCAAAATTTTATATCTTGCGTTCGGGCTTTTGCGCTATACCTGTAAAGAGGACGGGAAGGTGATGTTCGCGCCCCTCGTGCTCTCTCCGGCGGGGCTCAAACGGGCGAAGGGCAACGAGGACTTCGCGGTGGAGCTTACGGAAAAGGAATATTTCGTAAATTCCACGCTGCTCGAATATTTAAAGCAGGAATTCAACATTGACGTGCGCGGGCTGGGCGGAAAGGTTTCGGCGTTGAAGCTTTCGGAAATTTTCGCCATGGTGCGCGCGGAAACGGCGAACATGAAGGGCTGGGACGTGGAGGAGGACGTGTATCTTGCCGCCTTCTCCTTTCAGCGCTACCTCATGTGGAACGACGTGCGCCAGCACATCGGCGAATTTAAAAAGAATCGGATCGTGGCGGGGCTCTTGAACAACCGCATGGAGGAGCCCCCGGAGCAGGTGAAAATTCCCGAGGAGGACGACGGGAGCCCGCTCGACCCGCTGCTGCCTCTGCCCTCGGACAGCTCGCAGTATTCCGCGGTTGCGCTTTCGGGCAAGGGCGAAAGCTTCGTGCTGCACGGTCCTCCCGGAACGGGCAAGAGCCAGACTATTACCAACATGATCGCAAACGCGCTGTATTGCGGAAAGCGGGTGCTGTTCGTCGCGGAAAAGAAAGCCGCGCTCGACGTGGTGAAAAAGCGGCTGGACGGACTTGGGATCGGGGAATTCTGCCTCGAGCTGCATTCCAACAAGACGGAAAAGGCGGAGGTCGTCAAGCGGCTGGAGGACACGCTCGCGCTTTCCAAAGAGGAGAGCGCGGACAACCTCGAGGAGATCGGGGCGGAGATCTGCGCGCTGAAAAAGGAATTAAAGGAGCCCATGCGCGCACTGCACAAAAAACGGCGGCTGGGTGTTTCGGTTTATCAGGCGATCCTGCTCTATTTGCAGAACAAAAACGCGCCCGATATTCTCGATATCGAAAGCTCCTTTTACGATACGCTTACGGAAAAGAAGCTGGCGGAATGTAAAAACATGATCCTTTCCGCCGCTGCGGCGGCAAAGGAGTGCGGGGGCGTGTTCAACACCCCCTTCGAGAACGTGAACCTCACCGCGTATTCGCGCGAGCTGCGCGACAAGGTGCTTTGCGCCTCCGAGGTGCTGGTGACCGAGATCAAGCATTTAAAATCCTTTCTGGCGCTCTTCCTCGAATTTTACCGCCAGAAAATCAGTACGCTCACGCAAAAGAAATTAAACGCGCTCTGCGCGCTGTGCGAGGGGCTGCTCTCGGGCGAATACAACCGCTTTTTCGCGGGTGCGGAGGAAGAGGAATTCTATCTGTTCTTTAACGCCAACCGCCGTCTCGACGTCTGTCTGGAATATTACTACAAGCATTTTAAAACGCTGGTGGACGCGGGCAGAGAGTACGAGGAGTTGAAAAAGGTGTGCGACGAGGGGGGCGACTACCGCTTTTCCCGCACGGCGGTAAGCGTGGTAAAGCGGCTTTCGCGCGCAGCCGTGCGCGAGCTGAAGGACGAGGACGTGCCCAAGTTTTTGCAGACGCTCGTCGACATTTACGGCGCGATCGACCGAATCAAGGCGAACACCAAGCTTGCGAAAAACTTTACCGACCGCGGCGGGCACGTCGTTTTTAAAAAACGCGCGGAGTTCCTCGCGCCCTTAACGGAGCTGCACAGGCAGTGCGCCTCCGTGTTTATGGATTACAATCCCGACTCGTTCAACGGAATGTGCGTGCGCGCTTCGAACGGCTATACCGTCCCCGTGTTAAACGGCTGTCTGCGGGCGGCGGAGAGCTTTCTGCGTGCGCAGGACAGCTTTTTAACGGTGACGGGCGCCGACCGCGCCAAGTTGCGCGAGGAGGACGTTTTAGACTATTTCTCCGCCAAGGCGGGCGCCTTGATCGACAACGTGGATATGCTCCCCAACTGGTGTATGTACCGCGATACGGCGCAAAAGCTCGCCTCCTTCGGACTTACGTTTATCACCGACGCGCTGGAAAACGGCAGGCTGAAGGCGGAAAACGTGCTGGCGGGCTTCGAAAAGAACGTGTATAAAAATTTCCTCGAAATCAATCTTCCCGCCGATCCCAACCTCTCGCGCATGACGGCGGGAACGCTGGAAGAGAACGTCGAAAAATTCCGTATTGTGCAGGAGGAATATTCTCGTCTGTGCAAGGAGCGGATCAGAAAGACGCTGATTTCCCGCCTGCCGGACGCGGAGGGGGGCGACAGCTTGGGCGTGGAGGTTTCCGCCTTCCGCCGCTTGGCGAAAAGCAACCTGCGCGGCACGGGTATCCGCGGCTTGCTTGCCGAGGTGCCCGAGCTGACGGCAAAGCTGTGCCCCTGTCTTTTGATGAGCCCCACCACCGTGGCGCAGTATTTGCAGCCCGTCGCGAACGATTTCGATTTGGTCATTTTCGACGAAGCGTCGCAGATGTCCACGGCGGAGGCGGTGGGCTCCATCGCCCGCGCCAAGGCTGCCGTCGTGGTGGGCGATCCCAAGCAGCTTCCGCCCACGGCGTTTTTCCGCTCGGCTTACGTCGACGAGGAGAACCTCGAGAACGAGGACCTGGAAAGCGTGCTCGACGACTGCCTCGCCCTCGGCATGAAGGAGCGGCACTTGCTGTGGCATTACCGCAGCAAGCACGAGTCGCTGATCGCATTTTCCAACAGTATGTATTACGACAACCGCCTTTGCACCTTCCCGTCGCCCGACTCGCTCGAAAGCAAGGTGCGGCTCATCCCCGTGGACGGCGCGTACGACAGGGGCTTTACCAAACGCAACAAAAAGGAGGCGGAGGCGCTGGTAAAGGAGGTGATCCGCCGCTTATCCGATCCCGTGCTTTCGCGTTCGAGCATGGGCGTGGTCACCTTTTCGGGCGCGCAGCAGGAGGACGTGGAGCGGCTCTTGACCAAGGAGATCGCCGCGCATAAGCTGGAAAGCGCCGCGTACGAGCGCGAGGAACCGATTTTTGTGAAAAACCTCGAAAACGTGCAGGGCGACGAGCGGGACGTGATTTTATTTTCCGTGTGCTACGGTCCCGATAAAACGGGCAGAGTGTCGCTCAATTTCGGTCCGCTTAATCAGGCGGGCGGGTGGCGTCGGCTCAACGTCGCCGTGTCGCGCGCCAGAGAGGAGATGCTCATCTTTTCCACTATGAGCTCGGGCATGATAGATCTGCATAAGACCTCCTCCAAGGGCGTCGCAGGGTTAAAGGCGTTCCTCGAATTCGCCGAGCGGGGCAGGACCACGCTTGCGGTGAAGTCGTCGCAGGTAAAGAGCGGCGCGGGGATCGGAAAGTTTATCGCCGCGGAAATCGCCTCCTACGGCTACGAGTGCCGCGCGGACGTGGGTGCGTCCGACTTTAAAATAGACGTCGCCGTCGTCGACCCCAAAAACAAGCACCGCTTTATTCTCGCCGTCGTCTGCGACGGAACAAACGCGTTTTCGGTGAAGGACAGGAATCTGTTGCAGGTGCTCTCGCTCCGCCGCGGCAACTGGAACGTGGTGCGCGTGAACAGCGTAAGCTACTTTAATAATCCCAAGCGCGAGACCAAGCGCATTAAAGACGTTTTAGACAGACTGACGGGCGCGGAGAAAAAGGCGGGCGGACAGGTCGCCAAATACGCCAAGCCCTACCGCGCGGTAAAGCCGACCGCAAGCGAAACGGCGGCGTTTATCACCTGCGGAGAGAACGACGCGGCAATCATGGCGCGGCTGAAAGAGATCGTGGCAACGGAAGAGCCGATTTCCCGCCCCTTCCTGAAAAAGCGGTGCCTTGCGACCTTCGGCATTGCAAAAAGCGGCTCTAAGGTGGAGGCGCGGTTAGACGCGCTGATCGACGGCTGCGCGTTCTCCCGCGAGCGGGTGAAGGGGACGGACTACTTTTATAAGAATCCCCGCAGCATTGCGATAGGAAAATTCCGCAAGGAGAGCGGAACGGCGCTCAGAAAGTGCGGAGAGGATTTTACGCCCTTCGAGACGGTGTCGCTGATAAAAGGCGCGCTGGAAGAAAAGGTTGCGCTGTATGCCGACGAGCTTTTGGCGTTTATCTGCGGCGTGTTTCCCGCCGTGCGGCAGACGGACGAGTTCGCGCTGTTCGTGCGCGACTGCGTTTCTTACGGAGAGGAAAAAGGGATTTTATTCCGCTCCGTATCCGATCGGATCACGCTGGCTTAAAAGTTGATACGCCCTTCCGAAGCTTCGGAAGGGCGTAATTTTTTTAATTTCTTATAAAAATACAAAAGTTTGGGGTTGAAATCGCGCGAAAAAAATGTTATAATATTTTATATGAAATTCGTAGAGCTTGCCAAAAGCTTAAAAGAGAAAATTTTGCCCGCATATTATATCGAGGGGGAGGAGGCGCATTTCCGCGACCATGCCGTGGAGAGCATCCGCGCCGCGCTTTCGCTTGCCCAGCCCGCCTTAAACGATATGCGGATAGAGGGCGAAACGTTAAAGGGAGAAAAGCTGTATTCCTTCCGCGACGCGCTGTACACCGCGCCCTTTTTCGACAACTATCGGCTTGTGCGCGCGTACGGGTTTTATCCCACCGAGCGCGAGGCGGAAACGGTGATAAAGCCCTATCTGGAAAAGCCCTGCCCTTCCACCGTGCTCGTGATCGTGAACGAAAGCAAAAGGGCGAACGCGGCGGATTTGAAGCGAAAAGCGGGGATCGCCTTTGTGGACTGCTCGCGGGAGAGCGAGGAGACGCTCTCGAAGTGGCTGTTCGGGGTCATGCGGCGCATGGGGCTTGCGGTGGACGCGGACGCGGTTACGCTGACGGTGCGCTACTGCGCGCAGGACGCCGCCCGCATGAAAAGAGAGGCGGAAAAGCTTTTATTGCTCCTCGGCGAAGGGGGGCGGGTGACGCGCAAAGAGATCGAAGAGCACGTCGCCAAGGACACAGAATATAAAATTTACGAGCTGACGCAGGCGGCTTCGCGGCGTAATTTTACCGAATTTTCCGAAATTTTGGACGACATGATGAAGAAGGGATACGACGAAAACGCGGCGCTCGCCTCGCTCTGTTCGCACTTTAAAACGCTGTACGAGGTGAGTGCCATGCGCGGCTCGGACGCGGAAACGGCAAAGGTCTTGGGCATGAAGCCGTACGCGGTGCAAAAGAACAGAGAGCTTGCCGCGCGGCTGGGCAGAGAACGGGTGCGGGAAGCGTATTTAAGACTGTACGAGCTTTCGAGCGGGTCCAAAAGCGGGCTTTATACCAAGACGGGCGCGCTGAACGCGGCGATCGCCGAAATATTTTTCGGTTAAGTTGTATTTTCGGGAAGGAATGATTTGATTTTTTTGCGAATAACGCTATAATAATAGAGAAGTGAATCCGAATACGGAAGGGAGAAAGAGATGCAGACGTTCGAAAACGTTTGGAACAACGTAAAAAACGTGTTCCTGCAATTCCACTGGTCGTTCGTGCTGGAATTGATCCTGCTGTTTTTGCTCACGTATTTTGTGGCAAAGACGTTAAAGGACAACAATGCAAAGCGGCTGATCGCGGCTTACGTGCTGCCGCTGTTTGCCGTCGCCGTATTGGCGATGTTCTGCGACCACGTAACGGCGACCGGCTTTTACGTGTTTTTGCTCGTCTTTTCTTTCTTTTTCCTCAACCTGTTCAACCTCGAGATCCGCAAGAGCATCTGGTCGGGCTTAAAGACGCGCAAGGATTCCAAAACGATGGCGCGCGCTTCCAAGTCTGCGGAGAGCGTGGTGCGCGCGGACGAGGCGATAAAATCGGTCGTGAAAGCGGTGCAGAGCCTTTCCAAAGGAAATATCGGCGCGCTGATCGTGCTTTCCAACGGGAATCTGCCCAAGGAAATCGTAGATAGCGGCGTTCGGCTCAATTCGAATATTTCCAACCAGCTGATCGAAGGGATTTTTATCCCCAAGGCGCCCTTGCACGACGGCGCGATGATCATTTACGGCGATAAGATCCAGGCGGCGGGGTGCTTCCTGCCCCTTACAAAGCGCGACTTTCCCAAGGACTACGGCACCCGCCACCGCGCGGGGATCGGCATCACCGAGATCGCGGACGTTTCCACCATTATCGTATCTGAGGAAACGGGGATCGTTTCGGTGGTGAAGCGCGGCGTGATTACCCGCTACGTCGATTCGGAAGCGCTGAATAAATTTTTAAAGGATTATTACTGGAAGGAATTCCGTTCGGGGGTGGAGAGATGAAGTTCAAACAGTTTATCAGGCGGCTTTTCTGCGAAAATATTTTATTGAAAATTTCCATGCTCGCGTTCGCGTTCGTGCTTGCGATCGCCGTCGGCGCGGTTCCCTCCGAAAAATCGGGGTCCGCAAACGGAGACGGCGGGCAGGCGGTCGCCGAATGGGTGGAAGCCGAATGAAACAGATATTTTTTATCCCGCGGCTGTATCTTCCGCGGGAAGGGTTTGAAAAATGGTCGTCCCTTGCGGGCGACCGATTCGCTTATTCTAAGGAATATTACAAGGCTTGTCTGCGCGAGGCGGGCGACGCGCCCTCTACGCTGCGCTTCGTGCGTTCGGAAAACTTTTCGGACGGGGAGTCCGAATTCGTGCAAGAGGTGCGCGAAGAGATGTACACCGCCATGGAATGCGAAAAGACGGAAAAGCTGCTGCGCGGCGCGATGCTTACCGAACGCAGGACGGAAACGGGGGCAAGGCGGGGGATCGTGGCGTGTATCGACTTGGAAGCATATACTGTGAAGCGGGGGGAGGAATCTGCGGTGCGCCCCGTGCAGGAGGCGGATACGGCTTGCGCGGAACGGCTTGCCCGCTTGCGCGAACGGCTCCCGCTCGAATTTTCGCACGCGGTGGTGTTGTATAAAGATCCCAAAAATAAAGTTTTGAGCAAGCTTGCCAAGGAGAATCTGGAAGAGCTGTACGACTTTAAGCTGTCGGGCGGGGGCGGAAGGCTGCGCGGGTGGTTTCTGCCCGCATTTCTTGCCGAGGACGTGCTCGACGGGCTTCCCCGCCGCGGCGATCCGTCTTTTATCGCGGCGGACGGCGTAACGTGGCTTGCGGGCGCGAAGCTGCACTGGGAAAAGGTGAAAGAGTCGCTCTCTTCCAAAGAATGTCTGCGCCACCCCGCGCGCTTTGCGTTGGTCGAGCTGGAAAATTTGTGCGACGACGCGGTGAAGATAGAGCCCGTTAGCAGACTGGTGTACGATACCGACAACGAGGCGTTTTGCGATTTTATCTGCCGCAGCGCCCCCTGCGAGCGGAAGGGGACCGCGCTGTATTGCAAGTGGAAAACCGATTCCGAAAATATTGCAGCGGCGGACGAATTGATCCGCGAATATCTGTGCGCGAACGGCGGAAATCTTAGTTACGTGTGCGGAGAGCGGGAAACGCTCGAAGCCGTTCGGGAGACGGAGGGCGCGGCGTTGCTGTTTGCGCCCGTAAAAAAAGAAGAAGTGTTCGCCCATGCAAAGGACGGGAAGCTGTTCCCGAAAAAGTCTTTCGCGCTGGGCGGAGAGGCGGACGCGCGGTATTATACCGAAGGCAGAGAAGTGAATTATGATTAAGGTTTGTAAATTCGGCGGAACGTCTATGGCGGACGGCATTTCCGTGCGCCGCGTGGCGGATATCGTAAACGCGGATCCCGCGCGGCGTTTTTTGGTGGTGTCCGCGCCCGGGAAGCGGTTCGGGCAGGATACCAAAGTGACCGATCTGCTGTATGAAACATACGAAGAGTTGCAGGTAACGGGCAAGCTCGGCGCGGCGTTTACAAAGGTGTGCGACCGTTTCCGTTCGCTCGTTTCGGAGCTGGGGATCTCTTTCGATATCGGCGCGCTGCTGCATGATACGGAGCGGGAGATATACGGGGAGCCGACGAAAGATTTTATCGCTTCCCGCGGGGAATATCTGGCGGGCGTGGTGACGGCGGAGCTTTTGGGCGCGGAATTTATCAACGCGCGCGAGACGGTAAAGTTTACCGCGGACGGCAAGCTGGATCCCGTTACTTACGAGTTGCTTTCCGTCGCCCTGCAAGGGAAAAAGCGGGCGGTAGTCTCGGGCTTTTACGGCGCGGACGCGTCGGGAAAGGTAAAAACCTTTTCGCGCGGCGGCAGCGATATTACGGGCGCGGTCGTCGCGCGGGCGGCGGGCGCCGACCTGTATGAGAACTGGACGGACGTAAGCGGATTTTTAGCCTGCGATCCGCGCATTGTGGACAGTCCCGCGCAGATCTCCGCGCTTTCCTATCAGGAGCTGCGCGAGCTCTCGTACATGGGTGCGAACGTGCTGCACAGCGAATCCATTTTTCCCGTGCGCGAGGCGAATATTCCCATTCGGATCAAGAATACTTTCCGCCCCGAGGACGAGGGAACGGATATTTTGCCCGTTTCCAAGTACAAATTCGGCGGAAAAACGGTTACGGGCATTGCGGGGAAAAAGAACTTTACCGTCATTTTTATGGAAAAGTCGCTGATGAACTCGGAAATCGGGTTTACGTACCGCGTGCTGTCCGTGCTCACAAAGCACGGGATTTCGTTCGAACATCTGCCCTCGGGTATCGACACCATGTCCTTTGTGATCGACAGCGAGGAGTTAAAGGGCGGCGTTTTGGAGCAGCTGTGCGAGGAGATAAAAGAGCTTGTCGCGCCCGACCGTATGCGCGTGCATAAGGATATCGCGCTGATCGCGGTGGTGGGTCACGGCATGAGCAGAAACGTGGGTACCAGCGCAAGGTTGTTTCAGGCGATCGCAAGCGCGGGCGTGAACGTGCGCATGATCGACCAGGGTTCTTCGGAACTGAACATTATCGTCGGCGTGGATAACGAGAATTACGAGCGCACCGTTTCCGCCGTTTACCGCGAGTTTTTCGGGTTTAAAATTTAACCGATTGAATTATCGAGTTTGCCCCTTACGCAAAGTAAGGGGCGTTTTTTGCGGGAGATTCTTACGTTCGCTGTCGCTCGCTCAGAATGACAGAAAAGTAGTGCCGCTCGCTCAGAATGACGGGCGGCAGCGTGTACTTAGTCCGCGCGTTGCCCCGTGGGATTCCTTCGCTCGCTTACGCTCCCTCTGAATGACAGGGAGTGGTATTGCTTGCTCTGTATGACAGGAGGTAACGCCATTCGCGTTGAATGACAGGGGGTACTGTTTGTCATTCTGAGGCACGGCAAAGCCGCGCCGTGAGAATCTCTGTGCGCAGAGATTTTGGCTGAGCGGAACAGCCGCCGTAAAAATTTTTTAAAAAAGTTTGTTCAAAATGCTTGACAGAACATACTATGTAATGTATAGTATTATGTAAAGAAGGGTATCGCGTATGGAAATTCAGATGAAAAAAGGATTGCTGGACGTATGCGTTCTCGCGCTGTTAAAGCGCGGGGACTCTTACGGTTATCAGATCGTTTCCGAGCTTTCGTCCGTGATCGAGGTTTCCGAATCGACGCTGTATCCCATTTTAAGGAGATTGGAAACGCAGGGACAGCTCGTCACCTACACGCGCGAGCACGGAGGGAGATTGCGCCGATATTACCGCATTACGGGCGATGGCTTGGGACGGCTGGAAAAGTTTAAAAGCGAGTGGAGAGAACTGAGAAAAATCTATGCTTTTATTCAAGGAGAGGACCAATGAACAAGAGAAAATATCTTCGTAAATTAAGAAAGGCTTTGGGACGGATCCCGGAATCGGAAAAGGAAGAGCTGATAGAGTACTACGCCGAGATGATCGACGAATCGTACGAGCGGGGAAAGACCACGCGCGAGATATTCGCCTCGATCGAGTCGCCCGAACGGGTCGCCGCAAATTACTTTAACGAGAACGAGGGTCTCGTGCGGGAAGAGCCGCGCCGCCGTCCCCGCAGGGACGAATACTTCTCCCGCGGGCGCGACGACGGTTACGGCGACCGTTCCTTTTCGCCGCCCCGCAACGAGGGATACGACGACCGGTATCTTAAGAAAAAACGAAGCGTGGTCGGTACCCTGGTGCTGCTGCCGCTCTATATTGTTTTGGGTCTTTTGGCGCTGGTCATGGTATTCGTTTGCATTGCGGCGGCGATCTGCATGGTGGGATTCGGGGTCGGCGGACTGTATACGCTCGTCATGTCGTTCGGGCTGATTCCCGCGCACGGAACGCTCGCTATTACGCAGATGGGAGCCGCGGTTGCGTTGTTCGGCGTTGCGGTGCTGATGGAGCTTGCCGTAAAACCTTTGGCTTGGGGCTCGGGCGCGCTCTTCCGCGTAGCGTTCCGAATGCGGCAAAGAGTGGGGACAAAGGTACAGTCGCGCTGGATCGCCACGCTTGCAACGGGGTTGGTGCTCCTTATCGTCGGCGGGGCGATGGGCGGCTTCGGATTTCGCGCGCTCGGCGGCGATTGGCATAATTTGGCGGTCGTGGGGAACGTGGTCAAGCGGGAGCAGACCGTCGATCTCTCTTCGGGTGAGCTTACCTTTTCGGCGGACAATCTCCGCGTGAGCGTGCTTCCCGCGCAGGAGGGCGAGGGGGCAAAGCTCGTCTATTACGAAACCGACGAGCTTCCGCTCGAATACAGTGCGGAAAACGGGAATATCGCATTAAAGAGCGCAACCTGGGGCAGCAAGCGTTATTGGCAGGAAAGCTTCCGCCGCGGCATCATGTTCAGCGCGGTGATGAGCGACTATACGAGGGCGGAGCTGTATCTGCCTGCGGACTATGCGGGAAACCTTGCCGTTACCGTGAACAACGGCGCGTTGACGGCGGGAGGCTTCGATGATACGGCGTGTTTTGCAAACGTAACCTTGACGACCGACAACGGCGTGATCGCCGTGGATGGTTTCCGTTCGCAAATGCTGTCGCTCGATACCGATAACGGCTATATCCGTCTTGACAACGTGCGGGCGGAGGGGTTGGATTTTAAGGTGAATAACGGTGCGGTGAAGCTCGGCGGCGTAAGCGCAAAAACCGTTTTGGGCTCCACGCAGAACGGCGCGATCACGCTCGATCGGCTCGAAAGCGAAAGCGTCACGCTGAAAACGGATAACGGCACGATTTCGGGCTCGCTGGTCGGCAACGAGGCGGATTATCGGATCGAGACGCGCGTATCGAACGGCTCTTGCAATCTGAACGATAAAACGGACGGAGAGAAACAGCTGTATTTAAGAGTGGGCAACGGCTCGATCAAATTGCATTTTGTTTCCGCACAATCATAACCGAGCATAAATCAGCGGAAAGAAACAAGGCGTAACGCCTTGTTTCTTTCTATATTTTATTCGTTTTTATAAAGTAACGGCGGGAATCGGAAAAGTAACGGACTTACGGGGTGCAATCGGGGTGCAATTTCCGCTCGGCTGTGCTATAATAAGCATGAAACAACGGGAGGTTATCCAATGCAATTTCACGAAAAGTTAAAACGGCTGCGAACGCATAAGGGAATTTCGCAGACGAAGCTTGCCGAAAGTATATACGTAAGCCGAAGCGCCGTTGCGAAATGGGAAAACGGATTGGGACTTCCCAGCGAACAGTCTTTAAAACTGCTTGCCGAATTTTTCGGCGTAACTCCTGCGGAGCTGTTTTCCGATCCGACAACGGAAACGGTAATCGTTGCAAAAAACAAAAAGATTTCTTACCAAAAAGTTTGGATCGTTGTTTTAATCGCGTTCGGGCTTGTTGCGGTTTGCGCGGCAATCGTTTTAACCGTTCTGTATGCAAAGACGGGTCGGGACGGCTACGGGGTTTTTACCCGCAAGCTTATTTTCGAGACGGAACGAGGATCGGAAACGCATTCTTTGCAAAATTACGGCGACGACGAAATTTCCGTTGAAATGGAATTTGCAGAGAGCAGAACGTTTGAGGTGTCGTACGGAACGGGCAGCGTAACACTTCCCGGACTGCTCGTTAAAACAACGAAAAACGGAGAGGTTGCGTATGAATCCGTCGACTACCGCAATATAGCGATCACCTATTCGGAAGAAGTTCTCGCAAGGGTCGTCGAGCACGGCGTTGAGGTGCTTACAGCCGATTATTATTCGTCGGAATGCGTCGGCTGGGCGAATATCAAATACGGAGATTTGTTGTTGTCGATTAAAATAGAAAGGCATAAACTTCCCGTGCAGTCGGTAGAGATTAAGACGGACGACGGAAGCGACGTTATCGGAGTAGGACAGAAAAAATTATTGTGCATAGGAGTAATTCCTTACGATGCGCCCTATCGCAATGTAGAAATTGCGGTCGAAAAAATTGTTCGACCGGACGGAACGGAATACCTCGGGGAGCTTTCCGCGTATGCGATCGTTGAAGATTATTATTTGAAAGTATCCGCTGCGGTTTTGGCAGGCTCGCGCATTTATGTATCGGCTACGGTAATGCCGAACGGCGTAAAGAGTGCCGATTTGGTCTTAGAAGTTGTGCGTATTCCTGCGGAAAGCTTTTCTTTGCGGTTGG
Source organism: uncultured Christensenellaceae bacterium (assembly GCA_910588465.1). GTDB lineage: Bacteria > Bacillota > Clostridia > Christensenellales > Borkfalkiaceae > Gallimonas. The sequence goes on along the minus strand of CAJUOP010000004.1, from coordinate 25,724 downwards.
AAAATTTAGCCAACTACGTCAAGACGGGGGAAAGTGCTTATCTTACGCTGATCGTCCGACCCGCGAACGCCTCGTTTAACGTTTTGGGCGAAACGGCAAATCTTACGTTATTGACGCCCGACCTTGCAATATTGCGACGCGATGAGCACGGTAGGTATCTTATTACCGTAACTGATAACAACGCGGTGGGAAAAAGCATTTCCGTTCGGGTGGAAGTCGACGGGATCGAAAAGGTTTTCAGTTGGAAGATCGTCGTTTGACGGCAAACAAAAAAGTGCGATATCAAATCGCACTTTTTTTCATTCGATCATTTTACTTTTTTAAGCTTTGCAGCACGGAGTCGGGCGCTTGCTCGTAGCGGGCGAAGCTCTCGGTGAATTTTCCGCGCCCCTGCGTCATGGAGCGGAGAGAAGTGGCGTACGTAAGCAACTCGTTCTTGGGGGCTTCGGCGGTGATCACCTGCAATTCCTCCTGCGCTTCCATGCCGATGATCCTGCCTCTGCGCTTGTTCAAATCTCCCATCACGTCGCCCACGAACTGCTCGGGCACGGCAATTTTCAAGCGGGAGAGAGGCTCGAGCAATACGGGGGAAGCGTTTTTAATGCCCTCTTTAAAGGCGATTTCCGCCGCCGCTTTGAACGCCGCTTCGGACGAGTCTACGTCATGATAGCTTCCGTCGTAGAGAATCGCTTTTATGCGGATTACGGGATACCCCGCCAGTACGCCGCAGGGGAGGCACTCCGTAATTCCCTTTTCCACGGCGGGGATATACTGCTTTGGCACCGCGCCGCCGACGACCTCTTCGGCAAATTCGAAGTCCTTTTCGCAGGGCTCGAAGCGCATTTTGCAATGTCCGTACTGTCCGTGTCCGCCCGTCTGCTTTTTATATTTTCCCTCGGCGGTCGACTTGCTGCGAATGGTTTCGCGGTAGGCAACGGCGGGCGTTTTAAACTCCGCGTCCGCGCCGAATTTTGCCTTTAATTTTTTGCGGATGACGTCGAGGTGAATTTCTCCCTGACCGCCCACCAGCGTTTCGCCCGTTTCGCTGTCCTTGGTTACGGTAAAACTTCTGTCCTCTTCGGCAAGGCGGTTCAAGCCCGAAAAGACTTTATCTTCGGTGCCGCGGTTCACGGCGTTCACCGCCATAAACAGCACGGGCTTGGGGAAGAGGATCGGATCGAAGCGGACGGGGGAGGCGGGGTCGCACAGCGTGTCGCCCGTGCCCGTGTTCGCGAGTTTGCTTACCGCGCCCAAATCGCCCGCGCCCAGCTCGGTGACGGGTTCGAGCTTTTTGCCCTTGATCAGATACAGGGCGTTGATGCGCTCCTCGGTGTCGGTGTTGGGGTTTAGCACCGCCGTGCCCGCCTTTAACGTGCCGCGGCATACGCGCAGATAGTTGAGTTTCCCGACGAACGAGTCGACAGTGGTTTTAAACACCTGCGCGCAGAACGCGCCGTCCTGCACGGAGGGGATCCCGATCACCTTTCCCGTGGCAACGTCGGTTGCGGGGAGGGCGTGCCGCTCGGCGGCTTCGGGCAGATATTTCACGATTTCGTTCATCAGATTGATGACGCCGCGGTTTTGCAGCGCGCTGCCCGCCATAACGGGGATCACGCTCATGGAAAAGATTCCTTTGCGGATGCCGTGAATGGTATCCTCGCGCGATAAGAAGCCGTTTTCGAAGTACTTTTCAAGGAGCACCTCGTCGTTCTCCGCCGCCGTCTCCTGCAACGAAAGCAGCATCGTTTCCAGATCGCGCCGATAAATTTCGGGCACGGGGATCTCTTCGGGCTTGCCGTCGCGGAAGTGGTGCGCCTTGCCCGTGAGCGCGTTCACCATACCCGTCATCTTGTTCCCTTCCATAATGGGGATCTGAATGGGGGCGATCTTTCCCTTATATTTTTCCTGCAGCGCGCGCACCGTGCCGTAATAGTCCGCGTTTTCTTTATCCATTCCGTTGATAAATATAACAAGGGGTTTGTTTGCCTTAAAGCAGAGCGAAATTGCCTTTTCGGTACCCACCGTTACCGTACCGCCCGCGCCCGTTACGACGATCGCCGCGCCCGCGGCGCGCATTGCTTCGTTCCATTCTCCCTCGAAATCGTAAAACCCGGGCACGTCGATAAGATTTAATTTCGTCTCCCGCCAGCTCGTGTAGGCGACGGAGAGCGAAACGGACATTTTGCGGGCGATCTCCTGCTCGTCGAAGTCCGAAACGGTGGTGCCGTTTTCGATTTTTCCCATGCGTTCGAGCGAACCGCCGTTAAACAGCATGGCTTCCGTGAGCGTGGTTTTTCCCTCGCCGCTGTGTCCGATAATGGCGACGTTGCGAATGTTTTTTGCCGATATACCCATAATTTTTCCCTCTTGATCGGTATTTTGCGCGGAAATTTTTTCCGCCGATATAACCATTATAACCGATTGCGGAAAAAAATCAAGGGGGCTATGAAAAATAATTTCGAAATTTGCCGCGTTTTTTCAAATAATTCGTTTATTTGGTGCCTTTTACGCTTACCTCGAATTCGGGTTCCAGCGCTTGCAGAAGCGTATCCTTCCACTCCGCGTATTTGCCGAGAGAGGAGCGGTAAAGCTTTTGGGTGAGAAAGAACAGATCGCACCCGCTCGATTTGCTGTTTTCCCAAAGCCCCTTTAAATATCCGCCGATCGCTTCGCGCGCCTTTTGCTCCACTTCGGGGGAAACCTCTGCGTAAGCCATGCTGCCGATGGGCGCTTGCGAGCAGCAGCTGCTCATGCGCACGGTAAGCGTAACGGAAATTTTGAGGGCGGGATTGTTTTTAAGACTGAGCGAAACGTCTCCGCTGTTTCTCAATACCGCGAGCGAATGATTTTTTCCGCCCTCCTGCACGGTGATCTCGCTGGATACCACGCTTTCGTTCAGCAGATTAAACGCGTACGTCTGCTCGGGCGTTAAAAGTCCCACCATGGCGCCGTCGTAAAAGAGCGCGGTTTCCTCGGCGGTATAAATTTTCTGATCCGATCCGCCGCCGCTTTGCCCCTGCGCGGAGCCGCCGCCCTGTCCGCCCGACTGCGCCTGATCGTCGCTGCCCGATTGCGTTTGCATCCGCACGAAGGGAAGATATCCGCTCTTGGAAACGCCGTAATAGCCGATCGCAAATTCCTTTAACGTGTTCTTTGTGATTTTTCCCGATTTTTCCGCGGAGGCGGAAAACAACTGATTGATCGCGAGCGAAGAGGTGTTGTCGATCGCGCTGATGGAGGAGAGCAACTCGGAAGCCTTTCCCGCGCTTACCGCCACGAGACAGCTGTCCGACATATATTCGTTGCGCAGAAAAAAATCGAGCGCGCCGAACGTACGTTCCTTTACCGTATCTTCGCCCAGCACGATGAGGTTGCAGAAAATAAATTTCGGCACCCAGCCCGTTTTCGAATAGATTTCCGCAACGCAGTCGGAAACGGTTTCGCCTTCGCCGTCGATTTCCACGCTCGAGGTTCCGCCCGTAGTGCGTTCGGAGCCCTTGGGCACGGCGATTTGCGCCGTAAGCACGTAGCCGTTTTCGCTGCGGTCTACGCCCGCGGCAAGTATGATCGCCGTCTTTTGAATGTCGACCAGCTCGAAATCGTTCGAGAAAAAGGAGAAGATCACGATGACCGCCAGCAGAATATAAAATTTCATGGGAACGGTGCGGACGAAACGACGGAATTTATACTTTTTCACGGGGAGACCTCCTTAACAGCAGCGCGAGCGCGGGCAGCAGCAGACAGAACAGCGGGAAAACCCAGAACGCCGTCTGCGTTACGATTTTCAAAAATCCGCGAAAGCTGAAGTTCAGCAGCAGGGTGACGGAAAATATAACAGCGTTTACCGCGATCGAGCAGAGTGCGGAAAACAGGCGGGTCTGTCTCTTTGCAAACGCGTGGGTGAGGCTGTCCACGCCCGCGTGCAGGGGCAGAATATTGTAAAACGCCATGACGAGCGCAACCGCGTAAATGAAGATATAGTCGATTCGCCCGAGAAGGGGTATCCCCACAAAGTACTTGGAGACCTTTGCAAAGGCGAAGATCTGCCTGACGGCGATATCCGAAAAGATTCCGTAGAATACCGCCAAAAACAGAAGAATCGCCGCCGCGCCCGCCAGATAGCACAACGCGCCTTTCCATGCCATTCCCTTTTCGTAGTCGAATTTTCCCATCAGCAGGAGCAGGATGGCGGAGTCGTAAAACCATCCCATGGTAAAGGCGGTGCCGCGCAAAAATCCGTCCGCGCCCTTTGCGCCGACGGGCGCGAGCGCCGCAAAGTCCGCTTCGCCGAAGGAAAATATGATGATCCCCGCAAAGCCGACCATTGCGACGGGGGCGAGGATATCCCAGATCCTGCCCGCGTGAACGAGGGGCTTTGCGCAGAGGTATACGGAGAGCAGGAAAAAGGGCGCGAAGGCGAACACCGTGGGCAGCGTGTCGTAAAAGGCAAAGTGCACGAAAAATTTTTGCTCCATGATCGGAATTACCGCCGCGTAAAAAAGAAACAGCGTAAATACGGATAGAATGATTTTCGCCGCGATTTTTCCGAAGGTGTACGAAAGCAGGTCGTACAGTGTTTTGTTGCTCCTGGAAAGCAACAGGATAAAGAACACCGCTCCCGCTTGCAGAAAGAAGTTGACCGCGGCGGGGAACAGCAAATCGTTTGCGCTGAACTCTGCGAGTTGCGTGGGCAGATAAATCAGTTTGCCCACCGGCGCGATCGCCGCCAGAAAAAAGAAGAGTTGCCGCGAAGAAATTTTAGTCATGGGAGAGCCTCCGTTTGTTTTTGCTTTTCAGCGTTTGGGGACGCGTATCCAGCGAGCCAAGATTGTATTTCACGAGCGAATCTCTTAAGTCTCTTCCGCTGACGGGCGCGAAAGGCGCCAGAAGGGGAGTGCCGAAGCAATCGGTCGTAACAAGGTAATAAACGAGGAACGCCGTCAGCAGCAAAATCCCGTAAGGTCCCACGCTCCCCGCCACCAAAAGCATGGCAAGACGGATGATGGAGGATTGCTCGATGAGGTTTGGCACGGCGTAAAGTCCGATCCCGCTGAACGCGATTATAATGATGGCGGGCGTGGAAACGAAGCCCGCGCTTACCGCCGTTTCGCCCAGCACCAGCGCGCCCACTACCGAGAGCGCCATGCCCACGTATTTGGGCATTCGAATGCTCGCTTCGTTCAAAATTTCCAGAACGAGCAGCACCAGCAGCATTTCGAGGGAGGGAGAAAATGGCAAATCGCGGATGCTGCCCGAAATGGTTAAAAGCAGCTTTACGGGGAAGAGCTGCACCTTATACAGCTGCGCCGCCACGTAGAAGGCGGGGGCGTAGATCGCCACGAGCAGCGCGAACAGCCGCAGCAGACGGGTGAACGTGGCGCGGTAGGGCGGAACGAAATAATCTTCGCTCGACTGAAAGTCCTCCACTAAAAGATAGGGCACCGTGAGCGCGATGGGCGAACCGTCTACGATGAGCCCCACTCTGCCCTCTGCGATTTTTGCGCAGAAGATATCCGGCTTTTCGGTAGTACCTACCTGCTTCATGAGCGAAAAGGGGCGGGAGGAAAGGAAGTGTGTCAGATAGGAGGAATCGGGAATTACGTCGATGTCGATCCGTTCCAGCTTTTCCTTTACCTCTTTTACGATGTCCGCACGGGTGGTGCCTTCCAGATAGCACATCGCCACGAACGTTTGCGACTGCCTGCCCACCCTTAACATTTCGATTTTAAGATTTCCCGTTTTAAAGCGGCGGCGCACCAGAGAGGTGTTTATTTTGATATCCTCGATAAACCCCTCGCGCGGACCTTTTATCGCAACGTCGGTGGGCGGTTCTGCGATCGCGCGCACGAACACCTTTTTGGTGCCCGCGATTATCGCTTCGTCCGCGCCCTCCCAAAGCAGCACGGGGTTGCCGATCAGCACCTCTTCCGAGAGCTTTTCCAGCGATTTTTCCGTTTTCAGCTCGGGCGAGGTCACGTGTTTTTTTATCTCTTCCGCCGTCGCGTTTCCGCCGTAGCCGAGCAGCGGGCGGACGATCTGTTCGCCCAAAAGCTCTTTATCGGTGATCGGGTCGGCGAACACGCAGGTGAAATTTATCCCGTCGGGAGAGACAAACTCGAACGTAAGCACGTCCTCGGAGGGGAGCATTTTTTTCAGCGCGGCAACGTCGGCTTTTAAATTGCCCGTAATATTTTTCATAAAAAGAGTATGAGGCTGCAAAAAATTTTTATGCGCGAAAAAACCCTCCCCGTAGGGGGGAGGGCAAAGACGGTCACCGCAATTTCATCAGATATTCCGCAATGAGCCGCGCAAGCGCGGAAAGCTCCTGCAAGGGAGTTTCGGGAAGGGCGTATCGGGCGAGCGTCTCTTCGATAAAAGAGAGAAGTTCCTCGTCCTCCAAGCCCGCGCTGCCCTGCATGAGCTCCTGCTCCGCCTCCTGCAACCGCTCTTCGGCGACGTAGCCGCTTAAAAGCGGCGCAAGGGCGGTCGCTTTCTTTCCGCGGAAAAACTGTTCGTACACCACGTAGTATAGCGTGGCGGCGCAGCCGCAGGCGAAGCCTCCCTCGCACGTGCGGAACAGTTCCTCGGTAAAGGGGATTGCGCTGCGCGCGGCGATCGCGCGGTAAACCGCATAAAATACGAGCCCCAGCGCGAAGGGTAAAAATACGAACAGCTTTTTGGAGCGGTTTTTAAACACCGTCTTTTTGAAAAGGGAGGTAACGAGCGTTACCCCCAAAGCGAGCGCGAGCACGTCCGCCCCGAAGGTGCGGAACGCGCTCAGGTATTGTATTGCCGACATTTTTCACCTCTTTTGCCCGCCGCAACCGTATTATAGCACGGAAGGGAACAAAAAGGGGCGTTGTGTGCCGAATTTTTTAAATGATATTTCTGCCCAGCAGATAATCGGTCGAAACGTCGAAAATGTCGGCGATTTTTACCAGATTCTCCTGCGTGGGTTCGGACGTGCCGTTTTCGTAACGTACGTAAGAGGGCTGCGAAATGCCGAGCCGCTCCGCCATGTCCCGCTGGGTGTAGCCGTATAGTTTGCGCTGTTCCAACAGCCGCTCCCGAAATATTTTCATAAATATCTGAATTCCCCTTGACAATAATAGCAATTTGCTATATAATGCAGGAACAATATAGCGATTTGCTATCGCATAAAATCGGATAAATTCGAAGCTGCATAGCAGGGAAAACGAACGGAGGGGGAAAGCGTGGAAAGCTCGGTCGCAACCAGAATAGAAGAGTTGAAAGCGGGAAAAACGACGAAGGCGCAGCGCGCCATGATGGACTTTTTAAGCAGGACGGACGGCACGTCCGTTTTAAAAATGTCCATTTCGGAAATCGCTTCCGCCGCGGGACTTGCCGACGCGACCGTGCTCCGTTTTTGCCGCTCGCTCGGTTTCGGGGGCTTTCAGGAATTTAAAATTCGTCTGGCGCAGGATATTTCGGGAGGAATGACGGAACGACCCTGCGCGGTCGGGTTCGTTTCGGAAATGGCGACGGACTACCACGCCGCCGTGGACCGCTCGTTTGCGAATTTAACGCCCGAGCTGCTGCAAAAAATCGTCGAAGATATCCTGTCCGCGCGCTCGGTATGCTGCTTTGGCGCGGGTCGCTCCTATCCCGCAGCGTTGGAACTGTATAACCGATTCACCAAAATGGGGATCGAGAGCCGTTGCGAGCGCGACCCTCTGGCGCTGAGCGTGCTCTTGTCGTCGCGGACGGAGCAGGACGTGATCGTGCTGTTCAGCGTTTCGGGCGAAACGCGCATGACGTTGGAGGCGGCGGAGCTCGCCCGCGCTTGCAAAATGAAGATACTTGTCATTACGGGCAGCGGCGGTTCGCCCTTAACGCGGTTTGCGGACGCGGTGATTTATTCCGATTCCGCCGAGCGCACGGCGGATACGGACGCGGTGGCGAATCGGTTGATGCAATTTTTTGCGGTGGACGTGATCTGCACGGGCTTGCGCTTCCGCGATAAGGCGCGATTCGACGAATATATCGCCAAGGGAAACGTGGCGATCGCGGGAAAATAATAAAACGCCCCGAGGGGAAACCCCTCGGGGATAAGGAATACTAAGTGCGTATCGAACGGCGCCCCGTTTTTACAAAACGGGGCGTCGTTTGTTTTATAAAAAGCTTCATGCCAGAACTTTGGATAAAAATTCCTGCAAGCGAGGGGACTGCGGCGCGTTGAAAATTCGGTCGGGCGAGCCCTCCTCGGTAATTTTTCCGTCCGCCATAAACAGCACGCGGGTGGCGATCTCGCGGGCGAAGCTCATCTCGTGCGTGACGATCACCATCGTCATGCCCTCGTCGGCGACCTCCTTGATCAGAGCGAGCACCTCGCCCACCATTTCGGGATCGAGCGCGGAGGTCGGCTCGTCGAACAGTATCACCTGCGGATTCATGGCGAGCGCCCGCACGATGGCGATGCGCTGTTTTTGTCCGCCCGAGAGGGTGGAGGGATACACGTCCGCCTTGTCCGAAAGCCCGATTCGCTCCAACAGTCTGCGCGCGTTTTGTTCCGCTTCCGCAACAATTTGTTTTTTGCTCGTGTGCAAAACGGGAACGGGAGTTCGCTTTTCCTTTTTCAAAAACAGATTTTTCAGTTTTAAGAAAAGATTGCGTTGCCTTTCCCTGCGCAGATCCCTCATCGCCACGTGAACGGGCGCCAGCGTGATGTTTTTTAACACCGTCATGTTTGCAAACAGATTGAACTGCTGGAACACCATGCCCATTCTGCGGCGGCTTAAATTGATGTCTACGTTTAAGTCGCACAAATCCTCGCCGTTAAAAAACACGTGTCCGTCGGTGGGGTCCTCCAAAACGTTTAAGCAGCGCAGAAAGGTGCTCTTTCCGCCGCCCGAGGGTCCGATGATTGCGACTTTCTCTCCCTTGTAAATCTTCACGCCGATGTCGTCGAGCACGTTCAGCGTGCCGTAGCTTTTGCTCAGGTGCTGCACCTCGATCATCGCTTCTGGATCGGTCGGCTCGGCGGGGGATGTTTTCGCCGCAAGATATTTCGGCTTTTTCGTTTTATCTCTTTTCACTCTTGCGCAGCCTCCTTTCCACAAGCTTGACGGCGCCCGTCAGCAGCAGCACGAGCACGAAATAGAAAATCGCAAGAATCACGTACGGCACGATAAAATCGTACGTCGCCCCCGCGATGGCGGCGAACGCCGCGTTCAAATCCACCGTGGCGCAATAGCTTGCCACGGAGGTGTCCTTTAACAGCGCGATAAGCTCGTTCCCCAGCGAGGGGATCACGTTTTTGATCGCCTGCGGTATGACGATTTTTATCATGGCAGCGGGAAAGGAAAGCCCCAGCGTTCTGCCCGCTTCGAGCTGTCCGAAGTCTACCGACTGGATCCCTCCGCGCATGATTTCGGCGACGTATGCGCCGCTGTTCAAGCCGAACACGAGCACCGCCTCCCACGGAGAGGGGATATTTACAGTGCGGAAAATGACGAAGTGAAACACGAGCAGCTGCACGACGATGGGCGTGCCGCGGAAAATCGCCGTATAGCCCGTGCCGAGATAGGAAAAGATTTTGGCGACCCTGTTGCGCGTTCCCGCTACCTTTATAACGGCAACCGCAGAACCGATCGCAACGCCGATGATAAGACCGACGAACGCGATGACGAGGGTGTTGCCCAAGCCCTCCAAAATCTTTTTGTATCCGCCGTACTCGGCAAAATATTTCCAGAAAAGCTGTAAGCGCGACATTATCTGTTTACCGCGTTTACGGCGGCGGTCAGCGTGTCTTTATCTCCGCATACGAGCTGCACCTTGCCCGAAGCCAGATCTTGCACGGCAAGCGCAACGGAGGCGTAGGCGGTTGTTGTTAAATTGTCGAATCCCTCGAACTCGAATGCCTCGTTGCCCGTCAGATAGAAGTAGCCCGTCTGTGCCTTCGCCGCGCCCGCCTTGGCGTTTTGCAGCGATTTTAACACGGTCACGACGTCCTCTTCCGTCTTGCACGCGTCGAAGCGCGTATCGTTCGCGGCGACCGCGATATACTGCGTGGTGTTGTAGTAGGCGGCGGAGAAGTCCGCCGTTTTCTGCCTGTCCTCGTTAATGGTGAGCCCCGCCATGGCGGCGTCCGCCTTGTCCGAGGCAACAGCTTCGATCACCGCTTCGAAATCCATGTGGCTTATAACGAGCGTTTTGCCCAGCTTGTCCGCAATGATCTTGGCGACCTGCATGTCGATCCCGCCGAAGCTGTCGCCGACCATATACTCGAAGGGCGCGAATTCCGCGTTCGTCGCCACGACGAATTCCTTGCTGCGGTCGGTGCTCACCGTTTTTACCTCGCCGATGGAAATGGGGAATTCGGCTTGCACTTCCGCCTCGTAAATGGATTGGAAGGTCACCTTTTTACCGTCCACCGTAACGCCGTCGCCCGTAAGCTCGGATAAAACGCCGTTAATTTCGTTTAACAGAGCGGTGTTTCCCTTTTTTACCGCGATGCCGTACTGCTCGCTGGAAAGCGCTACGGGAATGATTTTGGTTTTCGCCTCGCCCGAGCAGGCGGTAAGCGCGCAGACCGCGCCGATCGCGAAAGCTGCCGAAAGAATGGTTGCCGCAAGTTTTTTCATATGATAACCTCTTTAAAATGTATTGTTTAATAATATAACACGAACGGGGGCGAAAGGCAAGTAATTTTTTGCGGAAATAAAAAATCGGGGACAAACTTTTCCAAAACCTTCCACATTGAAACAGGTATAATGCAAAATAAATCCGTCCAAAATAGTTAGCGTAAGGGAGGAAAGCATGGAATTCACCAAAACGCAGACGTTTTACAACCTCGCAAGAAGCTTTGCGGGAGAATGCCAGGCGGGTATGAGATACCAGCTTACGGCAAAAATGGCACAGGCGCAGGGATTAAAGGTCCTCGCGGATACGATTCGCACCATCGCCAAAAACGAAACTTATCATGCAAAGACGTTTTTCGAAGCGCTTCTGAAAAACGCGGGAAGTCAGGACGATATTCATATCGACGCAAGCTATCCTTTTCATTCGGGCACGCTGGAAGAAAATCTTCGTTTTGCGGCATCGGACGAGAAGAGCGAGCACGAGACGATTTATCCCGGCTTTGCAAAAATCGCACGGGACGAGGGGTTTGAGCAAATTGCGTTCAAATTCGAACAGGTGGCAAAGGTTGAAAATAATCATATGATCATCTTCAATTACCTCTACGAGGCGTTCAAGGACGGCTCTCTCTACCGCGCGGAAAGACCGATGCTTTGGATTTGCGGCGAGTGCGGCTATATGCACACGTCTAAAGAAGCCTTTACCGTCTGCCCGCTGTGCGGCGCTCCGCAAGGGGAAGTCGAGCTTCACCTTCCTTTCAAAAAGGAGAATATTTAAAATGAAAAAGATGAAAAACAGCACGCAGAACAACAACGTTAAGAACAACAAGAACACGAACAACGGTTCCAAGTGCGGCTCGAAATCGAGCAAGAGCACCAAGGATTGCGACTAAATGAAACGCGATCCGAAAGAGTTGAAAAAGGGCGCCGTCATGCGCTCGGAAGAGGACTCTTTGGGCAGTTATACGGGCGTTTGCACCGACGATAAGTACGAACAGCCCGTACAGGATGCCGACGATTTGTAAAGAAAAGAGAACGGAAAACTTGTTTTTCCGTTCTTTTTCTGTTGAACGGAGCTTAAAATTGTGTTATAATGTGTTTATAAACTTTCATCCGTTTTTCACAAAAACGTGATTGAACGGTTTTCGTTTGCGTTTATTATAATGTATAATAAATTCGGTTACGCGTTAAGGAGCGAGTTATGAAAAAGAAAAGATTGGCGGCGGCGCTTTCGCTCGTGCTGGCGGGCGCGGCGTGCACGGCGCTTGTCGGCTGCGATTGGTTCGATCTGCCCGCGGCGGACGGCACGGCAAACCCCTACGAGGTGGCGACCGAGCTGGGCTATACGGGCAGCGAGGGACAGTGGCTCTCCGAGCGGGGGCAGCAGAGCTCGCAGGCGCGGCTGATGTACGAGGAGGCGAAAGCCGACGGCTATACGGGGAGCTATCTCGACTTTTTGTCCGATTACGCGCTTTCCGTACCGGACGGCACCGCTTCCGTTAATTCCGCTTTGCGTTCCGCGGTGAGCGTGCGGAGCATTTCCACGCACAAAAACGGCTATTCCACCAAGGATTACGCGAGCGGCGGCGCGGGCGTGATTTATTCCTGCGATAGAGCCGCGGGCAACGCCTATATTATTACCAACTACCACGTGGTGTACGATAAAGACAGCACGGGCACCGAGAGCGTTCCGCATATCAGCGACAGGATTTCCGTGTATTTGTACGGCGGAGAGGGCGAAAGCGGAGAAATTTCGGCGACCTACGTGGGCGGAGCGATGGATTACGATATTGCGGTGCTTGCCGTATCCGGCAGCACGGTGTTAAAGGAGAGCGCCGCGCAGGCGGTTACGGCCGCGGATTCGGATTCACTTACCGTGGGCGAACGCGCGTATGCGATCGGCAATCCCGAGGGCGACGGCATTTCCGTTACCGAGGGCGTCGTGAGCGTGGACGCCGAATATATCGACATTCTCTCTTCGGACGAAAAGCGGATGCTCAGCCTTTTGGAGATCCGCACGGACGCGGCGGTGAACCACGGTAATTCGGGCGGCGGACTGTTCAACGCCAACGGCGAGCTGATCGGCATTGTAAACGCCAAGGCGGAAACGGACGACAACGGCGGCAGGATAGACGATTTCGGCTATGCGATCCCCGCCAACCTCGCGCTGTCCGTGGCGCGGAATATTATCGACAACGCGCCCTCGGGCTGCAAGGGCGCCCAGCGCGCCATGCTTGGCATTACCACGAGCGCGCAGCAGGGCAAGGGCGTTTATTACGAGCCCGAGCAGAAGTATTACAAGACGGAAAGCGTAGTGGTGCAGTCCGTCTCTGCGGGCAAGGCGGCTTCGGGAAAATTGCAGCAGGGCGACGTGCTCTGCGCCGTAAAAATTACGGACGGCAGCGGAAACGTTGTCGCGCAAAAGTCGGTCACACGGGGATTTCAGGTTTCGAATTTAATGTTCAACGTAAGAAAGGGCTTTACGGTGGAGTTTACGGTTTCCCGTGCGGGGAAAACGGTTGCCGTCGAGGTGCCGTTCGATAATAATAACTATTTCGAGCTGTATTCCTGAGGGGTGCAAAAACACTCCATGCGGACGGTAACGCCGAAGGTATTCGCCGTAAAGGGAGAATCGTCAAACAAAGCAGGAAAACAATATCGATCCGTTCCTCACCCAACTATTGTGAGTGAGCGCCCTGTCATACTGAGCCCCATTACGGGGCGAAAAAGCCCGCGGAGGAACGGTCGGACTTCGTTCACGGGATTCTTCGGCAAGCCTCTGAATGACACAAAATTGCTGTTCCGAAGCGCAGGGACGGTTTTTTTCATTCAACATAACAGTAAAAGCGGCGAATACCGAAAAGGTATTCGCCGCTTTTTCAGCCGTTCGGCTTACGCTTTTTTCTTGTTGTTCTTTACTTTCATCAAAACGATCGCAACCGTGATGCCCGCGGCAACCACGACCGCCGCCATAATGGAAAGCCCTACGATGAGCATTGTGTTGCTCTTTGTTACGGCGTCGGTAAAGAATCCGTCGTTTACGGGGAGGACGATTTTAACGGGGTCTACGATTTCCACGCCCTTATCCGCGTAGCGCTGCGCCGCCGCGTTCGAAATGTACTTAATTTCGATTTCGTTATTCGCCTTCAATTCCTCGAACGTTACGTTCAGCTTTCCGTCCTTTACGCGGTCGGTCACGTTCGTTCCGTTCAGGGTAACGCTGTAAATCTGATAGCCTGCATCGGGTTGAATCGTATACGAGTGGCTTTCGCCCGCTTTCAGCGAGAGAATCTTGCCGTCCTCGAGGGTAAGCTTTCCGCCCTTGCCTTCGATGCTGGCGTAAACCGTCTTGCTGTCGGAAGCCTTGTCGGCGTCGACAACCGCAACCATGTAAGGAGAAAAGCTGTTCACCGTCGCCACGATACCGAACTTCGTTACCACGCAGGGGATCTCTTCGATGATGTATTCGTCGTCTTTGATGTGCTTGCGGTGGAAGAGCTTAAACGTAACGCCTTCGTCGTCGGGACCGTACCCTTCGGGGAACCCGAGTGCTATTTTAACGTAGCTCTTGTCCGGAATGGTGGGGTACTTGTTGCACATCTGCAATTTGATATCGTACGTTTCACTCGTTTTGATATCTTCTTTGTTGATATTGATGCCCTCGTGTTCGCTGATATCGTCGAGCATCGTATCTTTTGTCTGGGGATCGACGGAGTTTACCACGAGCATCATCTGGCTTCTTTCCTGTTCGCTGAACGTGCTGTTGCCGTCCTCGTCTTTAAAGTCCATTGCCGAAAGGTCGGAGTTGTCTACCAGCGTGGGCTGGGCGCAGCACTGCACGTAAAGTCTGCCGTCGTAGCCGAAGTATTTGGGGCAGGCGTAGGTCACGCGCGAGAAGGCATAGCTTACCGTATTGGGAATTTTATCCGAAGTATAGGTTTCCGTAACTACGTTTCCGTTTTCATCGTGAATGATTTGACCGTTCGCGTCACGCTTGGGTCTTATTCTTTCCTTCGCCGAGCCGACGTTGGTAAACGTGAACGTATACAATTCCCCGTTGTGTTCGTACATAAGGCTGGGCATGAATTTAAAGCGCAGCGTGTAATCGTCTACAAGCTCTACCAAAGTGTTTCCGCTGACGGGAAGCAGCTTCGCGTATTCCTGCGCGTTCTTGTGTTTGGACGTGAAGAAGATGCCGATGGGCTTGCTCTCGTCTAATACGTGCAAGGGCTCTTCATAGGTGATTTCGTAAACCTGTGCGTGCTTTTCGTCCATGACCACCCTGTCGGTAATGCTCATGTCGCGCATTCCGTCGTCGATCGTTTGCTCGCTCTGATAGGAAATATTCGCCGATCTTACGTAGGGCGCGGGAACGTAGGTGCCGTACGCTTCGTTTTCGAATATCCCCGAAAGTGCGGATATGTGGTCGCCGGGTTGATTGTCGTAATCGTAGCAGTAATTCGGAATGCCCGGTGTGGGCTGGCTATCGGAGAAATCGGGGTTATAGTTAAGATCGGGCTTTACGTCGATCACCGCCAGCTGAGTATAGAGAATGGAGGCATTCGTGATATATTGGGTTTGATGTCCGTCGTCAAATAAATCCGCATATCCGTAATGTTTGTAAAACGCGCCTACGGCGATCCATACCGTCCATTTTAAATTATTGTTCACGTCCAAATCGGCAAAACGAATCGCTAAGTATAAGTTATCTTCTTCCATAAGGCGAACGGCGCTTTTCCCGTTGTAGCTGAACGTCTCGTGTTTTTGCATGATTTCGTTTCCGTTCTGGTCTACCGCATCGGAAACCGGTTCGTACTTCGAGGTATGAGACAAGCCTTCGGAGTTGGTGTTGCAGCCGTAGTTGAAGGGGGCAAGCTCTGGATATTTCAGTTTATAGCCCGAAGAGGAAATTTCTCCGTCCGTGATATGATCTTTGGTTGCCGAAAGGGAACCCATGTTCATATACTTGTTGTAGTTTGCGCCCGAGGTGGGATTAAAGCGGTTGCCCGTGTTGTTCCACGTAACGTCCACCGCATACCATTGCGCGTTCGCCTCGCGCGTGGCAATCGATTTTGCGCCTTCCTCTGCGGGGTCGTTCAAGCGGATATAGTTCCAGGCGTGCATTACCGTTCTTTGCGAAATGTTGCCCGATTCGTCCTGAGATAATCCGAAGCCGTTTACGATAATACAGGGGATCTCCAAGCGGTCCATGATCGTCTTATATGCCGAAGCGAATCCGCCGCAAACCGCCGTCTTATGGATCAGCGCGCCGTAAGCCGTGCTTACCGACGCCGCCGAGGCGGTGCCGTTCTCTATAAAATCGTCGTAGGAGCCGTAGTCGTATTCCACGGTTTTGGCAAGCGTTTCGTTTACATATCTCGCCTGCAATACCTGCTTATCCGTGCCGTAGGTGTCGGCGTTGGCGTATTTTACCGCGGCGTCCGCGATTCTGTTCACTTCCGCGTTGAATTCCGCGATCGCCGCGTTTACCGCCGATTCGGAGGCAAAGCCGCCGTCGTGATAGGCGTTCGCTTCGCGTCCGCTGTCGATAAAGGCGGTATATTTGCCGTTCGAACGCGCCGCGGAAACCGTCAGCTTGTAAAAGTCGATATAGAAAATTTCCGGATGGTCGGTTAAAAATGCGTCGCGCGCGGCGCCGAATGCTTTCGGAACGGTTGCGTCGCCGTTTAATACGTAGTTTTGGATCTGCGATGATGTGAGCACTTTATCCAACGTATAATCCACGATGCCGTCTTTCAAGTCGCCCGAGCGATTTAATTCGTCGAATACGTCATAGAATTTTTTGGCAAGCGTATATTCTACTTCGTTGCCGTTCGGATCGGTCGCGGTAAGATTATCGTAGAAATACGTAAATGCCTTGGTCCCCGTGTTTGCATCGGCTGCGTTTGCCGAAGTCAACACGTGCGGCATCCCCGCAAAAAGCGTGAATGCGTATGCTGCTGCAAGTCCTCCCGTTACAATGCGTTTCGTAGTTGATTTCATAAATCCTCCTGTTTTTTGGCATTGACCTCACAATGATATATGATAAAATTTAATCTGTCAAGCAATTTTTGCCGCTTTCTTAATTTATGAATTTGCCCCGAAAAAAGCGATTTTTGGCAAAACTACGGTTTGTGCGGACTTATTTATTAAGCTATCTGCTCGGGAAATAACGAAAAAGAAACCGCTCCTGTGGGAGCGGTTTCTTTGTGTGGAGCAGGAAACGGGAGTCGAACCCGCCAGAATCAGCTTGGGAAGCTGACGCCATACCGCTAGGCGATTCCTGCAAAGTATAAAATTGTTTGGGCGGGTTCGCCTCCCGTTTGGGAAACGGCAGTGCCTTCGCCGCAAGCGGCTCGGCGGCTGCGCAACGCCCCCGCCGGAATCAGCTTGGGAAGCTTGAGCTTACCGCTAGGCGATTCCTGCAAATATAAAATTGTTTGGGCTTTTATTATTAGCAACGTACCGATTTATATGTACCATTATATTATATTCAAAAATGCGGGCGGTGTCAAGTGCAAATTTTCGGTTTTTTACGGGAATTTTCGAATATTTCGGCGAATTCGTTTTTATTTTCGTCCTTTTCCGTCAAATTTCGCACAAACACATAATAATTCGACAAATTTTGTCGGTTATAATTAGCCTGTCGATAAAAGCATTACGTCAGAAAATCGAATAGGAGAAAACAGTTATGAAATGTAAAGAAGTAGCGTTGGAAGAGTTTGTGGAAGAAATCGAAGCGATGCTGAATATCTGCTTCGAGGGCGAGACGGAAAATGCAAACGGACGATTGAGTTTAAAACTTCCGAACGGGCAGAAGTTCGTCATCGAGTGCGCGGGCGCATAACCTCTGATTTAAAAAAACGGTTTGTCTTATCGGATAAACCGTTTTTTTATAATATATTGTAAAAATTGCCTCGTAAAATAAAATCATTCCCGAAAATCGCGAAAAAAGTTGCCAAAGAGTTTGTTTTATGATAAAATACGTTCGGAAATTTTTTGGAGGAAACTCATGGCAAAAAAGAAATTTTTTAAAAGACATACGATGAAAAGCGTTGCCGCATTGGTCGGGTGTATGTGCCTTACGCTTGCGGCGGGCATCGTGCTTACCGCCTGCGGGGGCTCGAACGACGAGATTTTTACAAATCCCTACGGCTCGAAAACGCTGGTGGGCTATTCCGCGGAATATCTCGGCACGGCGGAACGCCGCATTCCCGATAGGACTTACGACGAGGGGCTTCCCGAATATCCCAAATACGGTTATACGCTGAAAAGCGTGATCGGCACTTCCGCCGAGAAAATTGCGGCGCGCAACGCGTTGATTTCCGAAAGCTGGGTGCTCAGCTCCGTTAACACGCGGATCGGTTCGGACGGATTCCCCAAGAATACATACAACAAAATCGGCGCCGACGGAAAATTATATTTAAACGGCGAAGATACGGGCAAAACGCTTTATAAGCATACCGCGGCGGTCGGTATGTACGAGGGCGACGTTGCCGATACCGAACAGGCAATTATCAAAAAAATCACCTGGCGTCCGCGCGGGTATACCGGTTACGGAATTACCGGTTTGTACGCTCCCGCGGGCGAGGTGATAAAATTCGAGATGACCGCGGAGGATATGGACGCCACGGGGGGGGTACAAGTTCATATCGGTCAGGCGCTGTATAACGGCAAGGCGAACAATATCTGGCAGGCGAAAAACCAGATGCAGCGCATGCCCGTTATTATGAACACCCTGAACGTAGATAAAACTACGGCGGAGTACGACGAGTCCCGCGGCGTGTATACGGCGTATATCGGTTCTTTCTGGGGCGGGCCTATTTACGTGCGCAACGAGGCCGTGACGTTCTCTGCGACCATTTCCGGCGCGGTGCGTTACCGTCACTTAATTCACGGTTATACCACGCCCGAAGAGTTCGAGGAGAACGCCGCTTCTACCGCGCCTTACTTCGATCTGGAAGTGTGGGAATACGGCGTGCTTCATTCGGGACCGTTGAAATACGCCAAAGCGTTCGATTTTGACAATCTGTATAAGGCGGCGGTGCTCTGGGAAAAGATTTCGCTCGTATCTACGCAGCGCAGCAGACAGGGAATCGTATTTTTGTACGATCCGTTCGTGGCGGCGGGCGCCGCGGTGGCGTTTCCCGGACAGGGGGCGGTGAACTGTCCTTCGGGCTGGATGTCCAATTCGCTTAACTATAATTCGATCACGACGAGCGGAGCCTGGGGGAATCTGCACGAATACAACCATAACTTCCAGGGCTACGGCGTAGGTTCGGGCGGCGAGGTTACAAACAACGCGCTTACGCTGGTTTCGTACAGTCTGTTTACCAAAATTTCTTCGGCGCGCGGAATGGGCAACTACGGCGCTTTCGGTCTTTCGGGCTGGAACCAGTACACCTGCGCGAGCTGGGCGCTCAGTCAGGTGACGGAAGGGCTGTACAGCAACGGGAAATACGGTTTGGCGATTTATGCGAACCTGCTGCACAACTTCGGACAGGACGCGTTTATCGCCATGACGAAAAATTCGGGCGGACAGTCGGTGGATACCTGGTTTAACGCGTGCATGAACGTGACGCATTATGACATGACCTATTATTATAACGAACTGATCGGATATCCTGTTTCGGGTACGGTTCTCGACAACGCGGCTTCCAAAAACTATCCGATGTTCGTACCTGCGGCTTCCGTATATCAGACGGGCAGAACGTTCGTTTACGACGGCGAAACGCGCGAAGTGCAAACGATGCGCCCCTATAAAATTAAGTACGGCGAGCCGTTTACGGTAGATCTTTCGCCTTATAAGACGGAGGGCGGACAATATGTAAGCGGAAGCGTAATTTTACCGCGCGGCTTTACTTATAAAGTAAAGAGCGTATCTCAGCCCGAGCACGGCAATATCGCAAAGACGGACAATGATTATATTTATACGTTTACGCCGGATAGCAATTCCCGTTCGGGAAAGATCAAAGTGACGCTGGAAGTCACCAAGACGGAAGGAAACATTTTCGACGTGCAGGACATCGAGCTTCTTCTCGAATTCGAGCAGTCGCACGAGATGAACAAGTACACTTTGGAGCGTTCCACCTATACGTATGAGGCGGGGAGCGTACCTGCCAGTGCTACGGCGGCTTACGAAAGCGGTTATGCGGGTGCGAGCGTGGTTTCGGGCGACAGTATCAACGCTTTGCAAAACAGCAATACCGACGTATGGTATACCTATGAAAATCCCGCACCCGACAATACGGTGGTGGAAGTAAAAGGAAAACTGTACGCCGAGGAAGAAGGGAAGTACCGCATTGCGCTGAGAGGGCGCTGGGATATTGCGCTGTACGCATCTTTGGACGGCAAAGAATATCATTTAGTCGGAGCCAGCGTAACCGACCGCGACAAGCAGATGGGAACGGGCAACTATTTTATGAACGGTGCCAATTTTGTGGAAGCGTGCCCTTACGAGGATTATACGCTGGAAGCGGGTTCGTGGGTTTACTTTAAAGCGGTAATGAAATGCGACCGCCGCGTAAACAAACTGAGCAGTTATATCGGCTTAGGCTGGGGCAAGTTTATTCCCGAGCAGGGGATTCTGGACGAAAACAACAACGTGGTGGGCTATGCGCCCGAACGCGTTTCGGTATCTTACGCAAGCGCTTACAGAAGCGATTACGAATTCACCGTGGAGGATTTCGAACCCGACTACGAGTATCTGAGAGAGTATTCCTATTCGTACATGGACGAGACGGAGTACAGCACGTACGACAAGGCGGGCGACGGCGAAGAGTACGAAGTAAAGCTTTTAAGCGATTTAAAGTACGGCTGGGAAGGCAAGCCCGAAAATATGTTCGACGGAAACTCGGGAACGTATTACCATTCGAATACGGGCGTGAACAATCAGCCCGTTGCCGTGATCATCGATATGGGCAGACCGATCGCCGCAAACTCCATGACGGTGATCAGCAGAAATACGCAGCCCGGTGCGCCTAAGGTGTTTACGCTTTCGGTAAGTGACAACGGCACCGATTGGAGAACGGTCGGCAGCTATTCCGATTACGCGGACGGCAGCAAGAGCGTTGTTGCGCAATTCGAGTTGACGACCTTCCGTTACTTTAACCTTTACGTGACGGATACGACCTACAACGTTTCGGGCAATAAGTTTTTGATCATTTCCGAAATTCGCTTCTCCGAATCGCATTCGGTTTTAAACGGAAAGCTGATTTCTCCCGACGACGATATGCTCACCTTTAAGGGCGATTGGCGCGTGGAGCAGAAGCCGTCGTCGTTCGGTCACGTGTTTGTGGGCGAAAAAAAGGCGAAGCTGGAATTTACCTTTACGGGAAAAAGGCTGGCGATTCTCTCTTCCTCCGCGTTCGATATCGACTATAAGGTTTATATCGACGGAGACAGGGTGGATTCGGTCGAGCTTGCCGAGCCGAACGGCGATATCGTTGCGGGATTCGTAAGCGAGGAGTTCGAGGAAGGCGAACATACCGTAGAAATCGTGTGCAAGGGCGAAACGAGCATCGACTCGATCGTGATTTGGTAAAAGCTTTGATAAAGTCCGTGCGCAGTCTGCGCACGGACTTTTTATATGAAAATATTTTAAAATATTGCGGCAACGGTTGACGAACGTTGGGAAAAACATTATAATAAAGACAAATACGGAGGAATGGCAGAATGGATAACGAAACGGAAAATGGCTTGACACTGGGCGAAATATGCCGCATTGTTTTTAAACGGATCTGGTACGTGCTCGGCGCGTCCGCGCTGGTGACGATCGTGGCGGTTCTTTTGATCGCGCTGGTATTGAATCCGCGCAAGGTGACTTACCGCGGGGACTTTCAGGTGATTTATCCTTTGAGCGAAGCGCAGAAATATCCGAACGGAGCGCCCTTCCTCTATCACGACATCCTTTCCAACGCTTCGCTGAAAGAAATCGTTGCCGCGGACGAGGATTTAAAGGGTCTGGACGTGGACAAGCTGTTGCGCGAAGAAGCGGTTACGTTCGTTGCCGAAATGGACGAGGAAACCAAGCTCTATACGGGGAAATATTCCCTCTATTTGAAGGGACGGTATTTTTCCGACTATGCGAAAGCCTCGCGCTTTGCTTCGGCGATCTCGCAGACGTTTGTGGAGCGAATCAACGATTCCGCGCAGTCCGTCTCCTATTTAGTAGACGTTGCCGTATTCGACGCAATGCCCTTCGAAAAACAGCTGCAATCGCTTGCGGACCAAAAGTCCAAGCTGCTCGGTGAAGTGGACAAGTGGAGCGCTTTGTACCACGAAACGTATCGGGTCAACGGAAAAACATTGAAAAATATCCGTGCGGAAATCGAAACGGTGTACGGCGACGTAACGAAAAAGACGATCGAAACGGAGCTTGAACGCTGCGGCTATGTTGCCGTAAGCGACGTTGCTAAGAGAAAATCGGAGATTCAGGAAGAAATCTCGTATAACGATTTGCAGATGAAGGCTCTGGAAGAGGCGATTAAAACCATGGGCGGGGGAATCGACGCTCCCACCACGCCGCAGGCGGCGTTAATGCTCGCCGCACAGGACGATACGAGCGGAAGCACGGGCGACGATCCTAACAAATGGGTGATCAATATTCAGTCGGTTTCCGACCTGTTGCAAAATTATTCGAAGTTCGTTACGAGAAACGAACAGCTGAAATATCAGCTTACCCAGCTGACCGAGGCGAATATCACCGAGTTTTCCGCATCGGTGAAAAAGCAATTTAATTTGATTTCGGAAAAAGCGGAAATGCTGGCGGAGGTTTCCGCGCAGATTTACAGGGACAATTCGCGCGTGTTTGCCAATCAGGAAGAGCTGCGGCGGGACGGCGAAACGAACGTCGTTTTTGTTGCGATCGCCGCGTTTGTGCTTGTTTTCTTTCTTGCGGCGCTTGCCGTGTTTATGCTCGACGCGCCCAAATACAAGGCGAAAAAATTGCAGGAAGCGCAGCAGCAGGCACCTGTCGAACTTACGGAGGTTCCCGTGCAAGAGGAACAGAACAAGGAAGAATAACATAAAAAGCGGTGTTTCACCGCTTTTTGTATTGACGAAGGACAAGGAGCGCGCGGAGTGTATCTGTTTGCCGCATTGCGGTTTATCGAGGATGAGAATATTTCGGACAGGGTATACTGGTATCTGTCGGAGCGTACTTGTTCGGCGGGGGGGCTGGTGCTTGCTCCCGTGGGGGCGCGCAGTCGTTTGCAGCTTGCCCGCGTCGAACGGACGCTTTCGTGCGAAGCGCAGGACGCGCCCTACGATATGCGCCTTATCAAGCGCGTGGAAGCCGCTTACGGGGAGCGCAGACCGGTCTTTGGCGGGATGCCCTGTACGGAGTTCGGCGGGTTGAAGTACGATGGCAAGCGCTACACGCGCTTCCGTAGGATCTTGGTCGCGGAGGACTGCCCGCCCTATTCGCAGGAAACGGAGCGGGAGCTTCGCGCTTACGGCGCAGAGACGTTTATTTGCGCGGACGGGCAGGACGGGCAGGAGCGGCTTGCGCGGGCAGAGGGGTGCGCGCTCTTTTACGGAGCACAGGCAAAGCAAAAAGCGAAGGCGGTGCTTTCCGCCGTGCGCGGAGAGCCTTGCGGGATAAGCGAGGATACGGCGGAGTTATTCCGCAATAAGTTGAGATAAAGTATGAAACGGATTTTAATGATCGCAACAGGCGGAACGATCGCCTCTAAAAATTCGGGTGCGGGACTTGCGCCCGCGCTCACCTCGCGCGAGCTGTTGGACTGCGTGCCCGAAATCGCGCAGGTGTGCGTTGCGGATACCGTGCAGCCGTTTAACGTGGACAGTACGAACGTCTATTTTTCGCACTGGCTGGAAATCGCCCGCATTATTCGGGAAAACTATGAAAAATACGACGGCTTTGTGGTGACGCACGGTACGGACACCATGGCGTACACGGCGGCGGCGCTCTCTTATCTGATTCAGAATTCTCCCAAGCCGATTGTGCTGACAGGTTCGCAAAAATCGGCGTATCTGCGCGATACGGACGCCCGCCGAAACCTTGCCGACGCGTTCTTTTATTGCGTGGACGACGGCGCGAGCGGCGTTCATATCGTATTCGACGGCAACGTGATTTTGGGCACGCGCGCAAAAAAGACGCGTACGCGCAGCTATAATGCCTTTTCGAGCATCGACTTCCCCGATATTGCCGTAATGCGGGACGGAAAGCCTTTTTATTATATCAGAGAGGATAAGCCGATCGGCGCGCCCGTTTTTTACAGTGTAATGAACCCGAACGTGTTCGTGCTGAAAATGATTCCCGGAATTTCCCCCGATATTTTCGACTATTTGGCAGATCATTGCGACGGTCTGGTGATCGAGTCGTTCGGCTCGGGCGGGCTTCCGAATTATGAAAACGACGGATTTTTTCTGAAATTAAAAGAATTTATCGCACGGGGGAAAACCGTGGTATGTACCACGCAGGTAGAGCGGGAGGGCAGCGCGCTCGATAAGTACGAGGTGGGCAGAAAGCTGCTCGATTGCGGAAACGTGCTGGAAGCTCGGAGCATGACGCTGGAAGCGGTGGTTGCAAAGCTGATGTGGGTGCTTGCGGAGGCGCGTTCCGAAATGGATGCCGAACGGCTGTTTTACACGCCCGTGGCGCACGATATATTTTAGCCGCTCAGAGGCTCGGATTTTGTCCGACTGAGGCGAAAAATGTCGATTTTTTTTACAAAAACCCTATTAAATTCTTGACATTTCGAAAAGTTAAGGATAGAATATTACAAAGCGTTCGGGAAAAGAACGTTAAAAATAGGAGGGTATCATATGAAAAAAACGGTTTTGGCGGTAGCAAGCATTCTGCTTGCGGGCTCGTTGGTGGCTTTTGCCGGCTGCGACAAGGGCAACAACGTAGGGGTAATTAAAGGCGATTACAAAGAAGCGACGGCGGCGGAAGCCGCGGAAGCGGTAAAAAACATCGAGCTGGATAAGGCGTTCGGCGATCCTTCGGCGGAGGACTTCAAGTTCGGCTTCGAGTTAAAGGCGGATCTTTCGTTCAGCATGAACTATTCGGTATCGGCAAATTCGCAGACGGTTTCCCAAATGAAAGCGGACGGCGGTGTTGAGGCGAATTACCGGCTTGTAATTGCTCCCGAGGGCGAAGCGTTCTCTGCCACGGGCAAGGGCGACGTAAGCGTGAATGCCAATGTAAACCAGTCTGCAGCGGGAAAAGATACTTCCAGCAAATCGGAGATGAGCGCAAACATTTATCAGGACAGCGAATATCTGTACCTCGACGCGCACATTGCCGCCGAGGGAACCGAGCGCGACCAAAAAATCAAACTTTCGTTCGACGACGTGATCGACGCGGTGATCGGCGGAATCGGCGGTGCGTTCACTGTGATCGACGATGCGGAAACGGAGCTTCCCGACGGAGGAATTTCGGGCGGCGTAGACGTGGAGATGAATCTCGGCACCGTTATTTCCGCGTTGGCGGAAGCGGGCTTTACCGTTTCTCTCGATCAGTCCTCGGGATTGAAAATTAAAATCAGTGCGGGTAAAGAGTTTATTTTGGGCGCGATTGAGGATTCGGACGTTCAGCTTCCGATTCCCGTAGAAGGGATGGACTTCGGCGCTTCCGAGATTGCCATTTACCTTTCGTTCGACGAGAGCGGAAAGTTTGTGCAGGCGGGCGTGAACGTAAACATTACCGCCGCGACGGAAGTATCGGCTCAGGGCTCTTCCGTGAAGGCGGACGTCAACGTAAAGGGCGGCGTAGAGTTAAAGCTGTTCAACGGTACGGTAACGCTTCCCGAGGGAATTGCGGACGACGAATCTTACGAGTTGCAGGGAATGTGACGGATTTTAAACGGAAATAAACTGCGCGCGGCTTTAGGGTAATTCCCATAAGGAATTTAATAGAATGCAAATAAAAAGATTTAGGCATAGCGTTAAGCTGTGCCTTTTCTGTACTTTTTTTCGTGGACGAATTAGGCTACTCGTAGCCTAGTGAGATATAGATATGTTTTATATTTCCCGCAAAATTCAATCGGTTGCGTTCTTCCATTTTTCGTGATATAATGATTGTACGATAAACAATAATTTAACGTAGCGAAATTAAAAAAGAATATATAAAGTAAGATAAATCAAACGAATACAAAC
>CAJUOP010000003.1 GCA_910588465.1 uncultured Christensenellaceae bacterium | reverse complement strand
GCCGGACTTTTTCATAAGCTCAAATATCTCTTTGGGGTGCGTGTTATCCCAATCGATGCTTGAAGTCGGAACGCCCTCAATGTCCTGTACAAACAGTTCTTCGTCGATGCCGTTCAGCTCAAAGCCTTCTCGCTTAAGTTCTTCTACGATTTCGTCCCAATCGTTGAAGTCGTCAAAGTCAAGCCATTGGCTACCTAATGCACGTTCGTTACATTCGTTGTACGAACCCCATGAGCCTATAACCATTGCGATTCTGTTCATTCTTCGTCCTCCTCGATCTGCTCGAAATCGTCAAGTCCGATTTTGTTTTCGTAGAACAATCCGTACTCGAAATACAACTTACCGTCTTTATCGCGTAACAGGTTGAAGGTGTCTTGACTGATACGTCCGCATCGACTGATGGCAACGGTAATGGTCTGACGGTCAAAATTCACGTCAATGATATTGAACGTAACTTCGTATTCTCCGTCGAAGTATGAGAACTCTGAAAGGAAGAACTTTCTTTTGTTCTCAAAGGTTACAACTGTTTCTTTTTGCATTTTTCATGCCTCCTTGATTTATTAGCCTTTCGGCAAGGCGAACAGTAGCACCGTTCGGGGATAATCGCGCAGATATTGTGATGCAGTCGTAAAAGTCAACGCAGGGGCGAAAGTAGTGCATTTAAGGGCATGAAAAAAGCCCAACGTTTCCGCTGGGCATGAAAAGTTATTATTAAAATTTTAAGTGCTACTTTCGCAACAAGATTGACTTTTACGAGAACTGTGCTACCACCGCAGCCCGAAAGGCTAATCAAGTGGCGTATTAAGACATAAAAAAGAACTGATACGAGGGTGTTCGTATCAGTTCCGATTGGCTGGGGTAGCTGGATTCGAACCAACGAATGACGGAGTCAGAGGCTTAAAGACGAATTTATTAACCACAATATGTAGTGGTTAGCAAACAAATAATACCACAATATCTGCTAATTTCGATGATTTTCAATTTTTAACTCCCATATTGCTCCCAAATGATTTTACGTCGTTTGGGGGTATTTTTTAACTTGATTTTGCAAATTTTATCGCACAATTTTTGAATGACGGATTTTGTCCGTCATTCTATGCTGATTTGGGAGTAACTCCCAATTTCCACAATGTCTTAGTTGCTGATATTTGGGAGTAATACTCCCAAATTTAGCGTAGCTCCCAAAAATGTATAACTTTTATGAAAGAAAATCGGGGCAAAAGTCCCGATTTCGTTTCATATTTAATCTTTTCTTAAACTCTTATATAATTCTTTCGCCATTTCTTCCATTACTTTTGAATAGAATTCAGGGTCGTTAAACAACTTTTGAAACGAATCATTGTTTTCCATAAAACAACGTGTAGCGATTGCACGGAACTTATCCGGAAACAAACTCTTAATAAAGATTTCCGGATTGTTGTCCTTAGCGTATCTCTTATACTTTTTAACTTCGGAATCGCTCATAAACATTTCATATATGCTCTTAATAATAACTGTATCCGAATCAGTAAAGTTACCTTCGAAACGCTCATTTACTTTGTCGATAATACTTTGCAAAGTATCCTTTTTATTGACTCTCTTTTTAGTTGTTTCTCCACTAGGAACAAGGTCAACAGATTTTTTATCCAATATGATTGCTCCTTTAAAGGTTTCTTTTAATGCCGCATATTCTAATTTTATTTTATCATCAATATCAATAAAAACCTTTTCTGCGGGCGGAAGAAGTCTTACAAGGTGAGAAGTAAAAAGATATTCCTTAAAAAGCTCGCTATCGTGAAGGCGTATTAACTGTGTAATATACGAATAAGCATTATTGAAACTACGTAACGCCATTCGTGCAGCAAATCTGTCATTCTCGTTTAATTCGCAGTACCTGTCAACAATCGGCTTTATAATTCCGCTCAATCTTCCCAACGCTGTTTCGTCCTGCTTTTTGCCCGAAAGACTAGTCATAAGGGTATGGAATCTTTCAACATCTTCGCTATTATAAAGTAAGAAAGGCTTAATCTTTGTACGCAAATCATAAACACGATTATAATCCGTTCTGCCTTTAAGCAACGTGGCTTCATAAAAGTCTTGGAAATATCGCTTTATTTCATCGTCTGTATTTTCAAAATCAAGAACGAATGTGCTTGTTTTATCTTTGCAAGTACGATTAAGTCGTGATAATGTCTGAACAGCATTTACGCCTTTTAATTTCTTATCAACATACATTGAGTGAAGTAAAGGCTCGTCAAAGCCT
Organism: uncultured Christensenellaceae bacterium; assembly: GCA_910588465.1. Lineage (GTDB taxonomy): Bacteria > Bacillota > Clostridia > Christensenellales > Borkfalkiaceae > Gallimonas. The sequence goes on along the minus strand of CAJUOP010000003.1, from coordinate 115,204 downwards.
GTTTGATATTTGTTTGCGACAACAAGAATATTAAACTTATCACTATGAAAGGCTTTACGGAACTTTTTATCTGTTGAAAGAGAATAACCGTATTCGTCATAGTTCATTCCCGCTTCGGTATATTCTTTATCATCAAGTTTAACCGTACCCGAAAATGCAACTAAAACACCGCAGTCCTTACTTGCTTCAGGATGTTCCTTCAAATAATCTTTAATCGCAAAATAATACCTTACAGCATTGGCGCGGCTATCCGCAATAACCATAGCTTTGCCCTTTCCGTTAATCTGAAATCTTCCGTTCTCAAGGAAGTTCGTCATAATCATTTCGGTTTTCTGTGCAATGGTAAAGCCGTGTTGCTTATAATACTTAATCAATGCGCGAAGTGCAGGGCCTTCCACCAATTCGGGATTATCTTCCGATATTTTCACAAGTTTGAAAAGCTCTTTAATCGTAGTATAACTTGCAAGTACGTCAAGTATAAATCCTTCCTCAATAGCTTGACGCATGGAATAAATATGAAAAGGTTCGGTTTTCCCTGTTAGTGGATTTGGCGTTCCGAACAATTCAAGCGTTTTGTTTTTAGGCGTGGCGGTAAAAGCAAAGAAAGATTGGTTTCTATGTTTTCCTTGCGCAATTATCGTTGAAACAAGCTCGTCCTCCAAATCAACTTCGTTCTCGTCAACGCCTTCTTCAATAGCATAATCTTTTATAGCTTGTTCTTCATCTATCAAAGCTCTACGCAAAGTTTTAGCACTTTCGCCGCTCTGTCCTTGATGAGCTTCATCAATAATAATGGCAAACTTACGCCCTTTGAGATTATCAAAATCTTTATATGCAAATAAAAATTTCTGTATAGTGCAAATAATTATTCGCTTCTTGTCGTTAATAGCGTCAGTTAATCCGCGTGAACGCTTTTTGTCATCGATAGCTTCTACAAGTCCGGGTGTATGGTCAAAACTGTTTATAGTGTCCTGAAGCTGCGAATCCAAAACTACTCTGTTAGTAACTACAATGACGGTATCAAAAACTGAATTATTGCTTGAGTCGTGTAATGACGCAAGGCGGTAAGCTATCCAAGCAATAGAATTTGACTTTCCGCTTCCTGCCGAATGTTCAATTAGATAGCTTTTACCTGCGCCGTTTTCTTTTACGTCTTTCAATACCTTGTTTACAACGTCGTATTGATGATAACGTGGGAAGATTAGTTTATTTCTTTCAACAATTTTTGTTTCGCCGTTTTTGGTTATGCTTTCTTTTTCGGTAACAAAAGATATAAAACGATGAACTAAATCTAACAGTGCGTCTTTTTGAAGTACTGTTTCCCAAAGATAGGACGTTGCGTATCCGTCATCGTTTTTCGGATTACCTTTTCCGCCTGTATTGCCAGCACCGTTACTTCCCTGATTGAAAGGTATAAAACGTGTTGATTTACCCGAAAGAGAAGTCGCCATCCAAACTTCATATAAATCAACGGCAAAGTATACAAGAAAGCGGTGGTTCAGCTTGAAACAAAATTCTCTGGGGTCGCGGTCATCCTGATATTGACTTATAGCATTTTCGTAGTTCTGTCCCTTAAACTGATTTTTAAGTTCAAGTGCGACAATAGGAATACCGTTTAAGGAAAGCACCATATCGATTGTATTATGGTTCTTTGTGGAATAGGAAAACTGTCGGGTACAACCGACTACGTTTTGCTTATAAAGTTCAATAAGGTTTACGTTTAAATCAGATTCGGGCTTAAAGTAACATACTTTAAGTTTAACGCCCATATCTTCGATGCCGTTACGCAAAACGTAGATTAACCCGTTTTGATTAATACTGTCCTCTAATCTGCGGTATAACCTATCGAGCGCATCGTTGCCGTAGTAGTGGGTATATCTTGCCCATTCTTTGGGTTGGGTACGCATAATAAAATTTACAAGCACTTCCAAATAAATTGCCCGTTCTTTATCATAAACGTATTTATGTATCCATTCCCCATTAGGATTCTGATATGAGAATTGTTCATATCCGCCCTGCGGACTTATAAGGAAACTTTCAATATCCTGTTCAAACCGTTTTTCCGATGTATCCATTTATTTGTTCTCCTTAGAAATGAGCTTAGGTAAAGATACGCTTGAAACACTATATTTGCTTCTGAATCCAGTATATTCTTTTTCATCGTTAGACAATACTTCCATAGTACCTTCTGTTTTATTAGTATAGGTACAATCGATTTCGTACTGATTGTCCAGCACGTCTGCGATGACAAGGGTAAGTTTTTTTAACGGCTTTTCACTTGCATATTCCCAATTTCGAGTAGTTTGTACTTGGCAAGCCGTATCTTTTTCAACTAATTTATCGTTTGAAAATTCAAAATAGTTGTCGTTGATAAAAATACCAAGCAATATAATATTTGAATTTGATATGTTTTTAATATAGAAATTACTAATAGTAAAAGAATAGAAATTTTTGCTTTTTAAATTATTTAATTGTAAGTTGCTATGTGCAGAAGCATTTACAGAACCAGCTACTGTTTCTGCATACGCCATTTTAACATAAGGAACAAATTGTTTTCTCGCTTCCTCTGTTTTTTCTTCATCTCGTCTTTTTAAATCATCATTTCTATCTTTATCACCTTTTCTTATAGTCCACGCAACGCCGACAAGAGTAAGTAAGCCCCCATAAACTGCCGCAACAATAGTGGTCACAATCGTTTGCAAATTTTGTAAAGATTCTGGAATTAAATATATTAAATAAACTGTCAAACCTATTCCAAGCAAAAAGTCAAAGACAAGACTAATATCCAGAATAATATTCTTTTGCTTCTTTCCCAAAAACGTAATTGCTAAATTATAGAATATTTTTACAAGCGTTATAATACCTAAAATATAAATCCAAACTTTCCATTGATTGAAAATTGTCATATAAAGACAATCTAAAAACCAAAAGTAAAGTACGTACTTAACAGTAACAACACTTGCGTTTTTCTTTTGTTCGTCTGTAAAAGCAAATTTCTTTTGTATACAGAGCTGAAAATGAATAAAAGCAAACGGAATTATAACTGCAACTAATCCAAACACAAACCAATGCCAAGAGAATGCGACCGCACATAATCTTATCGGTAAAATTATTGCCAAATAAATTATAAGCACAGCTAAAAACACAAGCATAAACTTGTCCATATTTGACATAGACTTGCGTTCTTTTTTAATCTTTTGCTTTTTCTCTCTCTTTTTCTTTTTCATTGTTACTCACTTTATAATTTCACTCGTATCATTTCTTCTGCCGCTTCTTCCGACAAACCGAATGTTTTAGCTGTTTCATCATCGGTATTAATAATTCGATAGTCAAAAAAAGTAAACAGCTCTTTATTTGCATTGTAATAATTTAATGCCGCCTCGCAAATTTTTTCGCACAAAAAATTGATATTTATGTTATAGCATTCGCACACTCTGCTACCGTCAGGTTTTTCTTCAAAACTGCTTGATTCCAAAGGAGCATGCGCACTGTTCTCACGCACAATTAGAGCAAACTTTTTAATTTTACATTTTTGTTTATCAATGCTCGGATTACCATCATGCAATAAACTACACCGCAAATTATATATCGTGTCTGCATCAGCTTGCAAACCAAATGATTGTTTACTGCACACATAGTCGTTAAGCCATTGCTTATATCGATATGTTGTCTTTTCTTTTGGATACTTCGCTTTACCGCAAATATCAGGTAGGGTAAGAGCCGTAGTCAAAGCGGAAATATAGCAGCGATTACGCAATCCCGTGTAAATCTCTTTCACTAATCTTTCTACCATGAACAAACATCCTTTTTGCCTGTAACATATTCGTATATTAATGATTTTTTATATTCGTTCAGTTTTTCTATTTTTTGTTGTTTGATAGAAATAAGTCGGTCAATATTTGTGCACTTTTCGTCAATTGCTCTTGCAATTGCATCTTGCTCTTCCAAAGTAGAAGGAATGACTATTTCAATTTTTTGAAAATCTTCAATAGATAAATCCCATTGACCTGTACGCAATCCAGCTGAATACATTTCATAAAGTGCAACTAAATGTCTATTTCTTAGATAATGGTGTATAAAACGCTTGGTAACATATTTGTAGTTAACTTTACAAGTATAATACGCAGGACTGACTATACCCTCATAATCGGATATTGCGAGTGAACCAGACCAAGCTTTCATTTTATTTATAACTAAATCATCTGGTTGAACATATTTGTAACTATCTGTATCCAGCGATGTTACATTAAAATTATCATCACGAGAATTTTTGGGAATTACACCATAATCACGATATAACGACAAGACCATAGCATTCCCATGATTTTTAATAGAAACATTTTTGAATAACACCTTATTACTTATTTTTATCCAATGTAACGGCGTAGAACCTATCCATTCAATACCACTTTCTTTCATAGGAACAGTGGGGTCAAGTCCTTTTGTAACCGCTTCCGTAATAATGGAATGCTTATACTCTTTTAATTTTTCTATTTGCGCATTTTGATTAGCAATTAAAATGTCAATTTGTTTGCTTTTTTCTGATAGAAAACAACCAATTACCTTTTGTTGTTTTAAAGATGGTATAGGAGTTAAAATTCCTTTAAAGGTATCACTTGTTACCGTATAGCGGATATTTTTAGAGTAAATCTTGTAATATCTGTTCGAAAAAACATATTGAAACCAAAAATCAGCAAATTGTTCATTTAAATAATTACAATTTGGTTTTAAAACATCATAGGCTGATGTAATCATACCGTTAACTTCGGATAATCCAGAAAATACGGCAGAACAATCTAAATCAAAAAGGCAGAAAATCATATCACCTTTTTCAACAGTTTGGTAATTATCATAAGACTCAGGCACTTTGCCGCCAGAGGAATTAATGTCCTTTTCTTTAACTCCACCAGTAGTTAATGATAATAGTTGATATTTTGAAGAATTCTCTCCGACCTTAACAGAATGCTCTTGAAACAACCACCGATTCTGAATTAAATTCCAATCATTGGGAATTTCGCCTATCCATTCAATTCCGCTATATTTCATTTCAATTACCTATTTATTTTCAATAAGATTAATACCAAAAAGTTTACATATTTTAGAAATTGTTCTTATTTCAACATCATTACACAATTTTATTAATTTAGTTAAATAGCCAGCAATATCACAATTATGTTCTGTATCTATTAAATGTAGTTTACCTATAAATGACAGTCCTGTAAAATCATCATTTAGTTCATCATAAAATTTTAAATAATAAATATCGTGTTGTTTTATAAGATTTTCATCTTTTAAATAGGAATCATAATTCTTTGAGAAAAAATCCGCCGTATTGAAAACATCATAAATATGATTATCCTGATTCAAAAGCAAATTGTAGTAATAATAAAAGGCGTCTTGAGTAGATTTAACATTTCCAAACATTTCAGAAGAACTTGGCATTACATTTTTTATATAATGATTAATTACAACCCAAGAGGAAAAACAACAAAGAAATTCATCAAACCATTTGATATTTTGTGGCAAATTTTTACGTGAAGTTGAACAATGGCAAAGCTCATGGCTTAGCTGAAAAACAAATTTGCACCAATCATAATCAAATACTGTAAGACAAATCAATGACCTGTCGGGATGAGTACAAGGGAAATCGTGTTGACAATAAAGTTCACTACAAGATATATGTTGTAAAGTTAATGGATATTGTTTAATATAATCGATTTTGAAATAACAAATCATTATATCTATAACGTCATTACAAATCGCTAACCTTACTCCGTTAGCATTATCATTCCAACCTTTTAAACAAACTATCATTACCCCAAAATCTCCTTCATTAGTTCGGCTTCCTCTTCGGATAACGCTTTAAACTCTGCAAATATATCTTCACTCTTGCGCGGGGCAACAAACTTGTAGAATAAGCGTGTAAAAGGAATTTCATAGCCAACTTTATCTTTGCTACTGTCCATATAGGCAAGAGGATTATATGGCGTTATGTTCTTTTTAAAATATTCTACAATATCGTCCTGTAAAGGTATAATTTCCGTATCGGTCTTTTTCTTATCGGGTTGCAGTTTTCCTTTTTTGAGTAGCGGTTTTCCGCTTTCGTCGCAAATAGGCGTTTCCACAACAACCTTTGTATAGCCGAAAAAGTCGTTATCGAATTTTTTGCTTTCAACGGTCAATGAGCCTTTTTCATACAACTTATTGTCGAATTCGTTATATGCTTTTACAATTAAATCAACGCATTTGTCGTCAAGGTCAACACGCTTGTTACCGATATTCTTTCTGCGTTTTACAAAGCATTTGCTTGCATCAATAAGCTGTACTTGTCCAAGACGGTTTTTGGATTTGTTTTTGCTTACTATCCAGATGTAGGTGGCTATACCTGTGTTGTAGAAAAGGTCTGTAGGCAACTGTATGATTGCTTCCAATAAATCGCTTTTAATCAAGTACTTACGAATTTCGGAAGGACCGCTACCGGCATCACCTGTGAAAAGGGAAGAGCCGTTTTGAATAATAGCCATTCTGCCCGCGCCTTCTTTCAACTTCTTAACACCGTTTAACAAGAAAAGCATTTGCCCGTCCGAAATAGAAGGAGTTCCAGGACCGAATCTGCCGTCATAACCAAGTTTTGCTTCCTTTTCGACTGCATCTTTTTCACGCTTCCAATCAATTCCGAAAGGAGGATTGGAAATAATATAGTCAAACTCATAATTTTTAAAGCAGTCTTCCGAAAGGGTATCGCCATAAAGCATACCGCTTGCATTACCGCCTTTAATAAGCATATCAGATTTTGCAATGGCGTAAGTTTCGGGATTGAATTCCTGTCCGAAACAGGTGAGTTCAGATTCGGGGTTAAGTTCTTTAACACGTTCCGTTAAACATCCGAGCATCTGGCTTGTACCCATTGCCATATCGTAAGCCGTTTTTGTACAGCCGTTTTCTTTTATTTCTTTGCGCTCAGGCGCAACTAACAGCTCAGTCATCAAATAAATAATATCACGGCTGGTAAAGTGCGCTCCCGCTTCCTCGTTATAACTTTCTGAAAACTTCCTGATGAGGTCTTCGAAAATGTAACCCATATCGGTAGAGGTTATTTTATCTGGCGACATTTCCGCTTTTTTGGAATTGAACTCCTGAATGACAACATAAAGAACTTTGCCCTTAACCATTGTATCCACTTCATTGTGGAACTTAAAGTTGGCAAGTATATCCTTAATGTTATCGGAAAAGCCTAAAAGATAATCTTGAAAGTTTGACGCAATATTTTCAGGTTCTGAAAGAAGACGAGCAAAGTCAAATTCGCTTGTGTTGTAGAAAGGGTATTGTGAAGCGGAACATAGAAGCTCGTTTCGTATTACGTCTATAACGTCTTTCGATTTTAAATTTTTATATAGAGTAGTAACTGCTTTTTTTGTCGGCGCAAGCGCATCGTCAAAACGTTTTAATACAGTCATAGGTAGAATTACCTTGCCGTATTCGTGCGGTTTATAAAGTCCCGAAAGATGCGTGGCAATTTCCCAAATAAGATTAGCCTTTTCTTGAATATTGATATTCGTTTGCTTTTGCATATCATTGATTGTCATAGTAATTACCTTTTAATTTTGTTTCCTATAAATTTCGTCCAACGTTTTCCCGTCTTTGTTTTTCCATTCAGTCCAGCCGTTTGTATTACCACCAAGTACAAAACTTGAAGCTCCGCTCGGCGTAGCAAACTCTATTGATGAAGTCAGTATGTATTTTCCTTTCACCAATTTAATATCGCCGTTTTTGAGTGCAGTATCACGTTGCTTTTTCAAAGTTTCAAAAGGACAAGGACGGGACATATCAATTTCGGAATCTTCAAGTACTTCAAACTTATCTCCGTTATAAACACCTTGCGCTTGAACACCGTTGCGTGTTGTATGGAAAACATCTCGTTGCTCTTTATTTTCCTTTGCGTTATTCATCTTATATCCGAGCGTTGCCATAACGAATTGAATTTCATCATATACTTCCTCGATAGAGGGGAGGTCGTATTCGTCAATCTCATATTTAGGCTTAACTGAATTTTCGACCTTATAACGCTTTGCTTCGTGAGCTTTAATAATGGCGTATTCTTCAAGTCCACTTATCATATCAAGAGAAAAGGTCTTGTTGTCGGCAAGAAACATGATCGCCTTATTCCAGAAATCTTTTGAACGGTTATGGTCGTCAAGGCGTGTTACACCGTTGCGCGTCTGCCCAATATAGATTTGTGCAATTTTATTTTCATCGTTCTCATTAATCAGATAATAGATGCCGGGTCTTGTAATACCCGAAATCTTCTTTGCTTCCGATAGCAAAGGACGCGGTATTACATAAGTAGTAATTGTAGACAGATGACGACGGACAGAACGCACACCGTCAGGTTGTCCGTTGTAGTATATAATTTCAAGTTTCTTACTCGTAGCCATAATAATTTCCTCGCACGTAAAATTTTCAAAGAGTCAACTTTGCAACAAATTCTATACCGTTTTCTTTACAGAACTTTTCAAAACGATATAGGGTCAGTTTCTGGGGAAGGGCTTTGCCGTTCTCCCAGCGGTTGATTGTAGCAAAAGAAACGTCGAGCTTTCGCGCCAACATTTCCTGACTTAAATTGAGCTTTAGCCTTGTTTCAAGGCAGAATTTTGAGAATTCCATAATACACCTATCAAATTATAACATATTATAGCATACTTTTAAGTCTATTGTCAATAAACGCAGAAAAACATCTTCTTTGGAAATGCGTTTGAACAGATTGCAAGAATCTATTTTTTGTGGTAGAATAGAGAAAAAGCACACGGATTTAATTACTATGTTAAAAACGTCAATCAGATTTTTTGAAGATATTCCAGTGAGAGCTGTTTGGGATGACGATACTTCCAAATGGTGGTTTTGCGCTATGGATATTGCCGAAGCCCTGACGAAAAGCAGTAATCCACGTGTTTATTGGGCAACGATGAAACGTCGAAATACTCAGTTGATTGCAATTTGCAAACAACTGAAATTAAAGGCAAACGACGGAAAGTCTTACCTTACCGACGTCGTGGATGAAAACGGTGTTACCCTTATTACCGCCCTTATTCCCGCAAAGAACAAAGAAAACTTTTCAAGATGGGTAAAGGGAATCGGAAGCACGTTAGATGAAAAGAGCAAACAAAAGGCTTACGAACTGTTTGAAAACGGTTTGATAGACGAAATCGAAGTAGGAACGACGAAAGGTTTACAACAAATTCACGGATTTATCTTCGGCGGTCTTTACGATTTTGCAGGAAAAATTCGCGGCTTGAACATTGCCAAAGGCGGCTTTGCGTTTGCCCCGTCAATGTACCTGAAAGAAAATCTTGCAATAATTGACAAGATGCCGGAAGATACAATTGAAAACATTGTGAAGAAGTATGTAGAAATGAATGTCGCTCATCCATTTATGGAAGGCAACGGCAGAAGCACGAGAATCTGGCTTGACCTGATTTTGAAAAAGAATTTGCGCAAATGCGTAGATTGGAGCAAGATAGACAAACGAGCGTATCTTACCGCAATGCAGAAAAGTCCTGTGGATTATACTGATATTCTTGCGCTTATCAGCAATGCGCTTACAGACGAAATTGATAACCGTGAAATGTTTATGAAAGGCATAGACTATTCCTACTACTACGAAACAGAAGATTAAAAAGGTTAAAATAGCATTAGCCGCCGACGGTATTCCGTCGGCGGTTTACTTATTTGAAATTCGACATTTTAATTATAAAACAGACATTATTATACAAAAAAATAATATAAACAAATGTTTGTTTTCTCTTGACATCTGCGGAATTTATGATATAATAAACTTATACGATAGAGTTCGTATGATACCCTTAGAATAGGGTTAGAGTTCTGCGGTGGACGTTAGGGGCATTGTCCATTAAGCGCAGAAAGTTTTTTTGAACGGAAAGAGACCGTTCCTGCCTTAGCTTGCGATTTTGGACGCGAGATGTTTTTGTTGTACGCAAAAATCGTGAGCCGTGATAGGCTTTTGTTGTTGTACAATTTTTTACGACAGCAAATTAAACGCAGCCGGAGTTATCCGAGATTCCTATGAGGATGCGAAAGTCGGATAATGTTGAGGGTTAATTTTAGCGTACAAAAAATTCAATAGAATGGCTAACCACCATAGAGCAATTTGAAGTTGCTAAACACGGTTAAGTCGGTGATTACGTTGAGCGTATCAGCGGCTTTTTTGTACCTTTTTTTTGGCTATCGTACCACGCTGTTTTGCGTGGATGAAGATATAAATTATTTTGGAGGTTAATATGGATACAAGCTAACAATCAATGGAAGGACTTATGCCGCAAGTCGGTAAACAAGCGGCAAAATAAAAATTATCGGAGGAAAATATTTGATTAAACAATTCAACTTTTACAAGTCCTATATGGACAACATCAGCAACTTAACCCACACCGAAGCAGGACAATATCTTAAAAAACTGCTTGAATTTATGTTCCGCGACAAGGAATTTGACGAGCTTGCTACCGACAAAATAACGAGTATGTTATTACTACTCTCGGACGATTTGAAAGCCGATAAAGAGCGTGAACTTGCGGGCAATCACACGCCCACAAGTAATGAACGCCGCTTTGCTTTCCGTTCAATTTACGCCAACATTTTCTCCTGTCTGAAAGATGCCGATGCAGGAATTTTAATTAAGCAAATCTGTGATTATATGTTCGGCGGAAGCCTTGTTACAGCAGAAGAGACCAAGTCTGTAAAAAGTTATTTTTCGGCAATCAAGATACCGCTTTCAAAAAGCAAAGTGCAATCAGAAAGAGCAAAAAGAAACACTAAAAAGCCGATAAACGAGCCTGTTACGCTTGATAAAATCCGTACAGATTTTCCGTTTGTAACAGGTTATTTACGGGTAGAAAACCCTATTTTGGAAGGCGTAAATCTTAACAAACTTTACGCTTTTATTAAAGACAAACAGTCAGAACTGCAAGGGCAAAATATGTATTCGGTAGTTTTAAAATTCAAGGAACATTGCAACGCCGAAGTTGCACCGAACTAATACCGAAGCCCCGCAGGGCGAACGGAACTTTTGAAAAAAGTGTAGTGAGCTACACTTTCGCAGAAAGTTAGCTAAAATAAAATCTACAATATTTGGAGGAAAAATTATTTATATCATTTGTAATTTAAAAAAATTTCACAAGAACGACGTTGCCGACATCGAAAAGGAAAACGAACGCGACGAAACTTACGTAGGCGATAACCCGAACATCGACCACAAAAGAACCAACCTGAATTATCACGTAGTTAAGCCTGAAGCAAGTTATTGGGGCAAAATCAACAAGGAACTTGCTACTCTTCAAACTAACAGAAAAATACGCAAGGACGCCGTTTATATTTGCAGTTGCGTTCTCGGAGCAAGCTCAGAATTTTTTGAGGGCAAAACACTTTCCGAACAGCGGCAATTCTTTACGGACTATGCAAAATTCTTTGCAGATAAGTACGGCGTAGAAAATATTGTTTCGGCTGTCGTTCACATGGACGAAACAACGCCGCACATGCATCTGAATTTTATTCCCATAACAGAAGGTCGGCTGTGCGCAAAAGAATTGTGCAACAGAAAGCTTGCGCAGTTGCAGACTGAAGTCTGGAAGAAAGTCGGGGAAAAATACGGACTTGACAGAGGCAAGCCAAACAGTCAGGCAGTACATCTTGATACGGCAGAATACAAGGCAAAAAAGATTGTTGAAGCCGCCAAACAGCGCGGTGCGGAAATCGACGAACAGACGCAACGCAAGCAGGCCGAACTTACAGAACTTACGCAAGCGGTTGAGCAAGCAACGGACAAGCCTATTCCCAAAAAGAAAAAGGACGTTGAAAAAGAGATTACCGCTTTACGCGCTAAGACCGCTATGCAGGAACAAGAAATTAAAATCAGGGGGCGCGACCAGTCAGACCTGTTCAAACAGTTGCAGGAAGCTAAAAAGACGGACAGTCGACAAGAAACGGCGTATAAAGTCGTTGTAGATATGATGTCTGCCTATCCAGACGAGTTCGACGAGCTGCTTAAAAAATCGCGCGATAAGAAAGCCGGAATAAACCATACTCCCGTCCGTAAAAATAATAGCGGTTGGAGTAAATAAATTTTAATGAATCTATTGCAAAACATAAAAGATTGTGCTAATATTTTACGCACAGTTAAACAAAAGGAGGAACATGCGATGGAAAGAGAACATAGTATTCAAAGCTATAAGGACGCGGAATAATTCCGTACTATAAGTCCGAATAAGGATACTTGAAACAACAAACTAACACAATACAAACAGACAATTCCGTACAGCAGTTGCTTGAAGCCTTAAAACAACAAAACAGATTATACAAGCAGGTATTGGCGGGATTAGCTCCCATAGCAGAAAAGAGTAAAGTTGAAAATCGTCGGAATGAGCTGAAATTTACAAAAAAGGAGATTTCACAGATGCCGACACAATTCAAAAATATCTTTGCGGCAAACGATTTGATAGTACACTACCGTTTAAGAAAGGACGGTGTTTACGAAGCAAGATTCCACAGACAGGGAATTGACATAGAAGTTTCGTCCAAAGATTTAACTAAACTCAAACAGAAATTTATCGATAAACTTAATCACAAAGACGAAAAGCCCGATAAAAAGGACAAGACCTTTGCGGAATACGCCGACGAGTGGTTGAACATTAAGAAGGTTACGACAAAGCAATCGACTTGCAACGAATACATACGATTGCTAAACCACGACATTCTTCCTACATTCGGAGAAATGAAGGCAATAGAGATAGACAGATGTATGTTACAGAACTTCCTTTTAACCTACGTTCAAAAAGGCGTTCTGCGTACGGCGCACAAACTATTCCTCTTACTGCGTTGTATCTTCGATATGATTGCGGAGGACTACAACATCCCCACGCCGATGAAAAAGGTTGTCGTACCCAACTACCAGAGCAAGAGCGGTTGCGCCTTTACCTACGAGGAGGAAAAGAAGCTTGTTAATCATTGTCTTGCACACCTTAATAGAGACACGGCTCACGCCTTTCTCGTGCTGTTGTACGCAGGACTGCGCAGAAGTGAACTTGCAAGCTTGAATGTAATTGACGGCGTTTGGCTCGAATGCGAAACAAGCAAAGAGCGCATGGGTAAAAACGTTGTAAAGCGCAAAATACCTATTACGCCGATGATGAAACAAGTATTGCCGTACATCGACTTTGAAAAAGCGAAGCGCGTCAACCTGAGTACGTTGCAGACTACAATGAAACGGTTATTCCCGAATCACCACTCACACGAGTTAAGGCATATGTTCATCAGCAGGAGCAAAGAGAGCGGCGTTTTAAGCGAAGTCGTAAGTATATGGGCGGGACATTCGTTAAGCGGAACGATTACGACTACCGTATACACGCATTACTCGGAAGAGTTTCAACTGCGCGAAGCGGAGAAAGTTAACTACTTAAATTTGGATTTTAAGACTTAAACTCCCAAATTTACTCCCAAATCGTGGTTTCCTGCCAATTTTCCTAAAAAATAAAACACTATATATTGTGTTCTTGCTTTAAGAACCTACAATATATAGTGTCTATGGCTGGGGTAGCTGGATTTGAACCAACGAATGACGGAGTCAGAGGCTTTTTCGAAGCTTAAAAACCCCGTTTTTATATAGATTTTAGCCGATTTTAGCGCAATTTTACATAAAATCCCCCCACAGTCCCCAAACTGCGTGGGGGTAACTTTTGCCATTTTTGTCCTTTTTTAGCGGGGATTAAGCGGGGATTTTTCTAATTTACTCAAAAAAAATTACAGTTAAGTAACTATTTTTTTAAATTTGGTGTAAAATAAATATTAGAAAAAGTTATTTTTTTCTCTGCAACCTATTGACAGCTTAATCCGATTCTGATATAATACCATTACAGAAAGAAAGTATGCCGCTGACCAATATGCGGGATATAAGTGGTTGGGTTGTAAGTATTACCGCCTACCAGTATGCGGGATATAAGTGATTGGGTTGTAAGTATTATCCCCTGCCTTTGGGTGGGGGATATCTTTGTTACAAAGGAGAAAAAATGCAAACTTCTGGCTTTTATATTTTAAAAGATTCGTTTTTCGAGTTAATGGCAGACCCTTATTTGAAAAATAATAAAGACGGCAATCGTCCGTTTTATTACTGCGTGAAAGGCGAGAAAGAGGGAAAAAACATATATTGGATGATTCCGCTTTCGAGCCGTATTGAAAAATATCAAAGAATTATAGCACAAAAAATAGCGAATCGGCGCCCCTGTGATGGTTTACATATAGCTAAGTTGCCGAACGGAAAGGAGAGCGTATTTTTAATACAAGATATCTTTCCCGTTAGCGACAGTTATATAGAACGAGCATACACTCTTGGCGGAAATCCTCTTGTTATGCCCTATGAAGATGAAATTAATGAGATAGAACGCAAAGCACGTAAAGTTTTAGCTTTAATAAAGCGAGGAATTGCGCTTACGCCGACAGCGCCCAACGTGCTTTTAATTTATGATAAACTTTAATTTTAACCCCGCCGAGATTCGGCGGGGTTTTGCGTTTAAGATAGCGCAAATTTGCGGCGTTGGTCGCTCAGATCGTTGGCGCAGCCCGTTAACCTCGAAGCTTGACACGGTATATTGACCCCCGCCGAAACTCGGCGGGGTTATTGTTTAAGTTCTCGTTTTCGGGATTCGCGAAGATCCGATCGGAGCAGTGCATACAAGCAAAAGTTCCCGTTTTCGGGAACACCCGCCCGAAATCGGCACGCCGATTTCGGTAATGCGGAAGGGGCTCCGCCCCTTACCCCATTAAAACAAGTAGGGAATTAGGCGAAAGCACGGCTTGTTCCCAGCCCCGCACCCGTCGGCACGCCTTAGGGTGCGGGGCTGGGATACTTCGCACGGCTTTCGCCTAATTCCTTTTTTCATTTAACGTTAGTCCTGCCGCGTTCCCGCTTTTGGGAACTCCGTTCCGAATTTTTGGGCGCGCGGTGTCATGTGTTATCCGACTTGCCTTTTTCTATCTGCTCCGTTGTCTTGCTAGCGCGCTAACGCTTACTGCCCTACGTTTTCGCAGGCGGGAAGGTATTCCCGCCTGCTCTCCCGTAGGCTCTCATTGCGGTAGCTGAGGGGACCCCAAAGGACGCTGGGGCAGAGCCTACGGAACATTATTAGCGTGCCCGTTTTTGGGCGCGCTTGATCCTGTGCGAGTGAACGCAGCGCGCTTACGCGCGCTCCCTGCCGCCTTGTGTGCGCACCCTCTACCCCGCGCGGCGGCTGGGACAGCAGAGGCTTCCAGCCTTTCGATTTTTGGTGGAGGGAATCCTCAAACCCTCTTGACGTGCTTTTCACGCGTCGCCTTATTTCGCGTGGTTCGTCGTTGTCGTTTTCGTTGCGCTCGATTGGGGACAAATCCACGCGTTTTTATTTACGGCAGAACGCGCAAAGGCGCGGACGGAAAACTGCCTCATTCTGTTGTTGATAAGTTGGCTTGTATTCTCCTTATGTGACAGTAAAATTTTCGTGAATGGTGCGGGACTTAATGCGCCCGCTATACGCTTTTTTTTGCATAAAAGAACGCTTCAACGGCTTTTCGCAAGCCGCCTAACGTTTCCATGGAAAAGCTTTCAATGCGTTGCTCGTCGTAAACGACGGCTTGATAGCGTTTCTTGCTGGAACGCGTGACGACTGCACAAGCGACAATTTTAGGCGCAGAGGGGAGGGGAATGGAAAGCGTGTAGTTATGCGTTCCTTTCCCGCCGTATAAAAGCGGAGTTTCCCTGATTTCTGGTTTGCCTTCGGCTTCTGTCGGTGCGGCGTAACGAACAAATATTGCGCCCGCCTCGCCTTTATCTTGGCGTATAAATCCGTGTAAATAAAAGTCGTTTCCTATTACCATAATTTCTCCTTTTCCCGTTCTCGGGAACTTTTGCCCTGGCGATCGCCGCCGATCACAGCTTACATTTTCCCGTTTTCGGGATTTTTGCGGTGTTGGTCGCTCAGAATGTTGGCACCGTTTGTTGGCCTGGGAGTTTGACGACGTCGTTTAACCGCGCTGATTGATATCGATTTGTGACTAAGTTAAATTTCCCCAGCTGAATGCCATTGCCGCGGCGAACTCGGGGAAAGTTTTACTGCGGTTTTTCTGTTTGTATTTGCCGTAAGAATTTTTGAACAGAGGATAACTATTAAAGGTGTACTGCGGTTTTATTACGTTGGTAGGACACACGAACGGCACGCCTTTCAACCACAGGAACGTTGTTTTGCTTACGGGCACGCCAAACATGTAGGGCTGTACTACCTGCGTAGGCTCTGGCAATCCGAAAAGCTTAATCGGCACAGGGTTTTCAATAACGATACGGGGACAATTCGCATTGTAAATCTTGTAAAAGAATTCGGCGGCGAGCTTGCCCTTTTCATAACGTTCCATATTCATAACACCGTTTTTAACAAGGCTATTTCCGCCTGCGTGCGTTAAATAGGTGCAGGGCGGAAAGGCTATAATCATGTCCCATTTGTCTATGTGGTGCATTTGTCCGTTACACGTAGGAAAATCGCAGCTACCGTTTAAAAGCGGCGTGACGTCTGCCCAAATGTGCCATTCGGGGTGATCGCCCGAGCAGAATTCAATATCGCAGGAATATGCTTCGTGACCTTTTTCGCGGAAGGCAATGCACACCCGCTGGCTTTCTTCGCATGCTACAAGTATTTTCATGCTTGTTTCTCCTTTTTTGGTGAATTTGCGGGCGCAGCTTTCGGGCTCTGATCGTTCGCCCCGGTCTTTGACTTCCGAGCAGGAACAGCGCCGAGCTGCGCTTCGAGTTTGGCAAAACACTCGTTTTGTTCGGCGCAAACCTTTTTGAAGAAATATTTTGCGGCGCGGTTCTTTCTTCGGAACAACCAGCTCTCGCGGGGCACTAACCTTCCGAAACGTTTCTTATACTCATATTTCTTTTGTGCACGTTCAATTAAATAGTTTGCCGTCATGCGTTCGAACTCTTCGCGGTATAATAAATAGAGTTTGTCTGCCATGTAGCGATAGGTCGCTTCCGTTAATTTATCTTTGTAACGGTCGAGCTTGCAGAACAGCGTGTAAATTTCGAGGTTTAACACCTCGGTATTCTTTAAAATTTCCGTTTTAATTTCAACTTCAATCATGCTGATTTTCTCCTATAACCTTTGGGTTCGGTAAACCTGTAATAATCTTCATATCCTTGCGGGAACCCTTGTTCCATTGCCTGGGCGTAAGATGAAAGAAAGTCGTAAGAAGTTTTTCCGCCGTTCTCGCGCGGGAAGAACTCTTTACTGCACGCAAAGCTGTTGTATGTCGCAAAGATATTTCCGTTATGTTTTAATTTCTTTTCAGTATAACTTGTGCCCGTACCATTTAAATAATCGTTTACGGCATTCCAGCTTGTAAATTCCCGTGTATGCCATGTGGTGGAATCTACGCGCCCCGCAAAGTTTGTTTCATTCACCACGCCGCGCATTTCAACGAACAAATGCGTTAAACGGCGGATATTTAGGTCTATCAGGTCGGGGCGTTGCGATTCGAGAATAATATTTAAGTGCTGATGTCGGTGTTTCTCGAAAAATCCGCTTACACGGGTCGGGAATGTGCTGCTCTGGCGCGCGTCAAAATAACGCTGCGCTTCGGGAATGACCAACAACGAATAGGGCGGGAAGAACTGCACGGGGAAAGCCTTCTCGCCCTCTTCCGCAATCCCTAAGTGAAAAGGGGAGAGGTAGTACGGCTCGAAGAACTCCTCGAAGTCTACCTCGAATTTTACGTCAAGGAACGGTCCGACGAAAATGGGCGGTTTGTCGGGGTACGGGCAGTCAAGCCCGAACTTGTCGTTATCCGCTTTGATTTGTTCGCGGCACATGTCAAGCATGATATCCCCGTTTTTAAAATATGTTTCATAGACGATACGGGCAAGATTTGCGGACTTGCCCGTTCCCGTCGTTCCGAAAAACTGGGTAATCACTTTTATTTCCGCTCCTTCCTATGTTTGATAAGCTCGGCGATTCCCTTAAAGGGCAGGCAGATAAGCCACCATAAGCTTTTTACAAGCCACCAAAGCCCCGAAAGGATATGTTTCAAAACGTTTAAAAGGAATTGACCTACAACGGGAAATATAAAGCCAAGAATAGTCGGGAGTAACAACAAAACGATAAGTGCCGCCAGCACATAAACCCACCAATCGGAATGACCCTTAAAAAATTCTTTGATTTTATTCCAGAAATCTTCCCAACCTGTTATGATAGACGGCTTTTCTCCGCCGATCGGATCTTCCGAACCCGTCTGCTTATCGCTTACTACGCCGAGATTGTAAACTTTGTTGTCTGTTTCGAACTCCAACCGCAAAAGCGTTACGTCCGATACGATTGCGCCCGTTGTGGTGCAACCGTTTATGATTGTCCAGATAAACCCCAAAGGCACTAAACACGAAATAAGCACGTCTTTTCCGCCCGCTTCGCATTTGTACTCCGTTTCGTAAAAGTTTAATATCCAATCGTATTTTGTAAGCGTTTTTATTTCCTCGTCCGTAATGGTAGAGCCTTGCTTTTCCATGTCCTCGCAATATTCCGCCGTGCTCGTCATTCTGTCCCATACGTAGTCGCCGCCGTCAAACCAGCCGTCGCTGTCCGTACCTCCTTTTTCATAATCGTAAAGTGTACGGCTGCACGCGACTTTCCTTTCGTAAGTAGTTCCGCTTCCCGCTAACGTTTTATATTTTTGCGTATAAAACGAAATATCCGCACTGATTAACTTATCTATTTTATGGTCGCACGAAAACGCGAGGAAATGCGCGTCGCATGAATAAGTGCCGTCCCACTGGAAACCTTCCGAATAACGGCGGAATCCTACCATTTCATCGGTGACCTTCACGACTTCGAGTTCCGAAGCGTCGTAAACCAAACTTCCGTTAAATGTTCCCACCGTCCAGAGCGTTCCCACGGGGTACGCCTTTTCGCTTACCTCTTGTCCGCCCGTCTGCGCTCCGTCTATGCGCAGGTCCCATTTCCGATAAATGCTCGTTATGTTATAGTATCGGATTTTTTCCGAACTTACGGTGAAATCTTTTACAAGATACTTGCCGAAAACGCCCGTAACGTTTACAAGCGTTAATCCGTACAATTCTGTTTTGGGCTTGAATTCGTTTTCGGTGTTGATTTCGCTAACGGTACTTGCGGGACGGGTGCCGCCGCCTCCGCCGCCTCCACCCGAGGAGCCGCCGTGTCCGCCGCCGTTTCCGCCCCCTATAATGGGACCGCCGCTTCCGAAATCTTCTCCGCCGCTTATCATTCCGTCACCGTAAGCCCATGAATCCAGGTCTACGGGTTTATCTTCTTCTAAATCTTTCGTCAACGCCATATTGATACTTGTCGCTATCAGATAGCGGGTGTGTTGGCATGGCTGATATGTATAAACAAAGAGCCGTCCGCCCGTGCCTTCCGCTACTTGTATCAGCTTTACCGAATAATCGTCCGCCTTAGGCGGATAAATGCTTGCGTCAAATTCGCTGTCTTTTTGTAAATCTTCCAACGCGCCTGTAAGCTTCGTTCCGTCCGCAAAAGCGGGCAGAATTACCCGCCCGCTTATAGTCGACAAAATAAGCAACAGGGCGAAAAAAATACTCAATATCTTTTTACACGCTCGTTTGCTTTTCATGTGGCACCGCCTTAAAAAATGATATGGTCTTTGTCAACGTTTACTGCGTTCAGTTCTCCGTTGCACGTGTATCCGCTCATGCGGAAAGTGGTCGACTTTGCCAAAGTCGTTGTTTCCCCTGCAAGCTCAATTTCAACCGAAACGTTTAACCGAAATATATCCGTTAATCCTCTCGATTCGACTTCGCCCAGGTCGTCGAAATATCCAGGCGAAAAGCTGCTGTCCGTTTTTAAATCATACGCTTGAAACATATTCAGCAAATCCAGCGTAGTGCAAGATTTATCCTTGTCGTTATACCTGGCGGTTATGGTTAAACCCATAACCCGCCTAAATGTTTCAAGGTCGAATTTAATTCCGTATTCAGCGACGCTGTAAAATGATAAATCGCCTTCATTGAATTGCGCCGTTACACTATATCCGTATCCCGAAGAAGATGTTCGCGCCCAATACTTACGGGTATTCGCTTCGTTATATCCCGAATAATTATCGCAATTATCCTCGCGGATTAAATTATCAAGCGTAAGCGCATAACTCACGGTCGTTTTGGCTTCCAAAGTGTAAACGTCGTTTTTCTGGAACCGCAAATTCGGGCTGCCGCCTTGGAGCGCGCTCGAAGTTTTTAAAAGTTCAACGAGAACGCTCGTTGTCCCGCCGAAATTGCATTCAACGTTGCCCAGCGATAACGAAAAGTCCGTTACCCGCTGTGCGTAATCCAATAAGCACGTTGTAGTTAATTCGGGCTTTTCTTTTACCGTAACCGTAACAATAATTTGCTCGGCAAAGGGGCGCAAACCAACGAGCGTTGCCGTCTTGGATTCCATATAGGAAGTTCCGCTCGGCGTAACCGTTACATAGTCCGAAACGTTCTTTCCCTGAGCCCAAGACGATTGAGAGTTTTTCCACGCAGACGACCAAATTACCGCCGTATTCTCCGCATAGTTATCCTCGCCGACAGTTGCCGTAAGTACGTACGCCTTTTCTGCTTGATTCGAAATCCCATTTGCCGCAAACGCTTCTGCGGGAAGCTTTGCGCTTAGAACCGAAATGCCGCTTTCCGTTGTTTCCGAAACGGAAAGTCCGCCGTTATCGATTATATTCGGGTATTGTGTATCGCCCGAATTGTTATCCTTTTCGCCCTTGCCCCAGCTGTTAAACCACGTGGTAATATTCGGGTTCGTGAACCACGAAGAACCGATACCCGCCGTTATGACTAATGCCACTGCAATCAAAAGTGCAATGATACCTGATATAACTTGTTTTTTCATCTTTAATTTCCTCCGATTTATGTTTGCGGGTGTTCTGCCCGCGCTGTTCCCCGCGGTGGGGGAGTGTGTTGTGCAGCAACTTCGCTCTGATCGTTCGCCCCGGTCTTTCGCTCAGAACGTTGGCACCGTTTGTTGACCTCGAAGCTTGACGACGTTGTTAAACTAAGCTTGTTCGCCCCGGTCTTTCGCGCTGCGCGCCGCCCGCGCTTGCACTTTTAACTGTTCAATATAGCGCAGACTGTTACGCACAAGCGATTTGATACAGCCTTTTTCAAGATAGGGGCATTTTCTGCAATTTGCATTTGCGCCTTCGGAACATAGCTTCAACGCCGTTTCAGTTTCTTTGTTTGTCATGGGACTTTCTCCTTTGACTTCGATTTCGAACTACGTTTGCCCGCACGGTCGGCGGGCTCAGATCGTTGACCCGCGAACGGCGTAGGGTCGCGCGCGTGCGTAATCGCAAGGTCGAAACAAGGGCAAAGCAAAAGCAGGCTTGCGGGATTATAATCAATCCCGCACCCGCTACCGTCCCAATATCCGCATTGTTTTGCACAGCTCCACATGGCGTTAATTCTCCTTTTTGCGTTCTCGGTATTGCAAATTTGCGCTGTCGGTTACTCAGTTTTGCGTTTAAGGTAGCGCAATTTGCGCTGTTGGTTGCTCAAAACAACTTTTCATGGGCAAACTTTCGCCCTAACTTCTCGCCTAATTCCTTTCCGTGCTTTACACGCCCGAAAAAACGGAAAAATCCTTCGTCTAAGTCTTTCCCTGTTTCGGGGTTTTTCTTGGGATAGTAAAAGAAAATGTACCTATGAGAGTACCTTTCACCATGCGAATAACATTCCGATAAATAGTAGTTTCTCATGGCTCCAAGATTTCCCGTGCGAGCTCGTATGCCTTTTGGGCTGAGGGTTGATTCGCGATTGTAACGCCGAGAGAGGAAGAGCCAATAAACGCGCCGTCTACTGCCTTTGCGAGTGCGATTGCAGCTTTGCCCCATTCGGATTGCTGCAATTTGATTTGCGCTTGCAGGCTTAAAATAGTACGGTCCTTGCCTTCCTGTAACTCTCGGTATTCTCGGAATTGCTCCGCCGTAATGGTAACGTCGGGCGCGCCCAGCGTTACGCTCATGCCGTCATAGTTTTTTCTCATACATTAACCTCCCATCTCCTATTATGCAATAAAATCTTGCATTTTTTATTATTATATGCAAGAATTTTTTGCGTGTCAAGAAAAAAGCAATAATTTCTTGCTAAAATTAAGAAAAAGAGGGCAAATCAATGATTTTATTAAAAGAATTAAGAAAAGAAAAGGGGTTGACTCAATTACAGGTTGCTAACGCTCTCAAAATAAGTCGGCAAGTGTACGCGAACTATGAGAACGAAATTAATCAACCTGATTGTAAAATGTTAGTTATTTTAGCGAACTTCTTTGAAGTTTCTGTCGATTTCCTTTTAGGGCGTTCAGACGATTTGGGAAACGTTACCGTGCAGAGTAGCGCGCCCGCATTCCCGCAGGACGAAAGAGAACTTTTAAAATTATTCCGAGTTCTTCCGCCTGAATATAAGCAGCTGGCGTTAAATACGCTTCGAACATGGACGGGCTCGGCAGATAGGGAAGAAAAGCAAAAAAAAGCATGATAAAATTACCTTAGGCGCATTCGCCTAAGGAGAAAAAATATGCAAAAGAAGTTAGAGCGACTGAAAGCGTTTGCTTTCGAGCTTTCCGCAATCGTTGCGGAAATGGTGGCGGTGTTTGCCGAAGGGGATATAACCGAGGCGGAAACGCTAAAAAAAAGCCCGTCGAAATCGACGGGGTGGTTTATCTTCCGTTCGGCGGAAGGGTGCAAAAAATAATTGCGGAGGAAAAACAGGAAGAACAAAAGAACATTGCGCTGAAATCGGCATTTTACTTTACCAAAAAGGAGTTGAAGCAAATGCCAGAACTGTTACAAAACTATTTTACAATCGAACTGCCGATTCCCGTTCGGCAGAAGCCGAACGGCGTGTTCGAAGCACGGTTTCGGAAATACGGGTTGAATATCTCCGTTTCGTCGAAGGACTTTGAGAAACTCAAACCGAAATTTTTAGCCGCGCTGTTGCATTGCAATCCGCCTTCGTCGGAACCCGAACCCGCCGAGCCTGCGGGCGTTCCGCTTTTCGAATCGGTTTCCATGCGCTGGTTGGAACTGAAACGCCCCACAATAAAGCAGGGCACTATTGAATTTTATGAAAGCCTTTTTCATGCGAATTTGCTCCCCGCATTTTCGGGGCGGGCGGTTTCGGAAATCCGTCAATCGGAGATTCAGAGCGTGCTCAACTTTTACGTGGAAGAGGGGAAGCCGCGAACGGCGTTAAAGATTTACCAAACGCTGAAAGCAATTTTCGAATTTGCGGTAGGGGACGAGATTTTAGAAAAATCGCCCATGCGTTTATTGAGACCGCCGAAGTACGAGGAGCAAAACGGCGTTGCCCTCACGCTTGCCGAGGAACGGGAACTAATCTTAAAAATTTTGGCGGCAAACTGCGTACCAGAAGTAAAACACGCGCTTTTATTCCTGCTGTATACGGGAATACGGCGGAGCGAGCTTGCCTCGGCTCGGATAGAGGACGGCTTCGTTTCGGTTATATGCGCGAAGATTCGCAAGGGATATCAGGAGCGGCGGAGATTGATTCCCGTAACGCCCATGCTTGCGCGGTGGCTTCCCGATATGGAATTCGAGCGCGTGCGCGCGGTGAACCCCGACGCGCTTACGCAGGCAATGAAACGGCTAATGCCTGCGCACCACCTGCACGAACTGCGCCACACGTTTATAACACGCGCGCAGGAATGCGGGGTCCCCCGAGAGGTCGTTTCGGTGTGGGCGGGTCATGCGGCAGACGGAACGCAAACAAGCAACGTTTATACGCATTTTTCCCGCGAATTCATGCAAAAAGAGGGATTAAAGGTTATATATAACCTTTAACGTAACCGTATTAGAACTGGTTTGGTCCCCAAAAAGTCCCCAAAACGCAAAAAAATAGCCCCGTATCTTGTAAAGTTTTCGCTAAAAAACACAAGATATAGGGCTATTGGCTGGGGTAGCTGGATTCGAGAATGACGGAGTCAGAGGTTGTATTAAAACGCAATAAATGGCTATTGTAAGAGTTAAAACGGCCTAAAATATACTAAAAAACCCGAGTTTTGACCAATCTATCCTTATCGTCCCCACAAATTACCCCACAATTGAAATTGTTAGTTTAATTAAGTGGATTACATAATGCAATCCGTCTGTCAGATGTTTATAGGATAGAAACAGGGCAATACCAAGCGTTTTTGTTGTAGGGGATCAGCTCATCATTCATACAGATAATTAAACCTGTCTGTATTTCAAGATTTAGTTTTTCAAGCGCCTTAAAGTTTTTATCGGCGTCGGAAGGGTTTTTACTTTTTTTGATTTCGATCGGATAAGCCTTATTCCCTTTCAAAATCAGAAGGTCGATTTCTTTTTTGTCGATATCCCGATAGTAGTATAAATCAACGGATTTCCCTGCGTTGTAGTAGCTCTTTATCAGTTCGGAAACAACGTAGGTTTCAAAGTATGCGCCCGCCATATTACCATTTTCAAGAGTATCCGCATTCGGCCAACGGCAGAGATATGCCGCAAGTCCCGTATCCATAAAGTATACTTTCGGTGTTTTTACAAGGCGGTTTGTAACGTTGTTAAAATAGGGGTGAAGAATGTAAATGACACCGGAACGTTCTAAAATGCTTACCCAATTTTTCACGGTAGGGGCGGAAACGCCGATTTCTTTGGAAATTTCGTCGTATTTCAATTCCTGTGCCGTGCGCGCTGCCATATAGACGAGAAAGGAATAAAACTCGTTCAGTTTTCCTACTTGCGCCAAGTCCTTGATATCTCGTTCGAGATAGGTGTTCACGTAGTCCATATAATAACGATCACGTTCTATGTCGGATACGTGCAATTTCGGCATACCTCCACGGAAAATCAAATCGAATATTTCGTGGATATTTTTGTGCTTCATTATTGTCGCACGTTCTTTTAACGTATTGATTTCAGGGCAGAACAGCCCGACTTCCCGCCCATCGAGTTCCGCTTGGGAAAGCCCTGCTAAATCAAATACGGCAACTCTGCCCGCAAGCGATTCCGAAACGTTCTGCATCATGCGAAATTTCTGAGAACCGGTCAGCCAAAACATTCCGTTATTGTCTTCGCCGTCGAGAGCCTTTTGATCCACGATACGCTTCATTTCTAACAAAATGGACGGAACGCGTTGAAACTCGTCAATTAAAAGAGGAGTGCCGTATGTTTCGAAGAAAAGCGCGGGGTCCGTTTCGGCAAGCCGACGAGCGTTCATATCGTCAAGCGTTACATATTTACGCCCGGTTTCTTTGATATGGTTGAGCATAGTAGACTTCCCAACTTGCCGCTGTCCGCAGACCATAATTACGGGATAATTTTTTGAAGCGAGTTTCACTTGCTCTTCCAAATGTCGACGAATATACATAAAACCACCATTCCGAGAAAAATAAAGTATAACTTTATTATACTAAAAACAAAGTGGCTTGTCAAATAAAAAATGTAACATCGAAAATAAATATTTTTTAAGGATACCGTTCTCGAAAGGGAACGACATTTTTTATTTAGAATTGTAATGAGCTTTTCAAAACTTGGATTATATTTACCTTTTTTTCAAAAGCTATTGGCAATGAAATGTTTGTATTTTATAATACGGTTAGTTATCGTATTATAAAATCGCGCGGGCTATAGCCCGCATTCGGTATGATATACCGAATGAAATATCTTTAACGGAGGATATTGTGAGTAAGTTAACGTTCGATTTTAATGATAACAAATGCGAATTGGAAATATCACGGGTAGGGCAGGAGCATTGTCTGCCCCGAAAGTTGCATGAAAAACGGAAAGCGAGAAAGTACTCTTTGCACTGCATTTTTTACGGCTACGGCACGTTGATTAAAAACGGGAAAGAAATCAGCCTGACGAAAGGCAATATGTTTTTGCTTTACGAAAATGAGGAACACGAATACTTTCCCGATCCGATGGCGCCTTGGGCTTATTACTGGATCGATTTCATTGGTGAAGGCGTGGAAAACGTGCTTGCCGCTTGCGGGTTTTCAAGAGAAAAACCCTATATTTATTTAGGTGATAATGCCAATAATATTTACAATCTTTTTCGGTCGCTTGCGGAAGAGTACGACGGCAGCTCATTGAATTCGCTCAGTTGTATGGGGTATACGCTCTTATTGTTTCAGAACCTGATCCAATATTGTAATCAATATGAAAAAAGGTTTACCGTAAAATCGGCGCGGTTCAAAGTCTTTCGGGATATTCTCATCTTTATCAATAATAATTACCGCATGAATTTTACGCTTGACGAAATCGCTGAAAAAATGAACGTTACCAAAAAGCAGCTTATTACAATGTTCAACGATTTTGCGGACATGACTCCCGTCAATTATGTCAACCGTTTCCGCATATCCACCGCGTGCGTGATACTGTCGGAATCTTCTGTAGGGATCAAAGCCGTTTCCCAAATGGTGGGGATCGAAGATGAAGCATATTTTACGAGAATGTTTACGAAATGGAAGGGGATGAGTCCGCGCGAATATCAAAAGGCGCAGGTTTGCGAAGATCCCTATCAATGGTTAAAGGAAAAAAATCTTGATTTCTGTTGAGGCGACTCATTGGGATTCGGGAAATAAATAGTATAAGGAAGGAAAAGTCATGAAAAAATCACTGAAACTTGCCGCTCTTGCACTTGGCGCGTGTATGCTTATGCCGCTTGCCGCGTGCGGAGACGACGTACCGGAGGGCACGACGGAAATTTCGTTCTGGTATGATGCCACGATCACGGCAAACAAGTACTACGAAGAACTTGCCCGTACTTACAACGAGGGGCAGGGAAAAATCGACGGCGTGTACGTCCGTCCCGAATTGACGGGCGGAATCAGCACGGGTGCGCGTCCGTACCTTACCAAAGATTCCCCCAACGTCATGACGATCGACGAGACGGTATTCAAGGATTTTGCCGTCGACGGTCTTTATGCGGATTTGACGGAATATTACGAAAACGATAAAGAGTTCTATAACGAGAACGACGTTCCCGCAGGTCTTGCAAACCGCAACCGTTTCACGCGTAACTCGGGCGGAATTTCGTATGCCGGCGAGGGACAAAAGCTTGTTGGATTGCCGTTCGGTTCTACGCCGTTTGTCGTTTTATACAACAAAAGAGCGTTTAACGATTACAAAATCAATATCGTTTCCTGCGAAGAAGAAAATCTGCAAACGCAGTATCCTTCCTTACAGCCGCACGGCTATGCGGAATATCTGAATTCGCCTTTCGACGGGGCGGTTTCGTCAACGAATCTTGCGGGCGAAACGGTTTATAAGGTGTTTAACAACCGCATTCCCATGAACTGGGAAGAAATGCGCTATCTCGCAAAATGCTTTACAAAGACGAAGGAAAACGGAACGGGATATAATCCGACTTCGCCTACGGCCTATGGTTACGTATCCGAATGGTGGTTCAATTATGCCTGGTCGGTCGGCGGCGATTGCGTAGGATACAACGGTGAAAAGTACAAATTCACGCTCGGCGACACGACGCCGAACTACCTTGTAACCGCAAAAGACGGCGTGACCGTAAACAACGTTCACTATGCGGCAGGCGAGACGTTGCGCTACGAAGACAAAGTAAAGCTTACTTCGACGGATGGTCTTACGGCATTGCCTTCTACTTATGAAGCGATTGCGGAAATCAACCGTTTTCCTATACCGGAAGGTAAATCTTACGACGACGGCGTACCCGGCTACGGTATTTCTTATCCCGATTCTGCGGACCGGACCACTGCGTTTACTTCGGAGCTGGTGGCGATGGCAACGCTCGGCGACGTCACGCTTGCCGAATTAGATAGAAATATGCGCGGGAACTATGATATCGCGCCTTGCCAGCAGTACCGTGAGTACGCGGGCGGAAGCGTTTATTATGACGGCGCAGAAACGTTTGGGAACGAATATTTGAAAGTCATCGGGAAAGACGGTTATACGGGCGCGCTCAAAACTGCCGACGGCACCGAAAGCGGTACGCCTGTAAAGGGCAAGATTGCCGCATGTTCGAAGGCGCAGACGCTTGTAATTCCCAAAAATTCCAACTCCGAAATGTACGAAGCAAGCTGGAAGTTTATTTGCTGGGCGGCGGGACCCGACGGACAGAAGATATTAGCGCAAACGGGCGTTGTGCCCAATCAGACGAGCGTGTCTTTTTCCGACGATTATCTGAAAACGCGCACCGACATCAATTTATATGCACGTTCGCTCACTGCGAAGGGCGGCGACATCGGCGACTGGGCTTACTTCCAGAACGGCAATTGGGTCAAAGATTGGTCGGGTGATTTTAATGACGAAGTTCGTTTCGGGAACATGGCGTTTGCAGACTTCTTCACAAATAAAAAGTCGGCGGCAGAAACGGCAATTAACGGCATGAAGATCGTGATAAAGGGAAGATATTAAAATGGAAACGAGGGAAGAAATCATAACGGCGGTATCGGCTGAGGGGCGGAGCGAGACCCGAAAGCCGCCGCGTAAAAAGACAAAGTGGACGAAGGAAAGCATTGTCGGTTTGATTATTCTGCTGATCCCGCTTGTCGGCTATCTGATTTTCAGCGGCTTTCCCGTTGTCATTTCCTTCATCATTCAGTTTGCCGATATGGACCGTTTCGATCTCGACTCGCTGAAATGGAACAACTTCGCGAATTTTTCCGCAGTTTTTACGGACGGAAGATTCTGGCATTCGATCGGAATTACGCTTTGGTTGCTGGCAACGCAGTTCGTATCGCTGTTCATCGCTCTTGTAATGGCGGCGCTTTTGTCTCGCGACGTAAAAGGTTCGAAAATTTTTCAGATCATTTATTTCGTACCGTATATCTGTTCTACGATCGCCATTTCGGTCATGTGGATGTGGATTTTCGACGGAAGTCTGCAAGCAGACGGAATCACGCGCGGGGGAGTTCTCAACAGTATTCTCGGTACGAATATCAACTGGCTGGATAATCCCGACAATCCCGCAACGCTTACCTGGGCGATCTTCGTTTCGATCGTCTGGCGCGCGCCGGGATACGGTATCGTTATGTATATTGCAGCGTTCAAAGCGGTAAATCCTGCGCGTCACGAGGCGGCGCAACTTGACGGGGCAAACGGCTTTCAGCGTTTTGTACACGTAACGCTTCCCGGAATTGCGCCTACTACGCTCTATCTTGCCATGGCGGGCGTTACGGCGGGGATGGGGATCTTCGGCGAAGCGACGATCATGGCGCCCATTAACTGGGATCAGGTTGCAGGGCGGAACGATATGGGACTTACCGCCATGTATTATATCTATCTCGAAGGCGTAAAGTCGGCGCGTATGCCGACTGCGGCGGTTATGAGTTGGTTTATGTTTATTATTACCTTTATTCCGTCGTTCCTGCTGTTACGCTGGCGGAATAAAAAGGAGGAAGCGTTATGAGAAACGAAAAAACTTCCTCCAAACGCAGAACGAAACTGATTGCCGATATCGTCACTTATATCGGATTGGCAATTTATTTCCTGATTCTCGTTTTGCCGTTTATTATCATTATTATCACTTCGTTTGCTTCCGACTACGAGATTTCGCACAGCATCGGATTCGTATGGGCGCCGAAGTTTTCTACCGAAGGGTACGAGGTGCTGTTCAAAAACGATCCGTATGCGGTCGGCGGTGTGCCGTCCATATTGCGCGGATTTTTGAATACGCTTTGGATGACGACGATCCCTACGATAGTGGGACTGCTCGTTTCGGGTGCGGCGGCGTATGTTTACGCCAAAGTGAAAGTGCCGGGGAAAAACATTCTGTTTATGATCGAAATCGCGACCATGAGTATTCCGCTCGGCGCGTTCGGCATGGTGAGCTATTTGTTCTATTCGGCAATCGGCTGGCAAAAGAGCATTCTGCCGCTATTTATTCCGGGAATGTTCGGAAGTGCGGGAACGATTTTCTTTTTGAGAATGTATTTCGAGGGGATCAACAAAGAAATCGTGGAGGCGGCTAAAATCGACGGCGTCGGTACGATCGGAATTTACTTCCGCATGATGATCCCGCTTTCGATTCCCGCGTTTTTAGCGCAATTTATCTTTGCGTTTGTGGGCGGCTACAACGATTATCAGGGACCGCTTTTGTATCTCGTCGGCAATAAATCTATGTGGACGTTGCAGCTTTCCATGTCGCAGATCGTTTCGTTCGTCGGTTCGGAGGGCGGTTACAAAAACGTGCAGTGCGCTTCTGCGCTCGTCGGGCTTCTTCCCATGCTCCTGCTGTATTGCTTCGTGCAGAAGTTCTTCATTGCGGGAATCGCGGTAGGCGGCGGAAAAGAATAAAAACAAGGAGAAAACTATGAGGAAAATAACAAAAACAGTTTGTATCGCGCTTACGGGCTGTCTTGCCGCGGCGGCGCTTGCGGGCTGCGGGTCGGAAACAAAAACCGTGCTCGAACTGCCATATTACGACGGCACGGAATACACGAGCGAGCTTCACGACGTTCCCGAATACAACCGCGAGCTGTGGCGTTCCAACGTAAATGCAGCGCGCATCATGGAGCTTGCCGATCCGCAGGTTTTCGACAATACCTCGCGCGACGGATACTACTACATCTATGCGACAAACGATATGACGACCTCCCGCACGAAGGACTTTATCGAGTGGGAATTCATGGGCACGATTTTGGAAACGCCGAGCGGTTGGGCAGACCGGTGGGCTCCCGAAGTGATCTACGACGAGGAAACGGAAAAGTATTTGTACTTTTTCAGCGCGACCGCGCAATCAGGTGCTTCCTGCGTGTTATATCTTGCAACTTCGGATCGTCCTTACGGGCCCTTCGAGCTCGTGGACTTTTCGGACGCGGAGAGCTGCTTTGGTGCAGAGAACGTGCATACGTACTCCGATAATGATTCGCCGTTGACGAAGGACGATTTTCAGAACGCTTTCGACAAATACACTTATTTCGATCCCGTCAAATTCGGCGCGGTGTTAAATCAAAAATACGGAACGTCGATTTCGACGACGCATATTCCCACGATCGATCCGCACCCGTTTATCGTTCCCGAAACGGACGAAGCGCACGGGGGCGAAAAGTATCTCTACGTTTCGCTTGACGATCCCTATTATTCGGGATTAGATCGCGGAATTTTGGCTATTCAATGCGATAACTGGTTCAAGCCCGATTATTCCACGGCAGAGGTGGTAACGCGCGTGGGTTATTCGACGATAGAGGATTATAATAGGGCGAAAGCCGGAGAAGAAGTGGAGACATTATGGTTCGAGCTGGCGGGTACGGCGCTCGTCAACGAGGGACCCGAAGCTTATTATCATAACGGGAAATATTATCTCACGCTCTCCTATTGCGGATACGGTGATCCCGGATACGGCGTCGTGCAGGCGGTCGGCGATTCGCCGCTCGGACCCTTCCGTAAACTCACCGAAGCAGAAAACGGCGTGCTCTTAAGCTACGATGCAGGCGGAAACACTAAGGCTTCGGGAACGGGACACCATTCTTTCTTTGAAATCGGCGACAAATTGTATATTGCTTATCACCGCCATTCGGTATACGGTACGACGGACGGCGGAAGAGAACTTGCCTTAGACGAGATCAAATGGTTGAAAACCGAGGATATCGACGGAAACGAGATCGAGGTCATGTACGTGAACGGACCGACCGTGACCGTACAGCCCAGATTCGATAACGAAGCGGAATACAAAAACATTGCAGAGCAGGGGACTATAAAGCTGGAAAGCGGCAAATTAGCGAACGGCTCTTCCGCCGAGTATATGAATGACGGATTGCTTTCGATGAATACTGTCGTCAATCAGGACTTTGTAAACGCACACGTGAAGGAAACGCAGATTACTCAAACGAGCACGTTCTCTATCACGTTCAACGAACTGAAAACCGTGCGCGGATTTATGGTTTACGACTCCAAGCTTAAAGAAGAGGTATTCCGCAAGACCAAGAATATCGAATTTATCGGTGAGGAAAACGGACAGGAAATCACTTATTACATTGCCGAATTAAACCTCGACGAGCGCTCGAATATCGTCATCAGCAGTTTCGACGGTTCGGTGCGCAACACGGTACGCGGCGGCGGAGTGTATGCGGAATTCGATGCAATCAAGGTAAAGCAGATCAAATTCACGGTGGAAGTTCCCGAAAATCAAACGCAGGTCGGCATTGCCGAGATCGCCGTGCTCGGCAAGGTGCAATAAGGAGGGAAGAAGATGAAAAAGAAATTGCTTGCGGTTGCGCTTTCGGCAATTACGCTTGCGGCGTCATGCGGAGCTTTGGCGGCGTGCAATAGCGAAACGCAGTACAACGTAATAAATTCGAATCGGGAGTATACTTTCGAACGTTATAAAAAAAGTACCGCCGTTCTCGATGAAGAGGTCACGCTCGACGGCGAATTTACCGAAGATTTTTACACGGGCAGAAATTGGTTTTACGGCAAAAAGCGTTTGGGGCAGGTCACGGCGGACGTAAGGCTGACGACTTACACGGGCAAAAACGGCATTTATCTTGCCGCGCACGTAGAGGAGAGTACAATCGTCTACTACAATGCGGCAAAAATTTCCTCCTGGAACAGCGGACTTGAATTTTACTTCGCGTTCGGAGAGGCAAATACGTGGCAGGACGGCTTTTACGAAATCACGGCAACGGCGGGCGAACAGCTCGACGTGCGCAGGGCGGAGATTTCGGCAGGCGGGAGTTTCCGCAACATGGCGCTTACAAGGGAAACCACGCCTCAAATTGCGGTAAAGCGCGTGGGCGATCTGTTGGGCGAAACGTGTCAGGAATATCAGTTCGAGATATTCTTGCCTTATTCGTTGTTCGGGCGGACGACCCGTCCCGACACAATGAATATCGATATCTGCCATCACGCCGCGACGAGCTCGGCGCTGAAAAACGAACGTGATCGCTACGACTTCGGCGGTAACGAACTTTCTTTCTACGGATGGCTGAATCCGAAGGGGGGCTATACGTTCAATGCAAACGGCTTTGTAAGCAACAAGCTTGCGATTTCTGCGACGGGCGGCGGAACGGTTGCGGAGAGCCACGGAAACGACTATGCGGTGACGGGCGATATCGTTGAGTTTATCATAACGCCCGAGAGCGGTAAAAAACTTGCAAAAATCGAAGTGGAAAACGGCGGCGCAGTGCAGGATCTCACCGCTTCCGTGCAGAACGGAAAACTTTCGGTTGTGTGTAAAGGCGATATTTCGGTAAACGCGACGTTTGCCGACGAAAATTAAACGGGAAGCGTCAATCGAAGATTGATAGAAATAAGGAGGAATTATGAAACACAAAAAACTGATCGGCATTTTGGCAACGAGCGCGCTTCTGCTCGGTTCTGCGGCAACGTTTGCGGCGTGCGGCGGACAAAAACACAAGATCGAGCGGGTGGCCGAAACGCAGGCAACCTGCACCGAGGGCGGGCATTCGGCATATTACAAATGCACCGACGAAGGCTGCGACAAGATTTTTTCCGATATCGAGGGGAAACACGAAATCAAGTGGGACGACGTGGAAAAAACAGACCCGCTCGGACACAGCGTGACCCATGTGGAGGCGAAGGCTGCGGACTGTACGGAGGACGGTGCAAACGAACACTATCATTGTAACCGTTGCGAGAACGACTTTGCGGACGAGGCGGGCGCAACCCCCATGGAGGACGCAGTGATCGACGCACTCGGGCACGACATGAAGCCGATCCAAAAGGTTCTCCCCGTAACGGGAAGCCCCGGCGTTAAGGCGCATTACCGTTGCGACCGCGAGAATGTAGAATATTTCGATAGCTTCGGCGACAAAAAAGTGACGGACGAGAACAGGCACGAGCTGGAATACGATATGCTCACGACCGCGCCGAGCGGCTGGTACGACGTGCATCACGATTTCTCTCATACCAACGACGCCGACCCGTACGTTTCGATCACGGGCGAAGACGGCTTGAACGTGGCAACGAACGAGTATTATACCGATATCGCGTATACTGCCCGCGTGCAGAAGGCAAACGTAAACAGACAGTTTATTGTCCTCTTCTTCGAAAATCAGGCGATCTATTCCGTTTCCGTCGATAACGGTAAAATCAAGTGCGACAGCGAAATGTCGGGTTGGGGTTACGGAACGGAGCAAGGCTATTCTTACTTAAACGACGAGTGGGAGTACACGCTCTCCGCGGGCGAGCAGGACTGCTACGAGGGCGACGGCTTGGAAGTGACGCTTGCGCGCACAGGTAAAACGGTAAAGGTGCTTGTAAACGGGCAGGTAGTTCATTCCGTAACCCTTGCCGACGAGTATGAAGCAACGCTTGCAAAGGGCGGTATGCTTGTATGGAACGCCGTTCCGAGCGTTAAATATTACTTCCGCGCAGAGGCGCAGGCGAAAGCGCCCGCCGCTTCGAAGGTTACGGTTGCTCCCGTCGATGCGGCGCAGGGCAGCGTTACGCTGAACCGGCAAACGTTTGCTTACGGCGACAAGCTCGTTGTCACGGTTACGCCGACCGAAGATTATGTATTCGATACGTTGTTTGTGAACGGGCGGGAGATCACCAAGCTTACGGACGGAACGTATACGACCACGGCGACGAATATTGTAAACATTTCGGTTGTGTTCAAGGCAAAAGAATACGGCTCGGTGAATGCGACCGTTACGGGCAAAAAGCACGGCGTTACCGGCAATTCGATTGCCGAAAACGCTGCGTTCGAGCTGGTTGGCAAAAATCAAACGTATTCGGGTTCGCTTTCGAATGGGAAACTGAACGTAAATAAAGTACTTACGGGCGAATATACGCTGAAAATTGCAAATCACCTTAGCGGAACGATTACCGTGGAAAAAGATACGGCATACGAAACGGCAATTGTGCTCGAATACGATATGCTTGCAGTGAACAATACCAACGGAATCGGCGCGGATAAGGTGGATCTTTCGCATCAGAACGACGAAGAGAGTTACATTAACGTGACGGGTAGCGGCGGGCATCTCAACGTGACCGCCAACGAGAGATATAACGACGTGATGGTAACGGCGATCTTCAATCGCGAAAGTATTTGGAATCAGCGTATGGGCTTTCTGCTTGCGTTCTCCGATAAAGAGGGTGTACAGCTTGGCTTCGATACATTCGACGACGCAAGCAACGTTACGCTTCACTTCTGGTATGATGGAGAACATCATTCGGGATATGCGAGCGTAAGAGATTATTATAACTTCAAGCAAGACAGCTTTGCTCGTTTGAACGGCAAGTTTAACTTAAACGGCTGCGCTCCGTTAAAATCGGAATGGCTTGCTAAATTCAACGGCGACGGATTGGAAGTTTCGCTTATAAGAAAGGCGAACTTGATTCTCGCGATGGTTGAAGGCGAAATCGTCGGCGCGGTCGAAGTGGATTCGAAGTACGCGGAGGATACCGTTCAGCTTGGATTTTTCGCGGAGTGGGTAAATCCCATGCGGATTCCGTTCGAGATCACGACAACGCTTCCCAATTTTGAAACTCCTACGTTCGAGCTCACGCAAGGTCAGAACGGTACGGTGACAAAGACTTCGGGAGATACCTATTCCGTATGGGAAAAGATCACGCTTGAAATCACGCCTAATTCGAATTACCGATTGAAACAGCTCACCGTAAACGGCGTTGTGATCTCGGGCAACAAGACGGAATATTCCTTCTATCCCGTAGCTGGTGCAAACACGGTAGTTGCGGAGTTCGAGCAAATTCCTTACGGCAATGTTTCGTTTAGTGCGGACGATAAGTGGAATGCGGACGGACTTGTTATAACGTTCCAAAGAAACGGAGAAACGAAAACGGTTACGCTCGGCGACAATGCCGTGATTGAAAACATGATGATGGATCGCTGGACGGCGACGGCGGTTGTCGGAAATGTGACCGTTTCGCTCGGCGAAATTTATATCGACGCGGAAGAAATCACCCTCGATTTGGCGAAGATGTTCGATGACGCCGCTCTTGCGAATAACAGAATCGTGAGTGCAAATCTGGCTACGGGCGAATTTGTTTACAACACGCAGCCTGATGGAGCAACGCTGTGGCTCAATACGGTTGATATTGCACAGGGCAGCACCTTTGTCGCAACTAAAATTTCTCTTCCCGCTGAGTCGAAGGAATTTTTGAAAAATTCGGGCGATAAACATGAAACGTTCAGTATTTACCTGAAAGTCGGTAATGTGGAAAAGAACGTTACGCTTTGGTGGAAGCAGGATGAGAATGCGTTCAAATTCTACTCGCTTGATAATTGGCAAGGAACCGACAATCTATCTGCCGAGTTGAAAAACGCTTTTATCGAAGGCGACGGGTTCTATGTGGTTTGGGCTTACAATACCGAAAGCGGCAAATATGAAATTTATGCGGGCTTGACCCCTCAAACCGTTACGAAGATCGCCGAATGGGATACGGGTCTTCCCAAAAACGGAACGTTAGCGGCGATCGGTTTCGGTGATGGGTTCAAGTGGGGCGGTGAGTCTTATCAGCTCAACATTCAAATGAACTGTGGCTCAACGTTGAACGAGGCGCTCGGAATCGAGGAGTAAGCCGATATACAGGCGCAGACACTCCCGCCGTTAAAACGGCGGGAGCAAATTTTAAGAGGTTTGCTATGAAATTTTTGAAACGAATACTCGGTATATTTTTATCCGCGGTGTGTCTTCTATGTTTTGCCGCCTGTGGTGAAAAAGATTACGGCACGCTAACGGTTGCCGATATCGAAAACTTAAAAATCGGTGAAACGCGGGAAATTTCCGCCGTGTTTTCCAACGAGGAATACGCCGCTGAAATCGAATACGAGTTTAAGGGCAACGCAATTAAGATAGAGGACGGAAAGGTGACCGCGCTATCGGGCGGGCGCACGGTGCCCGTTACGGCAAAAACAAAGCACCACGAAACGACGTTCACGGTAAAAACTTCTACCGAACGGTACGACAACGGCACGCTTACGATTGAGAATATCGAAAATCTTCCCGTCGGGCAGAGAATAAAAATAAACACCGTATTTACGCCATCGGGCGTGTATGAGCCCATTTCTTATACGTTTGAGGGAAACGATATCGAGATTTCGGACGGTTACGTTCGTGCGCGCATACCCGATAAAACGGTTACCGTAACGGCGAAAACGGCTCATCACGAAGTGACCTTTACGGTGTCGACCGTCTGCCCCGATGAGGTAAAATATTACGATATCTATATCATCGCGGGGCAGAGCAATGCGGCGGGCTATTCCTCCAAGGGGGGGAATCTCGGCGGCGTATTCGAAAATATCAGCTATGCGGGCGAAGTCAATGCGCCGCGCAACGGCGGAACTCCTGCGCAAAGTTATCTTTCTTATCCGTTTTTGTCAGAAGTGAAAGAGGGACTTGGGAAAGGCGCGTCGTTTATCGGTCCCGAATACGGTATGGCGGAAGCGTTGAACGGTCATTATTCCGAAGGCAATCGCGCTATGATTTTGAAAACGGCGGCGGGCGGTACAAGTCTTTTCAATTCGACGGGCGGCGAAAACAACGATTGGGGAAATTGGTATCCCCGTTCACAATGGGGTAGAAATACCGTGAACGCTTCCGCAAGTCCGATGGGAGTACTCTATCAGAGTCTGGTCGATAATTTTGCTGCCGTTTATTCACAGCTTGTCGAATACGGATATACGCCGCGTGTGCAGGGTATGGCGTGGATGCAGGGCGAGGCGGATTTGGGCAATCCGAACGGCTATAAAACGCTGTTGAAGGCGTTAATCACGGATATCCGCACCGACTTAAAGGAAATCACGGGCGACGAGAGTCTTGAAAGTATGCCGTTTGTAATCGGGGAAATTGCAACTTCGTTTGCCTATGCAAATAATTCGCAGGTACCCGCGTTCGTAACAATGCAGCGCGCCGTCGCCTCTGAAATGGAAAACGTATATACGGTCAAGACGGATGATTTGATCATCGTAAATGCCGACGGCACGGTAAACGGAACGGACCAATATCATTTTAATAAAAACGATTCCCGTACGCTCGGCAAACGCTTCGGCGAGGCGCTTTGGAACAATGCCCGCCGCGACAATAATTGAGGGGCATTTATGAAATTTTTGAAACGAATACTCGGTATATTTTTATCCGCGGTGTGTCTTCTTTGTTTTGCCGCCTGCGGTGAAAAAGACTACGGCACGCTAACGGTTGCCGATATCGAAAATTTAAAAATCGGTG
The DNA here is from genome assembly GCA_910588465.1 of uncultured Christensenellaceae bacterium. GTDB lineage: Bacteria > Bacillota > Clostridia > Christensenellales > Borkfalkiaceae > Gallimonas. The sequence continues at coordinate 76,985 of CAJUOP010000003.1, read as the reverse complement.
AAACTCGGGAAATTTCCGCCGTGTTTTCCAACGGGGAATACGCTTCGGCAATCGAATACGAATTCAAGGGCAACGCAATCAAAATCGAGGAAGGAAAGGTGACCGCGCTTTCGGGCGGGCGGACGGTGCCCGTTACGGCAAAGACAAAGCACCACGAAACGACGTTCACGGTAAAAACTTCTACCGAGCGGTACGATAACGGCACGCTTACGATCGAAAATATCGAAAATCTTCCCGTCGGGCAGAGGGTGCAAATAAACGCAGTGTTCACGCCGACCGGCGTGTACGAACCCATTTCTTATACGTTCGAAGGGGATGATATTGAAATTTCAAACGGATATATTACGGCAATCGTTCCCGATAAAACGGTTGAAATTACCGCAAAAACGAGGTATCATGAAATTATGTTTACTGTAAAAACTGTGCGCCCTGTAACGCTTGTGCGCAACGTAACCGCATGGGTGGGATATCCCGCCAGTCCGCTTCCCGACGTGTCTTATTTCAAAGAGGGCGAAACGATTACGTGGAACGGGGAAAATCCCGATATCGCAGTGCTCGATAAGACGAAGCGCACCCTGTCTGCGGTTGCGGCGGGATCGTTTACGCTCACCGCGCAGACCGAGGGTTATTCCGAGATTTATAACGTTACCGTAAGGTCCGTTTCGAAAACAGGCAAAAAATGGCAGCTCGATCAGGATAAAACGGATTATGCCAATCAGATGAAAAACAAGTGGGATACGAGCGGAAACGACAGGAAGACGACGCTGTTTATCGGGGATTCCTTCTTCGACGTCCGCTATTTCTGGACGAACTTTTACAGTTCGTACGCAGAGAAAGACGCGATTTGCGCAGGAATCAGCGGTGCGACGACTTACGATTGGGAACAGTATGCCGAAACGTTTTTAAGGCAAACCGCACCGAAGAATCTTGTTGTAAATCTCGGCACGAATAATTTTTACGACGATCACGATTCGTCGGAAACGGCAACCGAGAGTTTGCAGAGAATGTTCACGCTTATTCATAGCATTTTGCCCGATACGAATATCTACTACTTTGCAATTACGCAACGGAGCGATACCTCGTATAAATCGGGTGTGAGTGAAACGAACGCCGCCATGAAGGCATGGTGCGAGGGGTATTCCTGGATGACCTTCCTCGATACCGAACAGGCGTTGACGGTGGACACGCTTTTGTCGGACGGAATTCATCCCAAATTAGAGACTTACAGTGTGTTTATGGGTGCGCTTGCACAGAGCAAAATAGAGATGGAAAATAAATAGAAATAATATGGGTTTGGCATTGGAAAAGACAAAACTTCAAAAGTGCGAACAAAAAAGTTATTATTGCACATGGTTAGCGCAGAATTTTATTGCGTCGGAAGCGGGAGAAAAGCGTGCCGCCGTGCGTCCCGAATTCACGGGCGATCAGGGTGCGAACTGCGCGCGCGATAAAATAAACGAGCATACGGTGTTCGGCAATGGCGGTATGGCGCAAATCAACGCGCGCGCGGATCTCTATCTGGTGCTCGACGACGGCTGGGACGTGCCGTATCAAACCGATCCTTCCGTAAGCAAACACCGCTTCGGTTCGCTCGAAGTAAACGAAGAGCGTTTTCCTTTTGCGGAGGGCGACCCCGCGGAGCGGCTGCGTGCGCTGAACGAGCGCGTGAAGAGTTTGGGCTGGAAGGGGCTCGGTATCTGGGTCGCGGCGCAAAGGTGCGGGAAAGATTACAAGTTGCTGTTTTCCGAAGCGGACAAAGAATATTGGCGGGAGCGCATTCTTTGGTGTAAACAGGCGGGCGTAACGTATTGGAAGGTGGATTGGGGAACGTTGGAACACGACAATGCGTTTCGTAAGTTTTTAACCGATACTGCACGGGAGCTATATCCCGAGCTTACGATCGAACAGGCAATTTGCTGTCCGCCCGTCAATGGAGATACCGAGCAGTTGCAGCGCGGAGCGGTCGGAAGATTTCAGGACGATGAAAAGATAAGCGGACTTTCCAAGCAAGCCGTATTGTTCAGCGAAGTATTCCGCACGTACGACGTAACGCCGCAGTTTTCCGTGGCGAGTACGTTGGACAGAGCCGCATATTTATTGCCGTATGCGAAGGGTTACTTAAATGTGGAGGACGAATTATACCTTGCGGCGGCTCTGGGCTGTCAGATGGGCATTATGCGTTCGGTTTACGGAAAAGGACTGGACGACTGGGACGACAGCGACAGGTTAAAGGAAGCGGACGCCGCGCTGTTCTGGCAGAGAATCGCGCCGCCGTTTGCAGGCGGAAGCGTGGAAGTCAGCGAAGAAATTCTTACGGACGAGTGGACGTTTCAAGAAAACGAGTTTTGGTATCAACCGATAAACGGGCGGACGATCCGTCAGGGCGCGCCCGCAGTCGTATCGCGCAATGCGCCGTTGCCCGAGGTTTCGGCAGGACAAACGGGTGCAAAACCATTCGTTGTTTGTTCTTTTAATCAAAGCGGCGCTTATTCCGTCGCTGTGCTTCTCCGCACGTTGAACGGGAAGCGGGCTTACGTCGGGGGAGATATTATTTGTTCTTTGAAAAAGATGCCCGAAAAGATTGCCGTTTTCGGCTTTGCCGACAGTTTTGAATTTCAGTGGCGCCAAGGTAAAGCGGTAAGCCTTACGGCGGTAAGTATGCTCGGCGGGAGCGAAGTCGAGATTCCGCTTTTGGAAGAGGGCAACAGCTTTCAACTCGACGCGGAACATATTCAGAAAATATGGAAAGCCGACGATAAATCTGCCCCCGCGGTGTTGCTTACGCTACGCGGGAACTGAGCAGTGTTTATAACGGAAGGAGATAAAAGTGGATAAAACAATTTATTTGGGTGCGGCGTACTATCCCGAACTGTGGGATGAGAGCGAAGTGGAAAAGGACATTGCCCGTTGCAAAGAGTTAGGCGTAAACTGCTTGCGCGTGGGCGAATTCGCATGGGGCAAAATGGAACCGAAAGAGGGAAAATACGATTTTGCTTGGCTTTTACGCGTGGTAGAAAAACTGCACGAAAACGGAATCGCAACCGTGATGTGCACGCCCACCTGTACGCCTCCCCGTTGGATGCTGAACAAATACCCCGAAATGCGCAGAGTTATGCCCGATTTGATCAAATCGGACGTATCCTCACGCTGTCATGTGTGCAAGTCGTCGCCCGTAGCGCGGGAGAAGAACAAACAAATCGTCACGCAAATGGCGAAGGTATTTGCGGGGCACAAGGGAATCATCGGTTGGCAGATCGACAACGAAATTTTCCCTTACGGCGACGGTTGTTTCTGCGAAAACTGTAAAAAGGGTTTTCGTGCGTACTTAAAAGAAAAATTTGGCACAACGGAAAAACTCAATAAGGCTTGGGGCATGGCGCGCTGGTCGCTTGAATACGATTCGTTTGAAGAAGTCGAACCGCCCTACCCCGCGCAGTGGCGGCACCCTTCCTTACAAAAGGCATGGTGGGCTTATCAGTGCGGGCTTATAAAATCTTTCATTGAAGAACAGGCGCAAATCTTACATAACTACGGTTGCGGGAACGTCGGCACGGATATGATGGCGCAAAATTATTTGGACTATTATGCCGTAAACGAGAAATTAGACGTCGTACAGTACAATCATTACGATACGGCGGATCGGCTCTATACGAATGCCTTTGCATACGATTTTCTGCGTTGTGTAAAGGATAAACCATTTTGGGTAACGGAGACGCAGGTCGGCTGGAACGGGAGCAATTATGCCGACTGCGGATACCGCGCCGTCGGGGCTTGCTATGCGAATACCTGGCTGCCGATCGCAAAGGGCGCGGAGATGAATTTGTACTGGCTGTTTCGCACGCACCCGAACGGGCATGAAATCGGGCACGGTGCGCTGTACTCCACGGCGGGCAGAAGCTACCGCGTAAGCGAAGAAGTGAAGAAGGCGGGCGAAGAATTTGTAAAATGCGAAAAATTCTTAACTGAAACAAAAATTGAAAGCAAAATTGCTTTGCACTATTCGGCGACGGCGATGAATTCGTTTTCCTTCGCGCCGCTCATCAAGGATTTTGACTACCGTCAAACTGTACTTGAAAAATATCACGCGGCGTTGCGCCACTATAACGTAGACGTCATTGATATGCCGCACGCTCTCGACGAGTATGAAGTAATCGTATCGCCTTTCCTTGCGTGTGCGGACGAAAACGGTTTTAAGGAACGTATCACCGAATGGGTAAAGCAGGGCGGCACGTGGATCGTAGGCCCGATGAGCGATATCATGGACGGCAATGTGAGCCGCTACACGCACGCGCCGTACGGCTTTTTGGAAGAGCTTGCGGGGGTGTATACGAAGTATCAGAAGCCTGTTGCAAACGACGTTTTCAAGGCACAGTGGACGAACGACGGCGGCTGTAAAATCGGCATGTGCTACGACGCTTACGAGTGCTTAGAGGGGACGAAGAGTCTTGCGCACTATACGGCGGGCGAGTTCACGTCGCTCTCGGTGATTACCGAGCGGAACGTAGGAAAGGGAAAAATCATTCTCGTGGGAAGCGTTATTTCGGACGGCGATTTACTGCGGCTTGTGGGCCGTGCGCCGATTGCGGAAGCAAGCGATAACGTTGTACTCGTAGAGCGGATCGGAGAAGAGCAGGGAATGATTGCCGTGGAAATCGAAAATAAGAGCGGATATCTAGTATTGGACGGAGAATATACCGATCTAATAACAGGAAAAAATTTGACGGGCAAAATCGAGGTTTCGCCCTATGAAGTTTTTGTATTGAAAAAAGGAAGTAAATAGTATGATCAAAGCAAACGGAAAAACCTTTTTATTGCAGGGAAAAAATTACAGCTATGCGATGCACGTGCTGGAATCGGGCTTTTTACAGCACTTGTATTACGGCGGAAAAATTACGGAAACCGATTTGGATTATTTAATCGAAATCGGCGATACCAATGCGCCGCATATCGATATGAACATGGACATGGCGTTCGATAGAATGCTCTCCGAATACGGTTTTTACGCGCGCGGCGATTACAGGGAAGCGACCGCCGTTTTTGAGCGGAAAGACGGGGCAAGTATGTCGCGTCTGCGCTATCAAAGCTATCGTGTGGAAAAGGGCGCGCCGAACGTAAAGGGTATGCCGCACGTGCGCCAAGGGGACGAGACGCTTGTCATTACCCTCAAAGACGATTTTTCCGATATCGCGGTGGATTTGTATTATACTGTCTGCGACGATTCGGACGTGCTTGTCCGCAGCGCCGTCATTCGCAACACGGGGTGCGAGGCGATCATGCTTAAAAAAGCGTTCTCCTTCCGCGCGCAGCTGCCAAACGGCAATTACCGCATGATGCGTCTTGCCGGCACTTGGGGACAGGAGCGCATTCCCGAAATTGCGCCTATCGCGCACGGAATTACCCGCTTGCAATCCATTCAAGGCTGTACTTCCCATAACACGAATTGTTTTATGGGCATTCTCAAAGAGGGCTGCACGGAGGATTCGGGCGAGTGCTTTGGCATACAGCTTATATACAGCGGCTCGTTTGCCTTAACGGCAGAGTGGTGCAAAAACGGTCCGCTCACGTTGCAGGGCGGCATCTGCGATACGGGCTTTTCATGGGAGCTGAACGGCGGAGAAGAATTCGTTACGCCGCAGGCCTTGCTCACCTATTCGGGCGAAGGAATCGGGGGCATGTCGCGGAGCATCCACGACTTTTTGCGCGAGCGCGTAATCAATCCTGCATACGTCTATAAGCGCCGTCCGATCGTAGTGAACAACTGGGAGGCAACTTATTTCGATTTTAATGAAGAAAAGCTCTTCCCGATCATCGACGAAGCGGGAAAGCTCGGGATCGATACGTTTGTGTTAGACGACGGCTGGTTCGGAAAACGCGACAGCGACTGGTCGGGACTTGGCGATTGGTTCGTGAACGAGAAAAAGCTGAAAGGCGGGTTAAAAACGATTATCGACCGCTGCAAGAAGAACGGCTTGAAGTTCGGCTTGTGGTTTGAGCCGGAGATGGTGAACGAGGACAGTGATTTGTTCCGCGCGCACCCCGATTGGGCAATCCATAAAGACGGGGTAGAGCCTTGCAGAAGCCGTCAACAGCTTGTATTGGATTTCACGCGCAAAGATGTAGTAGACTATATTTTCGGCGTCGTTTCCAAGGTGTTGAAAGAGAACGAAATTTCCTACGTCAAATGGGATATGAACCGTAATATTACCGAGGTGTATTCGGCTCAGCTTCCTGCGCACCGTCAGGGTGAGTTTATGCACCGCTATATTTTAGGCGTGTATGATTTGGCAGAGCGGCTGACTTCCGCATTCCCGAACGTATTTTTCGAAGGCTGTGCAGGCGGCGGCGGAAGATTCGACGCGGGTATGCTCTATTACTTTTCTCAGATTTGGACGAGCGACGACACCGACGGATTCGAGCGTACAAAGATCGAGTGGGGGACTTCTGTTTGCTATCCGCTGTCCGCCATGAGCTGTCACGTTTCCGTCTGCCCCAATCACCAAACGCAGAGAATCACTCCCTTTGAAACGCGCGGGAACGTAGCGAGCCTCGGAGCGTTCGGGTACGAGCTCGATCTTTCCAAGATGACGGAAGAGGAAAAAGAGCTCACCAAAGCGCAGATAGAAAGCTACAAACGCACGAGTGAGCTGATTTTGAAAGGCGACTTGTACCGCTTGATGAATCCGCTTGAAAAGAATTACTTCTGCGTTATGGTCGTCAGCAAGGATAAGAGCGAGGCATACGTTGTGGGCGAACGCATTCTGGGAATTCCATGCGACTACAATCAATACCTCTATCTGTGCGGCTTAGATGAGAACGCGCTCTACAAAATTGAGGAGCTGAACATTACGGCAAGCGGTAAAGCGCTTCAAAACGCGGGCTTGCTTTTGCCGAAGCTTTCCGATTTCGGCAGTTGGGCGTGGCATCTGAAAAAAGTATAAACGGAGAGTTATATGAAAAAAACAGAATATCCGCGTCCTCAATTTCAAAGAGAGGAGTGGTTGCCCCTCAACGGCGAATGGGAGTTTGCCTACGACGATTCCGACGAGGGAATTAAAAACGGGTATGATACGGGAACGGTTTTACTCCCCCTTAAAATTAACGTCCCGTTTACCTATCAGTACGAAGCAAGCGGTATCGGTGATACCGCTTGCCACGAACGTGTATGGTACAGAAGAACATTCAAAGTAAAGCCCAATAAATGTGTATTATTGTGCTTTAACGGCAGCGATTATATTACCGACGTATGGGTGAACGGTAAACACGCTACAACGCACACGGGTGGGTTTGCGCCCTTTTCTTGCGATATAACCGATTATCTAAATGGGGAAGAAAACGTCCTCGTCGTACGGTGCTACGATAGTTTGGAAACAGCTGTTCCGCGCGGAAAGCAGAGCTGGAAGGCCGAACCGTTCGGTTGTTACTATGTGCCCAATACGGGTATCTGGCAGAGTGTTTGGCTGGACTTCTTCGGCACGGATTGTGTGGAAAGCTATACCTTACAATCAGATATAGACAATCGAGCAATCAGGGGTGAAATTCATACGCTGTACGGAAAGGCAGACGAGGCGGAAATCACTCTTTCTTTTCAAGGGAAGCTTTTACAAAAGCAGCGCATTGTGTTGCCGCAGAAACGCACAAGGTTTGCAATCGAGCTTGCAGACTGCGCATTCGATTTTAACGACATGCTTTGGTCGCCCGAAAAGCCAAATTTGATTTACGTGGATGTGGTGCTTTATGCAAACGGTGTGGAGTGCGACAAGGCGCATACCCGACTTGGAATGCGCAAAATTCATATCGACAAAGCGGGAAAAATCTGTCTGAATAACCGTCCGTATTTTCAACGGCTCATTCTTGATCAGGGCTATTGGGTGGAGAGCGGCTTAACACCGCCAAGTGCCGAGGCGCTCAAAAAGGATATTGAGCTTGCCAAAGCAATGGGATTTAACGGCGCGCGAAAGCATCAGAAACTTGAAGATCCGTATTTTTACTATTATGCGGAAGAGCTAGGCTTCCTCACTTGGTGCGAAATGCCGAGCGCGTATACGTTCTGCGTGGAAGAGGTCGCGGCAATTACAAACGAGTGGCAGGAGATTATCAAAGTTGCCAAAAATTTTACGAGCAATATTGTCTACGTTCCGCTCAACGAAAGCTGGGGTGTGCGTGAGATCGGCGTAAACAAAGAGCAACAAGAGTTCGCGCGCAGTTTGTATCATTTAACCAAGTGTTTAGATTGCGAAAAGCTCATTTCCACGAACGACGGATTCGAGAACGTCAATCCGACGGATATTGTTTCCATTCACGATTACGACATTGCCAAGGCGGAGCAGTTCCCCATAAAGTACAAAGCGGGGGATTATAACGGACTCTGTCCGCAGGGTTGGAAATTATTCGCCGAGGGCAATTCTTACGAGGGACAGCCCGTACTGTTCACAGAGTTTGGAGGCATGATGCTCAAAGAACAAGGCGTCGAAGGCTGGGGCTATAACGGCTGTGAAGAGAATGCAGAATCCTTTTGCAAGCACCTCGAAGAGCTTGTTAAAGGCATTGCACAAACGGAGTTTCAGGGCTTTTGTTATACGCAGTTGACCGACGTACAGCAAGAGGTGAACGGGCTTTTGCGTGCCGATCATACGCCAAAGTTTGATTTGGCGAAGATAAAGAATTTAACAGAAAAAATCATATAAATAATTTTTTTGAATCTATTGAATGGTTAACCACCATAGAGCAATCAGAAGTTGCTAAATACGGTTAAAGTCGGTGATTAAGTGAAAGAATCAGCGACTTTTTTATGCTCTTTTTTCGGCGTCTTTCGCTTTATTGAGAGTGAAAGAGAAATACAATTTGGAGGTTAAAACAATGACAATTAGACCGCCTTAATCGGCAGACAAGTGGGAAACAAAATCTCCCTGCAAGGGCTCACTGGCTACATTGTAGCCTAGTGAGATAAGGTTACAAAGTAACCGATAATAAAAACAAGGAGGAAAAAATTATAAGTTATCAGGTTATCAGAGTACAGAAATTTACAAAGGGCTCGTTAGGTAAAATCGGCGGAGAAACCGAACGGACAAGCAACGGACATCGCAACGAGGATATTGACGGAGAAAGAACACCACTCAATTACTATTATAGAAAATCAGACGGCGGGTTTACGTCCACATGGAAAAGTATCGTGAATGAGTTGGATGCTACATTCAAGGAAACGAAAAAATCAACTGCATTCGAGGGGATTATAATAACCTCGGACAAAGAGTTTTTTCAGCGGCTTGGTTACATTGCGGGAGAGGATCCACCGCCTGAGGTGATGAGGTTTTTTAATCGGGCTTACAATTTCATATTGCGAGAAATCGGTTATCACGGCACAGATCAAAACATTATCTCTGCCGTGATTCATTTTGACGAAACCACGCCGCATTTACAGCTTTATTATCTGCCTATCGTTGATAAGGAGAAGAAGAAAGTTTACGCCAAAGGCGCGGATGGGAAAGTTTTGCGGAATGAAAAAGGTTCGCCCATACAAGCAAAGGATGAGCACGGGAAAGCAATCTATGAATTGAACGAATTAGAACAGCCCAAAGTGTGTTCGTCAGACTTTTGGGAACAACGGGGCGGGCAGTTATCGTTCGGAAATTTACAGGACGCATTTTATGATAAGGTCAGTATTCGATACGGATTAGAACGTGGCGAAGTTGGGAGCAATAAAAAACATACCACGAAGTATGAGTGGCAGAAGCAACAGCAGGAAGCCGAGCTTGCGAAAATAGAAGAGCGGGCAACAATCCGTGAAGATCAGGCGAACTTTGCTACCGCTATGCGTGATAAAGCTATGGACGAGTTGAGAGAAATAAACGAGCAGAAAGAAATGGCAAGCGAAGAGCTGGAACCGTTACGGGAGTATTTGGACGCATTCAAAGAAGCGTTGGAAGGCGATTTACCGCTTTCATCCACAAAGCTGCGGAAAATGATAGTAGGGCTGACAACCGAATATAAGCGGCTCGAAAGCGAAAAGAAAATTACCGACAGGGACAGAAAAAATCTTTTTGAGGAATTGCAGAAAGTAGAAAAACGTATTCCCGAATTGGAAAAGTATAAGGCCTTCGTTTCCCTTTTAGTCGATTATGCGCCCGATAAATTAGAGGAAGCGAAACGAGCGGCGAACGAGAGAAGGAATACACCAAAACAGCCAATCAAAATAAAGACAAGCGGCAATTATAAATTATAAAAATTTATAGTGCAAATTGCTTGCAATTTGCAGAAAAATAAGGTAGGATACAAACCCAGTCGGGAATGTATCTCTCATACAACTTAATACAAAATGACAACTGAATAATTGAAAAATTATAAGGAGAAGTTTTGTGAATATGGTAAGAGAACATAGTAGCCATTTAGCGAGAGAACATTGTAGCTACACAAATAACAATGTAAGGAGATTTGAAACAACAAGAACTAATTGAAATTTTAACGCAACTCAACACTCTTGATTTGAAGGGCGAACAGAAAACTGAAATGACAGCGAAAGTATTGCAGATGGCGGCAGATTCCGTTACTCTCGAAACGCTGAAATCGTTACTCGTATCCGACAAATCAAAACAGACGGCAACACCCGTATTCGAGGAAGCCGTCAGACCTTTGGGAAGAAAGTCAAAACTCGGGTTTACTTTAACGAAAAAGGAGATAAAAAGTATGCCCGAAAAACAAAGAAAAATATTTGCCTGTGAAAACAGGATCATTCCGTATCGCTTTCATAAGGGCGTGTACGAAGCACATTACCGCAGAGACGGTTTCAAAGTATTCGCTTGCGCAAAAGACTTTAACCAAATGCGCAAGAAGTTCGCAGAAAAGCTGTTAGCGCAGATGAACGGAGAAATGCCTGTAGTTATTATTGAGAAGGCAAAGCCTTATCGCGCCGCGTTATTCCGCGATTATCTGAACGAGTGGCTTGAAATCAAGCGTAAAACCTGTAAGCCTTCTACTTGCAAGGAATACGAGCGATTATGTAGTTACAATTTAATACCTGCGTTCGGAGAAAAGCGTTTAGACGAACTAACCCGCCCCGTCATTCAAAAGTACTTATTTGAATTGGTGGACGAGGGGAAGCATCGCACGGCGGAGAAATTACAACAAATACTGTGCTGTGTCTTTGATTTGGCAGTAGAGGACTTGAATATCGCTTCTCCGATGAAGAAGATCGTGCTTCCGTATCACGAAGCGAAGAAGGGTACAGCACTTACGAAAGACGAAGAACGACAACTTGTGAATTGGTGTATCGCCCACAAGGATAACGAAGCGGTTTCTGCATTGCTCGTATTGCTTTACTTCGGTTTACGTCGTTCCGAGTTGATAACCTTAGAGGTTGAAGGCGAAATGCTTTCTTGTACTACGAGTAAGGAACGAATGGGGCGGAATGAAGTGAGAAGAAGTATTCCGTTTACGCCTGTGTTTAAGAGAGTATTGCCGTATGTGGACTTCGATAAAGCGAAGGAAACCAACGTAAACACGATTTCCACGACCTTCAAACGGTTATTCCCTAAACGTCATCCGCACGAACTAAGGTACAATTTTATTACAAGAGCAAAAGAATCGGGTTGCAATTTGGAAGCCGTCATGCTTTGGGCAGGACATTCTTTCGATAAAGACGTAAAGAGTTCCGCCGTTGACAGAGGCTATACGGACTACTCCAATGAATACTTGATTCAAGAGGCTCAAAAAATTGACTATCCGTTATAATTAGGATACATAACATTTTCTCGTCAACGGCAAGGAAAACCGTTGCCTCGGTCACCGTTCGCGCGGAACAAATGCGCTCACTCATCTCACAACGCCCAAACAGTACACTGTACTGTTTGGTAGAATGCGTTGTTCGTCCCACATTTTCCCCACAATTAACCCCACAATTTTGAAGTGAGTAGAGGAAAAAAGACAGCAAAAAAGGCGATTTTTAGCTCAAAATCGCTAAAAATCGCCTTAAATTGGCTGGGGTAGCTGGATTCGAACCAACGAATGACGGAGTCAGAGTCCGTTGCCTTACCGCTTGGCGACACCCCAATAATGTTACGTTACAAAACTATCTAACGATTACTTATTTTATCAAACATTCAAAAAATTATCAAGCGTTTTTAACCTTATTTTATAAAAATTTTTATTGCGAGTTTAAATCATGAAATATTGATTTCTTTAAACAAGAATGAAAGGAGGAAAAGGGGCATAAAATTGTTAAAAATATATATCTGACAAAATTCTTGCAGAAATGGCAAAAAAATTTTGCAATTGCGTAAAAATTTTGAATACGATAGAGCAAGAGGTAACGAAACATGGAACTTTCTACACTGATCGGAAAACAAATTCTTGCTCCTAACGGAGAAATTTTAGGTTACGTTAAAAACGCTTATCTTACACAGGGGAATAAAAAAGTATCTTCGTTGGAATGTATTGACGGAGAAGAAAACGAGTTTTATATTTCTGCCCGTGCTGTTTTGTCGGTGGGGGATGCAGTGATGGCTACGCGTTCACGGTTAGCGGCGCCGACGGGAACGGCTTGTCCGATAGGATCGGCTGCGTATTCTTACGAGGGAGAATATCTTGGGACAGCCGGAGATATCCTTTTGGGCGATTCGGCTCCCGTATATATTATCGTGAAAGACGGGGTTCGCCGTTCTTACGCGGCCGATTGCGTTTCTTGCGGGGAGACGATGATCGTTTATCCGAACAAAAAAACAAAGTTGTCTGCGACACGTTCTAAAGGAACCGCCCGTTCTGCGAAAAAAACGGAAAAGCCGTCGCCGGCAAAAAAAGCGATTGCCGAGCATTCTACCCAACCGAATTCAATCGAGACAAAATCCGTAATATCCGAAATTTTATCGGAAGAGCGAAATTTTACGGCAGAAAAATCCGAAACCGATTACCGATGCAATTTACTCGGCAGAACGGTAAAAAAGAGCCTTTACGATTGTTTTGGGTTTCCGATTGCGGTAGCAGGGGAACGAATAACTCCCGCGGTGCTCGCCGCAGCGAGAAAAAATAATTTATTGTTACGTTTAACGGTAAATACCCTGACAAATTTATATTAAATATAATGGAATTTTCCCGAGGATATATTTCCTCGGGATTTTTTATTTTAGGTATTGACAAATTGTATAAATTTTGTTATACTAAAACAAAAAATATTTTTTAATTTTTTAAGTTTTGTGTAAAGTTTTCTTTTATAAAAAATATAATCAGCGGTTTAATGAAAGAAATTTAAAAATATTTAAACATTAAACAGGGGGAATTATGAAACTATTAAAAAGACGGCTTGCTGTGATAGTAAGTTTACTGTTAATGTGCGTCGTGTTCGGCTTTACCGGGTGTGACGATAATAAAGAAGAATTACAACGACAAATAGAGGCATTGCAAACACAGTTAGCTGAGCAAACAGAACTTATAACTCGGTTGCAAGAGGAGATTTTAGAGGAAAAGGAAAAGAGTGACAAATTACAAGATGAGTTTAATGACGCGCAAGAAAAATTGAAGGATTTGCAAAACGATTTAAAAAATTCAGAATCCGAGAAAATATTTCTTTTGAACGAGTTATTGAATGTTTGTAAAGCTACAAATACAACTTACGGTACATTTTTTAGCTTTGAGGATGCGTGTAACAGCGGTTTTTTCTCAACAGAATTTATAAAGAACGTAAGTTATTACTATCAAGAGGCAGTTTATGAGGTGGGAGAAGCAGGAAATAATTCTGAAAATTGGACCGAAGTGGAGTTTCAGCCGACAATAAAAAAGCCTATCCTTGATTTTGAGAAAGAAAGCAAAATAAGAATAGCGGGTGCAATGGAACATAAAGCGGACTTTTCCGAAGAAAGAATCGTAAATTTTTACGGAGAGTATAACGGTTATTATGTTGTGACTCTTGAAAATTTTTATGGTTACGGCACTGCGGTAATGCCGGTTGTAGTTAACGGACTTGGTTTTTGGTTGGGCGGACCGTATTTAGAAGTTTTTAAATTTGACAGTTAAAGGGGTGTTTATGAAAAAGATATGTGCCGTAGCAATGAGTGCGGTGTTGCTGTTGGGCGCGTTAAGCTTTGCGGGGTGTGACGGCAATGCGGACGAAATGAAGAGCTTGCAAGAGCAAATAAACACTCAAACGGAGCTGTTGCAAATGTTAGAGGGGAAGTTGACCGAACAGACGGAGCAACTTGAAAAATTAAAAGAAGAAGTTGCGGACGGACAGACGGAAAATGAAAATTTGCTAGATGAACTGAATGCTTTAGAAAAAGATAGAGAAAATTTGTTGAACGATCTTGCGGAACTGGAAGTAAGCGCGGGGAAAAGCAAAGGGATAATTTGTACGTTGCAAGAGGCTTACGAGAATGGCGAGTTGACGCGTGACGATTTAATGCATATCAGTTATTATTGTACCGGTGAGGTTTACGAGCACGAATTAGGAGAATCGGCGCCTAGAGGTCCGATTTACGATACCGAGGCACAGAAAAAGCACAAAGTGAAATTTACTCCTTCAAAAGAATTAACGGAGCTTGATAGATATATCGAAAAAGATATAAAAGTAGCATTTGCAATAAGTGAAAAAGTATCTGATTTTAAAGGCTTACCTTTATTAAAATTTTTTTTAATTACCGATTATTCGGGAGAATTTAGCGGAAATTATATTTTTAAAATATCGGGTTATGGCGACGGTTTTGCAGACGTTTACTTTGAATATTATGTCGGCGGGGTTTGTTTTAGCGGATCGGGTGGATGGATGTTGTCTGTTTTTAGTTATGAAGAATAATACAAGGGAGAAAAAATTATGTTATGCAACAGAAGAAAAGGATGCGTCGTGTCGCTGAAATATAACGGAAGGAGTGGATTATGAAAAAGATATGGGCTATAGCGGTGAGTGCGGTGTTGCTGTTGGGCGCGTTAAGCTTTGCGGGGTGTGACGGCAATGCGGACGCAATGAAGAGCTTGCAAGAGCAAATAAACATTCAAACGGAGCTGTTGCAAAAGTTAGAGGGGAAGTTGACCGAACAGACGAAACAACTTGAAAAATTAAAAGAAGAAATCGCGGACGGGCAGACGGAAAATAAAAATTTGCTGGAAAAGCTGAACGCCTTGGAAAAGGACAGGGAAAATTTGTTGAACGAATTGGCTTTATCGGAGGTGCGCGGACATCAGCGAAAAGGTGAATTTGTTTTATTGGGAGACGCTTACGACCAAAAAATATTAACACGGGAGGATATGAAACATATCAGTTATTATCTGAACGGTGAAGTATATGAGGCGAAAGACGGTACAGACTGGAGAGATGAATCCAATTGGGAGAAATTAGACTTTGTTCCCTCAAAGCCTTTGAAAAGTTTGGATGTTTTTACGGAAAAAGATATAAAAGTAGTAAGTTATATCGATGCCATGGAGACTGATCATAACGATTATTATAGTGTTGAAAATTATTTGGATACAGATATTCGAATTGAATTTTATGGGGAATACCGCGGTAATTATGTTGTCAGCGTCTATGGGCTTTATGAGGTCGGTGCTATGTTGGAATTCCATAATTATGACGGGATTTGTTTTATTTCGTCCGGTCATCCGATTTTAGTATTTCAATATAAAAATAAATAATAAGGAGAAAAAATTATGTTAAGCAATAGAAGAAAAGGATTCGTCGTGTCGCTGAAATATAACGGAAGGAGTGGATTATGAAAAAGATATTTGCTATAGCGGTGAGTGCAGTGTTGCTGTTGGGAGCGTTGAGTTTTGCGGGATGTGCCCACAAAGACAATCCGCACGGATATGACGCCAATATTGTGGTGCAAAGCAGCCGCGGAGACGAATGGCTTTTTGCCCCCGAAACGGAAGAGCTGACCGCGGAATATGAATATACAGGCGAAGAAATCGAATTCAGAGTAGCAAGGTACAATTTACCCGATATGTGGATACCTGGACAAGGGAGTCCGCAAGATTTTCGGAATGAGTGGTTTGATTCGGGGAACGATTCCAGATTTTATCAGGATACTTATATTTTTTATAACGAAGGCGGAAAACGACAAAAATGTAAGCGGGTAGATAAATTAATTGCATCGGAAAAGGGTAAATATGTTTTTGGATTTAAAACTTCGGGAGAAGGAATTTTTAATTATCGGGAATTTTATTTAACGGTCACGATTTATTAAAAGAGGTGAGAAATGAAAAAATGTAGATATTTGTTAGTATTCACGATTGTTGCAATAGTAACAATAGTAATTATTGGGATAGCTGCTTTTGCAGGGTGTCAAAAAGAAAATGAGGATGATAGTTCGTTGGACGTTACGGTGATGGTGTCAAATTCGTTGGGGGACAAATGGATATTTACGCCTGATATAGAAGAATTAAGCGTGGAATATGACTATACAGGGCAAGAAATTGCTTTTAAAATTGCTAAGTATCGTATTATGGACATGAAAGGGCAGACATCTGGCTTAATATGGGGCGACAGTCTTGTTTCTGGTCGTGGTTTTAATAGAACGTGCGTGTGTTACGATTTGTTAGACGGTACGTATCATTTTCCGGAAGGAGATGTTGCTAAAGAAAGGGGGAAATACGTTTATGATTTTTATGGTTCAGGTGGTTTTCGATATAGAAGTTTTAGATTGGTAGTAATTATAAAATAATAAAGGAGGAGATATAATGAAACACAAAAGAAAAATTTGGACGGCGTTGGTAACAGCATTTTGTATTTTGGCGGGGACGTTTGCACTAACGGGAATGTCGCCGCTGCTTGCTTCGGCAGACGTATTTCCGCCGGAATTGACGGTAGAACAGTACACCGATAGCGACCAATTATTGAACAGCGACGGAACTGAATCGGATAAAACTATTCAGTGGTTTGCGCAGGAAGTGAAAAAATATACGGTCGGAGTGCAGTTTCCTGAAGTTGTGCAAATCGCTCCCAAAGAATATTGGGAAACAGAGCAGGATAAAGCTGTTTTTCAGTACTATGGGAAAGAATACGGATTTTATCTTGCGAAGGACGGAATGAATTTCAGTTTGCTGTTAATTGATTTTGTCTATGAGTTTGACATAGAAAATCCGCGTGGACCGAACGAATATATTATAAAAATCGATCCGATTTTACAGTGTGCTTTTTATCGCTCCGTTAAAAACGGCGGATTTATTTATCGTCTTCAAGACGACGATGTCTGTTATAAATATTATGTTTCTAACCCCCGTTTTTTAACGGTTTTACTGAATGAAAATTCTTTAAACTTTGGCGATAACGGATATTCTAAGCTGAACGACGAAGGTATTATAATTCAGCAAGTAAGGGCAAATTATGGCAAAGTATTATATCAGACGGAAGAAAATTTATTGGAATTAAGGGAAAGTTTTTGGGTTCAAAAAGCTTTTGACAAGTTAAGCGATAAAGTGATAGATATACTGGGAAATATTAACGGCATTTTTAAGGTTTTAGATATCGTTAAAGATATTAGAGAATACAAAGAAAATGTTTATGAGCAGTCTTTGGAACAAGTCGTAATGTGCGATAACGAAAGTAATATTACGACGGAACTTTCTAAATCGATGCAAAGAAGCAATGCGAGCATTGAAAGTTATTCCCGCGTATTAGGATTTGTTCCAGGTAATGAAGTGGTATTGTCCGATGATGATGAATCAAATGCGAGCATGATTACGTTGTTAAGCGAAACCAATTTCAGAAGTCGGTTGATTCAAACTTGCGAATTCGATATTGTAAGAAGAAAGGGAAATTATTCTTCCATGGAATTTGTCGCGGGGAATTCTGTTAATTTATACGCTCCGGCGCTGTCGTTTCAAAAAGAACGTTTCCTTTTCGAAGATCAGGAGCCGCAGGGGATTTTGAGCGAAAAAGGGTTTGCGGGGAATCGCATTCCCGTGTACGTGTTGCCGGGCGGAGAGCACGTTTTTCGGTTTAAGCCGCAATATTCGGGCAAATATATTTTTGAAATGCCCGAAAATGCGGACTTATACATAGACGGAAACAAGGTAGATCAGATTCGCTCCAAATGTGAAGTTTATTTGAATGAAAACACGGAATATCGCCTAACAGTACGAGGAAAACTGAATATTGAAAAAATCAACTCGTATATGACGTGCCGTATTTCCGAATTCAACGGACAAACCGTAAATGTAAAGGGGAGCAGCAATCATATTCTGCAATATAAGCCGACCGACCGAGGATACCAAAAATTAACGGTAGACCAAACAAACTGCAAAATACGAATTTTAGATGAAGATTATCAAATAATACAGTCAAGCAATTCTAACACCGTATTTGCAAATTTTAATCCTGATAGAAAATATTATATCGTTATTTTGAATCCTTCGTCTTTCGCGGCGGAATGTAACGTGCAAATACAGGCGCCTAATTCGGTTGGGCTTGGAGATATTTTTTATCTTTCGCCTGATAACCAAACCGTAAGTTTCACGAATACAAGCGGCTCGGAAAATTATTATAAATTGTTAATTCCGGTTGTCAACGTTGCGATAAAAGATACAAACGGCAATAATATAGGAAATCAAACGACAAACGGAAGCAATTACGTTTATACATTTACGTTAGGTTCATGGGAAAAGTGTTTTATTTGTTTTCCTGTATCCGGCTCCGCAAAGTCTGCCAAGATTGAGTTGAACGAATTATTTTACAGGTGGAAAATTGACGGGGAATTAACCTCAAAGAGAAATATAATTTTGGAAAGCGGAAAGACGCATACCGTAAAAGTGGTTTCTTATTATAACAATCGGGAGGGTTTGTTCGATACAGGTTACGGCATAGACAGTAATCATAACGGCTTTACCTATTCTGCGGTTAACGGCGTTTTGGAAATTAGTGCAAATACGCCGAATGGTGCATGGTTTAAGTTGAATCCGTTAGCTGTATCCGATTTCATTTTGACAGTTACAGCAAAGGATTACATGACCACTATTGCATTAAATTCGAATTATCCCGACGGGACGAATCAAACGGTTAAGGCGAAGCTTAACCAAGCGCTGCCTTCGGCGGAAAGACCTTACCGAGTAGGATATTCTTTTTTGGGATATTACACTTCGGACGGTGTAGAGTATTATAATTCGGAAATGCGTGGAAGAACTTGGGATAAAGACGTGACGTCGTTCACATTATTTGCGCATTGGGAAAAAATTTATTATACGCTTACGATAAGGACGGGAATTTCGGGAAACGTAATTACTTTGAAAGTTGGGTATGGAGATTATATTGATTTAAATCCTTTACCGGAAAGAGACGGATATAAGTTTACTCAGCTGGTAAGAGAAGATTCATCAGGCAATGTAATTTATGCGGAAGGACGAATTGTACGGGAAAACGGGCGTTACGATGTTGTTTCGGTTGGCGTTAAAACATGGGATCAGACAAGCTCATACAATATATTGTATATGTATTGGGAAGAACTTACCATGTCGTACTCCGCGGCTGCGTATAGTGATGACGAAGCAAAGCAAATCGGAACTGTAATTTGTAATTTGCGAGGGGACAGAACTTTTACAAAAACGGCGCCGGAATATAGCGGATACAAATTTAAAAACTGGGTTTACAATAATCTTACGTATGAAAATGAAAAATTCAGCGAAAGAGTGAAACTGATGATAAGCCCTTATACCGGTAAGGTTGCGATTTACCATGTGGGAGGTAACATGCAAGTTCAGGAAGGATACATTTCGTTGTATTATGCAACTTCTTCCTGCGTGGCGGAGGGAACGCTGATTACGCTTGCGGACGGCAGTCAGGTGCCCGTGGAAAGCCTTACGGGGGACGAAATGCTTTTGGTGTGGAATCTGAAAACAGGTTCGTTCGATATCGCTCCCATTCTGCTCATCGATAATGACCCCGCGCGGGAATATAAAATTATCAATCTTTCCTTCTCGGACGGGACAAGCGTAAAGGTTATTTCCGAGCACGGGTTCTGGGATTTCGATTTAAACCGTTACGTGTATCTGGACGAGAACGCGGCGGAGTATCTCGGGCATTGGTTCAATAAACAGTATACGGAAGCGGACGGCAGCTTCGCTTATAAAAAAGTGCAGCTGACAGGCGTGAATATCACCGTCGAGTATACCACGGCGTGGAGCCCCGAAACGTACGGACATTTATGTTACTACGTAAACGGTATGCTGTCGATGCCGGGCGGCAGTACGGGGTTGTTCAATATCTTCGAGGTGGACGCCGAAACCATGCGTTACGACGAAGAGGCGTTTGCGCGGGATATCGAGCAGTACGGTCTGTTTACATACGAGGAATTCAACGAATTGCTGCCCGTGCCCGAATTCGTATTCGATGCGTATAACGGGCAATACCTGAAAGTGGCGATCGGCAAAGGGTTGATTACCATGGAAGGATTGCAGCAGCTTGCAAAGCGGTATCTCGGGTTCTTCGAATAACAATAGTCTGTGATTTTCGGCGGCGCGCAAAGGTTTGCGCGCCGCCTTTTGCTTGGAGGTTCGGCGTTCGGGAAGGGGAAGGATCGGAAAAATTTTTATGAAAATTTTGGAAATAGCGTGCTTTTTTCGTTCGGGTATGTTATACTGTAAAAAACGGCGTATGCCGTTACCGAAAAACGGAGAAAATTATGAAACCCAAGTATCACAGAGTTCTGTTAAAACTTTCGGGCGAGGCGCTTGCGGGCGAGCAGCGGTTCGGCTTGAACGAGGACGTGATTTCCGCCGTGGTAGACCAGCTGGTGAAGGTGCACGAGATGGGCGTGGAGATCGCGCTCGTGATCGGCGGAGGGAACTTCTGGCGGGGGCGGCAGGGCACGAACATGGACCGCACGATCGCCGACCAGATGGGAATGCTCGCGACGGTGATGAACTCGCTTGCCATGATGGACGCCATCGAGAAAAAGGGGATCCCCACCCGCGTTCAAACCGCTTTAAACATGGTGTCGCTTGCCGAGCCGTACGTATTGCGCAAGGCGCTTCATCACTTCGAAAAGGGGCGCATCGTGATCATGGCTTGCGGCACGGGCAATCCGTACTGCTCTACCGACACGGCGGCGGCACAGCGCGCCTGCGAAATCGACGCGGACGTCTTGCTGATGGCGAAGAACATCGACGGCATATACGACAGCGATCCCCGCACTAATCCGAATGCGAAAAAATACGAAAGACTTTCCTTTGCGGAAGTCATCAATCACGGCTTAAAGGCGATGGACGCGACGGCGGCGACCATGTGCATGGAAAACGACGTGCCCGTTCTGGCGTTCTCTCTTGCCGAACCGGACGCGATCATCCGCGCGGTATGCGGAGAGAGCCTCGGCACCGTGATTTCCAACGATTAAAATAAGAACAGGAGAAATAAGTATGATCGAAAACGAACAGGCGGAGCTCATTTTTATGACGCTCGAAGAGAAGCTCGAAAAGACGGCGAACGTGTTAAAGGAAGAGTTTGCGACCATTCGCGCGGGGCGCGCAAATCCGCATATTCTCGATAAAGTGCAGGTGGAGGCGTACGGCAGCATGATGCCCATCAATCAGGTGGGCAACGTTTCGGCGGCGGATGCCAGATGCCTGGTGATAAGCCCGTGGGATAAGTCTGTTTTAAAATCCATCGAAAAGGCGATCCTTAGCTCGAATATCGGGATCAATCCCACCAACGACGGAAACGTGATCCGCCTTGTGTTCCCCGAGCTTACCGAAGAGCGCAGAAAGGAGCTTGTAAAGCAGGTAAAGCGCATGGGCGAGGACGCGAAGATCGCGGCGCGCAACAACCGCAGAGAGGCGATGGAGGGGATTAAAAAATTAAAGACGGCAAAAGAGATTTCCGAGGACGAGGCGGCGAACTGCGAGCAGGACGTGGAAAAGAGCGTCGGCAAGTGCGTGGAGGAAATCGACAAGACGGTTGCGGCGAAAGAAAAGGAGTTGTTAACCGTATAATGGGCGAGGAAAAGGCGGTTCCCCGTCACGTTGCCGTCATTATGGACGGCAACGGCAGATGGGCGAAAAAACGGCTGCTTCCCCGCAGTGCGGGTCATAAAGCGGGCATGAAACGCATGATCGCGCTTTCGGAGCACGTCTTCGATCGCGGCGTGCGCTATTGCACGCTTTTTGCGCTTTCCTGCGAAAATCTTTCTCGCCCGCAGGACGAGCTGAACGCCCTCTTTTCGCTCTTCCGCGAATACTTTACCAAAAACGCGCAGGTGCTCAAAGAAAAATCGGTAGAGTTGCGCGTGGTCGGAGATTTATCCGCGCTCCCCGAGGACGTGCGCGAAATTATCCGCGCGGGCGAAAAGCTGACGGAGGGCGGAACGCGGGGCACGCTGGCGCTCGCCATCGGTTACGGCGGTCGGCAGGACATTCTCGCCGCGGCGAACAGGGCTGTGAGAGCGGGGAAAGAGGTTTCGGCGGAGGAGTTTTCCGCTATGCTGCAAACGGGAAATATCCCCGAACCCGATCTGTTGATCCGTACGGGAAAAGAGCTGCGCATTTCCAACTTTTTGTTATGGCAGGCGGCTTATGCCGAGCTGTATTTCAGCGAAAAAATGTTCCCCGAATTTTCGGACGCGGATTTCGACGATGCGTTAAAGGCGTATGCCTCCCGCGAGCGCCGTTACGGGAAGCTGTAAGGGGGAGCCATGAAAAAGAGACTGATTACGGGTTTTTGTTACGTCGTCGTTTTGATCGGATTTTTTTGTTTAAAGCTGTTTGTAAACGATTCGCTCTTCGATTTACTCATTCTGGCGTTTGCGGGATTCGGCACCTTCGAAATGCTGCGCGCCTTCGGCGAGCGCGTTACGCGCGCCCAAAAGGGCGTTACGTTCGCGTTTTCGATGCTTTGTTTAACGCTGTTCGGCGTGCTCGAGCTTTTGTGCCTCGAATACGGCTTGCTCTCCCGTGAAATCGTGTTCTCGCTTACCGCCTTTGCGTTCGCGGCGGGCGTTGCGGCGATTTTGGGGCTTTTGGTGTTCCGCCATGAAGAGACGGGATTGGAGGGCACGGGGCTTTCCCTGCTCGCTTATCTCTTCCCCAACCTGTTCTTGCTCGTCTTAATGGCGTGCAATCATATGGAGCTTTATTCGTTCGCGGCGATACTTATCATATTTTTTGTTTGTCCCGTAGCGGATTCGCTCGCGTTTGTGTTCGGCAGCCTGCTCGGGAAAAAGCTTCCCGCCAAAATGTCGCCCGCAGTGAGCCCGAACAAGACGGTCATCGGCGGGCTCGGCGGACTGTTGGGCGGTGCGATCGGCGCGCTTGCCGCATTCTTTATTTACTACGGGCTGTGCCTTCCCTATCTTGCGGGCAGCTTCGAGATCGTCGCGTTCGACTGGGCGGAGCTGGCGTTCTATCTGCCCCTGGGCGTGATCGCGGCGGCGTTCGCGCAGTTCGGCGATTTGGCGGAGAGCGCGGTGAAGCGCAAGCTCGGCATTAAGGACATGGGCAGGCTGTTGCCCGGTCACGGCGGCGTGATGGACAGAATCGACTCTACGCTTTACGCGACCCTTGCGGTATATTTCGTATTCCTGCTCAGAATCATAACGGGAGTATAAATCGCATAAATTAAAGCGTCCGCATTGCGTTACGGGCGCTTTTTACAAAGAGGAGAGTTATGGTAAAAATCGCGCTGATCGGCTGTACGGGGAATATCGGCGGACAGGTCGCCGAGACGGTGCGCCGCTATCCCGATAAATTTTGTTTTTCCGCACTCGTGAGCGGAACGGACGGGGAAGGGCTGCGCGCCATGGCTAGAGAGTTTTCTCCCGCCTATTCCGCGTGCGCCGCGGAGATCCCCGAACGGGAAATTTTAAAGGGCGCGTTCGACGGTTGCGACGTGGCGTTTATTGCGGCGGGAGGGTTCGCGGGGCTTGCCTATTCGCTGCGGGCGGCGGAGCTGGGGAAAAAAATCGCGCTTGCCAACAAGGAATCGCTGGTGTGCGGCGGGGAGTTGCTCGTGCGTACGGCAAGTTCGCACGGCGCGGAGATCGTGCCCGTGGACAGCGAACATTCAGCGCTCTTTCAGGCGCTCTCTTTCCGCAGGGATACCCCCTTCGAAAAACTCATTTTAACGGCGAGCGGCGGTCCGTTCTTTTTGCTGAACGAGAGTGAGCTGAGCCGCGTTACCGCGAAGGACGCGTTAAAGCACCCCACCTGGAACATGGGTGCAAAGATCACGGTCGACTGCGCGACGCTTTTGAACAAGGGCTATGAAATTATCGAGGCGAAGTGGCTGTACGAGGCTGACTTCGGGCGGATCGAAGCGGTCGTGCATCCCGAAAGCATCGTGCATTCGCTCGTTTCTTTTGCGGACGGCGCGGTGATGGCGCAGCTCTCCTATCCCGATATGCGCCTGCCTATTCAGTTGGCGCTTACCTATCCCGAGAGGCTGCCCTGTTTAAAGCAGTTAAATCTGTGCGAGCTGGGTGCGCTGCACTTTTACGGGCTTCCGCAGGAGAAATTTCCCTGCTTCGCGCTCGCGCTCGAGGCGGGTAAACGGGGCGGGACGGCGCCGACCGTTTTGAACGGAAGCGCGGAGGTCGCGGTAAAAGCATTTTTAAACGACCGCATATCCTTTTTAAAAATCGCAGAAACTATACGGGAGACGCTCGAACGCGTGCCCGCGCAACGCGCGGAGGATTACGAAACGCTTCGCTTTGCGGATGCGCAGGCAAGGGAGACGGCAAACAAGATAATTTATGGTAACTGAAATTTTGGCGGCGGCGGATGTATGGCGCACGGTGGGGTCTATCGTTCTTGCAATATTTATTTTGCTCGTAATGATCACCGTGCATGAATTCGGGCACTATCTGGCGGGAAAGATCTTCCGCTTTAAAATCGACGAATTCTCTATCGGGTTCGGTCCTGCGATCTTTAAAAAGAAGCGTAAAAAGTCGGACGAAATTTTTTCGCTGCGCATGATTCCGCTCGGCGGATACTGTGCGTTCCACGGCGAGGACGGGCTGGAGGAAGAGGAGAAGAAGGAGGAGGCGCAGGAGCCTTTCCCCGAAACCGAGTCCGCAGAAACGAGTGCAAGCGCGGAAGCGGAGCTTCCCCAAACGCAAACGGCGGAGGCTTCCGTCGGAAATGCGGAGGTGCGGGAGCCCGAACGGATAGAAAAGAACAAGCGGGCGGAGGACGACGGATCGTTTACCAAAAAGAAGCCGTGGCAGCGCATTATCGTGCTGGTCGCGGGCGCGCTGATGAATTACGTGCTCGCGCTGTTTTTGATCATGATATGTTTTTTCGCCTACGGGCAGACGATGATGGCGGTTTATCAGGTGGACGAATCGAATCTGATTCCCGTCGAATACTCCCTGCGGGACAGAGATATCTTTTTGAAAGCCGAAGGGAAAAATTTGTATCTCACCACCGATTTGGTGCGCGCGTTGAACGGAAAGAAAATGGGCGACAAGGTAACGTTTTATCTTTCGCGCGTGGTCGATACGATAACGGAAACGGACGAAGAGGGCAACGAAAAGGTTGTAAGCTACGTCCGCGAGGAAACGGAGGCGCAGGTGATTCTTCGCGCGGACGTGAACGTGAAAAACAGCGCGGAGATCGATTCGGTCTGGGCGGCGCTGGGCGTCACTTACGATTCGGAGGCGGGCGCGTATCAGCTGGCAAGCTCCGTGCACAAGTTCGGATTTTTCGAGACGCTCGGGAGATCGTTCGTCTATTCGTTTAAAATTGCGGGGTCTATCTTTAAAATTATCGGAGAGCTGCTCACGGGGAAGCTCGGGATCTCCGCGCTCGGCGGACCCGTTACCACCGTTTCCATGACGGCGCAGGTCGCTTCGCGCAGCTTCCGTTCCTTCCTCGAGATCGCGGGCTATATCGGCGTAAACCTCGCCGTGTTCAATCTTTTGCCTATCCCCGCGCTGGACGGCAGCAAGGTGGTGTTTACCGTGATCGAGTGGATCCGCAAAAAGCCGATTAGCCGAAAGGTGGAGGCGATCATACACGCGGTCGGCTTCGTGCTTTTGCTCGGGTTTGCGGTGTTGGTGGATATTTTGCAATTTGTCTTGTAGGGTTCGGACCTGTCGTTTTATGGGGTTTTGGCTTGAGATTCTCGCGGCACGGCTATGCCGTGCCTCAGAATGACAGAATCGGCGAGGCTAATGCCGCCCCTCGGAATGATAGAGACGGCGGCGTTAGTGCCATGCCTCGGAATGATAGAGACGGCGAGGCAGTATGACCGAAAACGGTGG
This sequence comes from uncultured Christensenellaceae bacterium, assembly GCA_910588465.1. GTDB lineage: Bacteria > Bacillota > Clostridia > Christensenellales > Borkfalkiaceae > Gallimonas. The sequence continues at coordinate 50,829 of CAJUOP010000003.1, read as the reverse complement.
GACATAGTGACGGGGACTGCGGTGCGAATTAAAACGCTTGTTCTTTTTGTCATTCAGAGGGAGCGAAGCGACCGAAGGAATCTTATAGAGAGAAAACAAAAAAACGCCCCGAACATTTTGTTCGGGGCGCGTGTGTCATTAAGCGATTATCACTCCGCTTCGGGCTCCTCGGCGAGTTGTTCCGCGCGGCGCTGTCTGTTAAGCAGCACCTTGTGCGCAATGGTAACGCCCAGCGAGAGCACGGCGAACACCAGCGCGACGATGGGTTGCGCATAAGCGATCGTAACGTTCGTTGCTTCGAGCACGTCGACGTACAAGGTGCAGGTTGTAATTACGAGCGCAAGATGCAGTGCGGCGAACACAACGGAAACGATCGCAAATTTCAAATTGCTCTGCTCGGTTCTGTCCGTCAGATTCGTGATAAATTTTACGATCGCGCAGGCAAGCATTACAAGCAGGACCAGCTGGACGACCGCACCGATAAACGCAAGAATTTCGATCGGAACGAACTTGTCGGAAAGGTAGTAGATGGCGTCTGTAAAAGTGATATCGCGCGTAGCGTTCGTCATTAAAAGTGCCGCGATCACCGTAAAGCCGCCTCCGATTTTAATTGCGCCGTTGCCTTGTTTGATCGAAGCAATCGCGATCGCTTCGCCTGCAAAATGCAGGGCGATCGAGAGCAGCGCAACGCCAACTGCGGAAAGAATAACGGTGATCAGACGTTTTTGCGTAAAGATATCTTTGGCATGAACGGCAATGCGGCAGCCCGTGAACGCCGCGAAGAAGATGCTTGCCAGCACGATTCCCGCGATCGTGGCGGAGTTGAATCCCGTTGCGGCGGTTGCGCTGACGCCCGACATACTTGCGCCGCCGATGACGGAATTAAGGGCAAGGAATGCAAGCGCGCCCGTTAAAAAGGAAATCACGGTTGCGGCGGCGAACGTCGAATAATCTTTCTGCGATTTTCCCGTGACGAATTTTATGTAGCGGGCGATCGCAAGCGCTGCAAACACGACGACGCATACAAGTGTTGCCACGACGATCAGCGTTCCGAGAATCGTTGGGAATAATTCCACAAAGGCTAAGCTCGAATCGTAATAGGTAAAGTCCAGGTCTTCGTATGCTTTGCCGAAAAAGTCGAAGATGGTCACTTCCATCCTAACGTTAACCCCGTTCGCGCCAATAAGGTTTGAAATGTTTCCCACATTTACCCCGATGAGGAAGGCGAATAAGACTGCGAAGAACACGGCGGACATTGCGAGCCCTCCGCCCACGTATTCCAGAATTTTACGCCATTTGGAGGTTTCGCACGCCGCGGGAGGGGTGACTGTTTGTTTTGCTTTGTGCGCCCTTGTCTGCGGCTGCGCGGGAGCCGTTTTTCCGCAGGCGGGGCAAAAGTTCCCCTCGTAAACGGTGTTGCAGGAGGGGCAGATCGATTTGTTCGAGAGCTTTGTTCCGCAGTGGATACAGAAGTTCGAATCCTCGTCGTTCATGGCGTCGCAGGCGGGACAGCTCACTTTTCCGTCCAGCCGTTTCCCGCAGTTGCGGCAGAATACCGCTTCTTCGGGGTTGACGGCGGAACATTTTTTACATTCCATTTTTTCATACTCCTTCATGTGTTAGGATACGTGCATTATATCACATCGTTTTGCGCTTTGCAATATGTTTTTGAAAATTTTAAGTTCGGTTTGTCAGAATATTTGAAAAAAATTTTTATATTTGATATAATAAGCCCATGGGTTGGTTTAATTATTACGGGCTTGCCGTTATGGCGGCAATCATGATCCCCAACGTCGTATACGCCGTTACGCACAAGGGGGAGGCTCCCGAAGCCTATCGGAACAGGGCGGCGATCATTGCCGAGCAAATCGGCAGATACGGCTGTTTCGTGTTTATGATTTTTAATGTTCCGTATACGTATTTTAATTTTTGGTTCGGCTGCGCGCTTACCGTTTATTTATCCGTAAACGGCGGGCTTTGCGCCGCCTATCTTATCTTCTGGATCGCCTGTCGGAAGCAGGACGGCAAACTGAAAGCGCTGTCGCTGTCCGTGATCCCCTCGTGTATTTTTCTATTCAGCGGGATCGTTTTGGCGAATCTTCCGCTGCTTGTCTGCGCCGTCGTGTTTGCGGTTTGCCATATTCTCATCAGTTATAAAAATATCGGAAAGAATTCCGAAGATAAGTTGTTTAAACGGGAAGGATGATGAAAAACGATATGAAAACGGAAATCCGTTACGCGTGCGAAAGCGACCGCGAATTTTGGTTTACCCTCGACAGGCATTTGTCCTTTGCGGAGTTTCAAAAGAAAGTGCGGGACCAACAGGCGTACGTGCTCTTTGCGGACGGTGCTCCCGTCGGCATTTTACGCTATCAACTATTTTGGGACAATACTCCGTTTTGTACCCTGCTGTATGTGAAAGAGAACGTTCAACGCAGGGGCTTTGGAAAAACGCTCACGGAGCATTGGGAAAGCGAAATGCGGTCAAACGGCTATCGCTCGGTTTTGGTTTCCACACGGGCGGACGAGAGCGCCCAGAATTTTTACCGATTCGCCGGTTATTCCGATTGCGGAAGTTTGATTCTCCCCGACCAACCGACGGAATTGTTTTTGCGCAAAAGCCTGCCCGGGCAAGAGTGAGCTTACGGCGGCAACCGTATCAAAAACCCGCCCCCGAACGAGATTCGGGAGCGGGTCGTTTTATTTGACGTTCGTTATTCGGCAGCCGTCTCTTCCGCTTGCGGCTGTTCCTCCTTGGGGCGGAACTTGCGCGCCTGCGCCGCCACCGAGCGGGAGCTGAGCACCAGCACGCCCGCCACGATTACGATGGCGATGTCTATGAACACGAACGAGTTGTAGCCCAGGCTGTAAGCCCACACGTTGTCGAGCGTGGAATATTCGGAAAAGGCGAACACGCCCGAGAGCACGTGCGCTGCAAAGCGAATTGCGCTCGCTACGACTGCGCCCAGCGCGAATTGTACCTGCGGGAGCTTATCCAGCTTTTTCATCGAACCGAACAGCCCCGCCGCGCCCGCGCCCGCAAACGCGAGGGGATAATCGAGCAGGAACTGCGCGGGATGAATGAGCCAGGGGTCCTGCACGGCTTGTAAAAGTCCGTATACGAAGCCAGCGAAAATTCCCTTTTTGGGTCCGAACATATAGGCGTATATCATGAGGGGCAGCAAGGAAGCCGCCGTGACCGAGCCGCCCTGCGGCATGCGGAACAGCTTTAAATAGGAGAGCGCGAAGCTCATGGCAATGCAAACCGCGGCGTAGGAAACTGCCTTGGAATCGAAGCCCTTTTTGTCCTTCCTGCCGAAGAAGAGGGCGAAAAAGAGCAAGAGCCCGATCAGCGCCGCCGCGGACACGTAGAGCACCGCGTTTTCGGTAAGGGTGATCGTTGCGCCGTTGTTTTCCTCCGCGCTGCCGCTCGAAAGATACACGCCGAGGCAGACGAGAAGCGCCAGCAGCGCCGCGCCCGCCGCGGACAGGGCGGTTATCAGCGTGATTTTAAACGCCTTTTTGGAAAAGAGCGTCGCAACGTATCCCGCCGCCGCGCCTATTACGATGACGCCCGCCAGCACGACGGAAGGGTAGAGCACCATGTCGAACACCGCGCCGCTTTCCGCCATGTCGTAAAATTCGAGGGCGAGCATGGCGACGATGACGGTGGCGCAAAAGCCGATCGAAAGCGAAACCGCCGCGCTAAGGTAGCCCTTAAAACTTTCGGGCTTTTTCCGCTTTACCAGAAGCCCCACGCAAAGAAGAATGAGGGCGAGCGCGAGGGCGACCCACAGAAAGACCGAGCCCAGCGAGTCTTTGGCGAACGCCGTCCACACGTCGGGGTAGTCGTAGTGCTTGCCGTTTTCGTCTTTGAAATAATCGTTGTACGAGGCAAGCAGGGAAGTAAGAAACATAAAAACACCTCCGTAGAATTTTTTGCAAAATCCGAGGAAGTAAAAAAGCCCGCACAAAAGCGCAGGCTTAAATTTCTTTTGAAAATCCTGTACTTTCGTTCAAGTATTACCTTGTCCGATTCAAGTGGTATCATCTCAGCTTTTTACGGCACCCACGACGGATTATGCAATTTGATTTAATTATATTTGCTTTTGCGCAAAAAGTCAATTGTTTTTTTCGTTTTTTTGTTGTATAATACAAAAGACCGAAAGGGATTTTTTCCGTTGTGCCGCGTTGGGGAACGGCGGAGCGGAATGACGAGGGCTTCCATTTGTCATTCAGAGGGAGCAGAGCGACCGAAGGAATCTCAGAAGAAAAGGTAAGCGGATTCTTACGCTGCGCTACTTCGCCTGCGGCTCGTGCCGCCGTTACGGGCTGGCGGACTCCGTTCGTGGGATTCTTCGGCAAGCCTCAGAATGACAAAAAAGGCGGGGCAGAACGACAGGGACGGCGGGGCAGACGGCGGAACGGAATGACGGGAACGGCATGAAAAAGATTCTCGCGGCGCGGCTATGCCGTGCCTCAGAATGACAGGAAAAATCGGAAGCCGTGCCTCAGAATGACAAAAAAAATCGGAAGCCGTGCCTCAGAATGACAGGAAAAATCGGAAGCCGTGCCTCAGAATGACAAGAAAAATCGGAAGCCGCGCCTCAGAATGACAGAAAAGAGCAAGACGGAACGACAGGAACGGCGAGGCAGAATGACAGGGTTTCCCCATGTCATTCAGAGGGAGCGTTGGTTTGGATTGTTTTGCTGTCATTCAGAGGGAGCGTAGCGACCGAAGAAATCTTTTAGGTTAAGGAGAAGCTATGGAAAAATTTTACGCCTATCTGGACAGAATGAAGTTTATCAGGCGCTGGCAGCTGATGCGCTCCACGCGCGAAGAGAACATTATGGAGCATTCCCATTCGGTGGCGGTGTTAACGCACGCGCTGTGCGCCGTCGAGCGGGGCGTATTCGGCGGCGAGGTCGATTCGGAAAAAGCTGTTTTGTACGCGCTCTATCACGAGCTTTCGGAGGTGATGACGGGCGATCTGCCCACGCCCGTGAAATATTTTAACGTTTCTATCCACGGCGAGTACGAGAAGCTGGAAACGCTCGCGGTGGAAAAAATCGAAAAGACGCTGCCGCCCGAAATGCGCGGCGAGCTTTCGCCCTATTTAAAGGCGGATAAGGCTTCGGAGGAATATAAATTCGTAAAGGCGGCGGACAAGCTGTCGGCTTATTTAAAATGTCTGGAAGAGCTTCGCTCGGGCAACAACGAATTTTTGCAGGCGGAAAAGAGCATTTATTCCGCGCTGCTGGGCTTAAAAATGCGCTCGGTCGATTACTTTTTCGAGCATTTCATCCCCGCCTTTTCTCTCACGCTGGACGAGCTGGAAGGACTGTAACGGATGGGGAAATTTAAGCACAAAATCAAACCGACCGAGGCGGGGCTTGCGGCGGCGGACGAGCAGGAACGGGAAAAAGAAACCGCCCGCAAAGAGGAGATCGTCCGCGCCGAGCAGGCGGAAAAGAGAACTGCCCTCGAAAAAAAGATCGCCGCCGCAGTTTTTCTGACGGCTGCCGCGGCTCTGCTGCTGATATCCGCGATGTTTTTCGGGCTGAACGTTGCGCGTATGCGCGATTACGAAAACAATTACTTACGCGCGGAAGGTACGGTCGTGGGGTTTTATCTGCACGGCACGGGGCGGCGGGGCGCTCGCTATTCTCGTATTCTGTCCTATCGGTTTGGGGAAAAGGAGTACGAATTGCGCGAGGGGAACTCGTTTCGCGGCGTGGAGGAAACGGAGCTCGGGAATACGGCGGAAATTTATTTAAATCCGCTTGCGCCCGAAGACGCCGTACTTTTATCGGAAGCCGATAATATGTCCCACTTCGGCGCGATATTGTTCGCGTTTTCGGCGGTCACCTTTTCGATCGGGATCTGTTTTGTGAAGAGCTGGCGGGATAAATCCTTAAAGCGGTTTCTTTGGGGGTATTTGCCCGTAATGCTGCTTGGGACCGCGTTCCTATTGCTGTTCGGGCTGGGGCTTCCCGAAGGCGGTATCGCGCAGGTGTTTGCGCGGTTCAGCGGAGCGCTGTGGTATACTGCCGTTACCGGAATCGCGGCAGCCGTCGCCGCGACCGACGCTGCGCTTTCCCTCTTTATGAAGAAAAGATTTCCTTGATAATTATGGCAAAAAAGAAAAAACACGTTCATACGGAGAAGGAGCGGCTCTTTCAGGAGGAGGCGGCGAGAAAGCGCGTGGACGGCGCGATCGGTTACTCCGTTTCGGCGGGGCTTGCGGTTTTGGCGGGTTTTATCGACGGAGCGGTAAAACTGAGCGCGCGCAAAAGATTTAAAAGAACGTAACGGCGATAAGAAAAAATTTTTAAAAAAGCAAATCAAGCTATTGTCATTTTGTAAAAAATGTGATAGAATATACGGGACAAGATTAAATGGAGGATTCAAATGCAATATTCACGCGAAGTAGAAGAAATGTGTTGCGTTGCGAAGGGTCCCAAGCACGACCCCGCTCCCATTCCCGAAGAGGGCAAATGGATATGCGCAAAACAGATCACGGACATCAGCGGATTCACGCACGGCGTGGGTTGGTGCGCGCCTCAGCAGGGCGCCTGCAAGCTCTCGCTCAACGTGAAAGAGGGCGTTATTCAGGAGGCGCTCGTAGAGACGATCGGCTGCTCGGGCATGACCCATTCGGCGGCGATGGCGGCGGAGATCCTGCCCCACAAAACCATTCTCGAAGCGCTGAACACCGACCTTGTTTGCGACGCGATCAACACCGCCATGCGCGAGCTGTTCCTGCAAATCGTTTACGGCAGAACGCAGTCGGCGTTCTCGGACGACGGGCTGCCCGTCGGCGCGGGGCTCGAGGATCTGGGCAAGGGGCTTCGCTCTCAGGTTGGCACCATGTACGGCACCGCCAAAAAGGGCGTGAGATATCTCGAAATGGCGGAGGGCTACGTAACCCGCCTCGCTTTGGACAAGGATAACCAGGTGATCGGCTACGAGTTTGTGTCGCTGGGTAAAATGACCGACTTTATTAAGAAGGGAAGCGAGCCCAACGAGGCTTGGAACAAGGCGATGGGACATTACGGCAGATTCACGGAAGAACAGGGCGCGGTGAAATACATCGACCCTCGTAAGGAATAAGGAGGTACCCAATGGCTCTGTTTGAAAGTTATGAAAGAAGAGTAGACAAAATCAACGGCGTGCTCAAAGAGTACGGTATTAAATCCATTGAAGAGTGCAAAGAAATTTGCCTTTCCAAGGGCGTGGATTGCGATAAAATCGTGCGCGGCACGCAGCCCATCTGCTTCGAAAACGCGGTTTGGGCTTACACCGTAGGCGCGGCGATCGCCATTAAAAAGGGCTGCAAGAAGGCTGCGGACGCGGCTGCGGCGATCGGAATCGGCTTGCAATCGTTCTGTATCCCCGGCTCGGTCGCGGAAAACCGCAAAGTGGGCTTGGGTCACGGCAACCTGGGCAAAATGCTCCTTTCCGAAGAGACCGACTGTTTCTGCTTTTTGGCGGGACACGAGAGCTTTGCGGCTGCGGAGGGCGCCATTTCCATCGCCATGAACGCAAACAAGGTAAGAAGCAATCCCCTGCGCGTGATTTTAAACGGCTTGGGCAAGGACGCTGCGATGATCATTTCGCGCATTAACGGCTTTACCTATTGCGAAACGGTGTTCGACCCCTATTCCGAAACGGTAAAGGTGACCAAGCAAATCGCTTATTCGGACGGTCCCCGCGCGAAAGTAAAGTGCTACGGCGCGGATAACGTTCCCGAGGGCGTCGCCATTATGAAGCTCGAAAAGGTGGGCGTTTCCATTACGGGCAACTCCACCAACCCCACGCGCTTCCAGCACCCCGTTGCGGGCACTTATAAAAAGTGGTGCAACGAAAACGGCGTAAACTACTTCTCGGTTGCCTCCGGCGGCGGTACGGGCAGAACGCTGCACCCAGACAATATGGCGGCAGGTCCTTCGTCCTACGGCATGACGGACACGATGGGACGTATGCACTCCGACGCTCAGTTTGCGGGAAGCTCTTCCGTTCCCGCTCACGTAGAAATGATGGGCTTGATCGGTATGGGTAATAACCCCATGGTCGGCGCAACGGTCGCCGTCGCAGTAGCAGTTCAGGAAGGAATGAGCAAGTAATCGTACAAGAGCGCTTGTACAGGGAAAAGAACTTCTACTCGGTAGAAGTTCTTTTTTAAGTTTGTTCGCGATCGGGCAAACGACGATAAGGCTGTATTAAATTTACGAAAGAGGAAAAAATCCATGTCAGTATTAGGAGGTCAGATTAACTTAGTCATTAAAGATTTGCAGGACGGGGACTTATCTGCAAGAAAACGGCTGTTTGAAATGTCTTTTCAGCATTTAAAGTTCGTCGCTTACAGATACGCTCATCATAAGGAAGATTGGCAGGATATTTTAGACGACGCATATTTGAAAGCGTTTAAGTATATCCATAGCGCCGACCTGAGTCAAGACGGCTATAACTGGCTGTGCAAAATCGTACAGAACGTGGCGAACGAATATCGGAAAATTGACGAATACCCCTTTGTGCGCGAAGAGGCGTTGTTTGGGGATTTGGAAGACGAATTTATTATGAGCGACGCTCTGCGCAGAGCAATTTTGCAATTGCCGCAACCCGATCGCAAACTGATTTATTTAAGATTTTGGGGAAACCGCACTTTTCGGCAAATTGCCGATATTGTTCATAAGAAAAAGTCTACCGTATTTAAGCGCTATCTGATATGTTTGAAAATTTTAAAAGAAATTTTATTGAAAGAGTAGACAAACCTTAATTTTACGCGGTATATAGTTATGATTTTTGACGTTAGGAGATGGAAATGAAAGTTATTTGGAAAAGAAGTTTAGCTTTAATGGTTGCGTTTGTCGTGCTTATGGGACTGATCGCGGTGTTTCCGTTCGGGCGCGGGGTGGTTGCGGAAGCACGGTTCTGCGGCTACGGAGACGATGCGGTTACAACGGCGCTCGAAAGCGAGTTTATATATTATACAAGAAAGGAAGAAAATTATATTGAAACGGTTGGCGGCGCTCCATTATATCAGCAGTTGTCCGAATATCCGAATTCCTGCGGCGCGGTCGGCGGCGCGATGATTGTCGGCTTTTACGATAAATATTACGAAGATTTGATTCCCGGATACCAATCTTATACGCCTATCGGGACATACAGACGGACGGACAGAGTTTATATCCCTAAGCTGATGGGCGAGCTGTATACGTTAATGCGCACCAACGTGGACGACGTGGGCGTTAGTCAGGCGGACTGTTTAAGCGGGTTGGATCAGTATATAAAAAATCACGGAAAAACCATGACTTATTCCAGCATAAAAAGTAGCAATAAAGTAAATGAAGCAGCTTATATAAATGCGTTGAACGCCAACAAACCTACGCTGTTGTTTTGCAGTAAAATGGACTTGCTTGTTTTTGCTTATGGGACTAATGTAGTGGAAATCGGCAAGCAAACTTTTTCGGGCGCGCACATAGCGGTTGCTTACGGATATTTTGAGCTGAAATTTTATAACGACAGCGGCTTGTTCAAAACGGAGAAGTTTTTGCGCGTTGCGACAGGTTTGGCGGGATCGTTACAAGCTTATATGAGAATCGACGCAACGGATTGGTGCAATGCGGCTTATGCGATAACCGTTTCTTAGAGGAGATACTATGAAAAGGATAGAAAGAAAACTACACAAAATGATAGAAGAAGAGGGCAGAGAGGAGACAGCGCGCGCTTGGGCAAGACTGGAAGCTCGTTTAAACGAAATGCCTCAGTATAACACACCCAAAAAGTCGAAAAAGAGACTTTCGCCGAAGCTCAAAAAAATCCTTGTGTCCTGTGCTTCCGTTGCGGTAGTTGTTGCTGCGGGGTTGGGCTTTTCTTTGGGCTTCGGATTGCAAAAACCTGTAGACGAGGACAGATATTGCAGCGCTAACGATTATGTGTCCGCCCCTTCGGAAAAGACTTTAAAAGATTATGTTCTGGACTATCAGGTGAGCGTATTATATCTGGATTGGTATGACGAAGCAGGGGAGTATTTTAATACCGCTTATAAATTAAAGGAAACGGAAGAAATCGTTTGCTTTCATGAAACGTTAACGGACGAATACTGGAATTATGTCAATTTATATGTAACGGATAACAAAACCGAAATTGATTTATTGAGTAATTTTAATTTAACTACAGAAGACAAAAGTATAATAAATGACATAACAGTATCTTATATGATAAATAAAGATGTTTCTTATTCTAAATTTGAATATCAAAATTATAGATACTTCATAGAGATAAATTTTGTTTATACTGATTTAGATTATACCGAGCACACTTTCAATATCGTAGAACAATTATTACAAAGCGCGAATGGCTAAAAGATTCTCACGGGGCGGCTTCGCCGCCCCTCAGAATGACAGAAGGGCGCCGTTATGGGTTATGCAGACTTCGTACAGGGGATTCTTTCGCTCCGCGTCAGAATGACAGAAGGGCAGGGCAGAATGACAAGAACGGCGGAGCAGCGCCCCCTGTCATTCTGAGCCCCTTTATGGGGCGAAAGAATCCCACGGGGTGATTATGCTTGCTCATGCCGCCGTTATGGGTTATGCAGACTTCGTGCAGGGGATTCTTTCGCTCCGCTCAGAATGACAGAAGGGCAGGGCAGAATGACAGAAGAACGGCGGAGCGGCTTCGCCGTCACTCAATGAAGAAACGGCGGGTGAATGACAAGAGCGGCGGAGCGTCGCCCCCCCCTGTCATTCTGAGCCCCTTTACGGGGCGAAAGAATCTCATAAAATAACGGAAAATTCCAACCGAAAAAAATTTTTTGAAAAATTTTTAAAAAAAGGTGGACAAACCGTTATTTTTCGAAGTATATATTTATGGTAAAGTGAAAGAGGGAAAGCGCATTTCCGAATCGCAAAAAGTCGGGACTTTATGCGGCGGAAAAGATAGTATAATAATGTCATAATAGAGGGGACAGTGATTTATTATGACGAAAGAAGAGGTAGAGCATATCATTAAACGATACCCCTTTATTCGTCAGACGATAGAAAGCGGTTTGCCGGAAATTACATACTATATAGGAAAAAGGAAATATTACGATCGCATAACCGACGAAGTAAAGGGCGTTTGCAGTATTATCTTAGCGGTTCTGGACGCAGAGCAAGACCAATCGGTCCGTTTCATGATAACGGGTATATTGAAAGGGAAAACCGATACAAACATTATGAAAGACCTCCCGCTTTCAAGGACGACTTATTATTTCTGTAAAATCAAATTTATGGACAAAGTCGAGAAAGCCTGCGCCAGCAAAGGCATTATTGCATTCGAAGAAATTTTAAAAGAAAGGATAGCATAATGAAATTATTTTCTTCTCACGAAACCTTGCAAATGATCATCAGTATTCTGTTGAATTACCTCGAAGAACTGAACGGCATTAAGTCCTCGGATGAAAATCAGTTCGCTTACGGGGAAAAGACGGCTTATACCGAGTGTCTCGAGCTGATTCAGCTTTGGGAGAAGGCACACGTAAACGGCTTGGATTTCAACATCGAAGAGCGTTATCCGCTTTAATTTTTTACGTATTTTAAACGACCGTTTTCACGGTCGTTTTTTCCGCGTTGTTTTTTATTTTGCGTGCACGTTGCGCAGCTTTAAAAAGAATTGCAGGGCGGGAGGGGGAAGCTCGTCGAACACCGCTTTGTCGAATTCGTCTATCCCGCATAAAAGATAGGGTGCGCCCGAACCGTACTTGGTATGGTCGGCGAGCAGGATTTTACGTTTGGCGCGTCGGAACACGGCGCGCTTTATTTCGCGCTGCTCGAGCGAGGTTTCGAACGCGCCTTCCTCGTCGAACGCGGCGCAGGAGACGAGCGCCAGATCGAAGCGGAATTCCCGCAGCTGGGTGTTCGTCCAGCTTCCGCGCACGGAGGTGCCCGTGGGCGACACGTTTCCGCCCGTTAAAATCAGCCTGATCCCGCGCACCCGCGCAAGCTGCGCCGCCGTCTGCAAGCCGTTGGTTACGACCGTTTTCTGGCTCAGGTCCATGCGCTGGGCAAGTGCGAGCACGGTGGAGGAGCTGTCTAAAAACACCGTTTCGAAGTCGTTCGGCAAATATTTCAGCGCGTTCGTCGCGGTGCGTTCCTTTTCGTCCGCGTTCTCGTTCATGCGCACGAAAATGGAAATTTCGTCCGCGTTTTCCAGCAGTACCGCCCCGCCGTGACTGCGCTTCAACAGTCCCAGATTTTGCATTTCCATCAAATCGCGTCGCACGGTGGCGTCGCTCACGTAAAGCTTTTGCGCAAGCGCGCGCACCGTTGCCGAGCGGTTTTGCTTTAAAATCTTTAAAATTTCTTCCTGTCGTTCGTTTTGCAGCATAATTTGTCCGTTTATGATTGAATTTGATTACATTATACGCCGAAAATGTTTATTTGTCAATCTTTTAAAAACATATAGACAAATAATAACCGCCGTGATATAATACAGCGGGAGTAAAAGAATGAAATATTATCTTGCGATAGATATCGGCGCGTCGTCGGGCAGACATATCGTCGGCTGGCTCGAAAACGGCGATATAAAAACGGAGGAGGTGTTCCGTTTTCCGAACGGCGTACGGGAGGAGCACGGGCATTTGGTCTGGGATACGGAAGCGCTGTTCGAAAACGTAAAGGCGGGCATTAAGGCGGCTTTGCAAAAATACGAAATCCGCTCGCTTGCGATCGACACCTGGGGTGTGGACTACGTTCTTTTAAAAGGGGACGAAGCGGTTTCGCCCTGTTACGCCTACAGGGATTCCCGCACCGAACGGGCGATAAAAGAGGTGCATGAAATCCTTCCGTTCGAAACGCTGTACGAAAGGACGGGGATTCAGTTTCAGTCCTTTAACACCATCTATCAGCTGTACGACGACAAAATGCGGGGGCGCTTGCAAGACGTTACCGACTTTTTGATGATTCCCGAATATCTCACGTACCGCTTGACGGGCGTAAAGCTGCACGAGTATACCAACGCCACCACGACGGGGCTGGTGAACGCGCGGACGGGGGAGTACGACGGGGAAATTATAAAGGCGCTCGGGCTGCCCGAAAGGCTGTTCGGGAAGCTGTCTTTTGCGGGCACGTTCGCGGGCAATCTGAAGCCCGAAATACAGAAGGAAGCGGGCGGCAATATCAAGGCGGTGCTGTGCGCCTCGCACGATACGGCGAGCGCGGTGGAGGGGGTCCCCATGGCGGGGAACGGTCCCTACCTCTCTTCGGGTACCTGGTCGCTTTTGGGGCTGAAGGTGCCCGCGGCGATCACAAACGAAAACAGCCGCAAAGCCAACTATTCCAACGAGGGCGGCGTGGGGTACGTGCGCTATCAAAAGAACATTATGGGGATGTGGGTGGTCAACCGTTTGAAAAGCGAGCTCTGCCCCGACAAGCCCTTTGCGCAAATCGAGGAGGAGGCGCGCGCGAGCACATACCGTAACACCGTGGACGTAAACGGGAAAGAGTTTCTTGCGCCCGAGAGCATGAAGCGGGCGTTCGATTCGGCGTTGGACGTAAAGCCAGAGACGGACGGAGATTATTTCCGCTGCGCGTTCGCAAGCCTTGCCCAAAGCTACAAATTAGCGTTGGAAGAGTTGAAACAAAACAGCGGTGCGGCGTTCGATACCCTCTGCATCGTGGGCGGGGGAGCGAAAAACAAATTGCTGAACGAGCTGACCGAACGGGTTTGCGGCGTAAAGGTATGCGCGTTGCCCATCGAGGCGACCGCGCTCGGAAATTTAAAACAACAGATTTTAAGAGGTGAATAAAATGTATGAACATTCCAAACAGGCTTATGCGGCGTTCGGCGTAGACACGGAAGCGGCGATCGCGAAGCTCGGCGAGATCCCCGTTTCGATCCATTGTTGGCAGGGCGACGACGTGGTGGGGCTCGACGGCGGCGGCGCGGCGTCGGGCGGGATCCAGACGACGGGAAACTATCCCGGACGGGCAAGAAATTTCGAGGAGCTCACCGCCGACATCGAAAAGGCGTTCTCGCTTATTCCCGGCAAAAAGCGTTTGAATCTGCACGCGAGCTACGCGCTGTTAAAGGGCGATAATGCGGACAGAGACGGTTACCGTCCCGAGCATTTTGCCGACTGGGTGAAATTCGCAAAGAGGATCGGGCTGGACGGGATCGACTTTAATCCCACCATGTTCTCGCACAGGAACATGAAGGACGGGCTCAGCCTTTCCTCGCCCGACGAGAATATCCGCAAATTCTGGGTAAGGCACTGTATCGCCTGCCTGAAAATCGCCGAATACTTCGCGGACGAGATGAACAGCCACTGTCTGGTAAATATCTGGATCCCCGACGGGTTTAAGGACGTTCCCGCGGACAGACTTACCCCCAGACTGCGGTTAAAAAAGAGTCTCGATGAAATTCTTGCCTGCGGCTATAACCGTTCCAAGGTGATCGTGGCGGTGGAAAGCAAGGTGTTCGGGATCGGCGTGGAAAGCTACACGGTGGGCAGCAACGAATTTTACCAGAACTATGCGGCGAAGAACGATATCTGCTGCCTTTTGGATAACGGGCACTATCACCCGCTCGAATACGTTTCGGATAAGATCCCCGCGCTGCTTGCATTTTACGATAAAGTCGCGCTGCACGTCACGCGGGGGGTGCGGTGGGATTCCGACCACGTGGTGCTGTTCGAGGACGAGCTGAAAGAGATCGCAAAGGAGATCGTAAGAAACGACGCCGCGGATAAGGTGCTTATCGGGTTGGACTATTTCGACGCGAGCATCAATCGATTGGCGGCATGGGTCGTGGGGGCGCGCAACATGAAAAAAGCGCTGCTGTGGGCGCTGCTGCAGCCCAACGCCAGGCTGAAAGCGTTGCAGGACGAGGCGAACTTTACCGAACTTATGGTGTTGCAGGAGGAGCTGAAAACGCTTCCGTTCGAGGGCGTTTGGGCGGAATGTCTCCGGCGCGAGCACCAAAAGGGCGCGGAATGGTTTAAGGAAATCAAGGAATACGAAAATAAAATTTTAAAGGAGAGGAAGTAATTATGGCAAACAGATTTATCTTAAACGAGACGGCTTATTTCGGCTGCGGCGCAAGAAAGGAACTGAAAAACGAAATTGCGAGAAGAGGCTTTCAAAAGGCGTTTATCGTGGCGGACAAGGATTTGATTCGGTTCGGAACGGTCGATTTGGTGACGGGCGAGCTTGCGGGCACGGCTTACGAGATTTTTTCCGAGTTCAAGGCAAACCCCACCGTGAAAAACGTGAAGGACGGCGTTGCGGCGTTCAAGCGCTCGGGCGCGGATTTCGTGATCGCGATCGGCGGCGGCTCCGCGATCGATACTTCCAAGGGCATTGCGATCGTGGCGAACAATCCCGAATTCGCGGACGTTGTTTCGCTCGAAGGCGTTGCCGACACGAAAAACAAATGCGTGCCGATCATCGCGCTGCCCACCACGGCGGGCACAGCGGCGGAGGTCACCATTAACTATGTGATCACGGACGAGGAGACGGGCAGAAAGATGGTCTGCGTGGATCCCAACGATATTCCCGTGCTGGCGATCGTGGATGCCGAGCTGATGGCGACGATGCCCAAGGGCTTAACGGCGGCGACGGGCATGGACGCGCTGACTCATGCAATCGAGGGCTATATTACGAAGGGCGCCTGGGAGCTTTCGGATATGTTCGAGCTGAAGGCGATCGAGCTGATCTCCGCAAATCTTCGTGCTGCGACCGCGAACGGCAAGGATATGACCGCGCGCGAAAATATGGCGCTGGCGCAGTACGTGGCGGGCATGGCGTTTTCCAACGTGGGGCTGGGCTGCGTGCACTCCATGGCGCACCCGCTCGGCGCGCGCTTCGACGTCGCGCACGGCGTTGCCAACGCGCTGCTGTTGCCTATCGTGATGGAATACAATCTTCCTGCGGCGGCGGAGAAGTATTGCCAAATAGCCAAGGCGATGGGCGAGGATATTTCGGGAATGAGCACGGAGCAGGGGGCAAAGGCGGCGGTCGAAGCCGTGAAAAAGCTCTCGCTCGATTTAAACATTCCGCAGACGCTGCGCGAAATCGGAATCCCCCGCGATGCGCTTGCGCAGCTCTCCAAGGACGCGTTCGCCGACGTTTGCACGGGCGGCAATCCCAGAGAGATCACCGAAAAGGATATTCTCGGACTCTACGAAAAGGCATACTGAGGAGAACGAAATGAAAAAAATTACGGAAGCGAGATTTTTTAAAGAGTTCTGCGCGACGGCAGACAATATGTACCGCCTCGGCTGGGACGAGCGTAACGGCGGAAATATCTCTTTGATGCTGGAAGAGGCGGATGCGGACGAATATGTAAAGGGGCGCAAGACAGAGCGGCTTATTCCGCTCGGCTTCGACGCGAGAGAGCTCGCGGGCAAATACTTTATGGTCACGGGCACGGGCAAGTACTTTAAAAACGTGAAAGCCGAGCCCGAGATCAATACGGGCATTTTCCGCATTTCCGCGGACGGACAAAATGCCGAGCTGCTCTGGGGCTACGAGGACGGCGGTAAGTTCACAAGCGAGCTGCCCGCGCACCTCATGAGCCACATTCAGCGTTTAAAGGTCGATCCGCAAAACCGTGTGGTCATGCATACGCACCCCACTAATCTGCTTGCCATGACTTACGTGCACGAGCTGGATACGGACGCGTTCACGCACACGCTTTGGCAGATGAGCACGGAGTGCATCGTCGTGTTCCCCGACGGCGTGGAGGTCCTTCCCTGGATGCTGTGCGGCACCAACGAGATCGGCGAGGCGACGGCGGAAAAAATGCGCTCGGCGCGGGCGGTGGTCTGGGCGCTGCACGGACTGTACGGCGCGGGCAGAACGCTGGACGAGGCGTTCGGTCTGGTCGAAACGGTAGAGAAGGCTTCGCAGGTGTATATGCTCACGGCGGGGCTTCCCAGGGTGAACACCATTACGGATGAACAGTTAAAAATGCTTGCGGACGCGTTCGGCGTAAAATACCGCGAAGGAATTTTAAAGGTTTAAGGCAAGCTCGGGCGGGCGGAGCAACTCCGTCCGCCTTATTTTTGTTTTTATGCATAAAATTCCGAAAAAAAGGGAAAAATCGAAAAAAAATTTTAAAATGCCCCGTCAAAACGTTGACAGCACTTGACGGATATGGTATTATAAACAAGCTGTGTCATTGCGCAGTTTTCTCTGCGCGGCGTCCCAATGGTATCGGGTTGAGGCGGGAAGTTACTGAAAAATCGAGGTTTAAGCCCCTCGGCAGATAATTTCCGCTGACAAATGTGAGAGCTTGACTCTTGCGACCAACGGAGGCTTATTCTGTTAAAACACCGCAAAAACGAGTGTTTTTTTGATAGAAAAGCTTCGACACGCACGGACGCGTTGACGCAAGTAACAGACGGTTGGTATAAAAAAGGAGTTAAAAAACATGGCAGGACAGAAAATCAGAATCAAGTTATCGGCTTACGACCACGAGCTCGTGGACGAGGCGGCAAGCAGGATCGTAGAGACGATGCAAAAGGGCGGAGCGAAAATTTCGGGTCCCATTCCGCTTCCTACCGAGCGCGAGGTGGTTACCATTCTTCGTTGCCCGCACAAGTATAAGGACAGCCGCGAGCAGTTCGAGCTGCGCACGCACAAGAGAATCATCGACATCTATTCTCCCAACGCGAAGCTTTTGGATAGCATCCACCTTCCCGCAGGCGTCGATATCAAAGTAAAATTAGGTTAAAGAATACTTATTATTAAATAGGTATCGGAAAATAAAAAAGGAGTGAACTTTATCAGTGAGCAGTAAAGCAATCATCGGTCGCAAAGTTGGCATGACCCAGCTGTTTGCGGAAGACGGGAAAATTATTCCCGTAACGGTAGTGGAAGCGGGACCCTGTCCCGTCGTGCAGGTGAAAACAGTAGAGAGCGACGGATATACCGCCCTCAAAGTCGGATTCGGCGCAATCACGGAAAAGAATCTGTCCGGAACGGACGCTTCGAAGGTGAAAGAGAACGAAAAGTTCCGTCTGAACAAGCCCGATTACGGTCAGTTCAAAAAAGCGGGAGTAAAACCCTGCAAGGTGTTAAAAGAGATCCGTCTCGAATCGGTGGAAGGTTTTAAAGTAGGCGACGAGCTGAAAGCCGACGTGTTCGCGGCGGGCGAGAAGGTAGACGTTGCGGGCGTAACCAAAGGTCACGGCTATACGGGCGTCATCAAGAGATGGAACCAGCACCGCTTAAAGGAAACGCACGGCGTGGGTCCCGTTCACAGAGAGCCCGGCTCCATGGGTGCGAACAGCACGCCCTCGCGCGTGTTCAAGCAGAAGCACCTCGCCGGTCAGTACGGTGTGGAAAACGTGACCATACAGAACCTCGAAGTGGTGAGAGTGGACGCGGCGCGCAACTTGATTTTGGTGAAGGGTGCAATCCCCGGCGCGAAAGGCGGGATCGTGATGATCTCCGCAAGCGTGAAAAGCAAATAAGGAGATCGACCATGGCAAAGGCAAAAGTATATAATATGAAAGGCGAAGAGGTCGGCACGATCGACCTTGCCGAAAAAATTTTCGGCGCCGAATATAACGAACCGCTCATTCATCAGGCAGTCGTTACCTATCTTTCCAACCAAAGACAGGGCACGAAGTCCACGCTTACCCGCACGGAAGTGCGCGGCGGCGGGGCGAAGCCGTGGAGACAGAAGGGCACGGGCAGAGCGCGTCAGGGCTCCATCCGCGCACCGCAGTGGATTAAGGGCGGCGTAGTGTTCGCGCCCAAGTCCCGCGATTTTTCCAAGAAGATGAACCTTACCGCAAAGCGCGGCGCGCTGTTCTCCGCTCTTTCCAAAAAGATCGCGGACGGCGAGCTGTTGGTGGTGGACGAGTTAAAGGTTTCCGCTCCCAAGACCAAAGAGATGGTTGCGTTCCAAAACGCGCTTCATCTGGATAAACGTACCGTCGTCGTAATGGACGACAACGACCCCAACGTAATTTTGGCGGCGCGCAACATCGAAAAGCTTTCCACGATTTCCGTTTCGGAGATCAACACGTACGAAGTCGTTTCGAATGCCGTAGTCGTGCTTACCAAGGGCTCGGTGAAAAAACTCGAGGAGGCTTATTGCTGATATGATGCCCGAAGATATCATTTTAAAACCCGTTCTTACCGAAAAGGCGATGGACGGGATCGCGGACAAACGGTACACGTTCACCGTGCTCAGATCCGCGAACAAGACGCAGATCAAAACGGCGGTGGAGCAGATGTTCGGCGTAAAGGTGGCAGGCGTAAACACGGTTACCAGGCGCGGGAAGCTCAAGAGAATGGGCAGAAACGAAGGCTACACCCCCACGACGAAAAAAGCTGTCATCACCTTAAAGGAAGACAGCAAGCCCATCGAAGTATTCAATTCGTTGATGTAATCGGAGGAGAAGAGAAATGGCAGTAAAACGTTATAAACCCACCTCGCCCGCCCGTCGTTTAATGACGGTTCCTACTTACGGGGAGTTGACGGGAGACAAGCCCGAGCGCGCTCTGTTGGAAGATCAGCGCAAGTCGGGCGGCAGAAACCACGCGGGTAAAATTACCGTAAGACACATCGGCGGCGGTAACAGAAGAAAGTACCGCATTATCGACTTCAAGCGCAATAAAGACGGCGTTCCCGCCACGGTAAAGAGCATTCAGTACGACCCCAACCGCAGCGCGAACATCGCGCTCCTCGTTTACGCGGACGGCGAAAAGAGATACATTCTTGCTCCCGTCGGGCTGAACGTGGGCGATAAGGTGCAGAGCGGCGCGGGTTCGGATATCAAAGCGGGCAACGCGCTCCGCATCAGCGATATTCCCGTGGGTACCATGGTGCACAACATCGAGCTGAAGCCCGGCCGCGGCGGACAGGTAGCCCGCAGCGCGGGGATCTCCGCTCAGATCATGGCAAAGGAAGGGAAGTACGCAACGATCAAAATGCCTTCGGGCGAAATGCGTCTCGTACCTCTGGAATGCAAAGCGACGATCGGTCAGGTGGGAAATCTCGAACACGAGATCATCCGCATCGGGAAAGCGGGCAAGACCCGTCACCTCGGAATCCGTCCCACCGTCCGCGGCTCGGTCATGAACCCCAACGACCACCCTCACGGAGGCGGCGAAGGCAAATCCCCCGTGGGTCATGCGGGTCCCGAAACGCCCTGGGGCAAGCCTGCGCTCGGTTACAAGACGAGAAAGAAGAAGAATCCTACGAGCAGATTCATCTTGAAGAGAATCAATTAAGGAGGGAGATAAAATGTCGAGAAGCGTTAAAAAAGGACCTTACGTCGAAGCGAAGCTGCTTGCGCGCATCGAAGCGATGAACGAGGTAAACGAAAAGAAAGTGTTAAAAACCTGGTCGAGAGCATCGACGATATTCCCTCAGATGGTCGGTCATACCATTGCCGTATACGACGGACGCAAGCACGTTCCCGTATACGTCACGGAAGACATGGTCGGCTGCAAGCTCGGCGAGTTCGCTCCCACGAGAACGTTCAAGGGTCATACGGCAAAGACCACTTCGCCGGGGAAATAAGGAGGACAGACAATGGCGGGTAATATGAACAAGAAAACCGCAAGAGTAGAGGAAAAGCGCGAAAAACGCCCCTACGCGGTTGCAAAGTACATCAGAATTTCTCCCTACAAAGTGAGAACGGTGCTCGAGCTGATCAGAGGCAAGAGCGTTTTGGAAGCGCAGGCGATTTTGGAAAACTGCGTGAACGGCGGCGCGGCTCCCACAAAAAAGGTGCTCATGAGCGCGGTTGCCAACGCCGAACACAACAAGGGCATGGACAGAGGCGATCTGTACGTAGCCGAGTGTTTTGCAAACGGCGGCGCGATGCTGAAAAGAATGCAGCCCGTTTCCAAGGGCAGAGGTCATGCGATTTTAAAGAGAACGAGCCACATTACGGTAATTCTTGACGTGAAGAAAGCGGAGGGAGAGATTTAACATGGGACAGAAAGTTAATCCGCACGGATTGAGAGTAGGTATCATTAAACCTTGGGATACGCAGTGGTACGCCGATAAAAAGGAGTTCTCCGTCTATCTTAAAGAAGATCATACCATTCGTACTTTCCTCAAAAAGAAGTACTATGCCGCGGCGATTTCCAAGATCATCATCGAGAGAGCGGCGGGTAGAGCTACCGTGACCATTCATACGGGTCGTCCCGGCGTACTCATCGGCAAGGCGGGTTCCGAAATCGAAGTGATTAAAAAAGAGCTTGCCAAGCTCACGGGCGGCAAGCAGGTCGTGATCAACGTGACCGAAGTAAAGAAGATCGACGCGGATGCGCAGCTGGTTGCCGAAAGCGTTGCCGCTCAGCTTGAAAAGCGTATTTCCTACCGTCGCGCCGTAAAGCAGGCGATCGGAAGAACGATGCGCGCGGGCGTGAAGGGCGTTAAGATTCAGGTAGGCGGTCGTCTCGACGGACGCGAGATCGCGGGCTCCGAGCACTACCACGAGGGCAGCATTCCCCTGCAAACGCTTCGCGCCGATATCGATTACGGCTTTGCGGAAGCGCACACCACGTTCGGTATGATCGGCGTAAAGTGCTGGGTCTATAAGGGCGAAGTCCTGAAAGCCAAAAAGGCGTAAGGAGGCAAATAATGTTAATTCCGAAGAGAGTAAAGAGAAGAAAACAGCACCGCGGAAAGATGAAAGGTTCCGCGCAAAAGGGTAACGTAATCGCTTACGGCGAATACGGACTGGTCGCGGAGGAAGCGGGCTGGATCAAATCCAATCAGATCGAAGCCGCCCGTATCGCGATGACGCGTTTCATCAAGCGCGGCGGACAGGTTTGGATCGACATCTTCCCCCACAAGCCCATTACGCGCCACCCTGCGGAAGCCCGTATGGGTTCCGGTAAAGGCGGCGTAGAGTTCTGGGTCGCGGTGGTAAAGCCCGGCAGAGTGATGTTCGAAATGGCGGGAGTTCCCGAGGACGTGGCGCGCGAAGCAATGCGCCTTGCCTCGCACAAGCTTCCCGTTAAGTGCAAATTTGTCAAGAAAGAAACGGCGGTAACCGCCGAAAATACGGCAGAAGGCGGTGAAATCTGATGAAAGTTAACGAATTTCACAATATGACCGACGTCGAGCTCGATCAGAAGCTCAAAGATTTAAAGAGCGAACTCTTCAATCTCCGTTTCCGTCACGCATCGGGACAGCTTGAAAATCCTCTGTCCATCAGAACGTGCAAGCGCGATATCGCGAGAGTGAACACGGAAATCCGCACGCGGGCGAACAAGGCGTAAGGGAGTCGATTATGGAAAGAAATTTAAGAAAAGAGAGAGTCGGACTTGTTGTTTCCGACAAAATGGATAAAACGGTCGTCGTAGCGGTAACGGATAAGAGAATTCACCCCGTTTACAAAAAGACGATCACCAGAACCAGACGGTTTAAGGCACACGACGAAACGAACGAATGCGGCGTAGGCGACAAGGTGAGGATCGTCGAGACCAGAAAGCTGAGCAAAGACAAGAACTGGCGCGTAGCCGAGATCGTCGAGAAGGCGAAGTAAGAGGAGGAGAGAAGATATGATACAACCTCAGACAAGGCTGAAAGCGGCGGACAACTCGGGCGCGAAAGAACTTATGTGCATCCGCGTTCTCGGCGGTTCCTTCCGCAGAAGCGGCAACATCGGCGACGTCATTGTGGCGTCCGTAAAGACGGCTACCCCCGGCGGCGCCGTAAAGAAGGGCGACGTGGTAAAGGCGGTCATCGTGCGCAGCGCGAAGGGCATCCGCCGTCCGGACGGCACCTATATCCGTTTCGACGACAACGCCGCGGTAATTATCGACAGCCAGAAACAGCCCAAAGGCACGCGTATCTTTGGACCGATCGCAAGAGAACTCAGAGAGAAGGATTATATGAGAATCATCTCTCTCGCACCCGAAGTATTGTAAGGAGAGCACAGACATGAATATTAAAGTAAACGACAACGTGCTCGTACTTACGGGCAAATACAAGGGCAAGCAGGGCAAAGTGCTTGCAACCTACCCCAAGGCGGGCAAGGTGATCGTAGAGGGCGTGAATCTCGTGCACAAACACGAGAAGGCAAGAAGAGCGAACGAGACGAGCAAGATCGTGACCGAGGAAGCTCCCATCGACGTTTCCAACGTAGAGCTCGTTTGCGACAAATGCGGCAAGGCGACCAGAATCGCGCACAGCGAAAAGGACGGCAAGAATATCCGCGTTTGCAAAAAGTGCGGCGCGTCGCTCGACAAGGCGTTCGTAAAGAAATCCAAGAAATCCGCAGAGGAAGTCAAGGAAGAGGCGCCCAAAAAGAGAACGAGAAAGCGCAGTGCGAAATCCGCCGAGGCGGAGACCGCACCCGAGAGCGAAAACAAGGACTAAACGGGCGGAGGATAAATCATGGCAGAGAAAAAGACCGCCGCAGCAAAGACTGCGGAGAAAAAAGAAACCGCCCCTAAGGCGGTGCAAAGCAGAGTAAAGGCGAAGTACGAAACCGAGATCGTGCCTTTCCTCATGAAAAAATTCGGCTATCAGTCGGTAATGCAGGTACCCAAACTCGAAAAGATCGTCATCAACACGGGCTTGGGCGATATTAAAGACAACCAGAAGTCCATGCAGATCACCGAGAACGAATTAAAGATGATCACGGGACAGAAGCCCATCTACCGCAAGGCGACGAAATCGGTTGCAAACTTCAAGTTGCGCGAGGGCATGAACGTCGGCTTAAAGGTTACCCTTCGCGGCAAGAGAATGTACGATTTTTACGACAAGCTCGTATCCATCGCGCTGCCCCGCGTGCGCGACTTCCGCGGCGTTTCGGATAAGTCGTTCGACGGCAGAGGCAACTATTCGATGGGACTTAAAGAACAGCTCATCTTCCCCGAAATCACCTATGATCAGGTGGAGAAAATCCGCGGTATGGACGTTTGCATCGTGACGACCGCCAAGACGGACGAGGAAGCGCGCGAACTTCTCAGGGCACTCGGTATGCCTTTTAAAAAGTAAGGAGAAACGACATGGCAAAGAAGTCAATGATTAACAAACAGCAAAAGACGCCCAAGTTTTCCACCAGAGCATACACCCGTTGCTCCATTTGCGGAAGACCCCACGCGGTTTTAAGAAAGTACGGCGTTTGCCGTATCTGCTTTCGGAACCTTGCGTATAAGGGACAGATTCCCGGCGTGAAAAAGGCAAGCTGGTAAGGAGGCAGAGAAAATGACGGATCCTATCGCAGATATGCTTACAAGAATCAGAAACGCTCTTGCTGTGAGAAAAGAAACGGTGGAGATTCCTTCTTCCAAAATGAAGATGGCGATCGCCGAGATCTTACAGAAAGAGGGTTATATCAAGGACGTGAAGGTTGTGGAGGACGGCTTTAACGGAAAGCTGGTCGTCACGCTGAAATACACGGACGGCAACAAGTCGGTGATCAGCGGCTTGGAGAGAAAGAGCAGACCGGGCTTACGCGTTTACAGCGGCGCGGAAAATATGCCTAAGGTGTTGGGCGGCTTCGGAATTGCGATCGTCTCTACGAATAAAGGAATCATGACGGATAAGCAGGCGAAAGCCCAGAACGTGGGCGGCGAAGTGCTCTGCTACGTCTATTAAGGAGGGAATTATGTCGAGAATCGGAAAAATGAGTATCGCGATTCCCGCGGGCGTTACGGTGGAGTTTAAAGATTCCGTCGTTACCGTAAAGGGCGGCAAAGGCACGCTCACCCGCAAAGTAGAGGGAAATATCGACGTTAAGTGCGAGGACGGACACGTTCACGTGCTTGCGCTCGACGAGGAGAAAGAGACGAACGCGCGTCACGGCTTGTACCGCGCACTGATCGCGGGTATGGTGAAGGGCGTTTCGGAGGGATATACCAAGAACCTCGAAATCAAGGGCGTCGGTTGGAAGTCGCAGATGCAGGGCAATAAACTCGTGCTCAACGTGGGATTTTCCCATCCCGTCGAGTTTACGGCGCCCGCGGGCGTAACGCTCGCCTGCGTGTCTCCCACGGAGGTTTCCGTAAGCGGGATCGACAAGGTCGTCGTAGGACAGGTTGCGGCGGATCTGAGAGCGATTCGCGTTCCCGAGCCCTACCATGGCTACGGGATCCGCTATAAGGGCGAGCACGTAGAGCATAAGGAAGGCAAAACTTCGGGCAAGGGCAAGAAGTAAAGGAGCGTAAGAGATGATAACCAAAATCGATAAAAATGCAGTAAGACTGCGCCGCCACGACCGCGTGAGAAAGTCCGTTTCGGGCACGGCGGAAACGCCCCGTATGAGCGTTTACAGAAGCACGAACAACATTTATGTTCAGTTGATCGACGACGTAAACGGCGTAACGCTTGCTTCGGCGTCCACTCTGGAAAAGACGGTGAAAGGGCAAATCGCGGGTAAGACCAAAAAGGAAGCCGCGAAGATCGTCGGCAAACTCGCGGGCGAACGCGCCAAAGAAAAAGGGATCGAAACAGTCGTGTTCGACAGAGGCGGTTACCTCTACACCGGACGCGTACAGTCGCTTGCAGACGGCGCACGTGAAGCCGGGCTGAAATTCTGATAGGAGAGGATAACATGGCAAGAGAAAACAGACCTCAGAGAAGACAGGAAGAGAACGACGGTCTCATTAAAAAGCTGATCGGCGTAAACCGCGTAAGCAAGACGGTGAAGGGCGGCAGAAATATGCGCTTTGCGGCGCTGGTCGTAGTCGGCGACGGAAACGGTAAGGTCGGTTACGGACAGGGCAAGTCGAAGGAAGTTCCCGAGGCGATCGAAAAAGCGACGCAGGCGGCGAAAAAGAATATGATCGACGTTCCCATCGTAGATACCACCATTCCTCACGAAGTGCTGGGTAAATTCGGCAAGGGCGCGGTGCTCATGATGCCCGCCGCGGAAGGTACCGGCGTTATTGCGGGCGGTCCCGTGCGTGCGGTAATGGAAGCCGCGGGCGTGAAAAATATCAGAACCAAGTCTCACGGCACGCAGAACGCGGGCAACTGCGTAAAGGCGACCGTTGCGGGACTTGCCGAGCTGAAAACGGCGGAACAGATCGCCGCGCTTCGCGGAAAGACCGTAGAAGAAATCGTAGGTTAAGGAGAACGCAGACATGGTAAAGGTTACGCTTGTAAAGAGTACGATCGGCGAAATCAAGTCGGTAAAGGCAACCGTCGAAGCACTCGGTTTAAAGAAGATCCGTTCCGAAAAGACGTTCGAGGATTCTCCTGCGCTTCGCGGTCAGCTGAAAAAAGTGGCACACCTTATTAAGGTTGAGAACGTATAAGGAGACAGCAATGAGAGTAGATACCATTTCTCCCGCAGAGGGAGCGAGAACGAGCGCGAAGCGCCTCGGCAGAGGCATCGGTTCGGGCTTAGGCAAAACGAGCGGTAAGGGACATAAAGGTCAGTGGGCGCGTTCGGGCGGCGGGGTAAGACCCGGCTTCGAGGGCGGACAGATGCCGCTTGCCAGAAGAATTCCCAAGAGAGGATTCCACAATAAGTTCGGAAAAGATTTCGTTATCGTAAATCTTTCCCGTCTTTCGGAGCTTCCCGAAGGAACGGTGGTCGATTACGGCTTCGTTCTTTCCAACGGTCTTGCCAAGGAAGTGAAAAACAATGCGGGCTTAAAGGTGCTCGGAGGGGGCGAACTGAACGTAAAGCTTACCGTTCGCGCCGCGAAATTTACCGAGTCGGCAAAGGCTGCCATCGAGAAAGCGGGCGGTACGGCGGAAGTTATCGGGAAATGATCAGGCACTTGCAGCGCGAGGCAACTCGGCGCAGAAAGGAGTGAAAAATGATTGAAACAATAAAAAACGCCTTTCGCAATAAGGACATCAGGAAGAAGATCTTACTCACCCTCCTGTTGTTGCTCGTGTTCCGTATCGGGTGCTATATCCCCGTTCCGGGACTTTTGAGAGAGCAATTCGAGGGCGCGGTTTCGGGGAACGACTTCCTTACGCTCATGAGCGGAATTACGGGCAGCGCGCTTGCAAACGGTACGCTGTTTGCGCTCGGTATCGGACCGTACATCAACGCTTCGATTATCGTGCAACTGTTGACCGTGGGAATTCCCGCGTTGGAGCGCCTTTCCAAACAGGGCGAAGAGGGCAAGAAAAAAATCACGAACATCACCCGCATTATTACGATCGTTCTCGCGATCGTGCAGGCGGTGGGAATTATCGTGAATTTCGCCAACGGCGAAAGCGCAATCAGAACGGAGCTGTTCGGCGGATCCGTTTGGGTTGCGGGTATTTATATGACCATCGTATATACGGGCGGCTCCATGCTGGTTATGTGGCTGGGCGAACGCATTACGGATTACGGCGTGGGCAACGGTATTTCGCTGATCATCTTCATCGGTATCATTTCCACGGCGGGTATGACGATCTTGCAGAAGTTCATCGGCATTACGGCGGCGAACGTCGGCGAAGTGCTGCTTGAAATCGGCATCTTCCTCATATTGTCCGTGCTCATCTTCTTTGCGATCGTGTACGTCGATCTGGCGGAACGCAAGATCCCGGTACAGTATGCAAAGCAGGTGCGCGGCACCAAGATGTACGGCGGTCAGTCCTCCGTCATCCCCATGAAGATAACGGGAAGCGGCGTTATGCCTTTGATTTTCGCTTATGCGATCGTTTCCTTCCCGTCCATGCTCATCAGCCTGTTCTGGCCCAATTCTTCGGCTGCCACGGGCTTGCAAGAGTGGTTCTCCGGTTCGGCGACCGAGTGGTACGGACAGGTGATCTACACGGTGGTGCTGTGTATCCTCATCTTTGCGTTCTCGTTCTTCTATGCGCAGATCCAGTTCAACCCCGAGGACGTGAGCAAGTCCATTCAGCAGAACGGCGGCTTTATTCAGGGTATCCGCCCCGGAAAGCCCACCGCGCAGTATTTAAAGAAAATCAACAACCGCATTACGCTGTTCGGCGCCATTTTCCTGACGCTGGTCGCGTTCCTGCCTTCGGTGATTTTTAGTTGGGCGAGCTACGATTTGGTGAACGTATTCTCTACGACGGGTATCCTGATCGTCGTATCGGTTGCGCTCGAGCTGGATAAACAGCTGCAGTCGCAGATCATGATGAAGAACTACAAGGGCTTCTTAAAGTAAGAGGATCATATGAATTTGATATTACTCGGCGCGCCCGGCGCAGGCAAGGGCACGCAGGCAACTAAAATTGCGGAACGCTACGGACTGGTGCATATTTCCACGGGAGATATCTTCCGCGCGAACATTAAAAACGGCACCAAGATCGGACTTTTGGCAAAATCGTATATCGACAAGGGCGAGCTGGTCCCCGACGAAGTGACGTGCGAGATCGTAAAGGACCGCCTTACCTGGGAGGACTGCAAAAAGGGCTATCTGCTGGACGGATTCCCCCGCAATCTCTTTCAGGCGAACGAGCTTGATAAATTTGCGACCATCGACGGCGTTGTGAACATTAACATTGACTTTAAGCTTTTAATGGACAGACTTTGCGGGCGCCGCGTCTGCAAGGAATGCGGAGAGAGCTTTCACGTTTCTACGCTGAACGGCGCGGCGAGCTGTTCGCGGTGCGGCGGAGAGCTTTATCAGAGAAAGGACGACAATCCCGAAACGGTGGAGAGCCGTTTAAGAGTTTACAGCGAGCAGACCGCGCCTTTGATCGACTATTACACCCAAAAGGGAATCATTTTAAACTTTACGGGAACGGAAGCTCCCGCGGAAGTGCTCTTCGGGCAGGTAAAAGAAGTGCTCGATAAGTTGGCGAAATGATCCGTCCCAAGACTTCTGCGGAAATCGAGCTTTTAAAAGAGCCGTGCCGCATTGTAAGAGACTGTCTGAATCTGCTGGGCGAGCAAATTCGTGCGGGAATGACCACAAAGGAAGTGGACGAAATCGTTTACGGGTACTTTCGGGCGAACGGCGCGGAGCCGAGCTGTCTGGGCTATTACGGCTATCCCGCGTCCGCCTGCGTTTCGGTAAACGAAACGGTCGTTCACGGGATCCCCGACGGCAGAGTGATAAAAGAGGGCGACATCGTCAGCGTGGACATTGTGGCGTTTAAAAACGGCTTTCACGGCGACGCGGCGAGAACGTATCTCATCGGCGAGGTTTCGGAGGAAAAGAAAAAACTCGTGCGGGTGACCGAGGAGTGTTTCTTTCAGGCGATCGATGGCTTAAAGGCGGGCGTTCCGCTCTACGATATCGGTTACAGGGTGCAGCGCCATGCGGAGGGAAACGGCTTTTCCGTCGTCCGCGCCTATACGGGGCACGGGATCGGCAGAGAGATGCACGAGGATCCGTCCGTTCCCAACTTCGGGAAACGGGGCACGGGAGTGCGGCTCCCTGCGGGCACGGTGCTCTGCATCGAACCCATGATCGCGGCGGGCACGCACCGCGTAAAGGTTTTGGAGGACGGTTGGACCGCCGTAACGGCGGACGGAAAACCTGCGGCGCATTACGAAAATACGGTGTTGATCACAGAGGACGGCGCGGAGCCGTTAACGCTTTAAAGCAACAGGCGGAGGATTTTATGTCGAAAGACGACGTTATCGAAGCAGAGGGAAAAGTGATCGAAGCTTTGCCCAACACAACGTTTAAGGTGCGGCTGACCAACGGGCACGTGATTACCGCGTACATCTCGGGTAAGCTCCGCATGAACTATATCAGAATTATCGAGGGAGATTCGGTAAAGCTGGAAATGAGCCCTTACGATTTGACCAAGGGCAGAATTACCTGGCGGAGCAAATCGTAATTCCCGCAAAAGACTATTTTAAGGAGAGACTGACATGAAAGTAAGACCTTCTGTAAAACCCATGTGCGACAAGTGCAAGGTAATTAAAAGAAACGGAAAAGTAATGGTAATTTGCTCGAAAAATAAGAGTCATAAGCAAAGACAGGGCTAAAATAGTTGACAAGCCGTTTTCGGTATGATATAATTACAAGAACGGCTATTAAGAAAAAGTCTTTAAAAGAAGCGTAAAGTGCTGAATTTCCGCAAGAATCTTTGCGGAAAATCGGCTTACTTTGCGCTTAAAAGCAAGTAAAGCGGAAATCAACACGTTTGCCGAGAGGGAATATTTTCCACTGTTCCCGCGGAAAACGGACTTCATATACAAAATTATTTTATTCAGAGAACAACGGAGGTTATACACAAATGGCACGTATCGCAGGCGTCGATTTACCCAGAGAAAAACGGGTCGAAATCGGACTTACCTACATTTACGGTATCGGTCTTACCACTTCCAAAAAAATTCTCGCGGCTACGGGGATCAATCCCGACACGAGAGTAAAGGATTTGGACGAGAACGACGTTTCTAAGTTAAGAGAATACATCGACCATCATCTTACGGTGGAGGGCGAGCTTCGCGGGGCGGTCAGCCTCAACATCAAGCGTCTGATGGAAATCGGATGCTATCGCGGCGTACGCCACAGAAAGGGGCTCCCCGTCCGCGGACAGAGCACCAAGCGCAACGCGAGAACGAGAAAAGGTCCCCGCCGCACCGTGGCGAATAAGAAGAAGTAAGGAGAGCGGAGCATGGCAGAGAAAAAGAGAACGGTCGTATCCCGTAAAAGAAGAGAGCTGAAAAAAGTCGACAGGGGACAAGTTCATATCCAGTCTACTTTCAACAATACGTTGGTGACCATTACCGACATGAGCGGAAACGCCATTTCCTGGTCGAGCGCGGGTTCGCTCGGGTTCAAGGGATCGAGAAAGGGCACCCCGTTTGCGGCGCAGATGGCTGCCGAGACGGCGGCGAAGGCTGCGAAAGAGCACGGACTCCGCTTTGTGGAGGTTTACGTAAAGGGTCCCGGCGCGGGCAGAGAATCCGCGATCCGCGCGCTTGCGAATTGCGATTTGGAGGTTACGCTCATTTCCGACGTTTCCCCCATTCCCCACAACGGTTGCCGTCCGCCCAAGCGCAGAAGAGTTTAATAGGAGAGGAATAAAAAATGGCAGTATACAGAGATGCGAAATGCAAACTTTGCAGACGCGAAGGCGCGAAGCTCTTTTTAAAAGGCGAAAAATGCTACATGGAGAAGTGCCCCTTTAACAAGCGTCCCACTCCTCCCGGACCTACGCACCCGGGCAGAAAGAAGGTTTCGGAATACGGCTTGCAGCTCCGCGAAAAGCAGAAGACCAAGCGTATTTACGGCGTGCAGGAAGGTCAGTTCCGCAAGTACTACGAAATGGCGGACAGAATGAAGGGGATCACGGGTGAAAACATGCTCTCCCTTTTGGAAAGACGTTTGGATAACGTGGTTTACCGTATGGGCGTCGGAGCTTCGAGAACGCAGGCGCGTCAGCTTGTGAATCACGCGCATTTCACGGTGAACGGAAGAACGGTGAACGTTCCTTCGTATATCGTGAAGGCGGGCGACGTGATCGCAGTAAAAGAAAACAGGAAAAACAACAAATTCTTCGAACAGATTAAGACGATGAAGGTTGCGAATATGCCCAAATGGCTGGAATTCGATCCCGAGAAGTTGGAGGGCAAGGTATTGGCTCTGCCCACGAGAGAGGACGTCGACAGTCAGATCGCAGAACACATGATCGTCGAATTGTACTCCAAATAATTTATTTTAAGGAGGTGGCTATATGATCGAAATGGATATGCCCAAAATCGAGGTTACGGAAAACGAGGAAAAATCTTATGCAAAGATCGTCGTGGAACCCCTCGAAAAAGGCTTTGGTCTTACGATCGGCAACTGTTTGAGAAGAATTTTACTCTCTGCGCTTCCCGGTGCGGCGGTGCAGGGGATTAAATTTATGGACGGAACGGTGAAGCACGAGTTCTCTTCCATTCCCGGGGTAAAGGAGGACGTTACCGAAATCGTTCTTAATTTAAAGCTTCTCGCGATCAAGACGAGAGTGACCGATAAAGACTATACCAAGACGCTCCGTTTGGTAAAGGAAGGTCCCGCGGTGATTACGGCGGCGGACATTTCTCAGGATTCGGAGGTGGAAATTATTAACGCCGACCAGTACATTTGTACGGTGGACGAGGGCGGAAAGATCGACATGGAAGTGACGATCGGGCGCGGCAGAGGGTATAAACCCGCCAAAGAAAACAAGCAGCCCGTGATCGACTATATTCCCATCGACTCCATTTATACGCCCGTGCAAAAGGTAAACTACAACGTAGAGCCCGCGCGCGTCGGACAGAATATCGACTACGACAGGCTTACGCTGGAAGTGAGAACGGACGGAACGTTTTCGGGCAAAGAAATCGTTTCGCTCGCCGCAAAAATCATGCAGGATCACATCAGTTTGTTCGTAAACCTTTCCGAGACCATTAAGGATATGGATATCCTCGTAAAGACGGACGACGACAAACAGCAACGTATTCTCTCTATGAAGATTGAGGACATGGACTTCTCCGTTCGTTCCTACAACTGCCTGAAGAGAGCGAACATTCACACGGTGGAGGACTTGTGCCGCAAAACGGAGGACGAGATGCTGAAGGTGAGAAACCTCGGCAAAAAATCTCTCGACGAAGTGATGCAAAAACTCGAAGCATACGGACTTTCACTCGAAAAAAAGGAGGATTAAACCATGCCGGGTAAATTAGGCAGAACGACAGAGCAAAGATTGGCGATTTTAAGAAATCAGGCTTCCCAGCTTCTTTGGTACGGAAAAATCGAGACCACGCAGGCGCGTGCGAAAGAGCTGAGATCGTATGTGGAAAAGCTCATCACCAAAGCAGTGAACACGTACGACGACGTTGTGGAAGTGGAAGTCGTCGCAAAGGACAAGAAGGGCAAGGAAGTGAAAACCACTTCCGTAAAGGACGGTCCCAAGAAGCTTGCCGCGCGCCGCGCCATTATGGCGAAAACGTACGACTTGCAGGAAATCAAGGAGTTTTCGGAAAAGAAGAGCGACTATAAAAAGCGCACCGAGCAGATCAAGCATCCGCTCATCGAAAAGCTGTTCAACGAAATTGCTCCCAAGTATGCGCAGCGCAAGGAAGAGCTCGGTCAGGGCGGCGGATATACCAGAATTTATCTTCTCGGTCAGCGCCGCGGCGACGGTGCCGAGCAGGCAATCATCGAACTGATTTAACGAAATAATATAAAAACACGGCGATCGCCGTGTTTTTTTGTTATATATTTAAGTTGATTTCGTCAAACAGAGGACTGTCTAAAAATTCACTTACGGTCATATCGAAACCGCCGGCAATTAAAATGGTGGTAGAAAGCAGATTATCTTTTACAGTTTCATGGATAATATTTTTTAACGTGGAATGGGTTAGCCCGCTATTGATCGCCAAGCGATAGCGGGTCATATTTTTTTCTGATAAAAGCTCCCGAATCCGCAAAGCCAATGCATGATTGACGTTATTCATAGGCTGCTCCTGTTATTATTATGTGCAACCATAATTATATTCTAATTATTTTTGCAAATATGGTTGCATGCAACCATATTTTGTGTTATAATACATGCAGGAAGGCTGTAAAAAAGGAGAAAATACAAATGGGCTTTTTTAAAAAATTAACGAATTCGATTTTAAGAGCATCAGTAACCAAGATAGGATTTTCTACCGGCTCCACATTTGCAAACGGTGAATTGGGAACCGGACACAAAAACGGGGTGAATGCAATCGTTATTATGGGAAGTGCCTATAAAGAGGATTATGCATTTACCAAAGACGATATCGCGGAATGTAAAACATTAGAGGTGGGATCGCTTTATAATTTTCATGGGCAGCCGTATCGTGTAAACAGATATCATATAACATTTAAAGACGGAAACAGTGCGGTTATCGGAATCCTTCCGGATTATATATCGACTTTCGAGACGATGATTTATTAATAAAATTTATCTAAATAGCTTTGCGGTCTTCCGAATAATCTGTCGAAAGACAGATTATTTTTTAATCCGGAGTAAAAAAATCATGTTTAAGAAAATAATACGAAGAATAGAAAAATTGAATTCCCCGACGAAGTCTGCAGACGATATCATACGCTTGCAGGCGTTGCGAAAAAAACTTCTTTGGGTTGGAGGCGGTATTACGTTGGTAAGTTACGTCGGATTTTTAATATGTGCGGTATTTCTGCTGCTCGACGGTTTTCAGGGATTGGCGGGAGCTTTTCCGTTGCGGTTCTGGATTTCGCTTGCACCGGTTGTTCCGCTGACCGTCTTGTGTATTGTCGGCAAGCATTTATCGACAATTGGTGTTTGTATTGCCGCGCTGCTCGAAGAAAAAAATGTTTACAAAAAAAGGAATGATGATAGCGTTATTTAACAATAACTTCATTATTTTAAACTCAATTTTTGGCAGGGATTATTTACTTGCATTTTGCCGTCGAGCGTGATATAATAAAGAAAAAACGTTTGGAGGACGGTATGGCGGATAAAAGCAAGGGTCAGAAGTTGCAGGAGCAGCTTTCGTATACCAAAAAGAATTATTTCGAGTTGGCGGACGAAAAGGAGCGCAAGGAAATTTTTGAGTACGCCGAGGGCTATAAACACTTTCTCGACCAGGCCAAGACGGAGCGCGAGGCGTGCGACGTTTCGGTGGAAATGGCTAAAAAGAAGGGATTTACCGAATTTCGCTTCGGCGATAAATTAAAGGCGGGCGATAAAAAATATTTTATCAACCGCGGCAAGAGCGTAGTGGTGTTCCGTGTGGGAACGAAGAACGTCGAAGAGGACGGGCTTCGCATTATTGCCTCGCATATCGACGCTCCTCGCGTAGATATTAAGCAGAATCCCATGTACGAGGACGCGGGCATGTGCTGTTTGAAAACGCACTACTACGGCGGAATCAAGAAATATCAGTGGACGGCGATTCCGCTTGCCCTGCACGGCGCAGTGGTGTTAAAGGACGGCAAAAAGATAGACCTGCGCGTGGGCGAGGATGCGGGCGATCCCGTGTTCTATATCGACGATCTTCTTCCTCACCTCGGCGGAGACCAGATGAGCGGGCATGCAAATAAAATTATCGAGGGCGAACAGCTGAACGTGGTAGTGGGCGGTCTGCCCTATGCCGACGAGGACGTAAAGGAAAAAATCAAACTTAACGTGCTGAATCTGCTCAACGAAAAATACGGCATCTGTGAGGAGGACTTTATTTCCGCCGAGCTTTCGGCAGTGCCCGCGTTCCCTGCGCGCGACGTGGGGTTTGATCGCGCGCTGATCGGCGCATACGGACACGACGACAGAGTTTGCTCCTATCCCGCGTTGACCGCAGTGTTAAACCAGGACAGCGCGCACACCGTGCTTGCCATGCTGGTGGACAAAGAGGAGATCGGAAGCGAGGGCACCACGGGGATTCAGTGCAAGGTTTACGAGGATTTGATGGAGGAAATTTCGATCGCGCTGGGCGCGAATTTCCGCAAGGTGCGCGCTGCCTCCAAATGCCTTTCGGCGGACGTGACCGCGGCGTACGATCCCAACTTTGCGGGCGTTTACGAGAAGATGAATTCCGCCATGCTTTCCTGCGGAACGTGCATGAGCAAGTTTACGGGTGCGCGCGGCAAGTCGGGCTCGAACGACGCTACGGCGGAGTTTGTGGGCGAAGTGCGCAAAATGTTCGCCGATTACGGCGTGATCTGGCAAACGGCGGAGCTCGGCAAGGTGGATGCGGGCGGCGGCGGAACGGTTGCTAAGTTCCTGGCGCAGCTGAATATCGACACGGTGGACTTGGGCGTGCCCGTCATTTCGATGCACGCGCCGTATGAGTTGATTTCCAAAGCCGATCTTTACAGCAACTATAAAGCATTTTTGGCGTTTATGGCATGACGGAAAGGGGCGGGGAACCGCTCCTTTTTGCACCCGAGGCGGAAAAATATGGAAAAAATGAAAAAGTATGCAAACACGGCGTTGCTTGCGCTTACCGCGCTTTTGCTTGCAATCTCGCTCGTGCTTACGTTTACAGTATCCGATTATTACATATTCAACCGAATCGGCGAATTCGGATTTTTCTTCGTGTTTTCGCAGTGGGTAAAAAAGTCGGGGCTGCTGTTGCTGCCGCTTGCCGTTTTTTATAAAAAGAAGTGCTGTTCCGACCTTGCAAAATATGTTCTGCCGCTGTTCGTCGTGCTCTCGTGCGCACTGTTCGGGAATTTCTTCGACGTGACTTCCGTTACGGCGGAGAGCACGCCTGCGGAGCTTGTTTACGCGAGCATTAACGAGTTTATGCCCAAAGCCGCGGCAATGACTCTGTTCTTTTTATCGAACGTGCTTTATCTTGCAATTTGTGCTCTTTTGTTTGTTCGGGACGGGTGGAAAGTTCGCGTAAAGAGTTTTGTCTGGCTGCCGTTTGCGCTGATCGCGTGCATGCCGCTGAATGTGTTCGAGAACTTTTTCGCAATCGAAAATTTCGGACGCGACAGCTTCTGGTGGTTTAAAAACTTTACGCTTTGGCACTTTGTGATGGTCGCGGCGATCGTCGGCTTTACCGTCGGCGCTTACTATTTTTTACGGAATAAGGACAGAAAGAAACAGGAAGAATTTTTAGCCGCCGCGGCGATCGTATTGCTCATACAGTATCACAGCAAGGATTCCATGCTCATCGGCGACGGGTATAACGTTTACCATACGGTGTTTGCCGCAATACCGCTGTTTATCTGCAATATCGGGGTGTATATCGCTTCCGCTTCGGTAATCTTTAAAAAGAAGCTGCTGTACGCGATTTCCTTTTTCGTGCACGCTGCGGGCGCGGTGAGCGTGTTCGTCTATTTCGGCAAGGACGAAATGAGTAACTACGGCATTATTATCAGTTATTCGATTTTATATTTCTGTTTGACGCACATTCTGCTGTTTGCCCTTTCCGTATTGCCGACCGCGCTGGGGCACTACAAGTTTCAGGCGAAGCACGCGCTGATTCCGCTGGGGTACTATTTCGGCGTGATCGTGGTCGCAACCGTTGCGAGCGCGCTGGTCACCTCCGCTTCGATGGGATTTTCTTTCAACGGCTATACCTTGACGGAAGGGGAATATCTGAAACCCAACTATGCGTTTACGCAGATAAACCCGCTTCCGTTCGAGCTGCCCGTGTGGGGGCTCACCATTTGGAAATGCGAAATGAATATGCTGTATGTTCTGGGGCTTTACGCCGCTTACGTGGCGATATTTTATATGTTCAACGGCGCATATTACGCGTTTTTAGCGGCGCGAAAGAAGATATTGGCGGCGTTGCATATGCGCCGCGCCGCAACCGAGGCGGCGGGCGCGGCGGAAGCCGAATTTGCCGTTTCGGAAGATACGGCTGAGGACGAAAAACGGGAAGAGAAGGAAGAGGAACAGAACTAAGACGACTTTAATTCGCGCGCGCTGCTTATGCAGGCGCGCGCGGCTCGGTGTAATATAAACCGCGCGCAAGAATTTTCTTGCGCGCGGGTATTTTTTAAAAAACTGTGAGGGCTTTTTTTGTTGCCGTCTGCCGAAGCGGTAACACGGTAGGTGACTCCTGCAAAGCTACCTTATGGCACACACGCGGCTCCGCTTAGTGCTGCTGTATCCCTACCCTGACACGGTTCACGGACGCGCGTTGCATAAGACCTTGTTATCAACGTTCCTTGCCGTATGCAGCCTTCCACAAACGACACCGAGAAAAGCGTTCGGTTCTGCTATAGCGGATTGCAGATACAGGGCACCGCTAACTCCCCACCTATCACAGCCTTTACAGTATACCCTAAAATCCGAAAATAAGCAAGCGTTTTCGGGGAACATTTTTTGTCGGAAACAGTTTGACATTTTTTAAGAAAGGGAATATAATAGTCGCAAACACAGAACAGGAGAGTTTTATGGCAGATTGTACGCACGATTGTTCTACCTGCGCGAGCAGTTGTTCCTCGAGAGATAAAAAATCGTTTATTAAATCCCCGCACAAAAAGTCGCACATTAAGCGAGTGATCGCCGTGGCGAGCGGAAAGGGGGGCGTGGGGAAATCGCTCGTTACCTCGCTTCTTGCCGTCCGTGCGCAGGCGATGGGATATAAAGCCGCCGTATTAGACGCGGACATTACGGGTCCCTCCATTCCCAAATCGTTCGGCGCGAACGATATCGCGACGGGGGAAGAGGGGGCGATTTATCCCGTAACCTCCAAGGGCGGTATAAAGCTTATTTCCATGAATAACTTGTTGGAGCACGAGGACGACCCCGTGATTTGGCGCGGAACGCTGATCGCTGGCGCGGCGGTGCAGTTCTGGACGGACGTCGTTTGGGACGATATCGACGTTATGTTTATCGACATGCCTCCCGGAACGGGCGACGTGCCGCTTTCGGTGTTTCAGAGCATTCCGTTAAGCGGCGTGGTGGTGGTCTCTTCCCCGCAGGAGCTGGTGGAAATGATTGTGAAAAAAGCCGTGAACATGGCAAAGATGATGAACGTGCCGCTGTTGGGCTTGGCGGAGAACATGAGCTATTTCACCTGCCCCGACTGCGGAAAGAAATTCGAGCTGTTCGGCGCAAGCAAGGCGGAAGAGCTGGCAAACAAATACGGATTCCCCGCCTGGGCAAGAATTCCGATAAATCCAGACGTCGCGCGGCTTGCCGACGCGGGACAGATCGAACAGGCGGACACCGATCCGTTAAAGGAAATTTTTGCGCAGGTCGAGCGGTCGAGAGAAATTAAAGAATATTTAAAATAACGTATAAAAAAAGCAGCCTCGGAAGAGACTGCTTTTTTAAATCGAATTTAGTCGAGCGCGATTTCGATGGCGGCGGTAGCGGCAAAACGCTTGGTGGACTCTACCGCACTTTCGCAGCGCGTCCTCGTTTTGTAGTCCGCGCCCAGCGCGATCAGATTGCCCTGCGCGCCGAGAATTTCGAAAATGTAATCGCCCGTCTTGGTGCGGATAATGCGGAAGCTGCCTTTTTCAATATTCTTTTTATACGTCTCGATGCCGTTCTTTGCGCTCGCCAGCGTGGCGTATTCTCTGCTTACGAGCATTTTTTCTCCGTTGGAAGCGAACAACTCGAACGTGTATTTTCCGTTTGCTCCCACGCGGATGACCCACTTTCCGTCGTACGCGCTCGCCGCTTTCTTTTCTGCTTTCACGGCGGGTTCGGGTTTTGCGGGTGCGGGCTCCGCCTGTTGCACAGGGGCGGGCGCTGCCTTTTTTACCACGGGTTTTACCGCGGGCTCGGGCTTTTTGGCAGCCGCTTTTTTGGGTGCCGCTGCGGGGGGTTCCGGCTTAACGGGCGCAACTGCGGGAACAGGTTTTACGGGTTCTTCCGCAGGCTTTTTCACCACGGGTTTTACCGCGGGCTCCGATTTTTTGGCGGGCGCTTTTTTGGGAGCGACGGCGGGCTCGGGCTTTGCGGGTTTTTCCGCAGCTTTTTTCACTGCGACGACCTTTTCCTGTTGGGCTTTGGCGGGAGAAGCCTTTTTTGCAACAGGCTTCTTTTCCGCAGGTTGCTTTGCCGGCAATTTTTTCATTTTTACTTCTCCTGATTCAGCTGCAAGCGCAGTTGTTATTTGTTCTTCTTCGAAATCCGAGAATGACATGGGTTTCACAGGTTCCGTCTCCTCGGTTTTTTCCGTCGTGCTCGGAAGCTCTTGACCGGGCTCTTCGACTTCCTCGACCTCTTCCATAGGCTCGGGCTCCTGAACGGGCTCTTCGACTTCCTCGACCTCTTCCACGGGCTCGGGCTCCTGAACAAGCTCTTCGACTTCCTCAACCTCTTCCATAGGCTCGGGCTCATCAACAAGTTCTTCGGTTTCAACGAGTTCTTCCACGGATTCGGGTTCTTCCGCAATTTCGCTTTCCTCGGGGAGCGCGAGGAGCTCGGGTTCTTCCGTTTGTTCCTCTTCCTCGGAAACGATTTCGATTTCGCCTTCCTCTTCGTCCATTGCCTGATCTTCGACCACTTCGTCGAGGTGCTCTTCCGAAAGCTCTCCGTCCACCAGCTTTTCTTCGAGGTACTCGCGCTCGTAAACCGCCTTTTCCGCGATTTCCGCGTCGATCAGTTCGTCCTTGATGGGGTCGACCTCGTAGGGAGTCTTTTCCGTGAGCTCGCCGTCGACAAAGTTTTGCTCTAAGGAAGCGCCGTCCTGAGAGGAGAGGCGAAAGCCCTCGGCGGTAAAGCCCTGTTGCGCTTTTTTGCCGCCCTCCGTTTCGGTCTCCGCGTTTTGCTGCGCTGCCTGCGGCTCTGCGGAAGATTCGCTTTCCGCAGGTTCGTTTGCGGCAAGTCTTTTGCTTTTGATTTTTAAAACCACCATAGTAACGGCAAGCCCCGCGATCAGCGCGAGGATTACCGCCATAATGACGATTAAGACCACGTTTTCTTTGATGTAGCCGATAATGTCTGCTAATAGATACGTCATATGCGTGAAACTCCTTACGGATATCAGTTTATATTATAGCACAAAAAAAATGCGATGTCAACCATTGACAAATGATTTCAAAAGTCGTATGATGTTTTTATGAAAAAAATTGCGATCGTCGGCGGCGGAGCCGCCGGTATGGCGTGCGCCGTATTTCTCGCGCGCAGGGGCGCTCGCGTTGCCTTGCTCGAACGCGGGGAGCGGCTGGGAAGAAAGCTTTCCGCCACGGGAAACGGGCAGGGCAACGTGACCAACGTGAACATGGGCGCGGAGCATTACCGTTCGGACGATATTCAAAAAGTGGAGTCCGCGTTAAAAAAATTCGGCGCGGAGGATACGGTAAACTTTCTGGAAAGCCTGGGCGGAATTTTCTTGTCCGACGCGCGCGGGCGCGTATATCCCGCCAGCCGCCAGGCTTCCTCCGTGACCGATCTTTTTCGTCGGGAGCTTAAACGGCTGAATGCTGACGTCGTATTCGGCGCGCAAGTGAAGGAGCTTGCATATCACGGGGAATTTACGCTGAAATGGGCGGGCGGACATATGGCTGCGGACGCAGTCGTGCTTGCCGCGGGAGGCTGTGCCGCGCCGAACTTCGGAACGGACGGGACTGCCTATGCGCTTGCCGAAAAGTTTTCGCATACCGTAACGCCCTTGGCGCCCGCGCTCGTTCAGCTTCGCTGCGACCCCGCCGCCGTGCGCGGGTTAAAGGGAATCCGCCTGGACGCCGCCCTTACGCTGCTTCGCGGCAAGCGGGAGATCGTCCGCACGCGGGGAGATTTGCTCTTCACCGAAAGCGGAATTTCGGGAGACGCGGTATTCCGTCTTTCATCTTATGCCGAAAAGGGAGACGTTGTGCGTGCCGATCTGCTTCCCGACGTTTGCGAAGAGCGGCTGAGCTCAGCCTATTCGCGCGGGGGCGATCTGGTGGGCGTTTTAAACAACGGGCTTGCGCGCGCGCTTGAAAAGCGGGCGCAGGGCGAGAAACTGTTAAAGCTCGTAAAGCGTTTCCCGCTGGAAATTACGGGAACGCTCGGGTTTGCTTACGCGCAGGTGACAAGGGGCGGGATCCCGCTTTCCGAAACGGATGAACATCTGATGAGCCGATTTTGTAAAAATCTCTATTTTGCGGGCGAAATACTGAACGCGGACGGGGATTGCGGCGGGTACAATCTGCAATGGGCGTTTTCGTCGGCGCACCTCGTTGCGGAGGACATCGTATGCTGACGTTAAAAAATATTCTGCTTCGCCCGCACGAGAAGGAGAGCGCGCTCGTTAAGCTGTGCGAAAGAAAGCTGCACGCCCCCTGCGCATATTTTAAAATTTTAAAAAAGTCGCTGGACGCGCGCGATAAATCGGATATCCGCTGGGTGTATACGGTGGAGTGCTCCGACCGTCCCGAGCCGATCGTACCTCGCAGTTACGAGCGGGCGGGAAAGCTCGCGCCCGCCGTATATATCGCGGGGGCGGGTCCCGCGGGGCTGTTCTGCGCCGTACGGCTGCTTCGCCA
The DNA here is from genome assembly GCA_910588465.1 of uncultured Christensenellaceae bacterium. Classification (GTDB taxonomy): domain Bacteria; phylum Bacillota; class Clostridia; order Christensenellales; family Borkfalkiaceae; genus Gallimonas. The sequence continues at coordinate 9,120 of CAJUOP010000003.1, read as the reverse complement.
CGGGTTAAAGCCGATCGTGCTGGAACGGGGAAAGCCCGTAGAGGAGCGCGAGCGCGACGTGCGCGCGTTTGCGGAAAGCGGCGCATTGAGCGGGGAAAGCAACGTGCAGTTCGGCGAAGGCGGCGCGGGCACGTTTTCGGACGGAAAGCTGAACACGCAGACCAACAGCCCGCTGAACAAAGAGGTGATAGAAACGTTCGTGCAATTCGGCGCGCCCGCCGAAATCGCGTATCTGGGAAAGCCGCACATCGGCAGCGACAATTTAAAGCGGGTGGTTTCCGCCATGCGCGGGTATATTTTGGAGCGGGGCGGCGAAGTCCGCTTCGGGGCGCGGCTTACGGATGTGGAGATAAAAAACGGCAGACTGACCGCGATCAAAATAAACGGCGTGCGCGAGGAGGCGGAGCGGCTGGTGCTCGCCGTGGGGCACAGCGCGCGGGATACCTTCAAAATGCTGCTCGGGCGCGGGCTTTTCATGGAGCAAAAGGAATTTGCGGCGGGCGTTCGGATCGAGCATTTGCAGGAGCGGATCGGACGGGCGCAATACGGCTCGGGGTACGCCGCGCTGCCCGCGGCGGATTATAAGCTGGTGTCGCACGCGAGCGACCGCGCGGTGTTCACCTTTTGTATGTGCCCCGGCGGTGTCGTGATCCCCTCGGCATCAGAGGAGGGCGGCGTTGTGACCAACGGCATGAGCGACTTTGCCCGCGGCGGGAAAAACGCCAATTCCGCGCTGGTGGTGCAGGTGAAAAGAGAGGACTTTGCAAGCGAGCATCCGCTGGCGGGCGTGGAATTTCAGCGCAGGCTCGAACGCGCGGCGTATGCGGCGGGCGGAGGAAATTACAGGGCGCCCGTACAGCTTGCGGGGGATTTTCTCGGCGATAAGGAGAGCTATTATTTCGGCGAGGTGAAGCCCACTTACGCGGCGGGGACTTCGTTCGCGCCCATGCGGGCGATGTTCCCGAAGCCCTTTACCGACGCGCTGAAAGCCGCCATTCCCGACATGGACCGCAGGCTTTCGGGCTTCGGCGCGTACGAGGCGGTATTGACGGGCGTGGAATCGCGCACCAGCTCCCCCGTGCGGATCTTGCGGGACGAGCGGCTGCGAGCCGTCGGGACGGAGGGCATATATCCCTGCGGCGAGGGCTGCGGCTATGCGGGGGGGATCACCTCTGCTGCGGCGGACGGTTTGCGTGTGGCGTACGAAATCGCAAAGGACTATTTTTAAGCAAAGTTCGCGTTGTTTTTATATTTTTATCACAAATTCAACATAAAAGGGGAGTAAAATGGAGACAATCAACGGGCGGGGGAAAACCTGCGGTTGATTTTCGAAACGATTACTCTCCACAATTTTTTCATATTCTCTCAAAGCAAACCCCCTCGGCATTGCCGAGGGGGTTTGCTTGTGCCGCCTTTTTAAAGGAACAGCGTTTCGTATTCGTTGGTGTGCATTCCCGAAAGAACGTTGTAAAGATCGTTGGCACGCACGTCGGTCAAAAAACAGTCGAGCGCGTCTTTCTTCAATCCGATCGCGTCGCTCTTGCGCGCGATAACGGGGAACGAGCCTTCGCCGAGCGCCGCGAGCACCTCCTCCGCGCCCTCTTTTTTCAGCGCGAGCAGGTTTAAATAGAGCGGCTCTTCCAAAAATTCTTTCACGTCCTTCAAGCGGATATTCAGCAGCGCCTGCGCCAAAATCCGTTTCAGGCGGGAGAGGGTGTAGCGCTTGGAAACGACCTTGTTCAGCATATCGGCGTATTGCGGATTGCTTTTCGTCATCGCTTTCAGGCGGTTTTCCAGCCCCTCCGAGCAGTCCGGACACTGCGCGATTTTCTCGCCGTCCTGCGTGACGAGCGCGGCGAGCGCGGCGGTTTCGAAGGGGAGCGGGCGGTAATTTTTCGCGTCGCGGTACACGTTTTGCGGAACGTTCTTTTTTACCAGCTTCTGCGCCTTGGAGTCCGCGTCGTTCAGGGCGAGCCGAAGCGCCGCGGCGGAGGAAAAGTTTTTAAACATTGCGGTGTCGGCATAGCCTCCGCCGACGCGCGGGAGGGGCAGCGGGTCGATCTGCGCGCGCTCCTTTAAAATCGCCTTGCAGTATTCCACGCCCAGAATGTTGTTGGGCGAGGTGAGAAGCGATTCGTCTACGTCCGTGTTGAACGCAAGCACCGTTTGCGTGTGCGCTTTGGCGTAGGACGTGCCGTCCTTCATGTTCTCTTTCAGCGCCGCTTTAAACTCTTTGTCCTCCGAAAGGCTCGCCTTCGCCGCCGTTAAAAATGCTTCCCTGTCTCCGCTCTCGCAGCCGAATGCGAGCGTCGTTACGGCGGGAAGAGAGGCAAGCAGATGAATCGCGCCCCCCGCGAACAGCTCTGCGGAGGAAACGGAAAACACGGCGGGCAGCTCGATCACCGCGTCTGCGCCGTTCTCTACGGCGTGGCGGGCGCGCACCGATTTATGAAAGACGGCGGCTTCTCCCCGCTGGGTGAAATTCCCGCTCATGAGGCAAAGAATTTTATCGCAGCCGCTCTTTTCCCTGATTTGTTGGAGCTGATAGAGATGCCCGTTATGAAAGGGATTATATTCGCAAATTACCGCACAAAATTTCATTTTTTTACCCCGTGTTCTTTACATTTTTATTTTTTAGGTGTATAATATCATAGAATGATATCCTCACATCGTTATTATACACGAACGGAGGGGAAAAATAAAGCGTTTCAGGAGAATTTTTATGGCGGACTTTTTTAAAAAATTGCAAAAATCCGTATCCGATCTCGGCAGAAAGATTTCGGAAGCGGGCACGGTCGTGGAAGAGATCAAAAAGAAGGCGAAGCTGCTGAACAAACGGATCGTACTGTGCGAGGGCGAGGATTCGCGCGTGGTAGAGGCGGCGGCGGAGTGCGCCGTTACGGGGATCGCGCATATCATCCTGCTCGGCGAGGCGGATAAAATAAAGCTCGACAATCCCGACTGCGATCTTTCGGAGGTGGAGATCGTCGATCCCGCGACCTCTCCCAAGCTCGAAGAATACGCAAAACTTTTATATGAGCTGAGAAAGGCGAAGGGAATGACGGAAGAGCAGGCAAAGGAGCAGGCAAAGGACGCAACCTTCTTCGGTGCGCTCATGCTGAAAGCGGGGGACGCGGACGGGCTCGTTTCGGGCGCGTGCCACTCCACGGCGAATACCCTCCGTCCCGGTTTGCAGATCGTAAAGACGGCGGCGGGCGTTTCGTCCGTATCCAGCTTTAATTTAATGGTGGAGCCAGTTACGGGCAACAAGTACGTGGACGACGGCTTGCTCGTGTTTGCCGATTGCGGACTGAACCCCACCTATACGGCGGAGGGGCTTGCGGACTGCGCCATTGCCACCGCCAAGAGCGCGCGGGACATCGCGGGGATCGAGCCGCGCGTCGCGATGCTCTCCTTTTCGAGCAAGGGCAGCGCGAAGCACGACAACGTAACGCTCGTGCAGGAGGCTACGCGCATTGCAAAGGAGAAGGCGCCCGATCTGGCGATCGACGGCGAATTGCAGTTCGACGCCGCGCTGGTGCCCGAGGTCGCCGCAATCAAGGCGCCCGATTCCAAGGTGGCGGGCAGGGCGAACGTTCTGATCTTCCCCGATTTGCAGTCGGGCAATATCGGCTATAAGATCGCCGAGCGGCTGGGCGGATTCCAGGCGATCGGTCCTATCTGCCAGGGGTTTGCAAAACCGTTGAACGATCTTTCGCGCGGCTGCAAGGCGGCGGACATCGTGTGCGCGGTCGCCATTACGGCGTTACAGTCGGCAATCAAGTAAAGAGAGGTAAGTTATGAAAATTTTAGTGATCAACGCGGGGAGCTCCTCGCTGAAATATCAGCTGATCGACATGGAGACGGAAGCCGTTCTTGCCAAGGGAACGTGCGAACGGATCGGAATTTCGGGGGGGAAGCTCACGCACAAGGCGGGCAGCAAGACGGTCGAGATTGAAAAGGAGCTGCCCAACCATACCGAGGCGATCGCGCTTGTGTTAAAGCAGCTTGTGGATAAGGAGACGGGGGTCATTTCCTCCATGGACGAGATCGACGCGGTGGGACACCGCGTGGTCGCTTCGGGCGAGGCGTTTACCAAAACCACGCTCGTGACGGACGAGGTGATGAAAACGATGGACGAGATCGCGGAGCTTGCGCCGCTGCACAATCCCGCGGCGATCCTCGGCATTAACGCCTGCCGCGCGGTGATGCCCGAAAAACAGATGGCGCTTGTGTTCGACACCTCCTTCCACGCCACCATGCCCGATTACGCGCACCTCTACGCCGTCGATTACGAGGATTACAAGGCATATAAGGTACGCCGCTACGGCGCGCACGGCACCTCGCACAAGTTCGTTTCGGGCGAGGCGGCTCGGTATTTAAAGCGCGATCCCGAGGAGCTGAAAATAATCACCTGCCATTTGGGGAACGGCTCTTCCATTTCCGCGGTAAAGGGCGGAAAGTGCATTGATACCTCCATGGGTTTTACGCCGCTTGCGGGCGTTCCAATGGGAACGCGCAGCGGCGATATCGACGTAGCTGCGATCGAATTCCTGTGCCGCAAAAAGGGCATGAGCATGGAAGAGGGCTTAACGTATCTTAATAAAAAGTGCGGTATGCTCGGCGTTTCGGGCGTATCCTCCGACTTTCGCGATTTGACGGCGGCGGAAAAAGAGGGCAATTATCGCGCGGGGCTCGCCCTGAAAATGTTCGCCTATTCGTGCAAAAAGTACGTGGGCGCGTATATGGCGGCGCTCGGCGGTCTGGATTGCATTGTGTTTACCGCGGGCGTGGGCGAGAATACCCCCTCCGTGCGCAAAGCCGTGCTCGAGGGGCTGGAAGCGTTCGGCATCGCGCTCGACGAGGAAAAGAACTTGCAGAAAAACGACGGCTCCGTTCACGATATTTCGGCGAAAAATTCCAAGGTGAAAATTTTGGTGATCCCCACCAACGAAGAGCTTGTCATCGCGCGCGAAACGGCGGCGCTGACGTCCGATAAATAAAATTTGCCCGCCCGAACGCTTTTTTCGTAAATTCTTCGGAATTCGCTTGAAAAAAGATTGACAAACGGGCGCAAATATCTTATACTTTTTCCGTCAATGAATTTCGGGTTAGACGTTCAAAGCTGCATAGCGCGCAAAAATTTTACGGGGACGCTCTCTTTGGAATATCAAGAGGACGACGATTTGATCGAAATTCCCTACGTAAAATTCGCATCGCCCGTAAAGGCGGAGTTGTGTTACGAGATTTTCGAGGACGACGCCGTAGCGCTTACGGGGAGCGTTGCATTCACGCTGGACGGACTGTGTTCCCGCTGTCTTGCCGAGGTAACGGAAAATTTCTCGGGCGAGGTGGAGGCAAGGTTCGTAAAGGGCGACGGCGACGGGATCGACTACGGCTATCGCGGCGGACGGCTGGATTTTCGCGAGGCTCTGCGCGACGCTGTGCTTGCGGCGATGCCTTTAAAGCTCGTCTGCAAAGAGGAGTGCGAACTTCCCGAATATAACGAAGAATAAAAAACGAAAAAAAGAGGTGGATAAAGATGGCGGTACCCAAGAGCAAACAATCGAAGAGCAGAACCAACAAGCGTTTTGCGAACTATAAGGCGACGGCTTCGCAGCTTGTAGAGTGCCCTCACTGCCACGGACAGAAGGTCGCGCACAGAGTTTGTAAAAATTGCGGCTTCTACGACGGCAAAGAAGTGGTTGCGCAGAAAGAAGCGAAAAACTGAAAAAAGCGGACTTGAAAAAGTCCGTTTTTCTTTATTTTGCGGTTATGATAAAGCTTTCGTTAAAAAACTATCTGAAATGTCTGGCGCATATCTTCGTACCGCTGGGGTGCATTTTCCTCGGCGTGCTGTTCGGCGCGCACGCGCTGTTCGGGGCGATCGCCGAACAGACTGCGTTCGTCAAGGAAGAGATCGCCGGGATATTATCGGGCGTGGAGACGGATTTCGATCAGCTTTGGTCGTACGTGATCGCTTCCGCGCGCGAGCTGAAATGGGACCAACCGTTAAATACGGTAAAAATGCTTTTGCAAGGGGACTGGCTGGCGGAGAAAATCGGCACCTTTTTGGGCATGACCAACGAGCAATACGCGCAATTTTTAGTTAGGATCCAAACCGTACTCGTCTCGGTGGGCGAGGGCTTAACGGGCGGGCTCACGGCGTTTTGCGTGTGGGCGGCGCTGGGTGTGCTGGGGGGATATTTCGTGACGGCGCTGTTCGTAAGAAGAAGCACCGTAAAGCGCGGATTCTGGAAGTTTTTCGGCGCGGCGCTGCTGGAATCGTTTTTTTCAACGACGCTCATCGCGTTCACCGTTTGGCTGCTCTCGGTGTGGAGCCCGGGCGCGATCATCTCTTTGGCGGTTTCCATGCTGGTGTTCGGGTTTGTCGCGCTGTACGAGGCGTATCTGCTGCACGGGCGCGAGCTGAAGCTGAGCAAGGTGGTAAATATAAAAAATTGCTATCTGCTGCAGCTTTCCCAACTGCTCATTATGTTGATTTCGTTTGCCGTGATCGCCGTGTTGTTTGCGGCAACGAATTTTTTGGTGGCGCTCGCGATCGGGTTTTCGGTGATCATTATCGCGTTTTTGGTTTCGAACGTGAACGCGGAATCGTACGTGGCGAACATGGCGGAAGCGGAACGGGCGAAAAACGTCTTGTGAAAAAAATTTTAATATTTTTCAATAAATTTTGCTAAACGGTCTTGACAAATGAGCCGAGCCGCATACAATAGTGATTGTAAAATTAAAATCATATAGGAGCAGAATATGAACAAGAAGCTTACCGCGTTTTTTACCGAGCGCGGGCTGACCGTTACGGGAAATAAAGCTTACGGTAAAATGAACGGATTCGAAACGAACGTTCGGTTGGATAATTTTAACAACGTTTCTCCGTTGCAGATACATATTTCGTTTTATGCAACCGACGAACAAAAGAGGGCGATGGCGGACGAGCTTCGGCGCGCGGCTTACAAATTTTTTAATTTTCAGTTTACGGCTTACGGGCTGATGCTCGGACTGAACGGAATGACTTGTTCTTCGCTTTGCAAAAGATTGCCCGAAATGACGGACAATATATTATCCGTTATTTCGCAAAACGGCGGGCTGAACGGCGTTTGTCCCGTCTGCGGTAAGGAAATCGAGGAGGGAAAGTCGCGCTCCTGCACAGTGGACGGCGCAACGATTACCATGGACGAAGAGTGCATAGGAAATATTAACGCCGTTATCGAAGCCGAAAACAGAGAGTTCGAACAGGCGCCCAACAATTACCTTTTCGGCTTTTTCGGCGCGCTGATCGGCGGAATCGCGGGCGGGCTGGTTTCCGCACTGTTGTACTGGATCGGGTTTGTGGCGTCGGCTTCGGCGATTATCGCCGTCGTGCTCGGGGCGTTTCTCTATCAGAAGTTCCACGGAAAACCGAATAAAATGATGATCGTCATCGTTTCGGTCACTTCGCTGGTGTGCATGGCGCTTTCGGTGTTCTTTGTATATTTGGCTGCGGCGGGAATTGCCGTGAACGAGGTCGGCGCGGATATGTCCGCGATGGAAGCGTTTGTAAAGCTGATGCAGAGCACGGAAGTGCTGGAAGATATGAACCGTACGTTTGCGGAAATATTTTACACCGACCTTGCATTGGTGCTGCTGTTCTCGGCAGTCGGTATCGGATTGGAAATCTTTGTTTTGGCAAAAAAAATCAAACGGAAAAAGACGATCGGTTAAAACGGATTTCCCCGAGGCAATGCCTCGGGGATTTTATTTATGGGACTGCGCGGCGCGGGATTCTTTTGCCCCGTAAAGTGGCTCAGAATGACAGAAAAGAGGGGCAGAATAACGGCACGGCGGGCTATCTTCCTTGTCGTTCAGAGGGAGCGGAGCGACCGAAGGAATCTTTTTGCTATAAGCAAAAAGCCCGCACTTTACCGTAGTTCCCATAGGGAATTAAAGGTAAGCCGCAGGATGTAGAGATTAAGGCGTGGCGTGAAGCCACGCCTTTTCTCTTGTCTTGGTTTAGTTGCTTGTGTCAGTTGTAGGTTTCGTCATCGTCGAAGAACTGCGGCTCGATTGTGCCCACGAAATTATAGACTATTTCAACGGTCTGTCTGTAATGTCCGTTTATTTTCGTTTTCTCGTGGACGATTACCTTGTCAATGAACGAACGCAGAATTTCGGGCGTGAGTTCTTCAAAATTGCTGTACTTGTAGATGAGTAGCATAAAGTCGAGAATTTTATCGTCTTGCGCTTTGGCTTTCTCTATTTCAGCTTTCAAAGTCTTAACCCGCTCTTTCAGCGTGGCTTGCTCGGCTTCGTATGTATCGCTCATTTTCAAATACCGTTCTTCCGAAACTTTACCCGTAACCTTATCTTCGTATAGGCTCTCTATAATCTTGTCGAGTTTAACGATACGTTCTTCCGAAGTTTCTATTTCGCGTAGGTTCTCTTTGAGTTCCTTTTTTGTTTTCGCTTCGGCGTCTTTTTGCAAGGTCTGTAAAAATTCTTCGTTGTGGTTCTTGGCAAAGTGGATAGTGCGACGCAAATCGTCCTGTATGATTGCCGTTACTGCTTTAACCGTTATTTGGTGTGAACCACAAATGCGCTTCTTCTGCTTACGGTAAGTAGAACAGTTTAAGTATTCCGTTTGTTTCATAGTGGTACACCTGCAAAGATACATTTTCTTTCCGCAGTCAGCACAGTACAACATTCCCGACAGCGGACTCATTTCGCCCATATCGGTAGGACGGCGTTTGTTCTCGCGTATCTTCTGAACGGTATCGAAAGTCTGCTTGTCTATAATTGCTTCCTGCGTGTTCTCGAAAATCACCCAATCTTCTCTCGGCAATTCAATACGCCTTTTCGATTTGTACGACTTCTTGTAGCTCTTGAAGTTCACGGTACAGCCTGTGTATTCCAAGTTTTCAAGAATGCCCGACACCGTTTGTTGCGACCATATTTCCGAGCTTTTTCGTATTTTCAAAGACGTGGGTAAGCCGTGATTATGGAAGTAGACGACGGGCGTTTCAACTTTTCGTTCGGTAAGTATCCGTGCTATCTGTGTCGGACCGTAACCTTGAATACAGAGTTTGAAAATCTCTCTTACGATTTCCGCGCCTTTCTCGTCTA
>CAJUOP010000002.1 GCA_910588465.1 uncultured Christensenellaceae bacterium | reverse complement strand
GAGTCGTTTCGTCCACGCATAGACAAAATCGTAAACCTACTGTTGCAGACGAGCATACAAGCCCGAAAAGCCGACTTGAAGTTCCACGAGGACTTGGAAGGCTTGAAGCAAAAAGTACAAGCGGACAGCGTCTTGGGGGATATAAAGAATGACTACATACGGCGACAGGGGAACATTGTTTTGAACGCTGTGCGAACGATACGTGCCTATATGCCAAGGCGCACTACGCGTGGAAAAGTAAACGATAGAAACTTGAAGCGCCGCGCAGGAATTCGTACCCGCGTTTTTGGGCGCACAATGAGCAAACTCTTCTCTTCTTTCGGCGAACAAAGCGAGTTATTGGAACGCGACTTCTCCCACCGTTTGCAGGATATCGAGAAGGAAATCGAAGAACAGCGTTTGCAGGAACAGACTGCTGAAAACACCAAAACAAACTCTAAGTGGAACTGGGGGAAATAGCATGTAAAAAAATTAAGAAAAAGTCGTATTAATATCATAAATTCGCTTGACTCCTTCCTTGCCTCACGCTATAATAAAAATACAGAAAGTCGTATGCATACGACGCAAATATTTTCGGAGGAATTGACATGGAAAAGACAAGAGCGATTAAGGACAAGCGTTACGAAGATCGTCATAAGGAAGAGCGCAAGGCAAAGTGCATGGTTTGGGGAACGAGCGTACCGAGAGAAAAAGCCGAAGAAATAAACGAGTTTTTGAAAAAGTACGGCTACACAAAGGTTCAGCTTATACAAGCAGGTTACGAAGAATTATTAGCCCGACACGATTTGGGCTTTGCAAAACTGAAAGACGGATATGATGACTTCTTCGAGAGCGAACTTGAACGGTTTAAGAAAGACAAATAAAGTCTTTCAAAAATTTAATCGCAAAAAGTATTGAAGAACTTTTTGCGAAGAGGAAGCACAACGGAGCAAAGTTGCCGTTTGCTGAAAGCGGACGGCTTAAAGCGTAGTTTGTGCTGACGAGTTAGCGGGTCTTTACAAAAAAGAAAATCGGAGCATTCCCGAACTCCAAAAATTTTTTTGGAGAACAAAATTGGAAACAACAAACACTACAAACAAATTGGCAAGAATGAGAACGATTAACGAAGCGCTTGCGCTTATCAAAAAACAGGATCTCGATACGGCGGTAACGTATAACTTTATCAGGGGGCTGATGAAGGAAAACCGCATCCGCCACTTCCGCTCGGGTTCGAGATATATTCTCAACTTTGACGATTTATTAACTGCACTCAAAATGGACTAAGGAGGAATTATGGCAACATTCAGAAAGCGACAATTAAAGAGCGGCATCGTATATGATATTCAGGTTAAATTCAAAGAGCCGAATACAAATCAAACGATTATAAAAACCACCGTCTGGCGTCCCGAACATAAAATGACGGACAAACAAGCCGAACGCGAGTGCGCATTGGCAGCGCAAAAGTTTGAGGACGATATCAAGCATCTCTACACGGGAAGCGTCGCGGACGTCCCCGATTATAATATAACCGTCGGTCAAATGGCGGATAAATGGTTGGAAAGAGTGCGTAAGGATTTTTCGATAGCGTATTACGAAAGAGGCATTAAAACCGTCGAATGGTTAAAGCGCTATATCGGCGGTTATAAAATCCGCGAGGTTACTCCCTACGTCATTCAAAACTTTTACGACAAATTAGACCGTGAAATGCGAATTGTATACACGATTACGGCAAAGCCGTGTTTGCGAACGGCGATAGAAAACTTCGGGCATTCACGCCGAGAGCTTTACGAGGATTACGGCGTAAACATTGCCTCTCTCGTAACGGCCTTGCAAGGGAAACGTGTGGGGATGGAATTTGCGACGCATCTCTCTTCCGTTTTGGGCGTAAAGCCCGAAAAGATTTTTAACATAGAAAAGACGGAACAGAGCTACGCGGTTGAAACAACCGCCAAAGTAAAACGCGCTACTCGCTGTATTTTTGCGATGGCAAAGCGACAACGTCTTGTAGACGACAATTATGCATCGGCAGACTATGTGTCTTACGGCAAAAAGCCGCAACGCAACATCAAATATCTGGACGACGAGCAAGCAAAAAAACTATTTTCCGTGATTATGGAATATGAAGATATTCGGGCAAAGACGGCGATTATGCTTGCGTTGATGACAGGATTAAGGCGCGGCGAGATTGCGGGGCTCGAATGGAAAGATATTGATTTCGAGCGGCATACGCTCACCGTAAACCGCACGGGTTGTTACAGTAAAATTGCGGGCGGGATTTTTACAAAGGAGCCGAAAACGCAAGGCTCTGTACGGAGAATTACTGTTTCGGAAATTTTAATCGAAACACTCAAAGAGTATAAAACGTGGTATGACGAACAGCGCACGAACTGGGGAGATAGGTGGATAAATTCGGACAGGCTTTTCGTGCAGGAATACGGCAGACCGATATATCCGGATACAGTGTACGATTGGTTAAAGAGAATGCTTGAAAAATCGAATTTGACTAAGGTTACGCTACATAGCTTGCGTCACACGAATATTACGTTGCAGATTGCGGCGGGCGTTCCGCTCACGACGGTTGCGGGCAGAGCAGGTCATTCGCGCGTAAGTACCACGAGCGATATCTATTCCCACTTCATTAAGACGAGCGACGAGGCGGCGGCCGAGGCTTTGGAAGACATTTTCCTACCGCGCGCTACAAAGGAGTAATAAATGTATTTACCGCGATTAAGACGAATTGACACTGTGATTAAAGAAATGAAGCAAGTCGACAGCAATACAGTCGTTTCGCGATTTTTTCTCACAAAGCTATTAAAAGAAGGCAAAATAACTCCGCTTAAATACGGCGATTCTTGGGTAATAAATATTGACGAGTTATACGGATTTATGAGCGGTATGAAATTTGAGGACAAGCCATATATATCGCCCGTAAAACGCAACATACGAAAGAGCGGCGAAATCTGGCGCGCTTTTCAAGCCGAAGATCCCGATACAAAGATTCGCAAACTCAATTTACGGCTATTCGTAAAAGAGCAAGGCATTTGGTATTTTGTCTCTTCGGTTGGGCATTGGGTGATAGACGCAGACGAGCTGATGTATAAGCTCAACCCGCGAGGGATTGATTGTAAAGTCGATATGCCGCGGTTGCGTTGGCATGACGACACGGTGCGACGTTTCAGGTATTTGCATCAAGATATACCCGTAACCATAAATATTGTGGAAAAAGCGTTGCAATCGGAAAGCGTATTCAAAGTCCAAAACGGACACCGTTGGATAATAAATTACGACCAACTCGAAATGGAAGTTTATAAGCAATTAGGGCGCATATAAGCCATAATAAAAGTTTACAGCGGGCAGAGATTTCTGCCCGCTGTATTTTACTATTTATCTGAAATATCGTTGATAAATTTGATTTACCGCCTCTACATACACAATAAATGATGGATGGTTATTATCGTTGTTTCGCAGATATTTATTTTTCAAATCAAGATAACGATCTCTAACTTCATTCCATAAATGTTTTGATTTAAGTGCTTGCGCTTTATCTTTTACATTATGTGAGGTTGGGACTTCATTCCATGTAAATTGGTTTTGAAATGACTTATTATGAATTAATCTGCACCAGTTTCCATTATTATTTCTTGCCAAAATAGCGATATCAAAACTAAATTCAACATTTGGCTCATCGTTAAAATGTAACAATGATGTGATAACCGATTTTGAATCTTTCCCGTCAGAGAAAAATGTATTATGAACTATTTTATTAAGCTCATTGCGAACAGTATCTTTTAATTTCATAAGATTGTTCCAATACTTATCGGGCATGCGGATTATTTGCAAGTTGTAATCCAAATCAAAAGGCCCATTGCCATTCGCAGTAACCATATTTCTTGAATCGCTACCGCTTCCAACTAATGAAAATTGAGTAATTATATCGTAGTTCTCGTTTAGGCTATCACGAAGTTCAATCATGATATTCGAACAATACCTACGGTATGGTTTAATTACACTTTCTTCTACATACTCATACATCTTTACTTCTCCTTTTGTGCCCAAGCCGCCCATTTGGCTGTCAATACCAAATCGTTGTATTATATCACAATATTTCTATCTGTCAAGGCTTTTTAAGAAAAAACCTGCAATTTTATCAAATTACAGGTTCGCTGGTGCACCCGGCGAGGCTCGAACTCACAACGTCGGCGTCGGAAGCCGAAATTTTATCCAGTTAGACTACGAGTGCATATATTAAGTTTTAGCGTACAACGCCACCGATTTATACGGCAGGGTGTATATTAGGGTGTAGATTTTTTTGTTGTTGTGGTGTATGAGTGGTAAATCTACCGAAAACCACTACATATTGGGGATAATTTGTCAAAGCTCAGAATTGCGTGTTAGCGTCGGAGGCCTTAACGGTATCCGATTCCGCCACGGGCACATAACAGGGTAATCCGCAAAGAAAATCAAAATTATTTGCGTAAAAACTTAAAAAAACCGACCAACGAGAATCATTATAGCACAACTTTAAAAAAAATGCTTTATATTTTTGCCCGAATATGTTAAAATAGTATAAAAATTTTCGGGAGTTTTGTCATGCTCCAAAAAACGGTCGTAGTGGGAATGAGCGGCGGAGTAGACAGTTCGGTCGCGGCGCTCTTGTTAAAAGAGCAGGGCTATCGCGTGATCGGTCTGTTTATGAAGAATTGGGAGGAGACGGACGGCAACGGCGCGTGCACGGCGGAGGAGGATTATTCGGACGTGGTGCGCGTGTGCGGGCTGTTGCAGATCCCGTATTTTACCGTTGATTTTTCCAAAGAATATATGGATCGGGTGTTCTCTTATTTTCTTGCCGAATATAAGGCGGGCAGAACGCCCAACCCCGACGTTTTGTGCAACCGCGAAATAAAGTTCGGTCCGTTTAAGCGTTACGCCAAAGAACTGGGGGCGGATTTTATCGCCACCGGACATTATTGCGGGATCTCTCACGAAAACGGCGTGCACCGTCTGTTAAAGGCGAAGGACGCCAACAAGGACCAGACTTACTTTTTAAATCAGCTTTCGCAGGAGCAGTTGGACGGAGTGCTGTTTCCGCTTGCAGGGTTGGACAAGTGCGAAGTGCGCGCCGTTGCCGAACAGAACGGACTTTCTACGGCGAAGAAAAAAGATTCCACGGGCATTTGCTTTATCGGCGAGCGGAATTTCCGCAAGTTTTTACAGGAATATCTGCCCGCGCAGAAGGGAAAAATACTCACGCTCGACGGCGAAGAGGTGGGCGAGCATTTGGGCTTGATGTTTTACACGCTCGGTCAGCGAAGGGGGCTGGACCTCGGCGGAAAAAAGGGCGAGGACGGGCGTTGGTTTGTAGTAAAAAAGGATTTGGCGAACAACGTGCTTTATGTCTCGCACGGGGACGAGAGCCCGCTCTATTCCAACGGCTGTAAGGTAACGGATATGAATTTTATTCCGTACCCGCCCGAAACGGAGGAGTTCCGCTGTAAAGCGAAGTTCCGCTATCGGCAGGAAGAGCAGGGCGTTACGGTAAAGCGGACGGGGGAAAAAGAGTTGGTAATTACGTTCGACGAGCCCCAGCGCGCCGTGACGGAAGGGCAGTTTGCGGTATTGTACGACGACATGCAGTGCTTGGGCGGCGGCGTGATCGCAGAACAGATTCATAAAAAATAATACGGTAAGGAAAAAATATGAGCAAAAAAGAATTTGAGAAAGCACAGGAGAGAATTCTGTCGGCACTTAGCTCGGGAGAAAAAACCAGAAAAACTTTGTTGGCGTTGGACAAAGATAAGTTTTCAGACAAACAGTTAAAAGATAATTCTCCTAACTCTCCGTATACTCAATGGAAAAGTATGCTGGGGAATGCGGTTACTTGGTTGGAAAACACAAAGAGAATTACTCTAAATGGAGATAAATATAGGTTGACGGAAAAATTAAAAACGGAACAGGATGCCCAAAGTCAGGTAGCAAAAGATGAAGAGATAAGGGGATATATTTTAAAAGCATTGGTAACCTCCAAAAAAAAGAAAGAGATACTGAGTTTTGTGGTAGGGAATTATACTGACCGACCGAATTCCAAAGAGGGGAAGACAGTATCGTCAATTGCCGGGCAAATTTTGTCAGCAATGGTAAAGGTTGAGGAGGTGTTTGTATCAAAGGGTACGTATTCGCTTGTTGCTACAAAACAAGTTTCTAAAAAAAATGGGGAACAGAAAAACAAGAAAAACACTAAAATTCCGGAGAAGACGGTTTCGCAAGATAAAATCGAATTACATGAAGCATATAAGGAGCCCGTTGTCGGGGCTAAAGACGATGCCAGACAGCGCATTATGAGCCCTGAGGCATTGGAAAATTTAGCATTAGGTCTATTGCAAAAAATATTTAATGATAGGCATCTTAAAGTGACCCGTTGTGAAAATATAGATGGTCCGCAGGACGGTGGCATAGATGGCATCATTATAGTAGAAGATGATTTGGGTTTTCAGGAAAAAGTAATTATGCAAGCGAAATATAAAAAAGAAGCCAAGTTTGTCCCGCAATGTGAAATAAGAGAGTTTTGCGGCGTTTTGTCCGCGGAAGAGGGAGCTACGTTAGGTATATTTGTTACCAATGGAATATTTCATTCAGATACGAAAAAATTTATAAAAAAATATACACATAAACGATTTGCTTTGTTGGACGGTGAAAAAATACAATCGCTGGCAAAAGAACATAATTATAATTGGGCATTATAGTATAAAAATCGAATACTTTGTCAATAACCTTCGTGAACAGAACGGAGGTTGTTTTATGAAAAAGATTTTTGCGGTGGGATTGCTTGTTGCGTTGATCGCGGGGTTGACGCTCTTTTTTGCGGGAAACGGAACGCAGGAACAGGCGGCGGACGAAAACGCCTATTTGCGCGTACATATCCGCGCAAATTCTAATTCGGAAGCCGATCAGGCGGTAAAATATAAG
Organism: uncultured Christensenellaceae bacterium; assembly: GCA_910588465.1. Classification (GTDB taxonomy): domain Bacteria; phylum Bacillota; class Clostridia; order Christensenellales; family Borkfalkiaceae; genus Gallimonas. The sequence continues at coordinate 124,219 of CAJUOP010000002.1, read as the reverse complement.
GTGCGCGACAGGGTCGTGGAATTTCTTACGCCGACGGTGGCGGAATGTCATTCCAAAGAGGAAGCGATTCAAAAAATAAATGCGGCGCTGCCGCAGGCGGCTGCGGTTGCCGATCGCGTGCTGCGCGAAAACGGCTATACCTACGGCGCGCGGGCAAGTTTAAGAAAAGAAGAATTTCCTACCCGCGTTTACGAGGACGTCACGCTTGCCGCAGGGGAGTACGATGCGCTGATTTTAGAGCTCGGCTCGGGCTCGGGGGATAATTGGTGGTGCGTGGTTTACCCGCCCCTGTGCTTTGCGGGCGGAACGCAGAACGTGATTTATAAAAGTAAAATTTTGGAAATTATCAGAAATTTTAAAAAGTAACGCCCATTCTTTCTTTCTCCGTAGACGGGGGTGCTGTTATTGTCATTCAGAGAGCGTTTCGTGTCGCCGTTATGGGCTGGGCGGACTGTGTGCATGGGATTCTTTCGCCGCGCTACTTCGTCTGCGACTCGTGCCGCCGTAATGGGCTGGGCGGGCTGCGTGCATGGGATTCTTTCGCTATGCTCAGAATGACGGGAACGGCGGGGCAGAATGACGGGAACGGCGGGGCAGAATGACAGGGAAGAGGGATTCCTACGGCGCGGTTGCGCCGCGCCTCTGAATGACAAAGGTACGCGTATTTAAACGACAAAAGAAAGGTGGCTTTTATAACTTAGTGAAAAAAGAAAAAATGTACCCTTGAACGCTTGACGGGAAAGGGGTAATTTGATATAATTATTTCATGAAAGCGAAAAACCGTTTGCGCCTTATCGGGCGCGGCACAAAAAGGGATATTTTAAAATAAGGCAGTTCTTTCCAAACAGAAAGGATTGCCGTATTTTACTTTTTGCAGCAAGACGGTATTTTACGGAGGAAGGCATGAAAAAAGTAGCGGTGATCATGGGGAGCGATTCCGATCTTCCCGTTGTGGAAAAGGCGTTCGGTGTTTTCAAGGAATTCGGCGTGCCCTTCGAGGTGCACGTGTTTTCGGCGCACCGCACGCCCGAGGAAGCGCGCGAATTTACCGTGCACGCTAAGGAAAACGGGTTCGGCGTACTGATCGCCGCCGCGGGAAAGGCGGCGCACCTTGCGGGCGCAATCGCCGCGGGTACGGTTCTGCCCGTGATCGGGATTCCCGTAAAGAGCTCCACCCTCGACGGGCTGGACGCGCTCCTTTCCACCGTGCAGATGCCCTCGGGGATCCCCGTTGCGACGGTCGCCATCGACGGGGCGCAAAACGCCGCGCTCCTCGCCGTGCAGATCCTTGCGGTAGAGGACGGCGAGCTCACCCGAAAACTGCTCTCTTCGCGTAAGACGGCGGCGGAGAAAGTGCTCGCAAAAAACAGGGAAATTACGGAAAAATATCGTCTGTAATTTCCCTTTTTCCGCTCTTTGCGGACCAAAAGATAAAACTAATTTTTCAGGAGATAAAAAAATGGAAAAGAAAGAACAGCTCTATGAAGGCAAGGCGAAGAAAGTGTTTGCGACCGACGACGGCGCGCTGTGCATCGTTTCTTACAAGGACGACGCCACCGCGTTCAACGGCGAGAAAAAGGGCACGATCGTCGGCAAAGGCGTTGTGAACAACCGCATGACGAATATGCTCATGCAGATGTTGGAAAAGGAGGGCGTACCCACGCACTTCGTAAAAGAGCTTTCCGACCGCGACACCGTGGTGAAGAGGGTGCAGATCGTTCCGCTCGAGGTGATCGTGCGCAACGTGTCGGCGGGGTCGTTCGCTAAGCGTTACGGCGTTCCCGAGGGGATCGTGTTCGACGAGCCCACCATCGAGTTTTCCTATAAAAACGACGATTTGGGCGATCCGCTCCTTAACACCTATCACGCGCTTGCGTTGAAGCTTGCGACCAAAGCGGAAATCGAGCTCATCGAACAGTATTCGTTTCGCGTGAATGCATTTTTGAAGGCATACTTCTTAAAGCTCGGCGTAAAGCTGATTGACTTTAAGCTCGAGTTCGGCAAGCTCCCCGACGGGACGATCGTGCTTGCAGACGAGATTTCGCCCGACACCTGCCGCTTCTGGGACGTGAACACCAACGAAAAGCTGGACAAGGACCGTTTCCGCCGCGATATGGGCGGCGTGGAAGACGCTTACAGAGAAATTTTCAAGCGCGTCACCGAGGGAAAATAACGAAGTATGGGAGGATTTTTCGGAGCGGTCCGCAAAAGCGGCGCGGTATTCGACGTGTTCCTCGGAACAGACTATCATTCTCACCTCGGCACCCGTCGCGGCGGTATGGCGGCATACTCGCCCGAACTCGGGTTGCAGCGCGAAATTCACAATATCGAAAATTCCCCCTTCCGCACCAAGTTTGCCCGCGCGGTGGACGAGCTGAAGGGGAACAGCGCGATCGGCTGCATCAGCGATACCGATCCTCAGCCCCTGTTAATGTATTCGGGGCTGGGCAAGTATGCGATCTGCACCGTCGGCATTATTAACAACGCGGACGAGCTGATGAAAGAGCTCCTCTCCTCGGGCGGGTACTTCGACGCCATGACGGGCGGAAAGGTGAACGCGAGCGAGCTGGTCGCCGCGCTCATCAACCGTAAGTCTACGTTTGCGGAGGGGATCGCCTACGCGCAGAGCAAGATCGAGGGCACGGCGTCTATTCTGCTGCTGCGCGATAACGGAAACATGATCGCCGCGCGCGACAGAATGGGAAGGATTCCCGTAAAAATCGGCAGGTGCGAGGACGGGTATTGCGTGTCGTTCGAGTCGTTCGCCTATCGCAAGCTCGGCTATACGGACGAGCGCGAGCTGGGCGCGGGCGAGGCGGTGGAAATTTCCGCCGACAAAATCGTGCAGCTGAATCCGCCGCAAAAGGAAATGCGCGTGTGCGCCTTTTTATGGTCGTATTACGGCTATCCGACCTCCGATTACGAGGGCGTCAGCGTGGAGATGATGCGCTGCCGCAACGGCGAAATTCTCGCCGCGGAGGACGCGAAGAGCAAGGATTTAAGCGGGATCGACTACGTAGGGGGAGTGCCCGATTCGGGAACGCCGCACGCGATCGGGTATGCGAACGGCAGCAAAATCCCGTTCGCCCGTCCCTACATCAAATATACACCCACTTGGTCGCGCAGCTTTATGCCCTCCAACCAGACGGACCGCAACCGTATCGCCAAGATGAAGCAGATCCCCGTGCACGAGCTGATCGAGGGGAAAAGCCTGCTCCTTGTGGACGATTCGATCGTGCGCGGAACGCAGTTAAAGGAGACGGTGGAATTTTTATATTCGCACGGTGCGCGCGCTGTGCATATGCGCTCCGCCTGCCCGCCCATCATGTACGGGTGTAAATATCTCAACTTTTCCCGTTCCACGGGGGATATGGAGCTGATCACCCGCCGCACCATTATGGAGCTCGAGGGCGAGGAGGGATTCCGCCATTTGGACGAATACAGCGACTCTTCCACCGAACGCGGCAAAAAGATGCGCGATGCGATCTGCAAAAGATTCAAGTTCGAATCGCTTGAATTTCAGTCTTTGGAGGGTTTGGTCGCGGCGATCGGCATAGAGCCGTGCAAGCTGTGCACCTATTGCTGGAACGGCAAAGAGTAACTTCGCTTTCTTTAAGCGTACGAAACGTGCTTTGCTTTGGAGATTTTTATGACGGGACATATTCATGAGGAATGCGGCGTATTCGGGATTTTTGCGTCCGCAGAACAGGACGTAGCGGCTACAACGTATTATGCGCTGTTCGCGTTGCAGCACCGCGGGCAGGAGTCTGCGGGAATCGTCGTAAACCGCGACGGCGTGTTTACCGCGCATAAGGATCTGGGACTTGTGAACGACGTGTTTTCCCGCGAGGCGCTTTTCCGCCTTGGGACGGGCAGCATGGCGGTGGGGCACGTGCGTTACAGTACTACGGGCGGAGGTTTGCGCGAAAACGCTCAGCCGATCACCGTAAATCATTTAAAGGGAAGCATGGCGCTTGCTCATAACGGAAATATCACCAATTCGTACGAATTACGCGCGGAGCTCGAGGATGAGGGAAGCATATTCCATACGACGTCGGACACCGAGGTGATTTCGTACGTCATTACCAAAGAGCGCGTTAAGTGCGGCAGCATCGAGGACGCGGTGCGCGCGGCGATGGGCAGGCTCGAGGGCGCCTATTCTTTGGTTGTAATGTCGCCTGCGAAACTGATTGCGGCGCGCGACCCTCACGGGTTCCGTCCGCTTTGCTACGGGGTTCGGGAGGACGGTGCGTATGCGATCGCTTCCGAAACCTGCGCGCTGGACGCGGTGGGTGCGAAGCTCGTGCGCGAGGTAGAGCCCGGTGAGGTGCTCGTCTTTACCAAGGACGGCGTAAAGAGCTATCGGGATTGCTGCGGGCAAGAGAAGCGCCTGTGCGTGTTCGAGTTCTTGTATATCGCCCGTCCCGATTCTGTTATCGACGGCTGTTCGGTGCACGAAGCGCGGCGGCGCGCGGGAGGCTTTCTTGCCAGACAATTCAAGATAGACGCGGATATCGTGGTCGGCGTGCCTGACTCGGGGTTAGACGCCGCCCTAGGCTATGCGGAAGAGTCGGGCATCCCCTACGGAATCGGGATCATCAAAAATAAATATATCGGGCGCACGTTCATCGCCCCCGGACAGCAGGCGCGGGAGGATAAGGTGCGTATTAAGTTGAACGTTTTGTCCTCCGCGATTCGGGGCAAGCGAATAATTTTAATCGACGATTCGATTGTGCGGGGAACGACATGTAGCCGCATCGTGGCGCTGCTGCGCGACGCGGGAGCGAAAGAAGTGCATATGCTTTCCTCCGCCCCGCCCTTTTTAAATCCCTGCTATTACGGAACGGATATCGACTCGCGCGAAAATCTGATTGCCTGTAACCGTACGGCGGAGGAGATTGCAAAGATTATCGGCGCCGATTCGGTGGGATATCTTTCGCTGGAGAACGTTGTCCGCCTTACGGGCGGGAATGGGAAGGGCTTTTGTTGTGCCTGCTTTAACGGAGAGTATCCGACGGAAATTCCCAAGGAGACGACAAAAAATCGCTTCGAGCGTCCGTTGAGCGAAAATCCTAAGTTTAATAAACGAAACGAAAATCGAAAATACGCGAAAGCAGAAAGGAGTTATCATGGAAAAGAGTTATTCTGAAAGCTATAAAAAGGCGGGCGTGGATATTACCGCGGGATATAAGGCGGTAGAGCTGATGAAGCGGCACGTTGCCCGCACCATGCCCGAGGGAAAAGCCGATATCGGCGATTTCGGCGGGCTGTTCCCGCTTTCGCTTGCGGGCATGAAGGAGCCCGTCCTCGTTTCGGGAACGGACGGCGTAGGCACCAAGCTCCGCCTTGCCATTCTTATGAACAAGCACGACACGATCGGCATCGACTGCGTTGCCATGTGCGTGAACGACATCGTTTGCTGCGGCGCGAAGCCGCTTTTGTTCCTCGACTATATCGCCTGCGGAAAGGTGATTCCCGAGCAAATCGCTCAAATCGTTTCGGGCGTGGCGGAGGGCTGCGTGCAGGCGGGCTGCGCGCTCGTCGGCGGCGAAACCGCCGAGCACCCCGGTACCATGCCCGAGGACGACTACGATCTGGCGGGCTTCTCGGTGGGGATCGTCGATAAATCGCAGGTCATCGACAAGAGCAAAATGCAGGCGGGGGACGTGATGATCGCGCTGCCTTCCTCGGGCGTGCACTCCAACGGCTTTTCGCTGGTGCGCAAGGCGTTCGACGTGGAGCACTGCGACCTTGCGGCGCCCGTGGCGGAGCTGGACGGCAAGTCGCTCGGCGAGGTGCTGCTCGCGCCCACGCGCATTTACGTAAAGCCCATGCTCGCGCTGTTCGGGCAGGTTAAGGTGAAAGGCGTGTCGCACATTACGGGCGGCGGCTTTTACGAAAATATGCCCCGTTCCATTCCTAAGGGGCTGGGCGTGAAAATCAAAAAGAGCGACGTGAGAACGCCCGCGATTTTTAGAATGATCCAAAAGGCGGGGGACGTGTCCGAACACGATATGTTCAACACCTTTAACATGGGCGTGGGCATGGTCGTTATCGTCGCGCGCGAGGACGCGGACAAGACGTTGGAGGTTTTGCGCGCGCAGGGCGAACAGGCTTACGTGCTGGGCGAAATTATTAAGAGCGAGGACGGGGTGACGCTCGTATGAGCAAGATAAAAATTGCCGTGCTCTGTTCGGGCGGCGGTACGAACTTTCAGGCGATTTTAAACGCACAGGAGGCGGGACTGATCCCGCACGGGGAAATCTCGCTCGTTGTATCGGACGGCAGGCAGGCTTACGTGCTGACCCGCGCGGCGCGTTACGGGATAGAGCACGTCGCCGTAGACCGCAGGGAGGTGCGCGACAGAGCGGAGCGCGAGCGGCGGATCTTATCCGAGCTGAAGGCGCGCGATATCGGGCTTGTGGTGCTGGCGGGATTTATGACCGTGCTCAGCGAAAGCTTCGTAAAGGAATTTCCCGAACGCATGATCAACGTGCACCCCGCGCTGATTCCAAGCTTTTGCGGCGTGGGAATGTACGGGCTGCACGTGCATGAGGCGGCGCTCGCGCGAGGCGTGAAGGTGACGGGCGCCACGGTGCACTACGTGACCGAGGAATGTGACGGCGGACCGATCATCGCGCAGCGCGCGGTGGAGGTGAAGGAGGGCGACACGCCCGAGATCTTGCAAAAGCGCGTCATGCGCGAGGCGGAGTGGATCATTCTGCCCGAGGCGGTGGAAGCGGTGTGTAAAAAACTGAGCAATTCAACGGAGGAGATAAAATGAGCTACGAAATAAAATCGTTAAAGGACGCGCTGGCGGGCAATCCGTACGTGGGGCGCGGAATCGTGATCGGCAAGAGCGCGGACGGCAAGCACGCGGCGTTCGCCTACTTTATCATGGGCAGAAGCGCCAACAGCCGCAACCGCGTGTTCGTGGAGGAGGGCGACGGACTGCGCACTCAGCCTTACGACGAGAGCAAGGTAGAGGACCCTTCGCTGATCATTTACTCGCCCGTGAAAACGGTGGGCAAGAAAATCATCGTGACCAACGGCGACCAGACGGACACCGTCGAAGAGGGCTTAAAAAAGGGAAAGTGCTTCCGCCATTCGCTCTCGACGCGCGCGTTCGAGCCCGACGCGCCCAACTTTACCCCCCGCATCAGCGGGATACTGAATCTTGAAAACGGGTTCGATTATTCCATGTCTATTTTAAAGAGCGCGGACGAAAAGGGCTCCGCCTGCAACCGCTACACGTTCGACTTCGAGCCGCTTGCGGGGCTGGGGCACTTTATTCACACGTACGTGACGGACGGAAACCCGCTCCCCACGTTTACGGGCGAGCCCGAGCGCGTGAAAATCGGAAACGATCTGCACGCGATGGCGAACGAGATTTGGGACAATCTCGATAAGGACAACCGCATTTCCCTGTATTGCCGTTCGGTCGAAATCGAAACGGGAAAATGGGAGAGCGTGCTTTTCAACAGATTTACGAGGTGAGAATATGAACGAATTTTCTTTGAAATACGGCTGCAATCCCAACCAGAAACCCGCCCGCATTTATATGGCGGACGGGAGCGAGCTTCCCGTCGAAATTTTAAACGGGAGACCGGGCTACATCAACTTTTTAGACGCGTTTAATTCCTGGCAGCTCGTCAAGGAAATAAAGGAGAACACGGGGCTGGTTGCGGCGACCAGCTTTAAGCACGTTTCTCCCACCTCCGCCGCCGTGGGCAAAAAGCTTTCGGACAAGCTGAAAAAATCCTGCTTTGTGGATGACGTCGAGGGCTTGGACTCCTCGCCCCTCGCCTGCGCGTACGCGCGCGCCCGCGGCACGGACAGAATGTCGTCGTTCGGCGATTGGGTCGCTCTTTCGGACGAGTGCGACGAGATCACGGCGCAAATCATCTCCCGCGAGGTTTCGGACGGCGTGATCGCGCCCGCATATTCCCCCGAGGCGCTGAAAATTCTTTCGGCGAAGCGCAAGGGTACTTACAACGTGGTAAAAATCGACCCCGCGTACGTGCCCGAGCCTATCGAGCGCAAGCAGGTGTTCGGCGTTACCTTCGAGCAGGGCAGAAACAACTTTAAAATCGACGCAGAGCTGCTGAAAAATATCGTCACGAAAAATAAGGAGCTGCCCGAGGACAAGGCGCTCGATCTGATCATATCGCTCATCACGCTGAAATACACGCAGAGCAATTCCGTTTGTTTTGCCGCGGACGGACAGGCGATCGGCGTAGGCGCGGGGCAGCAATCGCGCATTCATTGCACCCGTCTTGCCGCGCAGAAGGCGGATTTGTGGCACTTGCGCCAGCACGAAAAGGTGCTCGATCTGCAATTTGCCGAGGGCGTGGGCAGACCCGAAAAGAATAACATTATCGACATTTATTTGTCCGACGATTATGAGGAGGTGCTCGGCGAAGATGTTTGGCGCAAAAACTTTGCGGTGCGCCCCCAGCCGTTCACCCGCGAGGAGAAAGCGGAGTTTTTAAAGACGGTTACGGGCGTTTCGCTCGGGAGCGACGCGTTTTTCCCGTTCTCGGACAATATCGAGCGCGCGTTCGCAAGCGGCGTTTCCTACGTGGCGGAGCCGGGCGGCTCGGTGCGCGACGATCTGGTGATCGAGGCGGCGGACAGACATAACATGGTAATGGCGTTTACGGGCATGAGATTGTTCCACCACTAATTTGTTCACGAATCTTTGTTTTGCGATGCAAAACAAAGATTCGTGAGTTTGCTAAGGTCGTAACACCGCTTAACGGACGAAGTGAATTCGCCCTTGCGGTGTTTCGGCATTAACGGTAGCACGGGAGAAAAACTCCGTAGCAGACAAAAAAGGAGAACGGATATGAATATCCTAGTGATCGGCGGAGGCGGAAGAGAGCACGCCGTAATAAAAGCGTTAAAAAAGAACGGGAGCGTGGAAAAGATTTACGCGCTGCCGGGGAACGGCGGGATTGCCGCCGACGCGGAATGTTACCCCGTAAAAGCGACCGATCTGGACGGGATCGTAAATTTCACCAAAACGCACAGGGTCGATTTTGCGGTGGTCACGCCCGACGATCCTCTCGTGCTGGGCTGCGTCGATCGCTTGGAGGCGGAGGGGATTCCCTGCTTCGGTCCGCGCGCGAACGCGGCGATCATCGAGGGGAGCAAAGTTTTCTCCAAAAACCTGATGAAAAAATACAATATCCCCACCGCGGAGAGCGAAACGTTTACGGACGCGGATTCGGCGATCGCCTATTTAAAAAAGGGAAGCTTCCCCGCCGTGATCAAGGCGGACGGGCTCGCGCTCGGAAAGGGAGTAATCATTGCGCAGAACTTTAACGAGGCGGAAGCCGCCGTGCGCGAAATTATGTGCGACAAGGTGTTCGGCGCGAGCGGAAATCAGATACTGATCGAAGAGTTTTTAACGGGTCCCGAGGTTTCCGTCCTCTCGTTTACGGATGGAAAGACGGTAGTGCCAATGGTGTCTTCCATGGACCACAAGCGCGCGGGCGATAACGACACGGGCTTGAACACGGGCGGCATGGGCACGGTTGCGCCCAATCCCTATTATACCGAAAAAATCGCGGAGGAATGCTATAAAACGATTTTCCTGCCCACCGTGTCCGCGATGAACGCCGAGGGACGCACCTTTCAAGGCTGTTTGTACTTCGGACTGATGCTAACCCCCAAGGGTCCGAAAGTCATCGAATATAACTGTCGGTTCGGCGACCCCGAAACGCAGGTGGTGCTTCCGCTTTTACAGAGCGACCTGCTTACGATTATGCAGGCGGTGCGGGCGGGCACGCTGAGCTCTTGCGAGGTGAAGTTTAAAAAGGGCGCCGCGTGCTGCGTGGTGCTCGCCTCCGAAGGGTATCCGCAGAAGTATGAAACGGGATTCGAAATCACCTTTCCCCAGACGGCGGAAAACGAGAGCGTTTACGTGGCGGGCGCAAAGCTCGAAAACGGGAAGCTGCTCACCTCGGGCGGACGGGTGCTCGGCGCGGTGGCTGCGGCGGAGAGCTTAAAGGAAGCCGTTACGGGGGCTTATGCACTGGCGGAGAGAATCGGCTTTGCGAATGCTTACAAAAGAAAGGATATCGGCAGGCGCGCGCTTGCGGCGATCGAGGAGAAATAACATGGTTTATCGGATTTATGTGGAAAAGAAAGAGGGCTTCGAACAGGAAGCCCGGTCGTTGCTGGCGGACGTGCGCGAGCTGCTCGGCATTAAAAACGCGGAGAGAATCCGCGTGATTAACCGTTACGACGCGGAGGACATTGAAAAGGAGCTCTTCGACGCGTGCGTAAAGACGGTGTTTTCCGAGCCGCAGATGGATAAAGCTTACGAAACGCCCGAGCTGAGCGGCGCAAAGGTGTTCGCGGTGGAGTATCTTCCCGGTCAGTTCGACCAGCGCGCGGATTCTGCGGCGCAGTGCATTCAGCTCGTTTCCAAAGGGAAGCGCCCGATCGTGGCTTCGGCAAAGGTGTACGCTGTTTACGGAGCAGTGACGGACGAGGAGCTTGCCGCGATCAAAAAATACGTAATCAACCCTGTGGAGAGCAGAGAGGCGAAGAACGAGCTTCCCGCGACCTTGAAAATCGCGCACTCCGTTCCCGCCGACGTGGAGACGCTGCACGGGTTTTTAAAGCTGGACAGGGCGGGCTTGGAAGCGTTCGTGCAAAAATACGCGCTCGCAATGGACGCGGACGACATCGCGTTCTGTCAGGACTATTTCAAGAGCGAGAAGCGCGACCCTACGCTGACCGAGATCCGCATGATCGACACCTATTGGTCCGACCATTGCCGCCACACCACCTTTTTAACGACGATCGACGGCGTTACGTTCGAGGACGGGCTGCTGCAAAGCGCCTACGAAGAATATCTCGCCGCGCGGAAGGAGCTGAACAGGACCAAACCGATCAATTTAATGGATATCGGCACGCTGGCGGCAAAGCTGTTAAAAAAGCGCGGGTTGCTCGATAAGCTGGACGAATCGGAGGAGATAAACGCCTGCACGGTAAAGATTAAGGTGGACGTAGACGGCAAGGAGGAGGACTGGCTGCTGCTGTTTAAAAACGAGACGCACAACCACCCCACGGAGATCGAGCCGTTCGGCGGCGCCGCAACGTGTATCGGCGGGGCGATCCGCGATCCGCTCTCGGGCAGAAGCTACGTTTACGCCGCTATGCGCGTGACGGGCGCGGGCGATCCGCTCCTTCCCGTAAAGGACACCATTCAGGGAAAGCTTCCCCAGCGCAAGATCGTAACGACGGCTGCGGCGGGCTATTCCTCATACGGCAATCAGATTGGATTGGCAACGGGTCAGGTAGACGAGCTCTATCACAAGGGCTATGTTGCGAAGCGGCTGGAAATCGGCGCGGTGATCGCCGCCGCTCCCGCGAAGAACGTAAGAAGAGAGGTCCCCGCGGCGGGCGATCTGGTGATTCTGCTCGGCGGAAGAACGGGACGGGACGGCTGCGGCGGAGCGACGGGCTCTTCCAAGTCGCACACGCTCGAATCGCTCACGCATTGCGGGGCGGAGGTACAAAAGGGCAACGCGCCCGAGGAGCGCAAGCTGCAACGGCTGTTCCGCAACGAGCGCGCCTCGCGGCTGATCAAGCGCTGCAACGACTTCGGCGCGGGCGGGGTCTCGGTTGCGATCGGCGAGCTTGCCGACGGACTGAAAATCGACCTCGACGCCGTTCCAAAAAAATACGAGGGGCTGGACGGGACCGAGCTTGCCATATCCGAATCGCAGGAGCGCATGGCGGTTGTGGTGGAGGCGGACAAGGCGGAGGAGTTCGCCGCGCTCGCCCGTGAAGAGAATCTGGAAGCGACCGTGGTCGCGGTTGTTACCGAATCGCCCCGTCTGGTGATGAGCTGGCGCGGCAAAACGATCGTGGATATCTCGCGTGAATTTTTAAATTCCAACGGCGCGGAGAAGCATATTACCGTCACGCCCGAAAAGCCCAAGGATTATCGGCGGGAGCTGCCCGCCTCGTTCGGGCAGGGCTTGCGCGCTTTGGCGGGCGATTTAAACGTTTGCTCCAAGCGCGGACTTTCCGAGCGGTTCGACTCGACGATCGGCGCGGGCACGGTGCTCATGCCCTTCGGCGGAACGTATCAGATGACGCCGCCGCAGGCGATGGTGCACCTCGTTTCGGCGGAGAAGGGTCATACCGAAACGGTATCGTACATGAGCTGGGGTGGCAATCCTCATATCGCCGAAAAGAGCCCGTACCACGGCGCCTACCTTGCCGTGGTGGAGAGCGTGAGCAAGCTGATCGCAAGCGGCGCCGCCTTCCGCGACGTATACCTTACCTTTCAGGAATACTTTTTAAAGCCTATGCGCGACGGCAAGCGCTGGGGGCAGCCGCTGTCCGCCCTGTTGGGCGCGTTTAAAGCGCAGCTCGAATTAAAGTGCGCCGCCATCGGCGGAAAGGACTCCATGAGCGGCACGTTCGAGCATATCGACGTCCCGCCCACGCTCGTTTCCTTTGCGGTGACTACGGGCAGCGTGCGCGAGGTCGTCTCGCCCGAATTCAAGGCGGCGGGGCGCAAGGTCGTGCTGTTAAAGCCCGAATACGACAAAGACGGGCTGCCCGTGACCGAATCGCTGGTGAAAAACTTCGCGACCGTAACCGGGCTACTGCGCGCGGGCAAGGCGGTTTCCGCGTTCACTCCCGTGTACGGCGGCGTGGCGGAGGGCGTATTAAAGGCGTGCCTCGGCAATCGCATCGGATTTGCGTTCGATAAGGGCGTTTCGGCGGAGGACGTCTTTGCATACCGTTACGGCGCGTTCGTGCTGGAGCTTACGGGCGAAGAGACGGTCGGCGAGCTGTTGGGCGAGACGACGGAAAAGCAGGAAATCTCCTGCGGCGGCGAGGCGGTTGCGTTGGAGGAATTGCAGCGCATTTACGAGGAAAAGCTCGAGCCCGTGTACGCGTGCAATATTACGGCAAGGGAAAAGAAAGCGGAAAACGTGACCTATTCGGGCAAAGTAAAGGCGGCGTGCGCGATAAAGTGCGCCCGTCCCAGGGTGCTCATTCCCGTGTTCCCCGGCACTAACTGCGAATACGATACGGCGAAGGCGTTCGGGGACGCGGGCGCGGAGAGCGAAATTTTTGTGGTGCGCAACCACACGGCGGACGAGGTTTCGCGCTCGGTGGAGGAGTTTGCCGCTCGCATGAAAAACAGCCAGATGGTCTTTATCCCCGGCGGATTCTCGGGAGGGGACGAGCCGGACGGATCGGGTAAATTTATTACGGCATTTTTCCGCAACGCGGAGGTGAAAGAACAGGTGACGGTGCTTTTGGAAAAGCGCGACGGCTTGATGGGCGGGATCTGTAACGGGTTCCAGGCGCTTATAAAGCTGGGACTGGTACCCTTCGGAAAAATTATAGAGACGGACGAAAATTGCCCTACGCTCACCTATAACGATATCGGGCGGCACCAGTCGCGCATTGTGCGCGTGCGTGTTGCATCCAATGCGTCTCCCTGGCTTTCGGAGGTGAACGCAGGCGATATCTTCTCCGTGCCCGTCTCCCACGGCGAGGGAAAGTTTGTGGCGAGCGAAGAGACGTTAAAGGAGCTTGCCGCGCGCGGACAGATCATGACGCAATACGTCGATTTGGACGGCAACGCCACCATGGACGTACGCTTTAATCCCAACGGCAGCGTTTGGGCGGTGGAAGGAATTCTTTCGCCCGATGGACGGGTGTTCGGCAAAATGGGGCATTCCGAACGCAAGGGCTTCGGACTGTATAAAAACGTGCTCGGCAATTACGACATGAAGCTGTTCGAAAGCGCGGTGAAGTATTTTAAGTGATTCTACTGTCATACCGAGGAGCAGCCGAAGCATCCCATGGTTGACCCGCTGACTTCATGCAGGGGATTCTTTCGACTTCGCTACTTCGCGCGTTGCGCTTGTGCCGCCGTTATTGGCTGTGCGGACTGCGTTCATGGGGTTCGTTCGCTGCGCTACTTCGTCTGCGACTCGTGCCGCCGTTACGGGTTTTGCAGACTTCGTACATGGGATTCTTTCGCTATGCTCAGAATGACAGGAACGGCGGGGCAAAATGACAGAAACGGCGGGATAGAATGACAGAAACGGCGGGATAGAATGACGGAGGCTTTTATTTGTCATTCAGAGGTGCGGCGTAGCCGTGCCGAAGGAATCTTGCAACATCAAACGAAGTTCGTCCTTTATTGCGGCGGAGCACATTAAAAATGGCAAAACAATATTCTGTGAAGAGGTGTATATGAAAACGGATATCGAAATCGCGCAGGAAGCGAAGCTGTTGCACGTTGGCGAAATCGCCGCGCGCGCGGGACTTACGCAGGACGAAATCGAGTATTACGGAAATTATAAAGCGAAAATCGCGCTCTCGCCCGAAAAGGCGAACAAGCGGGACGGCAAGCTGATTTTAGTTACGGCGATCACGCCAACGCCCGCGGGCGAGGGTAAGACCACCACCACCATAGGGCTTGCCGACGGCTTGCGGCGGCTGGGCAAAAACTGCGTGGTGGCGCTCAGGGAGCCCTCGCTCGGTCCCGTGTTCGGCATTAAAGGCGGCGCGGCGGGCGGCGGCTATGCGCAGGTCGTGCCTATGGAGGATATCAACCTGCATTTCACGGGCGATTTTCACGCCATCGGCGCGGCGAACAATCTGCTTGCCGCCATGCTCGACAATCATATCTTCCAGGGGAACGAGCTGGATATCGACCCCGAAAAGATCACCTGGCGCAGATGCGTGGATATGAACGACAGACAGCTACGCTTTGTGGAGGACGGGCTCGGCGGCGGCAAAAACGGCGTGCCCCGCAAGGACGGTTACGACATTACCGTAGCCAGCGAAATAATGGCGATTCTGTGCCTTGCGGACGACCTTGCCGACTTAAAGGCGCGGCTTGCCCGTATCGTCGTGGGTTATAACAGGGCGGGGGAACCCGTCACCGCGGGCGATTTAAAGGCGGCGGGCGCCATGACCGCACTTTTAAAGGACGCGATAAAGCCCAACCTTGTTCAGACGCTCGAGGGCACGCCCGCGCTGGTGCACGGCGGACCGTTTGCTAATATCGCGCACGGCTGCAATTCGGTGATCGCCACGAAAACGGCGTTAAAGCTGGGCGATTACGTGGTGACGGAAGCGGGCTTCGGCGCAGATCTCGGCGCGGAGAAATTTTTGGATATCAAGTGCAGGGCGGCGGGGCTCGTCCCCTCCTGCGTGGTGGTGGTCGCCACCGTGCGCGCGCTGAAAATGCACGGCGGGCTGGATAAGGCGGAGCTCGGCTGCGAGAACCTTTCCGCGCTCGAAAAAGGGCTGCCCAATCTGCTGCGCCACGTTTCAAACATGAAAGAGGTTTACGGACTTCCCGTCGTGGTCGCCGTGAACCGTTTCCCCACCGATACGGATGCGGAAATAAATCTTGTCATCGAAAAGTGCAAGGCGCTCGGGGTGAACGTAAAGCTTTCCACCGTCTGGGCGGAGGGCGGAAAGGGAGGAGAGGCGCTCGCAGAAGAAGTGGTCTCGCTCTGCGAACGGGAGAACCGCTTCCGTTTCTGCTACGAAAGCTCGCTTCGGTTAAAGGAGAAAATCGGGGCGATCGTCACCAAGGTGTACGGCGGCGAGGGCGCGGACTACACGCCCGAAGCGGAAGCGGCGATCGAAAAGCTCGAACGGCTGGGCTTCGGCACTCTGCCCGTGTGCATGGCGAAAACGCAGTATTCCTTTTCGGACGACGCGAAAAAGCTCGGCGCGCCGCAGGGCTTTCGGATCACCGTACGCAGCGTAAAGGTTTCGGCGGGGGCGGGCTTCGTCGTCGCGCTCACGGGGAACATTCTCACCATGCCGGGGCTTCCCAAGGTCCCTGCGGCGGAGAATATCGACGTAGACGAACACGGCAAAATTACGGGGCTGTTTTAATGGACGACTCGACTTTATTGCAAACCGCGGTACCGCTTTTAACCGAGTGGTACCGTATTTCTAAACGCACGCTTCCGTGGAGGGGCACGCGCGATCCTTATCGGATATGGGTATCCGAGATCATGCTGCAACAGACGCGGGTGGAGGCGGTGAAGGACTATTATCTGCGCTTTCTGCAAAAGTTTCCCACGGCGGAGGCGCTTGCCGCCGCAAGCGAGGAAGAGGTGTTAAAGGCGTGGGAGGGCTTGGGTTATTATTCCCGCGCGCGTAATTTGCACAAGGCGGCGAAAACGGTCGCGGAACAAGGTTTTCCCTCAACGTGGGAGGGGGTGCGCTCGCTTGCGGGCGTGGGCGATTACACTGCGGGCGCAATCTGTTCGATCGCCTACGATCTGCCCTGCCCTGCCGTAGACGGCAACGTGCTGCGTATCCTCACCCGCCTGTTTGCGGACGAGAGCAATACCGACGATCCTAAAACGAGGGCGGAGTTTTCGGAAAGGTTAAAGCGGGTTTATCCCGCCGAGGCGGGGGATTTTTGTCAGGCGCTCATGGAGTTGGGCGCCATCGTGTGCGTGCCAAACGGCAAGCCGCTCTGCGGGCAGTGTCCGTGGGAGGAGCTTTGCCGCGCGCACCGTGCGGGAGAGGAGGAACGCTTCCCCGTAAAGAACGAAAAGCGGGCGCGGAAAATCGTGAACGCAGAGGTGCTCGTGCTACGGCGGGAGGGCAGATACGCGCTGGAAAAGCGGACGGAAAAGGGGCTGCTTGCGGGCTTGTGGCAGTTCCCGTTCTTCGAGGGGAGCGCGCCCGCGCTCGGGGAGATAATCGCGTTAAAGCGCGCCAGGCACGTATTCACGCATGTGGAATGGCACATGACGGGCAAGCTCGCCGAAGCGGAGGAGTTTTATCCGCAATACGTTTGGGAGAGCGCGGAAACGATTCGGACGGCGTACGCCCTTCCCTCCGCGTTTAAGGCGTTTATGCAGTGGCTGAAATAATCCGCTCTTGACAGGCGGAAAAAGGTATGGTATAATTCGGGTATGAAAAACAGAGGAAAATTTATCGTTTTCGAGGGAACGGACGGAAGCGGAAAGAGCACGCAGATGAAAATGCTTGCCTCCTATTTAAACGAAAGGGGGGCGCGGTGTTATTTGACGCACGAGCCGACCGATTCGCCCGTGGGCTCGCTGCTGCGCTCCTGCCTTACGGGGCGGATCGACGCGGACGAGCACACCATCGCCGCGCTGTTCGCGGCGGACAGGTTAGACCATATCCACAACCCCGTAAACGGCATTTTAAAAAAGCTGAACGAGGGCGTGAACGTGCTCTGTGACAGATACTATCTTTCGTCGTTCGCCTATAACGGCGGCTTCGTGCCGCTCGAATGGGTAATAGAGCTCAACCGCCCCGCCCGCGAGGCGTTAAAGCCCGATTTGACCGTGTTTTTGTATCTCGACGCGGAGGATTCGATGGAGCGCGTGATGGGTCGAGGAGAAACGGAGCGGTACGAGACGGTGGAACGGCAAAAAAAAATCCGCAAAAACTATCTCGATCTGATCGCGCGGTTTCCCGAGGAAAACGTGGCGACGGTTGTTAGCGAGGCGGACAAGCGGGACACGCAGGAGAAGATCCGCAAGGCGGTAAACGGACTGTTCGGGTGGCGGGAATGAAGGAGCTTATCGTAGGCGAGGTATTAAAGCCGCAGGGGATCCGCGGCGAAATCAAGGTAAAGCCGTTTACGGACTGCGCGGAGGACTTTAAGCGGTTCAAGCGTATTTTTTTAGACGGCGAGGAATATAAAATACTGTCCGTGCGTGCGGGCGCGGGCGAGGCATATCTGGGGCTGCGCGGCGTGCACGACAGGAACGCGGCGGAGCTGTTGCGCGGGAAAAAGATTACGGTGCCCCGCGAAGAGGCGCCCGAGCCCGAAGAGGGCAGGTATTATATCGCCGATCTGTTGGAGAGCGAGATTTTTACCGAAGAGGGCGAGCGCTTGGGCGTACTGTCCGATATCAGGCAGGCGGCGACGGATATCTATACGTTAAAAGACGGCGAAAAGGAAATTCTTTTCCCCGCCGTGCGCGGCGTGATCACGCAAATCGACGTTGCGCAAAAGCGAATTTCGGTCGATAAAAAGCGGTTTTACGAGGTCGCCGTTTTATAAGGAGGAAATAGCATGAGCGCGATTTTGGAGTGCGACGCGTTAACGAAGAATTACGGGCAGACGCCCGCGCTGTTTAACGTTTCTTTCCGCGTGGAAGCGGGCGGGGTCGTAGGGCTGCTCGGTCCGAACGGAAGCGGCAAATCCACCCTTATAAAGCTTGCCATGGGAATGCTGCAGCCCTCGTGCGGTCGGATCTTAGTGGACGGACAAAAGCCGAGCCCCGTTACCAAAGCGGTCACGGCGTATCTGCCCGATAAAAACTTTTTATCCGACTGGATGCGCGTGGAGCAGGCGGTCGCTTACAGCGCCGACTTTTTTGCGGATTTCCGCAGGGATAAGGCGGAGAATATGCTCACCCGCTTAGGCATCGGCATGAAGCAGAAAATCAAGACGCTTTCCAAGGGCAACCAAGAAAAGCTCGGGCTGATCCTTACCATGGCGCGGGACGCAAAGCTCTTTATTCTCGACGAGCCGATCGCAGGCGTGGATCCCGCCGCGCGGGACTTTATTTTGGATACCATTATGAATTACCGCCCCGAAAACTCCACCGTATTTTTGTGCACGCACCTCATTGCCGATATCGAGCCGATTTTAACGTATGCGATTTTCTTGAATCGCGGCACGGTGGCGCTTTCGGGCAGAAAGGAGGAGCTGTGCAAGGAAGAGGGACAAACGCTCGACAGACTGTTTCGGGAGGTGTTCAGATGGTAAAAAAACTGATAAAGCACGAGCTGATCGCACTGTTCCGTATCGTATATATCCCCGCGGTCGCGGCGGTCGCGCTGGCGGTGCTTTTAAGGATAAGCATTGCGGCAAACAGCGGAGCGGAAGGCTCCTCGGTCCCGTGGGTAATGATTACGCTTACCACGTTTTACATAGGCGCGCTCGGTGCGACGAGTCTGGTTTGTTTCTTTATGAGCGCTTCGCGCTTTTATAAATCGCTGTTCACGGGGGAAGGGTATTTAACGCTCTCTATTCCCGCGACCGCCGGTCAGCTGATTTGGGCGAAGCTCTTGTCCGCGCTCGTCGTCATGCTGTTCGGCGCGGCGGCATGCGCTCTTTCCGCAACGGTGTTTTTTATCGGTTTGCCTGCGGAATTTTACGCTTCGCTCGGACAATTTTTCGGCGAACTTTGGGAGGGGATCGCTATTGCCGCGCAACAGGAGCCGCTTGCCTTTGTGGAATTTGCGATTTTATTTTTGGTTTCTATTCCCGCGGGGATTCTTATTTGCTACCTCGTGATTTCGATCGCGCAGCTGTTTACCGTTAAAAACAGAAAGCTGATCATGGTGTTTATCTTTTTCGGCGGTATCTTTGTGCTGAATATGCTCAGCTCGCTCTTTCTTACGGTTTTTATAAGGATCGCAGTCGACGTTTCGCCGCATTTGCTGCTTTGGATGTTGATTGTGATCGTTTCCGCGGCGGACGTGGGTAGCTTCTTTGCCGTGCGGTATATTTTAACGAATAAGGTGAACATGATTTCATGAAGATTACCGTGCTTACGTTGTTTCCCGAAATGTTCTCCGCCTTGAACGAAAGCATTTTAGGCAGAGCCAAACGGGACGGAAAATTGAAAATCGAAGTGCTGAATCTGCGCGATTTTACGCAGGACAAGCACTTGAAGTGCGACGATTACCCGTTCGGCGGCGGCGCGGGAATGGTGATGACGGCGCAGCCCGTGGGGAGCGCGATCGAGGCGGCAGACCCCGAGCATAGGGCGCGCAGGATCTATCTTTCGCCCAAGGGCAGAACGTTGAAGCAGGAGCAGGTGTTCTCGTTTGTCGAATGCGAGCATCTGGTGCTGCTGTGCGGGCATTACGAGGGCGTGGATCAACGCGCGATCGACTTGTTTATCGACGAGGAAATTTCCATCGGCGATTACGTGCTTACGGGCGGAGAGCTTCCCGCCATGGTGCTGATCGACTGCGTGGCGCGTTACGTGGACGGCGTGCTTTCGCCCGAATCGCTGGTGCAGGAGAGCTTTTCGGAAAATCTGCTCGAATATCCGCACTACACCCGCCCCGTGGAATACCGCGGGCTTACCGTGCCCGAGGTTCTGCGCAGCGGCAATCACGCCGAAATCGATAAGTGGCGCAGGGAGCAGTCGCTCGCGATCACAAGAAAGAACAGACCCGATTTGTTAAAGTGAACAAAGTCTTATGAAAACAATACAGTGGTATCCCGGGCACATGGCGAAAGCCATGCGCATGATGGAAGATAATTTAAAGCTGTGCGACGCCGTGGTGTTCGTGTTGGACGCCCGCGCGCCCGCCGCTACCTATAACCCGCGGTTAAAGAGCATGGCGGGCAACAAGCCCGTGCTTTTTTTATTGAATAAGGGCGATCTGGCGGACGGCAAGGCGGACGGGATCGTGTCGCTGTTGCGCGCCGCGGGACAAAACGCCGTTAAAATCGCGGCGAACTCCTCTGCGGGACTGCGCGCGCTGCAAACGGCGATGAACGCGCTCGTGGCGGAGAAGGCGGCGCGGCTGAGGGAAAAGGGATCGCAAAAGCCGTTGCGCTTTTTGATCGCGGGCGTGCCGAATACGGGCAAGAGCACGGTTATCAACCTGCTTTCGGGCGCCAAGAAGGCAATCACGGGCGATAAGGCGGGCGTGACGCGCGCCAAGCAGTGGGTGAAGTGCGGCGGGTTCGAGCTGTTGGATACCCCCGGCACAATGCCGCCCTCGTGCGAAAATCAGATTCTGGCGCGCAGGCTTGCATACCTCGGATGTATCAACGACGATATTTTAGAGGCGGACGAGATCGCGCTGGCGCTTTTGGAAGAGCTGTGGGAAAAGTATCCCGCCGCGCTTGAGGAGCGCTACGGCATCGAGGGGGGAACGCCGCTCGAAATGCTCGAACGGGTATGCACGCGCCGCGGAATGATTCTCCGCAGAGGGGAATTCGATTACGAACGCGGGGAGCGCGCCGTGATCGACGATTTCCGTAAGGGGAAATTGCAGCGCGTCTGTCTGGACGGGAAAGAGGATTTGATTTCGGCGGGGTTGTTGTAATGGACGAGCTTACGTTGGAAAAAGAATATTTTAAAAAGGGCTTTTGTTCGGTCGCGGGCGTGGACGAAGTGGGCAGGGGACCATTGGCGGGTCCCGTGGTGTGCGCCGCCGTAATTCTGCCGCTCAAAGAGGAGCGGCGCGTTTTGGGGATCAACGACAGTAAAAAGCTTTCCGCCAAAAAGCGGGAAGCGCTGGCGGAGCAAATCAAAAAAGCTGCCCGCGGCTACGCTGTGGAGGAAGTGGATGCGGAGACGATCGACCGCGTAAACATTTTGCAGGCGACCCGTCTTTGCATGAAACGCGCCGTGGAGCGGCTGTCTCCCGTCGCCGACTTTGTGCTGACGGACGGCAACATGACGCTGGATATTGCGATCCCGCAGAAAAGTATCGTAAAGGGGGACGCGCTCGTCTGTTCCATCGGCGCGGCGAGCATTCTCGCCAAAACGTACAGAGACGCGCTGATGGCGGCATATGCGCGCAGCTATCCCGAATACGGATTCGACCACAATGCAGGCTACGGCACGGCGGAGCATATCCGCGCGATTCAGGAGGCGGGAATATGCCCGATTCATCGAAAGACCTTCGTAAAAAAATTCTGGGACGGCAGGGAGAGGCTGCCGCGGTAAAATATTTAAAAAAGCACGGCTATAAAATTCTCGAACGCAACTACGTGACGCCCTTCGGGGAGGCGGATATCGTCGCCTTTAAGGATGGTTGGTATTGCTTTGTAGAGGTAAAAGCCCGCGCAAACGACGTGTACGGACTTCCCGCCGAGGCGGTCACACAGCAAAAACAGCAACGCTACCGCCAGATCGCCAAGTATTTTTGCACCGTTCGGCGGCGAGAGCTGCCGTGCAGATTCGACGTTGCCGCCGTCTACGAGGGCGGGCTGGAATATTTCGAGGACGCTTATATTTGAGAATCTTATCTGTTAAAAAGAGCGTTCATGCAATGCTGCGTGAACGCTCTTTTAATATCCTCTTTTTTTACTTTGCAAACTCCGCCGAGGTGAGCGCGTATACAAAGTTTCCGTGCGAGTAAATGCCCGGCATCTCGGTGCGCAAAAGCACGTTGCGGTAAACGTTGTCCGTGGGGGAGGTTTTTTTCGCATAGACGAATTTTTTGGGCTCTCCCGAATATTCCTGCGAATATCTTAAACTGAATTCGTAAGCCTCTATCGTCCGCTCCTCGCTTACGCCGCCGAGCGAGAATGTGCACACCTCGCGGACGGAAACGGGCGCGTCGTAAAACAGCACTCCCACGCACTGCTTGGAGTTGGGATTGATCGAACGGAAGGAGGTAGGGCTCGCAAAATCGACCCCGCGCAGGGCGAACAGCAGCTGCTCGTTATCCAGGTACGTTCCGCTTCCTTTCAGCTTTACCTTCTGTGGTTCGAGCGCGTCGTCCTTGTCCGAGTTGAGGTTGTCCACCTTCATATACGCTTCGGAAAGGTCGGCGGCGTATTCGGTCGCGATCGTATAGTCGTATTCGATATACGCCTTGCTCACCGACTCGAACGAGCCTTCGGGCGTGCCCGCGGGCACGGTGGAGTGCACCTCTTGCCCGCTCTTAACGGGCTTTAAGCCGCTGTCTGCGTCTAAAAACAGCGCGTACGTCGTTACCCTGTCGTGCAGCGTTTCGCTCGTTTCGCCGTTATAGCGTACGATCACGTCCGTTTCGAGGGTGGTCGAAAACCGATAGCCCATGGCGCTGGCGCCGTCGGGCAGCTGAATCGTTTCGTTCTTCAGCTCGGTGATATACGTGCCGTTTTCGTAGGTGAAATAATAGCCGCTCTTTTCCGCCTGCTCGCTCTTGGTAAACTTTATCCCGTATACAAGCTTTTCGTACGTGGGTGTAATTACGTGCCGTTCCCCCGTCTGACCGTACCAGTTGGATTCGATCGAAAGCTCAGGCGTGCCCGCGGCGCAGGCGCACAGCAGCGCGAGCGGGGCAAGCAGCGCCAGACAGGCGATGCGTATTTTTTTCATGATGATCTCCGGAAAATATTTGAAGTTTACGGAAAAATTTCCGCACTTTTTCCTCATTATAACATATTTTTTCGGTTTTGTAAAAATAAATGCTCTCAATCGCAAGAAATTTTTGTGAAAAGATGATATAATAAAAGAAAAAAACGGAAATTGACGAATGCTGAAAACCGTTCTCGCGCCCACGCTGGACGACGCGCTGCAATCGCTTGCCGACTGCGTTGCCGCCTCCGAACAAAAGGGCGGGAAAAATTTGGTGTTCTGCGAGGACAGGCTTACCCTGCTTGCGGAGCGCGCGATCGTAAACCGCCTCGGGGGCACGTTCGACACCGAGGTGACCACGCTTGCCCGCTTTTTGGCGGACGGGCGGCGCGTGCTCTCCAAATACGGTTCGGTAATGGAAATTTCCGCGTTGATCGAGGAGCACGGAGAGGAGCTGAAATGCTTCCGCCCCAACTCCGCTTCCGCCGTTTACGAGACGATCGCCCAGCTTTCCGCCTCCCGCATTTCGGCGCAGACCCTGCGCGAGAACGCCGAGGCGACGGACGGATTTTTGCGGTGGAAGCTTTCCGATCTGGCGTTCCTGCTCGAACGCTACAACGCTTTTTTGGCGGAAAACGGACTGCTGGACGAAAACGGCTATCTTTCGCTGCTCCCCGAAAAGCTTTCCTCGGGCGGGCTGCACGAAACGAACGTCTTCTTTTTCGCGTTCGGTTCCTTTACCAAGCAGGCGCGGGAGGGGATCTGTGCCGCCGCCGAGAACGCGAAAAGCGTAACGGGGATATTTTTGGGCGGAGCCGAGGAAATTTACACCAACGAGGCGGCGCGCGCTTTTTTGCGCGCCGTGAGCGACTGCGGAGAGCCCGTGCGGGAAAAGACGGGCTGCACTCTCTCTCCCGCCGCCCTTCGGCTGCGCGGAACGCTGTTCGCGCCCGAGCTGCTTCCACCCGCGCCGCAGCCGGAAAAGAGCGTACGCGCGTTCTTTGCCGAGGACGAAACGGACGAGCTGAACACGGTCGCCGCGCTCATTAAAAAATACGTTGCCGAGGGGCTGCGCTACCGCGATATCGCCGTGCTGGTGCCCGACGGGGAAAGCTTTCTTGCCGTCGAAAAGGTGTTCTCCGCCTATCGCATTCCCTTCTATGCGGATAAAAAGCGGTCGTTCGCGGAGCACCCGTTCTGCGCGTTCGTCCTCGCCGTATTGCGCGCCCTGCACGGCGGCGTGCTGCCCGAGGACGCGGACGCCGTCTGCGCCAACGTCTGCTTCGGCGAGAGCGGCGAGTTCCGTAACTATCTGTTAAAGTACGGCGGCTACCGCGGCGCGGCGAAGCGGGAGATCAAGACGGGCGAGGCGGTCGCCCGCTACGACAGAGACGCGCTGTGCGCCTGTCGGGAGAAGCTGCTTGCGGTCTTGTCCCTCTTTCCCAAGGGCGGAAAGGGGAGCGGCGCTTCGTTCGTGAAGGCGGTGCGCGCCCTGCGCGAGCTGGTCGGTTGGGAGCCGATCGCCGAGCGGCTGGGCAAAACGCTCTCTGCGGAGGAGAAACGCTATCTCGATTTAAAGCCGCTCGAAAACGTGCTGTGCGAAACGGAGACGGTGGCGGGCGGGCGTACGTTCTCCGCGCGCGAGTTTGCCGCGGTGCTCGAAAACGGCATGAGCGCGTTAAAGGTTTCCATGATCCCGCAATACGCGGACGCGGTGTACGCGGGGGATATGACGGAGAGCCGCATCGCCCGCGTAAAGGTGCTGTTCGCCGTGGGGCTTACGGACGATGTGCCGCGCGTTTGCGCGGATACCGCCGTGATCGGAGACGGCGAGATCAAACGGCTGAGCGCGCTGCAAACGGAAATCGAGCCCGCCATCGAGCAGGTGAACAGGAGGGCGCGCGAGGCGCTCGCGCTGAATTTGTGCGCGTTCGAAAAAGAGGCGTATTTCAGCTGTTCTCTGCGCCGAAAGGGGACGGAGGCAAACGCGGGAGAAATCATCCGCACCGTGCAAAAACTGTTCGATATGCCCCCCATGCCCGCGTTATACCCCTACGATTGCAGCGAAAAGGCGCCCGCAACGCTCAATCTGCTTGCCTACGGGCGGGAACGGGAAAAGGGTGGCGCGGAGGCGCAGACGCGCTTTTTCGCGCTTTGCAGCACGCTGGGCGCGGAGGAGTGGGAGCGCGCGGACGCTCTTTTGTACGGCGGAGAAAAGGGCGACGTCGCGGGCGTTGCCGAGCTGTATTTCAAGCGGGAGCAGAACGTTTCGCCCACCCTGCTCGAAAGCTACTTTGCCTGTCCCTACGCGGGCTTCGCCTCGCGCGGGCTCAGGCTGCGCGAGCGGGAGGAACGCACCGTGCTCGATACGGACGCGGGCTCCTTTGTGCACGCCGTGCTCGAAGAGGTTGGCAAGAGACTGAACGACTTTTCGGACGAGGCGGCGTGCCGCGCCTTTGCGCGCGAGACGGGCGAGCTGAAATTAAAGGAAGCGAAGTATGCCGCGCTTACCGATACGGCGGCGGGCGCCTACACGGGGGACAGACTGATTGCGGAGGGCGAAGAAGTTTCGGCGGCGGCGTACCGTCAGCTGGCGCGCTCGGCGTTCCGCGTGCTTGCGGCGGAGACTCGGGTGGAAATCCCCGATCTGGAGCTTAGCGGCACTGCCGACCGAATCGATGCGGCGGAGGAATACGTTCGGGTGATCGACTATAAGACGGGCGCGATCGACGACAGCCCCACCTCTTACTACACGGGCAGAAAGCTGCAGCTCGAGCTGTATCTCTCGGCGGCGGCGCAGGGCAAACGCGCGGCGGGTGCGTTCTATTTCCCCGCGGCGGACGTCTACGCCAAGCCGGACGCGGTAAAGTACCGCATGAAGGGCTTTTACAGCGGAGAGGCGAACGTGGTCTCGTTTATGGACGTCGCGCTCAAAGAGGGGGAAAAGAGCGAGCTGTTCGAGGGAACGCTGGGCGGAAGAGCAACGGACAAGGGAATGGCGCAATCCGACTTCGAGGCGTTTTTGGAGTATTCGCTGCTCGTCAGCGACAGGGCGGAGCGCGAAATGAAGGCGGGCAACATCCGCCCCTCGCCGTACGAGGGCGCGTGCGCATACTGCAAGCTGAAGAGCCTGTGCGCGTTTACGGGCGAGCCGCGGAAGGAAGAGAGCGTGAAGTGCTCGCAGATCGCCGCGCTGGTGAAAAAGGAGCGGGGCGAGTTATGAGCGTACGGTTGACGGAAGAACAGAGACGCGCGGTGGAAGCGCGCGGCAGGGTGATCGTCTCCGCTTCGGCGGGCAGCGGCAAGACATTTGTCATGATCACTCGCCTTGTGGATATTATTTTGTCGGGCGCGGACGTGAGCGAAGTGCTCGCCGTTACCTTTACCAACAAGGCGGCGGCGCAAATGCGCGACAAGCTCCGCGCCGAGCTTGTGAAACGCCTCGCCGTTTCGGACGGGGAGACGCGCGCGCGGCTCAAAGCGCAGTTGAACGCCCTCCCGCTCGCCGACGTGAGCACCGTTCATTCCTTTTGCGCTCGGCTCTTGCGCACCCATTTCTTTTTGGCGGGGGTCGATCCCGCGTTCCGCATTCTCGGCTCGGACGACGCGGAGGCAAAGTCGCTTTCCCTGCGCGCGCTGGACGAGGTGTTCGAGCACGCCTACGAGGAGGGCGGGGAGGATTTCCGCCGTCTGCTGTCCGTGTATTTCCGCAAAAAAAAGGACGCGTTTTTGCGGGAGCTGGTGCTTTCCTCCTACAACGGACTGCGCGACGAACAGGACTACGAAGGGATTTTGGAACGCGCGGGGCGGGAGGATACGTTCGAAAAAGCCTGCGCGCGCGTTTGGGCGGACTTTGCGTTCCGCGCAAAAGAGCTGCTGTGCGAAGCGGAAGAGTTAAAGGGAAAATTTCCCCCGTCGTCGCGCGCGGCGGAAATGGCGGGGATCCTCGCGGGCGCGGCGGAGCGCGTTGCGCTGGCGCGGGGGCTGTTCGAAGCGGTCCTGCTCGGGCTGCCCGCCGTTCCGAACACGCCCCGCAGAACGGCTGCCGAGGGAGAGGAACGGGACAACCTTACCCGCCTGGGCGAGCTGAGCAAGCGCGTGAAGGAGCTGTATGCCGAGCTGAAAGCGTTCGAGGACGAAAAGACGGAGCGCGCGCGCTGCAAAACGGCGGACGAGTGCGCCGCGGCGTTGTGCACCCTGATTCGGGACTACGGCGAGCGGTATGCGCGGCTGAAAAGCGAGGCGGGCGTGCTCGATTACGGAGATTTGGAAAAGTGCGCTTTGCGGGTGCTGAGCGAGCCCGCCGTGCGCGAGGAGCTCCACGCGAAATATAAATACGTGTTCGTGGACGAGTATCAGGACGTAAACCCCGTGCAGGAAAGCATCGTCTCTTTGCTGGCGGGGCAGGATCTGTTTTTGGTGGGGGACGCCAAGCAGGCGATTTACGCGTTCCGCGGGAGCGATTCGGAATTTTTCGAGCAGAAGGAGCGGGAGCTTCCCCTGTCGCTGCGGCTCACGCAGAATTTCCGTTCGGCGGAAAATATTTTAAACGCGGTGAACGACGTGTTCGGGCGGCTGCCGGACATGACTTACACGCCCATGACGGGCGGCGCGCGCTACGGCGCAAATAAGGGCGAGGTGCTCTTCCACCGCGTGAAAAAGTCGGAGCGGCGGGAGCGGGGCGAGCTGACGGTATATTCGGTGCTGAGCGGCTCGGGCAGAACGGACACGAGCGCGGCGGCGGAAAAAATCGTCGCGCTGGTGCAGTCCGAATACGGCAGGGAGTGGTTCGACGCGGACGAGCAGACTCCGCACGGACAGGGCGCGTGGAAAAAGGCGGACTGGGGAGACATCGCAGTGCTGGTAAGAAAGAAGTCGGGCGACGCGGAGCGGGTGGCGCGTATGCTCGCCGCGCGGGGGATCCCCGTCACGTCCTCTTCGGCGGTGAACGTGTGCGACTATTTCGAGGCGCGGCTGGTGCTCGATTGGCTGTCGCTGCTCGACAATCCCGAGCAGGATATCCCGCTGGCGGGCGCCATGCTCTCGGCGATCGGGGGCTTTTCGGACGGCGAGCTTGCAAAGATACGGGCGCGCTATCCCGAGGTGTACGCCTTCCGCGGCGCCTGCAAGGAGTTTGCGAAGCGGGAGCAGGGCGACCTTGCGCGAAAGCTCGTTGCGTTCTTCGAAAGGCTGGATGGACTGCGGGCGGCGGCTTGCGTCAAGACGGCGGCGGAGACGGTGAATCTGTTACTGTCGCTGGGGCTGGAAGCGCAGATCGCCGCCAAGCCGGACGGGAAAAACCGACTTGCGCGCGTGCGCAGACTGACGGAGGAGGCGGAGCGCGCGGGGAGCGTGCACGCATTTTTAAGCGGGTTGAAGGCGGCGGGCTACCGCGTCGATTTTTCGGAGAGCGGAGGCGAAAACGCGGTAAAGGTGCTAACCATGCACGCGTCCAAGGGCTTGGAATACCCGATCGTGATTCTTGCCAACCTCGATACGCCCTTCCGCGGGTCGGAGCGGGACGAGGTGCTCTGGACGGAAGAATTTCTCGCCGCGCCTAAGTGTTACGACGTGCCCTCGCGCCGCATGTACGAAACGCTTACGCGCCGCGCCTCTCTTCTCTGTCTGGACGGGGAGGACAGAAAGGGCGAGCGCAATCTGCTCTACGTCGCCATGACGCGCGCGCGGTATCGCCTGCACCTGCTGTTCGACGAAAAGGACGGCGCGGGTTCCCCGCGCTACGCCGAAAGACTTTCGGACTTTTTCGATTTGTCGAGGTTTCAAGATCGGTTCGCGCCCGAGCCCGCCGCGGAGGAATTTTCCCGACGGGAGGAGAACGGGGCGGCGGAGGAGACGGAGCGCGCGGAGAGAATCGAAGCGTACGGCATGGGCGCGCGCTATCCCTACCTGCCGAGCACCGCGCTGCACGTGAAGAGCTCCGCGACCGACCTTATGCGGCGGGGGGCGGAAGAGGACGCGCCGTACGCGCTGTATTTTTCGGACGAGCCGCACGAAAAGACCTCGGTGGAGGCGGGGCTTGCGTACCATGCGTTTTTGCAGTTCGCGCAGTTCGGAAAGGACGCGCGCGAGGAGCTCGGTCGTATGCGCGCGCAGGGGCTGTTGACCGAAGAGCAGATAAAATTTTTAAAGGCGGACAGGCTGGACAAAATAATGAAGATTCCCTGCATCGCCGCGCTTGCGGGCAAGCGCGTGTGGCGGGAAAGAAAATTCCTTGTCGGGATCCCCGCAAACGAGCTCGAGCCCACGCAGGCGGAGGATAACACCGTGTATCAGGGCGCGATCGATTTATTGTACGAGGACGAAGAGGGCTACGGGATCATCGATTATAAGTATTCGAATCTGTCCGATTCGTCCCTGCGCGAAAAATACGCCGTGCAGATCGCGCTGTATAAAAAGGCGGTCGCGCGGACGATGCGCGTGGACGAAAATACCGTCCGCGCCGCCATCGTGAATTTTTTAAACGGCTCGGAAATCGCAATGTGAACTTTTTCGACGAAAGCCGACGGTTTCGGCGATAAATCGGCAAGAAAAACAGGCTATCTTTAATCGGGAGATTTATATGGAAATTTTTACTCAGTTCGTAACGTTGTTGGCGCGTGTGCCCGCATTTGTTCCGCTGCTTATATTGCCCTTGCTTTGCGCGGCGCTTGTCGCGCTGCTCGGATTTTTGGGCGGGCGGAAGCTTTACCCTGCGCTTTGCACGGCGCTTGTCGGCATTGGGTTCGCCCTTGTGAGTGCGGACGGAGCGGTTAACGCGTTCGTCTATTTGGGCATATTTGCGGCGTGGGGCGCGCTTTTGGGCTGCCTGCTGTATTTGCCTAAGCTGAAAAAACGGGTCGTCGCCAAAAAGGGCAAGGCGGAAAAAATGTACGAAAAATTTCGCGAGGAGCTTATCGTGCCCGAATCGAACGACGGGCGCCCGCCCAAGGTGTGCTGCTTCGAGGATTCGCCCGCGGCGGCGCAGCTCGAAGCTCCGCCCCAGCTCGACCATGCCGACGCGCTGCTGAATAAACTCGCTTCCGCAAAGCTTAATCCGAGCGATCGGCTGGAAACGGACGCATTGCGGCGTAAGCTCGATTTGTACCGCGGCAAGGCGCTCACCAAGCAGGAGGCGCGCTCGCTGAACGACTGCCTCTCCTCCGTGTTAAAGCTTACCGCCAAATATCAGTTGTAACGTGAAGGGCGTTCTTGGGAACGCCCTTTTTTGCGGACTGCGTATTATGGGATTCTTCGGCAAGCCTCAGAATGACAAGGGGCGGGCTTTCGCGGCAGGGGATTCCCACGGCGCGGCTGCGCCTTGTCTCGGAATGACAAGTAACATCAACCGTCATTCTGAGCCCCTCTTGCGGGGCGAAAGAATCTCTCGTTCGAATCCGTTTGACAAATAAAGGAAAGAGTGATACAATAATCAAACTAAAATTTACGGAGGAGGAAGGGGCGTGATTTTCGGGAAATACATAAACCGCTACTATTTCAAGCACGCGCTTTTGTTGCTTGTCGGACTTGCCGCGCTTGTCGTCGTAGACTATTTTCAGCTGCTCGTGCCCGAACTCTTCCGCATGGTGATCAACGGGATCAACACGGGGTCCGTGCAGACGGAGGGCGGAGCGGTTTCCTTCGACCTCGATTTTTTGCTGATGAAAATATGCGTGCCCATGATCGTCATTATCCTCGTAATGGTGGCGGGGCGTTTTTTGTGGCGCGTCTGTTTTTTCGGCGCGGCAATTAAAACGGAGACCGATTTAAGAGACCGTATGTTTTTGCGGTGCAAGGATCTTTCGCAGAGCTTTTATCAGGAAAATAAAGTCGGCAATCTCATGTCGCTGTTCACCAACGATCTGGAAACGGTGCACGAATGCTTTGCCTGGGGATTTATGGAATTGTTCGATGCGGCGTTTTTGGGCGGACTTACGCTGATAAAAATGTGGCGCATGGATTTCCGCCTTACTCTGCTCGCGCTCGTGCCCATGGCGCTGCTTTTGGCGAGCGGGGTTCTCGTCGGCAGATACATGACGAAAAAGTGGGAGGCGCGGCAGGAGGCGTTTTCCGATCTTTCGGATTTTTCGCAGGAGAGCTTTTCGGGCATTTCGGTGATAAAGGCGTTCGTGAAAGAGGCAAAGGAGTTGATGGCCTTTCGCCGCCTGAACAAGAAGAACGAGAAAACGAACGTTGCGTTCGTCAAAGCTTCCACGCTGTTAAACATTACGGTAACGCTGTTCGTCGAGTCGGTGATCTGCATTATTTTGGGCTACGGCGGATATCTGGTTTACGGGGGCGTGTTTAACGCGGGCGAGCTGGTGGAGTACATCGGCTATTTTACGGCGATGGTCTGGCCCGTGATGGCGGTTTCCGACCTGATCGGCATGACCTCGCGCGGGCGCGCCTCGTTAAAGCGCATCAGCGAGCTTTTGGACGCGAAGCAGGACGTGACGGATTCGGAGGGCGCGGTTGCGCTGAAAGCGCCCGAGGGGAAAATCGAATTTAAAAATCTGACCTTCCGCTACCCGTCCGCCGCTTACGACGCGCTGAAAAACGTGTCGTTCACGATAGAGGCGGGCGAAAACGTGGGGCTTATCGGCAAGGCGGGCGCAGGAAAAACGACCGTCGTCGATTTGATTTTGCGCGCCTACAACGTGCCCGACGGAACGTTATTTATCGACGGGCAGGACGTGAATACGCTTACCGTCCGTTCGGTGCGCGAGGCGGCGGCGTACGTTCCGCAGGACAATTTTCTGTTCGGAGACACCATTGCGCACAATATCGCCTTTTCGCGCCCCGCGGGCGAGGAGGAGCAAAGCCGCGAGGACGCGGAGCACGCCGCGCGGCTTGCGGGCGTGCACGGAGATATTGCGGAGTTTAAAGAGGGCTACGACACGGTGCTCGGCGAACGCGGCGTTACCGTTTCGGGCGGGCAGAAGCAGCGCATTTCCATTGCCCGCGCGCTGTTAAAGGACGCGCCGATCCTCATTTTAGACGATTCGGTTTCCGCCGTAGATACCAAGACGGAGCAGGCGATCTTAGCGGGTTTAAAGCAAACGCGCGCGGGGCGCACGACGATTTTGATCGCCCACCGTGTTTCCACCGTGGAGAGCATGGATAAAATCGTCTATCTGGAGGAGGGAGAGGTCGTTGCCGTCGGCACGCACAGAGATCTCTACGCCTCCTGTCCCGCCTACCGCAAAACGGTCGATCTGCAAAAATTGGAAGAAGAGGGGGAGCCGTCCGATGCATGATTATTTTCCCCTGATCGTCGTGGGCGCGCTCCTCGGCGTGCTGTCCGTGATATTTGTTACCGTTTACGCGCTGATCAAAAACAAAAAGCAAGCGGTCGGGTTCGATCGCGCTATGAAGGACGGCGAGATCGTCCGCCGCCTGCTCGTCTACGCAAAGCCCTACTGGAAGAGCTTTTTGCTGGTGGGCGTGTGTATGCTCTTTTCTATTGCCTACGACGTTTTGTCCCCCCTGATCGTCGGCTATCTCGAAGGGCTCGTAAAGGCGCAATTCGAGCTGAGAAGCTTGTTTTTCACGGTGGGGCTGTATGCGGGAATTTTGATCGTTTCGCTTATTGGCACTTATATTCAGGCGATTGTGTTGCAGCGCACGGGGCAGCGGATCCTCTCCGCACTGCGCGAGGATCTGTTCTCGCATATCGAGAGCTTATCGCACGCGCAGCTCAATTCCATGCCCGTGGGCAAGCTGGTCACCCGCGTTACAAACGACACGAACGCCATTTCGATGATGTTCACCGATATCTTGGCGGCGCTCGTAAAAAATTGCTTCGTTATTTTCGCCGTGCTTGCCGCCATGCTGTGCTTGAATTACGAGCTCACGCTCATGGTGCTTTGCTTCGTGCCTTTTCTGGTGCTGTTTACGGTGATCTTCCGCAAGTTCTCGCGTATGTCCTACCGCAAGGTAAAGGATGGGACCACGAACATTAACACCTTCCTTTCGGAAAACCTTTCGGGCATGAAGATCACGCAGATCTTCAACTGCGAGGAAAAGAAGGCGCGGGAGTTTTCCGCGCACAACAAAAAGCTTGCAAAGGCGAAACGGCAGGAAATGTTCGTGTTCGGGGTTTTTCGTCCCATGGTGTATTTGCTGCATATCTCCTCCGTGCTCTGCCTGTTCTTTTTGGGCGCGAAGGGGCATCTGGACAACGCTTCGTTTTTGGGACAGACGCTCACCGCCGAAATTATCGTAACGTTTTATATGTATATCTCCAAATTTTTCAACCCCATTCAGACGATCGCCGAACAGTTTAACCGTCTGCAATCGGCGTTCGCTTCGGCGGAAAAGATTTTTACCGTATTCGATTGGAAGCCGGACGTGACGGACGCGGAGGACGCGATCGGGTTGGACGCGATCAAGGGCGAGATCGAGTTTAAGGACGTGTGGTTTGCGTACGAGCCGGACGAGTGGGTGTTAAAAGGCGTATCCTTCCGCGTGGGCGCGGGCGAGACCGCCGCGTTCGTCGGCTCCACGGGCTCGGGCAAGACGACGATCCTTTCGCTTTTGTGCCGCAATTATACGATTCAGAAAGGGCAGATTCTGATCGACGGGATCGACATATACCGCATTAAAATCTCTTCGCTCCGCAAGCACTTCGGGCAGATGCTGCAGGACGTGTTATTATTCTCGGGAACGGTGCGCGGCAACATCGTGCTGCGCGAAGAGTTTTCGGAAGAGGAAATAAAGCGCGCGTGCGACTACGTGAACGCGACGCACTTTATCCGAAAGCTCGAGCACGGGTTGGACGAGCGCGTGCGCGAGCGCGGAAACAATTTTTCCGCGGGGCAGCGCCAGCTGCTCTCGTTTGCGCGGACGATCATTCACAAGCCCTCGGTCATGATTTTAGACGAGGCGACGGCGAATATCGACACCGAGACGGAGCTGCTCATTCAGGATTCGCTCGAAAAGATGAAAAACGTGGGCACCATGCTCATTGTGGCGCACCGCCTTTCCACCGTGCGCAACGCGGACAAGATCATAGTGCTCTCTCACGGCGAAATCAAGGAGCAGGGCACGCACGCGGAGCTGCTCGAAAAAAAGGGCAGATATTACGCGCTTTACACCCTGCAAATGCACCGCGAGCGGCTGAGCTGACGCGCGGGAGACCGCGTTCGAAAAAATCCGACTTTTTATGTGTTTTCCGTTTACAAACGGTCGGGAATGTGATATGATGGAAGCGATTTTTACCATCGCCCGATAAGGAGAAAAAATGTATCGCTATTTCGGAGTCATGCTGGACTGTTCGCGGAACGCCGTCCTCAATTTAGAGTCGGCAAAAAAGCTGATCGACAGTCTGCAAAAAATGGGCTATAACGCCTTGGAGCTTTATGCCGAGGATATGTACGAGGTAAAGGACGAGCCTTACTTCGGCTATCTGCGCGGAAGATATTCGGGGAGGGAATTAAAGGAGCTCGACGCCTACGCCGCGGCGCGCGGAGTGGAGCTGATCCCCTGCATTCAGACGTTGGCGCACTTTACAAATCCCGTAAAGCTGCCGCGG
This sequence comes from uncultured Christensenellaceae bacterium, assembly GCA_910588465.1. Taxonomy (GTDB): domain Bacteria; phylum Bacillota; class Clostridia; order Christensenellales; family Borkfalkiaceae; genus Gallimonas. The sequence continues at coordinate 89,632 of CAJUOP010000002.1, read as the reverse complement.
TTCAGAAAACTGACGGACGCAAACGATATTCTGCTGATCGACGAGGAGGAAACGTACGAGTTTTTGGACCGTCTGTTTTGCTCGCTTGCCGAGAATTTCTCCTCGCGTCTGGTGAATATCGGCATGGACGAGGCGCACATGGTGGGCTTGGGAAAATATTTAGACAGGCACGGCTATTGCGACCGCTTCGAAATTTTAAACCGCCATTTAAAGCGCGTGGCGGATATTGCCGAAAAATACGGTTTCCGTCCGCATATGTGGAGCGATATGTTTTTCCGCTTGGCGGCGGGCGGAGAATATTATACGGAAGGCGTGCACGTTCCCGCCGAGGTGCGCGAAAAGGTGCCGCAGAACGTTGCGCTCACCTATTGGGACTACTATCATACGCAGGAATCCGTTTACGACGGCATGATCGCCGCGCATCAGGAGTTTGGGCGCGAGCTTTGGTTCGCGGGCGGCGCCTGGAGCTGGCAGGGGTTTGCCCCGCGCACCCGCTTTACCTACGCCAGCATGAAGCCCGCCATGCGGAGTATTCGCAAGCACGGCGTGGAAAACGTGATGATCACTATGTGGGGGGATAACGGCGCGGAATGTCCGCCGTTCTCGCTGTTGCAGGCGCTTTATGCGATCCGTCGCTATGCGGACGGAGAGTTTGACGAAAAGAAGATCCGCGCGGAGTTTCAGGCACTGTTCGGGCTGTCCGCCGAGGATCTCGATTTGCTCGAATTGCCTAACGTCGTTTCGCAGGACGAGTGCGAAGGGGCGAATCCCGCCAAGAGTTTGCTGTATGCCGATCCCTTCCTCGGGCTTTACGACGGGGCGGCGGAACGGGCGCAGATCCCTTACGGCGCGTATGCGGAGAATCTCGCCGCGGCAAAGGCGCGGGCGGGGGAATACGCCTATTTGTTCGAAACGCAGGAAAAGCTTTGCCGACTGATGGAGAAAAAGGCGCTTTTGGGCGTGAATACCCGCAGGGCGTACCGAAGCGGCAAGAAAGAGGAGCTGCGGGCGGTCATCGTAGAATATGCGGAGGCGGAAAAACGTACGGACGAGTTTTTCGCCGCGTTTGCCGCGCAGTGGAGCAGGGTGAACAAGCAGTTCGGCTTCGAGGTGCAGTGCGCGCGCCTGGGCGGAGTAAAACAGCGGCTCGCTTATTGCCGCGGACGGCTGCTTTCCTACCTGAACGGCGAAACCGATCGGTTGGAAGAGCTGGAAGAGGAGCTTTTGCCCTTCGACGCGGACAACCCCGACTGCCTGCACAACAACGTTTACAGGCTGATCGTTTCTACGAGCGAATTATAAAGTTAAGAAAAATTGAAAAAGAGGTTATTATGAAACAGGTAAAGCACGTATCGTCCTACCGTAAGGGACACCCGAATCCGCAGAAATTCCGCGAAAACTATTTTTCGCTCAACGGCGAATGGAAGTTCGTATTCGACGAGGACGACGCGGGGCTGTTAAAGGGCTATCAGCACCAATTCCCCGCCGACTGTCTTACGATCGTTGTTCCCTATCCCTATCAGTGCGAAAAGAGCGGGATCAACCTTCCCCAAAAGCAGTGCGACGTCATTTGGTACGAGAAGGAGCTTACGTTAGGTCATTGCGCAGACGTAATGCTCGTCACTTTTCAAAGCGTTGATTATAAGACAACGGTGTTCGTAAACGGCAAGTACGTTACGACGCACGAGGGCGGTTACGATATGTTCTCGGCGGATGTCGCGCCCTTTGTAACGGAGGGGAAAAACAAAATCACCCTGCGCGTCGAGGATACCATGTCCATCGACCAGATCCGCGGCAAACAGCGCTGGCGCAAGGATTCTTTCACCTGCTTTTATACGGAGACGAGCGGGATCGTGCGCGACGTGTATTTAGAGCGCCTCGACCGCGATCATATCCGCGACTTTGTTTTGCGCGCCGACTATGCGGGCAAAACGCTTACGGCGGAGCTCGCCGCGCCCGCGGGGACGGAATTCACGCTGACTTTAAAGGACGCGGACGGCAAACTTGTAAAATCGCAGACGTACGCGGTGACCGAGGAGAACGGCGCATACGTCATGCAGTCGGATGCCGTTACGGGTTGGTCTTGCGAAAATCCTTACCTTTACAACGTGGAGCTTACGCTCGCGCGCGGGGGCAAGACGACCGACCGCATTTTGAGCTATTGCGGATTTATCACGGTCGCTTGCAAGGACAAGCGCTTTTATATCAACGGCAAGGACACCTATTTAAAGCTGGTGTTAAATCAGGGCTACTGGGAGGATACCATCACCACGCCGACCGAGGAAGAGATGATCGGCGACGTAGAGCTTACGCTCGCGTGCGGCTTTAACGGCGCGCGGATGCACGAGCACACGCCCTCGCCCCTCAATTTTTATTACATGGATTTGTACGGACTTTACGCCTGGCAGGAGTGCCCCAGCACGAACGCTTACAGCTACGCGGCGTATCGGCAGTATTTTAAGCAGTTCCCGAGGATCTTGCACGACCATTTCTCGCACCCCTGCATATTGGGCTACGTGCTGTTTAACGAGTCGTGGGGGATCAACGAAGTGGGCGAGAGCGAGGAGGAGCAAAAGCTTACCGCCGATATGTACGCGCTGGTAAAGCAGACGGCGGGCGGAAGATTCGTAATTTCCAACGACGGCTGGGAGCACACCCTTTCGGACGTGATCACCTTCCACAATTATCTCGACAATTACGACGATTTGAAAAGGCTGTTCGACGCCAACCTCGAAACGGTGTATACGGGCGGCAACGCGGAAACCGTGGAGCATTACAAAAAGTTTTTCGCGGGGAATTACCGCTATCAGGGTCAGCCTATGGTGTTTTCGGAGTTCGCGGGCATCGCGTTCGAAAAAGACGACGGCAAGGGCTGGGGCTACGGCAAGAGCGTTAAGACGGAAGCGGACTTTTTAAAGCGCTACGGCGATATGCTGCGCTATATCGGCGAGCGCAAGGAGCTGCGCGGATTCTGCATGACGCAGCTTACCGACGTCTATCAGGAAAAGAACGGGCTCGTCACCATGGACCGCCGCGAAAAGGTCTCCGCCGCGGAATTGAAAAAATTGCACGATCGGTTCGAATAATTTATAACCGCTAAAAATTTAACTCGGCTCCCGCCGTTCGGCGGGGGCTTTTTTTCTTGCGGCGCGAAAGGGAGATTTTCGCGCCGCATTTTCGATTTGTTCGCTTTTATGGACTAAACGGAAAAATTCGGAAAAAACAATCCGTTTTTGCGTAACTGTTTTAACGGTTGCATATCCCGAAAAACGAACATAAAAATCCGAATTTATTCCACAAAAACGAAGAAATAGCGGCATATTACGTTCCAAAAATGAAAAATAAAAACATTATGTTTTTTAAAATCACAGTTTTAACGGATAAATTTTGTGAAAATGATTGTATTTTTCCCGAAAAATGCCGATATCCGTATATTTTACGTAAACGGTAAAACTGTTGCGAGTTTGTCCATTGTTTCCGAAAAATCGTTATGATAAAATATTTCCGTAAATCGAACGAATGGGAAAAAGAAGGAGATAAGGATATGAGCAAAAGACAGATTACCGTCATGATCGTAGGCTACGGAGACCGCGGTCACGCCTATACGAAATATGCTTTGACTCACCCCGAGCACATGAAGGTTGTCGCCGCGGTCGAGCCGGACGAAGCGCGCAGAGAGGAGGCTTGCCGCACCTTTTCCATTCCGCGGGAGCGCTGTTTTTCTTGTCTGGAAGAGGCGCTGTCGCAAGGCAGGATCGCGGACGCGGTAATTAACGCCACCATGGACTCGCTGCACGTGGAAACGGCGCTGCCGCTTTTAAGGCAGGGCTACGATATGCTCCTCGAAAAACCCGTGACGAGCGTTCGGGAAGAGCTGCTTACCCTTAAAAAAACGGCGGACGAGCACGGCTGCAAGCTGATGATCTGTCACGTTTTAAGATATACGCCCTTTTATCGGAGGATCAAAGAAATTCTGCTCTCGGGCGAAATCGGCAAAATCTTTTTTATCGACACAAGCGAGATGGTGGGCGTGGCGCACGCTTCCGCCTCTTATATCCGCGGGAAGTGGAATAAAAGGACGGAGTGCGGGTCGTCGATGCTGCTTGCCAAATGCTGCCACGACCTCGACCTGCTCTGCTGGTTTATGAGCGGAACAACGCCCGAATCGGTGGCAAGTCTGGGCGGACGGGAATTTTTCGTGCCCGAAAACGCGCCCGAACGCGCGGGAACGCGCTGCCTGGTCGACTGTCCGCTCGAACGGGACTGTATGTATTCCTGCCGCAAGCTCAATCTGGAAAACGATTACTTCGGGCAATACATCTTTGCCGAGCTCACCAAGGGCGGCAAACAGATCTCGCAGGAGCAAAAGTACGAATACCTGCGCGACAGCGCGCCTTTCGGCGAATGTATCTGGAAAACGGGCGCGGACATTGTGGACAGGCAGGCGCTCGTGCTGCGGTTTTCGGACGGAACGGTGGCGGTGCACGGCATGGTGAGCGGGGTCGCCCGCCCGGGAAGAAAGGTGCATATCGTGGGCTCCAAGGGAGAAATCGACGGATTTTTAGAGGATAACAAATTTACCGTACGGCTTTACCGCGCCGATAATTGCCTGTATACGCAGCGGGAAGAGGTGATCACGGGCGTGGAAGAGGGGGACGGGCACAGCGGCGGCGACAGCCGTATCGCGGAGGATTTTGTAAATCTCGTGGCGGGCGAGCCGCGCTCCGTTTCGGCGACCGTGATCGAAGATTCGTTAAACGGACACTTCGCGGTGTATGCGGCGGACGAGTCGATGGAGACGGGAAAGGTCGTTCCCGTTCGCGCGGAAGAGGGCGGCGCAGGAAGCCATGAATAATACAAAAGCAACCTGGATCTGGTATCCCGGCGATTTCGAAATGATGCTGTTCGGCAAGTGCATGGCGCGGCGGTACGAGCGGGACGTGATGATCGCCCCGTTCTGGCGCATGGACGGCTATTATCATACGGTGAAATTCGTGCGCGAGTTCACGCTTTCCAAGCCCGACCGTATCCGCGTGCTCGCGGAGGGGGAGTTTAATATCAGCTTCGAGGGCGCGGGGTACGTGAGGGAGTTCGACGGATGTTTGGAGCTGCCTGCGGGTACGCATAAAATGTCTGTGCTCATCCACAACGACGGCGGATTGCCCTGCCTTTACATGGAAGGGGAGGAGCTGGTAACGGACAAGGCGTTTTCCGTCACCTGTCAGGATCATACGCTGTTGCCCGTCGGGAGCTGGAATTTTACGGCGGAGCGATCGCCCAACGGGTACCGCCTGCCCGAGCGCGCCGCGCGTTTTTTGAGCGAGCGGAAAGTCGCGGGCGGAACGCTTTACGATTTCGGCAGAGAGGTTACGGCAAGGCTGCGGCTGAACGGGCTTCGGGTCGGGCAGACGGTGGAAATCAGCTATGGCGAATCGCAGGAAGAGGCGCTGGACGTGCTCCGCTCCGAGCAGTTCGACCGCATTACGGCGAGCGGGGAAACCGTTACGCTCCCAATCACCAAAACGTTCCGCTACGTCTATCTTCCCGCAGCGGAAAGCTGCCGCGCGGAGCTGCTGGAGGAGCTGCCGCCCTCGCCCACACGCAGCAAGTTCCGCTCCTCGGACAAGCTGTTGCAGGATATCTGGGATACGGCGATCCGCACGAACGAGCTGACGAACAGAGAATTTTTTATCGACGGCGGCAAGCGCGACCGTTGGAGTTGGAGCGGCGACGCGCTGCAATCGGAATGGATCAGCTTTTACAGCACGTTCGATACCGAAATCGTCAAGCGCACCGTGCGCGCGCTGGGCGGAAAATCTCCCGTCGCAACGCACGTGAATCATATCACGGATTACACCCTGTACTGGATATTGTCGCTGTACGACTATTACGAGTATACGGGCGATTTATACTTCGTGCGCGAAAAGTTTTCGCTTGCCGAAGAGTATATGCGGTTTTGCGGCGGACGGACGACCGAGGAGGGTTTTTTAAACTGGCGTCCCAACGATTGGGTGTTTATCGACTGGGCGGATATGGACAACCGCGGCGAAACCTCGTTCGAGCAGATATTATATGCGGCGGCGCTTCGGGAGATGAGCCGCCTTGCCGCGTCGCTGGGAAAGGACGGCGAAGCTTATGCGCGGGAGAGCCGCAGAGTGTTCGACAACACGGTAAAAGTCTTTTGGAAAAACGGCGCGTTCGTGCACGCAAGAAGGGACGGCGTGCTCGGGGAAAAGGTGACCCGCTATTCGAACCTTTTTGCGATTTTGTACGGATTTGCGGACGAGGGTATGCGGGAAAGCATCGTAAAAAACGTAATTTTAAACGATAACGTGCAGAAGATCACCACGCCCTATATGCGGTTTTACGAGTTTATCGTGCTTTGCCGAACGGGTCGCGCGCGGGAGATGACGGAAGAGCTGAAAAAATACTGGGGAGGAATGCTGCAAGAGGGCGCAACCACGTTCTGGGAGCAGTACGACCCCGACGAAAAGGGCGTGAAAAAATACGCCATGTACGACAGACCTTACGGAAAGAGCCTCTGTCATGCCTGGGGCGCCACGCCCGTTTACCTGATCGCCGCCTGTCTGTTCGGGATCCGTCCCGCGGAAACGGGATACGCCTCTTTCGTGTGCGCGCCCGAGACGGACGTTCTGGGCGATTGCGAAATTTTGGTGCCCACGGCGCACGGCAGCGTGCGCGTGCGCATCGAGGGCGGCGCGGTGGAGATCGAAAACGAAAACTGCGGCGGACGGGCGGAGCTGCCCTTGCGGTACGCAAAGAGCGCGCCCGAGCGTATGATCGGGACGGAAAACGGAAAAGTTATATTTCGGATAGACAGGGGGGAGCGCGTAACTTTCGTCCCGAAGGAGGATTGAAGATGGCATACAGTCTTAAAATGTTCGATTCCAAGCCCGGCGTAATTGTGGTAAATTCCACGGGATACGCCTCTATCGTTACGCACAGTCACGATTTCGTGGAGATGGGCTTCGTAACGGACGGGCAGGGCATGGGGCTCGTGGAGGGAAAATACGCGAAGCTCGGCACGGGTGATATGTTCGTGATCGCCGACAAGACGGTGAGCCATTCCATTCAGCCCATCGAGGGCGGCGGAGAAATGAAGCTGGTCAACGTGATTTTCCCCTTCGAATATTTTGATTTGGATTGGAGCCTTTTTCAGCCGTTGGCGGTGGTCCCGCTCGACAAGATCCCGTACGGGCGGGAAATTTTAAACGAGCTGCAGAAAGAATACGCCGAAAAGCTGCCTTACGGCGAAACGCGCATGAAGTCGCTGGCAAACTTGCTGCTTACGGGCTATCTGCGCTTTGTTACGGGCAGGCGTTCCGCCTCCCGCAGCGGAAAGGCGGCGCAAAAGTTGCAGACGGCGGGATATATCGAAAAGGCGGTAAAGTACATTCACGAGAATTACGACCGACCGATCACGGTGGACGACGTTGCGAACGAATGCGGACTGTGCAAGGCGTATTTGCAGCGGATTTTCAAAAAGGAAGCGAGCACGACGATCAAGGAATACATCATTAAATACCGCATCGAGCAGAGCTGTAAATTATTGCTTTCCACCGACTTTTCCGTTTCGATGATCGCGGAGATGGTTGGGTTCTTCAATCTGAAATATTTTTACCTGAAATTCAAACAGATCGTGGGAGATTCGCCCCGCAACTACAAAACGGTACAGGAAGGTTACGGCAAATGAAAGGAAAAGCGCTTACGTTGTTTTACGACGATTCCGAGCAGTCGCGCGTCCGCGTAAAGGGGCTCCTCGGGATACTGGCTCTCGTCGCCGTGTTCGTTGTGGGAATCGCGGGCGGCGTTACATATTCGGACGGCGCGGTGAATATCAAAATCAATTTTTTCTATTGTCTGTCCGCGCTCTTTTCGGACGGAACGGTGGGCTATAACCTTTTCGGTTCGATCATAAATATCGCCGTGCCCGCCTACGTGTCTTTATACGTGCTCTTTTTGTTCGCCGCGTTTGTTGCGTTTACGGCGCTGTTCGTCGCCTTTTCCGTGATAAAAAGGAAGGATGCCGTCTGGCTCGGCTATGCGGAGACGGCGGCGGGCGGAGTGCTGATTTTGTTTTATTTGCTGCTGCTCACCTGTCCGTTTTTCCTTACGACGGACTATCTGGGCAACGAACGTATTTTTTACGAGCTGTACGAGGTTTCCGTGTTCGTGCCGTTTGCGGGCTTGCTTTTGATCCTCGCGGGGGTCGTGCAGTGGAAGTGCAGAGCCGATACGGTAAGAAAGATAAAGCGCTATTTCGTATTTTACGTCATGCTTATCGTGCCCACCCTGCTCGTATTCGTCTTTTCCGTTTATCCTATCTTTTTGCAAATCATTCTTTCGTTTAAGGACTATACGCTCGCTGACGGGATATGGGGCAGCAAGTGGAACGGCTTCGATAACTTCGTTTTCCTGTTTACGGACAAGCAGATGCTCACCGTGATCTGGCAGACGGTATATCTCAGCTTTTTGCGGCTGTTGGCGGGCGTGATCCCTTCGGTGTTTTTCGCGCTGGTGTTCTATCACATTCAAAAGCGGCGTTACCGCGCCGTGGTACAAACGATCGTGTATATTCCGCACTTCTTTTCATGGGTGGTGATATACGCCATCGTATCCGCCTTTTTAACGCCCAGCGGCATCATTAACGGGATCATCGTAAACTGGTTCCACGGCGAGCCGATCGACTTTCTGTCCCGCACCGACCTGTTCTATACGAACATGATATTTACCTCCGTATGGAAGGAGGTGGGCTGGGGCACGATCCTTTACACCGCGTCGCTGATGAGCATTGACAAGTCGTTGTACGACGCCGCTTCCATCGATGGGGCGGGAGTATGGCATAAGCTCGTACACATCACGCTGCCCGAAATGGTTCCCATCCTCGTCTTTCAGGTGATTATGGCGGTGGGCAGCATTTTAAAGGGCGCGGGCGGAGAGCAGATATTGCTGTTTGCGACCAGCGCGGTAAAGGACAACAAGGCGCTCGTGATAGACACCTGGCTGTATTGGCAGGGCTTGGGCGAGTTGAAGTACGGACTGTCGAGCGCGGTGAGCTTCGTGCAGTCGGTCATCGGGTTCGGGTTGGTGATCGGTTCGCACAAACTCAGCAGAAAGCTCGTCGGGATCGGGGCATGGTAGGGGGGAACGTATGATACGCAGTAAAAGTGAAAGGGCGTTCGAGTGGGTTTGCATTGCGGTCGCAACCCTTCTTCTCATTGCCTGTCTCTATCCTTTGCTCTATACATTTTTCGTTTCGCTTTGCAGCGAGGCGGAGTGGACGGAGCGGCAGGGCTTGCTGTTGTTCCTTCCCAGCCGTCCCACGTTCGCCGCATACGGAAAGATTTTCGGCGTTGGCAGCTACGTGTTAAAATCGCTTTTCATGTCGCTGGCGCGGACCTTGGTCGGCACGGTGATCTCGCTGGCGCTTACGGCGATTCTGGGCTATGCGCTCACCATCGACTTTCCCGGCAAGAAGCAGTATATTTATTTCCTGCTCTTCACCATTTTCTTTTCGGGCGGGCTCATTCCCAACTATCTCGTGATCAAGCAGATAGGGCTGGTAAATAATTTTTGGTCGCTGATTCTGCCCAACCTGATAAACGCCTGGAACGCGCTCGTGTTCAAGCAGTTCTTTTCGGGGATCCCCAAGGAGATGCAGGAGGCGGCGCGGATCGACGGCGCGGGGGAATTCCGTCTGTTCTGGAACATTATGCTCCCGCTCTCCAAGCCCGTCATCGCGTCGATCGGCTTATTTACCATGGTGTTCCATTGGAACAGCTGGTTCGACGTCATGATCTATATCGACCAGAGCCATTCGGCGCTGTGGACGTTGCAATACTATATCATGATCAACTACAACAACCTTTCGCAGATCGACTCCACCAAGCTGCCCAATCTGGCGACGGACGGCGTAAGCCAGCAGGCGGTGCGCATGGCGCTTACGATCGTGGGGCTTGTGCCCATACTCTGCATATATCCCTTCTTCCAAAAGTTCTTAAAGGACGGGGTTTATACGGGCGCGGTAAAGGGATAAAACATCAAACAATAAGGAGGAAACAAATATGACTAAGACGGCAAAGGCAACGGGTCTTTTGTGCGCGGCGGCGGTTCTGTTTACCGCGGCGGCGTGCGGACCGATAGGAGGGGTAAACTCTTCGGACGAGGTAACGATTCTTACGAGCGCGGTTGTGGGAACGCCGACCGACGCGAACGACCCTTACAGGCAGTACATAAAGAACAATTACGGACTGAACGCCACGCTGGTTGCGGCGACCGACTTCGCGACGACGGTACAACTGCGCTTTTCGGACTACGCTTCCATGCCCGACATCGTGTCCTTTCAGGACGTAGATTCTTTCCGTACGATCTTCAATCAGGGCGTGCTGCTCGGAGACTGGACGCCTTACCTCGAACAAATGCCCAACTTTGCGACGATCGTGAACACGTCGGACGCCGACCGCCCGAATCAGCCTTCGGTCGCGCGCATGATGATGACGGAGGAGGGAAAGCTTACGGGACTGTGGACGCTGCCCGACCCGCCCTCATGGTCGCTGAAGATCCGCGAGGACTGGGCGGACGAATTCCGCGCGACGGCGGAAGGGAAGGACTGGCAGCCCGCCACGCCGAACGATTTGCTCAGCTTCGCCCGCTGGATCAGGACGAGCAAGAATTCCGACCCCAACAACCCCACCGTTTACGGCTTTGCCACCGCGGGAGAGCAGACGGACTTCGGCGTGCTGGGCACCTGGATTCCGCTGATGTATGGCGCGGTCACCCAGCTTCCTTACGGCATTTACTTTACCGAGGGCGGCGAGATCGAGTACGGGATCACCGACGGCACGCACAAAAAAATGCTCGATTTTATCAAGACGCTGATCGACGAAAAGCTGATAAACCCCAACTGGTATTATACGAAGGCGAGCGACAAAAACGACATTACCAACAGCGGCAGAGTTGGGATCGAATGGTACCCCGGCGAGATTTCGGAAAACACGCAGGCGTACTTTAACCGAAACAACAAGATAGATCCCGCGACGGGGGAAATCGTGGATACTTCCGACTGGTGGCAGACCTATCCCGTGCCAAAAGATCCCGAAAGCCCCAACGGCGGCTATCAGGCTTCGGACGGCTTCCTCGGACAAATTATAACGGTAAGCGCGAAGGCGGCGAACGACACCGCCAAAATGCAGAAGATCTGCCGCTTCCTCAACGACCTCGCCATGACCAAAACGGTAGACGGTGCGGGAAAGGTGACGTATAACCGCTCGGCGGCGTATAACGCGCTTCGCTGGGGCGTGGGGATCGAAGAGGGTTTACAGTTTCAAAGCATTCCCAACTCCGCGCAGGTGTACCTGTACACGGGCGACGAGGGCAAGGAGACCCGTTCCTACCGTTCGCAATTCCCCGGCGCGTGGGACTGGGGCGCGTTCTTCCGTTCCACAGACGACGGCGTGGTGCAGGGCACTTCGTCCGCGCAGGTGAATAAAATCGTCGAGCGGGTGATCGAGCAGGACGCGCTCACGGCAAGCTATGCGCGCAGATTGCAGTACGGCGGCGTGTTAAAGCTGGATACCTCCACGGTTTCCGCGCTTTCGCGGAAAATGCAGTCGTTCGAGTACCGCTACGTTACGGGTACGCTCACGGGCGGAGAGAGCTATGCCGCCTTCTCCGCCGACTGGCTGGGATCGGGCGGGACCGACCTGTTTGCCGAGGCAAAGAAGCAGTTTCGGCAGCTGAACCTGATATCGGGTTAAGGAGGGACCTATGAAAACAAAGACGGTTTGCACGCTTGTTCTTGCGCTCGCCGCGCTGTTGGTTGCGGCGCTGTGCGCGCCCGCGGTCAAGCGGGTTTCCGCTGCGGAAGCGGTAACGGATATTCGCGTGGAGGAGTCGGAAATCACGTTGCAGCTGGGCGGCGAGCCCGTGCAGCTCACCGTGACCGTAACGCCCGCCTCTGCGCAAAGCGCGGGCGTTGTCTGGCTTGCCGAAAATCCCAACGTCGTCGCGGTAGACTACGACAACAGGGCGCACGCGCTCTCGGAGGGGACCACCGTTTTGCACATGATCTCGAACGAGGGAAAATTCCGCGATTCGCTCACCGTAACGGTAATCAAAACGGAGATCGAATTGCAGGGCGTTTCGCTCGACAAGACGGAGTATGCGGGCAGGGTGGGAGATCAGTTTTATCTCATTCCTTCCGTCACGCCGGAGGGGATGGAAGCCTCGGTGGTGTGGCGTTCGTCCGATACGGGCGTGGCGATCGTGAATAACGGAACGGTCATGCTGGTGGGCGAGGGAACGTGCACGGTGAGCATCCGCGACGAAAGCGGACGGTTTACCGCTTCCTGCGCCGTTCGCGTAACTGCGGAAACGCCGAAAGAGACTTCGGACGCGGGGCTTGTCATCGGCTGCTCCGTCGGCGGCGGAGTTGTCGCCGTCGCGGTCGTTGCCGCGGGAGTTGCGTTCGGATTGAAAAAGAGGAGGAAGAACGGATGAAAGGAAAGTATTTGGCGGGACTCGCGCTGGCGGCGGTCATGGCGCTGGCTCCCCTGGGCGGCTGCGCTCCCGACGAAGGCGACCCGCCCGAAAACCCTACGGGGACGGAGACAACGGAGATGAAACCCATCGTATACGAACCGAGCAAAAACGTCATGCGCGAGGGGGCGAACGTCAATTTGGTGATCCCCACCGAGGCGGAGGCGGTAACGGGCAGACAGCTTACCGCTTACGTGATGCTCGATACCGACGTGGACAACTATAACTACTACATCGTGGATTGGGGCGACGGAACGTGGAGCTATAACGGACCGTACGCCTATAACGAAAATTACCGCGTGCTGGGCGAGGTGTACCACACCTATAAAAAGGCGGGCACCTATCGGATTCGCGCGGCGGGGGTCAACCTCGCCGTGGGCGAGCTGTTCGGCTGGACGGCGCCGCAGACGCTGAACGTAAAGGGCGACCCTTATGAGGGGAACCTTATCGGGCGCGCCGTTCCGTTCGCTTCGAGCGAGTCCTCGGCGCAAACGTCCGCAAATATGATCGCGGACGGCAGGAACGATACGTTCTGGCAGAGCGCCGAAGCGAAATCGGTCGCCACCGAGGACTACGCGGGCTATCTGTTCGACCGCTATTATACGCTCGACCATCTCGAAATCAAGACGCCTGCGGACGCGTCGGTGTTCCCCTCGAATATTTCGATCGACTACACCACGGACGGCGGAGAGAGCTGGCACAGCCTGCCGCACTATTATTACGTGCTTCCGAACGCGAACGGCTACAACTGCATTATGAATTTTCCCAACCCCAAGGGCGCGACGCTCTCGCTCAACTGCGACGGGATCGTGGCGAACGGGGTGCGGATCCGCTGCGTGATGTATCCGCTCGCAGCGTCGGGCGCAAAGTCCTTCCGCATTTCCGAAATGCGGGCGTACGGCGAAGAAGAGCTGCTGCTCTATACCTCGAACGGCGGCTATTACAACGCCGATTTGAACAACTTCTGGTCGATTTACGGGCTTGCCAAGACGGAGCCGAGAATGTATAACTCCCTGCGCGGCGGCTCTACCAACGTCGATCCCTTCCGCTCGGGACAGACGATGACTGCTTCGATCGAATGGACGGAATGGAACGGCGTGCAGCTGCTTTGGAGCGGCTACGACGAGGCGATCAACATCCACGTGAATTCGCTGAAAAACGCCGTGTACGGCGGCGACGGCTGGTATAAAAACGAAAAGGGCGAATATAAGGTGGATACGAGCGAATATAACTCCAACTCCCGCAACGACGGATTTATTTGGGCGACGGAGAGCGCGCCGCAGCATCTGGGCGAGCAAAACCACTATACCAACAATTCCGCGCTGATCATCGCCTCGCGCGACTATCTGCTTACGGGCAACAATACGGCGGGATTTTTACAGTCGGTGAACGCGCGCGGGCAGGTCATGCTTGAAAAGCTCCGCAAGGCGGCGGATTACATGATCAACACGCTCAACGGAAAATCGGGGCTGATGACCATTTACGACCCCCGTAACGACGGCACGGTGTACGGCGTTTCCTCCAACTATTGGGATTCGCTCAACTGCTTCGGCTACAATTCCGCTTACGAAAATATTCTCTTCTACCGCGCGGTTATCGCCATGGGCGATATCGAAAGCTATCTGGGCGAAACGGCGAACGCGGAATATTATTACGCGCTGTCGCGGCGGATCAAGACGGTGTTTAACGAAACGTTCTGGGACGCGGGCAAGGGTCGGTATATCACCTCCATTAACGTAAAGGGCGACGTACTCGACTTCGGGTTTACCCCGCTCAATTTTATGGCGGCGGCTTGCGGACTTGCCGACGCCGAGCAGCTGGAAGCGATTTACGGCTGGGTGGACGGAAAACGCATTATCGAGGGAGATAACAGCACGGGCGAGGACATTTACGCCTTTAAGGTCTCGGCGCGCTCGAATACCTACGCGGTGGAAAACATTACGGAGGACGGGCTTCACTACTGGTGGTACAACGGACATTCGTTCAACGACGTGCTCCCGGGTCATTGGGGCGTTTACGGCAATCAGATGCAGAACGGCGGGACGATCTTTTATTCGTCGCACTACGATATCACGGGCAGGATCGCGCTGGACGCGGACAACGCCGCGCAAAGATTTAACGCGATCATGGAGGAGTTCCACAAGGACGAGCTGCGGCGCGACCCGCAAACCAAGTGGGGCGGATATCAGGTGAGCATCGTGGGCGAATTCCCCGAAAGCGGGCTGGTGCCGCTCACCTTCGTTAGCGGATTTTTGGGGATCGCGCCCGAGGTGAGGGGGCTTAAAATATCGCCCTCGCTGCCATCGGATATGCAGTATGCGGGGATCAACAGTTACCGTTACGGCAACCGCGAATATGCGATAGAGGTAAACCGCGCCCTGACTGCGCCCGAGGTCACGGTAAAAGACGGGAAATACCGTGTTTGTCTGCCCGCTGCGGGAACGTATTGGATCACGCTGGAAAACAAGCTGATTTCGCAATAAAGGAGAAGCCCTCATGAAAAAATTACTTGCTTTTATGCTGACTGCGGCCATCCTGCCCGCCGCCGCTTCGCTCGCGTTCGCGCCGACGGAAACAAGGGCGGCGGCGCAGGCGGAGTGGGACGACGTGATTTCCCTCGATAACGAGGAGGAGATCCGCGAAAAGTTCGCCGCGCACTTTTGCAGCGCGCAGTCCACCCGCCGCGACGACGACTTTTCTTACAGCTGGCGCGTGGATAACGGTTCCGTTCTGCGCACCAACAACGTAGACACCGCGCAAACCACCGTAAACACGGCGATACTTACCTATACCAAGAACACCTACGACGATTTCGAGCTTTCCGTCGATTATAAGATGGGCGCAAAGACCGTCTGCTGGCCCGTGGTGGGTATCCGCCAGCAAATCCCCGGCAAGCGTTACGACTCGGTGAACGGCGGCGCGGGCGTTTTTATGCAGGATAACGGAAAAATTACCATCTGGGGACCCATTAACGGCGGGATCAGCGAACAATATATTCCCGACCACACCGCATATAAGCACCTCGACTGGCACAATATGCGTATCCGCGCCGAGGGGAAAACGGTTGCCGTATGGGTGGACGGCGTGCTTACGGCGAACTTTTCCGTGAATACGACCGACTATCTCAAAGGATACGTTTCCCTGCAATCGGTCAATAACGACTGCCGTTTTAAAAACTTCAGGATACGCGCGCTGAACGCGGGCGGAGAGGTTGCGAACGAGCCGAACAGAAACCCTGATGCGAGCGAAGGAATTCCGCTCGAAAATTATATCAAACAAGGGTAAGGAGGAAATTATGAAAAAAAGAACATTGCTGGCAACGCTGTTTACGTGCTTTGCCCTGTCGTTTGCGCTTTGCGCGTGCAACGATCCCGACACCCCGCCCGATAATCCGCCCGATAAACCGCCGATCACCGAGCCGACCGCGCCAGAGCTGTCGCTTACTCTCACCACGTACGATTACGCGAACGCGGACGTGACGGTCACGGTAACAAATCTAAACAAGGCGAAAGCGGAAGAGATAAAGCTGAAACGCGGATTAAACGAGGTCGCCGCGGAAAGCTATACCGTTTCGGGCGACGTGCTTACGCTGAAAAATGATTATCTTGCCGGGCTCTCGCAGGGAAGCTATCTTTATAACCTGCAATCGGATATCGGCTCGGTGGCGTTTACCGTGCGCGTTCCCGCGCCTCCCGCGGGGGAACCGACCGTCACGGTAGAGGAGGATACGTATGAGATCGCCGACCTTACGGACGATATCACCTTTGCGGTGGACTATAACCGCGGATTTTTCGGCAGCCTGAAGCTGGACGGAAAGGATGTGGACGGCAGCGGTTATTCCACCACGCCTTCGGGCATTACGTTTCGCAGAGAATATCTTGTGTCGCTGGGTGCGGGCACGTACGAGTTTACGCTCGTTACGGACGGCGGAAGCTGCACGTTCGAAATTACGTTGACGCGCGACAAGCTCTCGTTCGAGGCGGACGGCTACACCGCCGTTGCGGCGCAGGATTTGCAGATCCCCCTTTACGGCACGGCGGGAAAAGAGCTTGTCATAACGCTGGGCGGCGCGCCTTTGGCAACCGCCGCATACTCGGTTGCAGACGATAAGCTTACGCTGCGCGCGGAATATCTGGACGAATTATCCGCGGATATCTACTGCGTGGAGGTTACGGCGGGTCAGGAGCGCGCGAAGGTGTATGCTGTCGTCGGATTGAAAGAGAGCGAGCTGTTTTTCGTCGATTTCGAGGCGTTCGGCTCTCCCGCGGGAAGCGCGGATTATCTTGCGCTCGGCACCAAAACGGACGAGGAGCACGGCACCTACGGAACGGTGGAAATTACGGCAGGCTCGAAGAGCACGCTGTTTAAATCGGGAGACGGCAATTTGAATTACGCCTTCGAAGCGGGTATCACTTACGAGCTTTCGATGGACATCAAGGTGCCCGACGAAGCAAAGCCGACCGACGCCACGGCGTTTCTGATTCTGTTGTTTAAGACGACGGCGGGTGGCAGCGCCGATATCGGACACCTGAAAGCGTCGAAGTCGGGCATTACGTTCGTAAAAGACGGCGCAGGCAAGAGCATGGAATTGGTGGATATCGGGAACGGCTGGTACCGCTATCTCGTCCGCTTCGACTGGTCGGAAAGCTATTCCTGGCTCGAAATTCCCTATTGGAACGTGACGAAATGCTATCTCGACAATATTAAAATTTTACCGTCCGAAAAATCGGGCGTGCTTGCCGTCCCCGCGGATAAGGATTTTGTAACGCCTTTCGGAGCGGAAACGGATAAGACGCTTGCTTTCGGCGATGGCGTTACGGTGTTCGGGGTAAAGCTGGGCGAAAGTTGGGCGGATAACGTCAAGGTCGCGGTAAACGGGAATTCGGTTACGTTTCTGGGAAGCTGGTTAAAGACACTGGAAAAAGCGGAGAAGGTGAGTTATACGGTATACACCAACAAGTGCGCGGTTTCGGGGACGATCTCCGTGCCGTCGACCGAAGCGACGTTAGAGGCGGAGAGCTTCCGTTATTTAAACGACGGCAACGACATGACGTTTACGCTGCGCGCGGCGGGCAATACGCTTGCGGGGGTCGAGCTGGACGGTTACACGGCAAAACAGACCGAGTATGCGCTCTCTGGCGAAACGCTCACCTTAAAGGCGAGCCTGTTGGAGCGTATCTCCTCAACGGGCACGTTAAAGCTGAAATTCCTCGGGGGGGGTGAACTTACCCGAGAACTTACCTCCAAGCGTTTATTGCAGGTGAATTTCGACGACTTCGGGAAGACTGCCGGCTTTTCCTATGTAAACATGACGGACGAGCTTGTTACCGAGGGCGGTATTAACGGAAACAGCGGAAGATTTACTACCGATAGTAAGACGGCAGGATTTTTGGCGATCGGGTCAAGCTTTGCTCCCGTCAATTTTTCGGCTGGAAATCACAGAATTTCCATGAAGTTAAAAATGGAAAACTTTACGGAAAATAACAACGGCTTTGCAGAATTATGGATCGTTTTCAAAGGTGTAGGAACGGGCGATATAGCATTTGTTTATTATGAAAACGGAAATATGCGAATTAAAGAGGAAGGCGGCGCAATATCTTCCGCTTGTACCAACGAAGGCGACGTGTGGTCGATTTCGATTGATTTTAAGGTGACAACCGCTTCTTCGATTCTCGAAATAGAAACGTGGACGGCGGCAACGTTCCTTGTAGACGATATCGTCTTATCGGAAGTTTAAAAGTTTTGCAAAAAAGCGCGGCGTATGCCGCGCTTTTTTACTTCCGCCATTCAAAGGCGAAGTCGAAGGAATCTCTCGGGGTGAAAGAAGCGTAAAAATTAATAAAAATTATACCAACTATTTCCGCATTTTCTATTGTTATTTTTTTGTTTATCCGTTATAATAGATTTAATTTTCCGTAAAAGTAAAAAACGTGAAAATGAAAGGAGAAACAATGAAAGTAAGCGAATTGAGTATCGAGGAAAAGTTGCGTTTGATCTGCGGAAAGGACTGCTGGCACACGAACGATTTAAACGGAAAAATCCCGTTTTTAAAAGTGACGGATGCGAGCATGGGCGTCAGAATGCCCGCAAATGCCGAGGAATGGGGCGGCGGCGATAAGCCCTCGGTTTCCTATCCCTCCTCGCAGATGCTGGCGAACACTTGGAATTTACAAACGGTGCGCGCGTACGCGGAATGCGTGGCGGACGACTGCCTCGAATACGGCGCGGATATCCTGCTCGGTCCCGGCGTGAACATAAAACGCAATCCCTTATGCGGACGGAACTTCGAATATTATTCGGAGGATCCCTATTTGGCGGGCGTCATCGCGCGCGAGTACATCGCCGCCATGCAGGCGGAGGGCGCGGGGACCTGCTTAAAGCATTTCTGTTGCAACAATCTCGAATACAACCGCAAATTGCAGTCGAGCGAGGTTGACGAGCGCACCTTGCGCGAAATCTATTACAAGCCGTTCGAGATCGCGTGCGAGGCAAAGCCCGTTTCCGTTATGTGTTCGTACAACAAAATTAACGGCGTGCAGGGCTCGGAGAATAAGAAAGGCTTTTCGATTCTGCGGAACGAATACGGCTTCGACGGCGCCGTTATATCAGATTGGGACGCGGTATACGATCGCGTGAAGGCGGCGAAGGCGGGGTTAGACCTCGAAATGCCCTTCTCAAAGAAAAATTTCGAAAGACTGGTCGAAGACGTTCGGGCGGGGAAAATTTCGGAAGCGGAAATCGACGAGTGCGCGCAGCGCGTGCTCGATATGATCGAACGGTGCAAAAAGCTGCAACAGGGCAAAAAGAGAAAGCGCACGCAAGCGGAGCGCATAAAGCTCGCGCAGGAAGCGGCGGAAGAGGGCATCGTGCTGTTAAAGAACGAGGGCGTGTTACCGCTCCAAAAGGGACAGACGCTCTCCGCGTGCGGACTGTACGGCGCGCTGTACGCCGACGGGAGAGACAACTCGCACCTGTTGGCGGGTGGCGGCTCGGGGAAGGTGGTGCGGCTGACGAAGGATTTCGATATTCCCGAAGAGCTGCGCAAAGCGGGATTTCAAGTGGAATACGAGGTCGCGTTCGGCGATACGGCGGTCGATAACTCGTTTATGGATCTGCGCAAGGCGATTGAAAACGCGGCGGTAAGCGATATCAATCTCGTGTTCGCGGGCACGGGCGTGAATATCGAAACGGAAGCCAACGACCGCAAGCACATGAAGCTGAGCGACGTGCAGGAACGCGCGATTTTAGATACGGCGGCGGCAAACCCCAACACGGTGGTGGTGCTATTCGCGGGCGCGCCGATCGACATGAGCGCGTGGATCGAAGAGGTCGCGGCGGTGGTGTATGCGGGCTTCTGCGGAGAAAGGGGCGCGGCGGCGGTTGCAAACGTGCTTACGGGCAAGGCGAACCCGAGCGGCAAGCTTTCGGAAACTTTCCCGCTCTGTTTCGAGGATACGCCCGCGGCAAGCGGTTATACGGACGGCATGGTAACGCGCTACGAGGAGGGGCTCGACGTCGGCTACCGCTATTACGATACCTATTGCGTCGACGTGCTGTTTCCCTTCGGGCACGGACTGAGTTATTCGGAATTCGAATATAAAAATCTTGTTTTAAAGAAGTGCGGCGACGGAATCGAAGTGAATTTCGAAATCGAGAATACGAGCGGAACGGACGGCAAGGAAATTTCGCAAGTATACGTGCGCGCGATGAGCTCTTACGTTTACCGCCCTTATAAAGAATTAAAAGGGTTTGCAAAATCGCTTGTAAAGGCGGGCAAAACGGAGAAAGTGAAGGTCGTACTCGACAAGCGTGCGTTCGAATATTGGTCGGTCGGAAACGATTGCTGGGAGGTGGAGGACGGCGTGTACGAAATTATCGCGGCGGCTTCCGTTGCAGACGAAAGACTTTCCGCAAAAATTAAAATTTGCAACGGCGAAATTTCAGTATTGTAAAAAAATATTACAGTTAAAAAGCGTTCGGTCAAACAGACCGAACGCTTTTTTGTTGCATTGAAAATTAAAATTTTTTTCAAATCATGCTTGAAATGCGGAATTTCAAGTGTTATAATTGTGCCGAAAGAAAAATTTCCATTTTGTGGAAATGAATATAAAAGGTTTTTGTCGTTTCATCGAATTTAAGCAAAAGCAGCCCGAAGATTTCTCGGGCAAACAAAAAGGGGATACGACGCGCTTACACGTTGGGCGCCAAAGGTCGGTGCGCTTGGCGTCACGGCGGGGACGTTGGCGCGGTCTGCAGTTTTCTGTGAGGTGAAGAGCGATACCAAAGCCAAAGACGAAGCTCTCACCGACGAAAAGAACATAAACCAGAAGTGCATTATATTGTTGCGCAACATGTGGCGCTCGCTCAACTATCCCGAGGTATTTTAAAAGCGGCTGACATTAAAATAAACGATCCGATCAATTTGGTAACTTTAAACTATGATCAGCATAGACACCTGCATACCAACAGGTATCACGCCCGCGTGCTAATGGATATGTTAGGTGCCTGCAAAAGAGCATTAAAGAATACTAATATGGACAGTTATATTGAAAAATTGCGCGATATTATCGAAGATGCCACCTCTAAACCGGCATCTATAAGAAAAAAAATTAAAGAAGTAGTAGATGCTATTGGTAACTATTTCAAAGAATTTGATGATCCTGTGGCGCAATCAAATTTAAAGACGGAGGTTACAATCATGTTAAATGCAATAAGGATGGCGTTGCTCAATCAGACATACATAATTTAAAGAATTAAAATAAAGGACAAGAAAGATTGAATATGCGAAATTTAAGTGTATGGAATGTAGAGAAAATTTTAAAGAAAAAATTTCCTTTTGGGTTCTGGTTTTACAATCCGTATTTGAAGCAGCATGTATTACTTGGTGACGGCGGTGCGCATTTTTGTGATAAGGATTTTAATTTGCTGTTTAAGGAACCGAAATTGCGTTATATGGAAACTGCGCAATTTGTAGACGACGATTTATGTGTTTTTGTAAAAACGTCATCTTCATCGGTTATAATTTACAGCATTCAGAAGAAGGAGATTATTTACAGAGTTTCACTTCGGATCCCTAAAAAATATGGGGAAGGGAAAACATGTGAAGTAAATTGTGCTTTCTATTGTAAAAAAACAAATTCTTTAATTTTTAATGTTTGGTATGACCATGTTTATACAACGGAATGGCGTGCTTCCAAGCATGGCATATTCGCTTATGATATCACGAATAAAAAATATACAGAAATTGTGCCAGACGGAGTTAATACAGACGAATGTTTTGATTATAAAGATACGTATGCATTTTATGTATCGCATAGTTTATTAAGCGAAGGCAAAGCATGTACGATAGGTTTCGATCTGTATGTGGTGGATTCCAATCTTTCGGTGAAAAAAGTGCAATTAGATACCAAACACTTGGCTGGAAAAACCATGGATTTCGACGAAGAAAGAGGACTGATGGTTTTCCATGATAAAGAGGATATCTTTGACGGATATATGTATTACGGCGACGGAACGGAGTTTACGGCAATCGACTTGGACGGAAACGAACAGCCGTGGAAGCCGTTGCGCAGGTATCAGAAAAAATTGCAAACGGTAAAAAGAAGCGAAATTGATTTTGAAGATTATATCGATAAAAACGGAATCGATGAATACGTTGCAAAGAATTTAAGCGAAGAAGAATTAGAAGGCACGGCGGAGGAGTTGTTGCAGAGCGGTTATAATTGGGCGCTCAATAAAATAGAGCAAAAGGCTAAGACCGCGGGCGCCGAGCTGTACGATTTTTTGGGGAACGAACAAATTGCCGAGGTCGAAGGGATTCTTTATTCGGTGGGCTGGCTACAAGCGGAAATAGAAAACGGCGGGATAGAGCAGTATTTTTCCAACGGCGACAAGAAAGAATTCGATTTACTGATAAACGCGCTGACCGCAGTCGGGGCGGTAGAGACGGCGGGAGTAATCAAAAAGGGCGCACGAATGGTTGCAAACTTCAACAAAAAGGAAAATTCCGAGCTGTATGAACGCGACAAATTTTACGAACGGTTGGAAAAGCTCGGGGACGATCTTACGGAAGATTACGCCGTGCTGACTATTAAGTATCTCGTAGGCAAAGCACAATAGAGAATTAAAGGATGATTTATGCTGAAGCTGAAACTCGATAAACGCAAGAAAATTCTTTTGATCGGAATAGCGTTGGCAATTGCGATTATTGTTGCCGTGATTGTAACGTGCGTAGTGGTGCTCTGCGGGAAAAAAGAAGTTTCGTTAAAAATCACACTGAACGGTCAAGCCGTTGAAAGCTGCGAGATTGATTCCGGCGGAGAAAAAATAAATTTTGCGTATACCTTAGAGAACAGTAGCAAGCAAGGCACGGCGTCTTGGCAGATCGAGGGCGATGCGGACGATTCGAGAATATCCGACAGCGGAGAATTTATAAGCGGATTAAAGGCGGGTGCCGTTAAAGTTAAATTAAGTGTTGAGGAAGGAGGGGAAACTTTTAGCGGCGTTGTTAATGTTAAAGTAAAGCCCCGCGGACTTGAAAGTATTCAAGTAACGAATTCTGCTCAAACGGATTATATCGAAGGGCAGTTGTTTAATCCCGACGGATATATTGTCGAGGGAAGTTTTTCCAACGGAACAATGGCCGTCATTGACGGGTGGATCGTTGAAAACGCCGATAAGCCTTTACTGCCCGATGACACGGAAGTTGTTATCAGTTATACGGAAAACGGTATCGCGAAACAAACACAAGTTCCAATTCAGGTTGCGCCTAAAACCCTGCAAGCAATAACCGTAACTAATTTACCTGCGCAGTTGGATTATTTCGTAGATGACGTATTCCGCAAAAAGGGTATGGTAGTTACAGCCGAGTATGAATTCTGTAACGAAGTCGTTAAGAATTATAGCATTGATAAATACAACGTTCCTTTGACGATAAACGATTCTTCCGTTACGATTACATATACGGAGAACGGAATAACAAAATCTGCGGTTCTTGAAATCACCGTAACAAGCAGAACACTATCGGAAATCGCAATTATAAAATCGGCGGACAAGCTTGAATATACCGAGGGTGAATATTTCGATATTCTCGGGTTATCGGTTCTTGCCAAATACAGCGATTCTCCCGACGCAATCACGAAGCGTTGGCAACATAATAAAAGCGAAGCCTTAACAACGAATGACGAAGACGTAGTTATAACGTACACTGAAAACGGAATCACCAAAACAACGACGTTTGCCATTACGGTATTGCCTGCTGTATTTGTCGATCCCGACGTTCGGGAAGTAATCGAAATCATTAACATTCTCCCCGATGAAGAAAGTTTAACGCTGTCAGACGAAGGGGCTGTCAGATATGCAGGCGATTTGTACGTCGCCTTGTCGGAAGAAAAAAGAGTGCAGGTTACGAATTTAAGTAAACTTAATTCTTTGCTTGATAAATTAATAGTACTTGAAGAAGAACAACCTATCGTGCCCGAAACAGAATATACAATCAAATACAGCGTATATAACAATTTAGAGTTTTCAGATATAGACTTTAACGTTAATCCTCAAAAATATAAAAATAGCGAAGGGGCGATTCAGCTTAATGCAGTCGAATCAAGTATAGCCACCGATTTAGGATATGAGTTTGTACATTGGGTTGACGAAACCGATTCAGTCGTAATTTCAATCGAAAATATTGTGGCTGATAAAAGCTATTTTGCAGTATTCGCATTGACGGCGATAGTTAGTATCGAGTTTAGGAGCTATTTCAATAAAGACGAAGTGCTATTAACTATGCCTGATGTAAATCGCGGAACGTTTGACATTTCGAGTAGCGGCATCGCTGAAACGATTTACCATGAAAAAGAATTATTGGCGCTTGATTATTATGTAGAATATGCAGACGGCACGATAGAATATGTAAACGGTGGAAGCTTTTTGACTAATTATAATGCGTTAATATTAGCGTATGTTGTTGTGGTGGAAACGGTTGAATTGCATATTGCTTCTCCCAATGATGTCGCAGTTGCTTGGAATTATGAGTATACAAATGATGAAGGTGAAGTAAAGGTTATCAATAAGGATAATTTGTCTGAAGCGCAAATTATCGTTCCCAATTCGGCAAACGTTATCTTATATTTTAAAAACCCGTCGATTACCAAAATCATAATGAATGACGATACCGTGGGGTTATTTCCTCCGATTACTTCATACGCATTTTCTATCAAAGACGATATCAAGGCTGAATTGTATTTTTGACATGGCGGTTGAGGATTACGGAATCGCATCACCGATGAAGAAAGTCGTACTGCCGCACTATGAGAGCAAGAAGGGCGAAGCGTTGACAAGGGACGAGGAACAGCGGCTTGTAAATTACTGTAAGACACACAAGGACGTAGAAGGAACGGACGCGCTTTTGGTATTGCTCTACTTCGGCTTACGAAAGTCTGAACTTAAAAGCATTGAGATCATCGACAACAAGTGGCTTCAATGCGAAACGAGCAAGGAGCGACTTGGACAGAACGTGGTATTAAGAAAAATCCCGTTTACGCCGATGGCAAAGAAGGTGCTTCCGTATATCGACTTCGAGAAAGCGAGGGCGGTAAACCTAAATACCGTATCCACGCGCATGAAGCGATTGCTACCCGATCATCACCCGCACGAGCTTAGGCACACGTTTGTCAGCCGTTGTAAGGAGTGCGGAGTCGCGAGCGAGGTCGTCAGTATATGGGCGGGACACTCATTGAGCGGAACGATAACTTCTACGGTGTACACGCATTATTCGGACGAATTTCAATTGCATGAAGCCGAAAAGGTCGTGTACTGAAGAAAGTTTCCCCAAACACTTTTTTAAGAATAATAAAAAAACGGCTATTTCGCGCCGAAAACGCGGAAAAAATGAAGCTACGGAGCAGTCTTTTACAAAAAACTACTCCGTAAGTTTCCCCAAAAGTTTCCCCAAATTGGGGAAATGGACAAAGTCAAAATATAAAAATATGCACGATTTTAGCGTTTTATACGCTAAAATCGTGCATAAATGGCTGAAAGACAGGTTATCCATACGAACACGCCTATTTTTTAGCCGTTAATATATACGTAGTATATATTAAAATTTCGACTTTCGCATCTGTGTGCGATAAAAAATTTCATGTCCTTTTTTCCTTTTTGCCTTTATTTTCGTTTGACTTTTTCCATTGATTACTATATACTACTTACATAAGTAACGCGTTCCCAATGGGAATAATTGAACGAATCGTAAGATTTGGCGGCGTTACTTTTTTTATTATTCTTTTTTTG
Organism: uncultured Christensenellaceae bacterium; assembly: GCA_910588465.1. Lineage (GTDB taxonomy): Bacteria > Bacillota > Clostridia > Christensenellales > Borkfalkiaceae > Gallimonas. Next base: position 63,790 of record CAJUOP010000002.1, on the reverse strand, counting down.
GATACTTCCACGGAAGAGGTGTTTTTCCAAAGTTTTCCTTGTCGTCATGGCGTACTCGTTTTGCGATACGCATGGGTTCGGGATCGGAAGGATCAGGATTCGGATATACCGTTTCATTCGTTCTGCCGCCTTCTGTTTCTCCGTGCATGACTTTACGATAGCGGTATTCTTCGACTTCCTTTTCGTTTTTTACGCCCTTTTGTTCACCGACAATAAGAGCAGGATGTCCCGATTTTCGATAATATCGAAAATGAGGATAAGGGACTTCAACACGTTCCGTCTTTTTGACGGAACTTTTATTTTGCGCCGCTTTCTGCGCGTAATTGCGCCGAATAATTGCCAACTGTTGTTTTGTATATTTCTTCTTGCCCATATTGCACCTTTTACTTTATCCAACCGATAAATTCCGCGAGCTGTACGCCGAGCCAAACGAAGAACGCAAGAATGGCAATGCCGATTAGCACCGTTACAGCCCGCAACAACCATTTTATTATCTTCATGCCGTTACCCCTTAAAAATCAGCGACAGCCCGCCTTTAATGAGCTTGTACGCAATAATAACCACGATAACGAAAAACACAACGGCAAGAACGATTTGCCACCACGGCGTATCGTCGGGAATATGTGTCGGCGTGGTAATCGCATTCACAATATCAATAGGGCTTGAAACGCACGGAATAACCGTCCATTCTTCACCTTTCAAAAACGAAAGCTGAATAACATCGAAATCAAAGAATACCGTTTCTTTTGCAACATAGGCTTGCCCCGTAATAAAACTGTTTTTTCCGACCGTCTTATGTTCGGCAAGATTCGCCGCCCCCGAATAATAATCGGTAACGGCAAAGCGGAACAATACAAGAACTTTTTCCTCGTCGTCTTTCCCGCTCACAGTGATTGCTTCGTTATACGCTTTACGAAGTTCGGACACATCGTTCATATTGATATATAATTCGTCTACTAATTTCGGATCGGATAACTTCATAAGCGGACTATCCTTTTCCAACACTTGAATGGGGGATATTGTTTTACCTTCTTCTTCGGGATACTTGTACCATAAGTTCAAATATTTATCCCAAAACGACTTGTCTTTATCGCCCCAACCTTGCCATTCTTGCAAATCGAGTTCGGCATCAAAATCGTAATAGCTATATCCCTTTTGAATTTTTCCACGCTCGTTATCCATTTTGCGGTTTTCTTCTATATCGTCCTCGAACAAGTCCGCGCTAATTGACTGCGTTTTTATCGGTAAAGTGCCTTTTTCAAACGACTTATCATAAGTCTTAATATATTCGTATAAACGGTTGCTTGAAACACCACCCGCCGCTTCTACGTTATCAGCGTAGGGATCATATTCCTTTATGTCGCACCAATTCTTAGTATTGAATAGGAAATAAAGTGGGTTGATTATGCCAAAACCGCTCAAAGCGGTATTTTCGTAATAATCGGGCAAATTCCAACCGCCCGTAGCTACATATTGATCGCCCTGCCCATGATTTACGACACCGTAATCAACGTATTTTTTCAAACCGTTTTCCGAAAACTTACCCATTTTTTGCCCAACATAAGAATTAAGCAAGTCGAAATATTCTTGATTGCTCGTAACCAAAATTTCTTTCGTTACATACTCGTACCACTCCGCCTTAATACGTTGCAATTTACCGTAATCGTCAAAAAGCCGTTTCGGAACAGAAAAATACACGGTATCAATTTGATTTTGGTGATCAATTTGCGTACTCGTTTTTGTCCGATAAAAAGTGTGTTTTACATTCAGCTCAACCGTTTCGAGCTTATTTACCGACATTGCAAGCGTGCTTTCCGATTCTTCGTCCGCGCCGTAGCCTTTGGCATAGCCTGTAAAGGTAAACGAACCGTAACCCTTGTGCGTATCCGAAAGCGCGTATGCGCCCGTCAGTGGGTACTCTATGGCGTTATCCATACCGCGCGTATGTAATTCGATTCCCGATATATCGTAACGCCGTGCCATACTGTTTACACGTTCGGCAATCGTCTTTCCGTCCGCGCTTTTATGATCCATGACTTTGAATTTGTAAAACAAATTCTTATATTCGCCCGCCGACTTGCTACAAAATTGCAAACGAAACTTTTCGTAATCGGTGGGCTTGCTTTTTTCCGTTACGGGGGAACTGTCATATTTCACGGCAATTTGTACCTTATTGGCGATGCTGTCCATTAAAATGTCTTGTCCGTTCGGGTTATAAACGTAGAGATATAACCCGTAATTCCCGCGCTGATTCGCACGGAACGAATAGCAATATTCGACCACGTTAATAACGTGCATTTGCGGCTTGCTTGTTTCTTGAAAAGGGTAGTTTTGAATGTTAAACTCTTTCGAGCTTTGCAAATCGTCCAATACGCCCGTTTTCTCAAACTGCGTTTCGTTCGTACCCGCCGCAAATACGGTTGCTTGCGGTTGCATGGCGGAAATAAAGACCGTAAGAACCGCCATAAACGCAACCGCAATTACCGATAAAATTCTTTTATGTAATGTTTTCATGTTTCACCTCGATTTTTGACCGCGGAACTTGCCGCCGGTGCTTCGCGCAGCTCGTTCGCTCAGATCGTTGACCCTGAACCTTGACCACGTTATAACGCCAAATTGATTTTGTACGTTATCTTGCCGTTATACGACGATACTACAAGCGTATAAAGGTACTCCGAACCGATTTCCTGTACGGTAGGGGAATTGACCGTCTTACCCGCATACACGCCCTGTAATATTGTCTGCAAGCTCGTATTTTCGGGAACGTACAACGTAAATGAAGTTGCTTGTTTCGTCAACCCGAAATACTGCGACAGTTCGGGTACGTCGCCTTTCCATGACAGATATTCGCCGTCCGCCGTAAAGTCGAAATTGTTTTTCGTATTCGGCATAACGCTCACAGAATAATCGCGGGGTTCGTCTTTTCCCACGTCGAGAGGATAGCCAACCTCGAAATAGTACAGCTTTCCGCTTTCCAATTTCATTTGCTTTTCGGTATCGGTGGAAAGTATCTTTTCGTTCCCGTATTGCACATAGAACGTTTTGAAACTTTCATTCCCGCCGCTTGTATATTTGAGTATTACGCCGACCGCAACCGCGACCAACAGCGCGACGATCAGAAACGATACAAGCGCTACGATAAAATTGCTTTTCTTATTTGACATATTTTCACCTCAAATCGAAAATAACGGAACGGGAACTATCCCGCCCCGTTATCTCGGTACTTTGTTATTTCCTTTTAACGCTTGCGTTTCCGCTTGCCGCCGCAGACTGCCGCAATAACCGCGATCAGAGCAACGCCGCCCGCAACACCGCCGATAATCGCCCATTTGTTTTGCTTTACCGTGTTGATTGCCTTGTCCGTGTCGCTCATTTCCTGCGCTTCCACCGAACAATTTTCCGTTACGATTACCGCGCCGTTATCGTCGAATGTTGGCACACCGCTTTCCATGCGCACGGACAGCATTTTCAAGTTTGCCGTTTCTGCAACCTTTGCAAGACCTTGCCCGTATTCAACCGTCTTTGTTGAGTACACTTCGCCGTCCACGTAAAACGTTACCGTAAACGTTTGTACTTCCCAATGCGCTGTGAGTGTCATATCGTCCGTTACGGGTTGATTTGTGTACTGCGTTCCGTCCGATAAAAACCAACCCTTGAAAATATAACCGGTTCTTGTAGTCGCGGGCAACGTTACTGAAGAATTTAAGTTGACTTCCATATTGTCAACCCATGTTCCGCCGTTCGTACCAAATGTTACATTAAATACATTCCGTTCCCATTGCGCCGTAAGCGTGGTATTTTCCTTAATCGGTTGATTCGTGTACTGCGTTCCGTTCGGCAAAAACCAACCCTTAAAGGCGTATTTTTCACGGGTTGGGGTGGTAAGCGTTGCCGCCGTGTTCCAATTCACCGATTGATTTGCAACCGCACTCCCGCCATCCGAATTAAACGTTACCGTAAACTTGTGAATTTCAAACTTGGCATAAAGTTGAGTATCCGCATAGATCGGCTGTCCGTCATACGGGCGGGTAAATGCGCTGTCATAATACCACCCAACAAACGTATGACCTTCCTTTACAGGATCAGCGGGAAGAGATACAGGCGACTTTTCACATCGAATACACGCATTTGACGTCATATAAAGACGATCACTAGTTATACCCGTTAATATGTTTAACAATGGAATATAACTTGATGCCAAACTATTATCGGATTGACGGGACAAGGGTACCATAAAAGAATCGGATGCGCCTGAAATTTTTATTTCCGCTTTATAAATTGCATACACATCAAAAAAAACGGATCTTATAGAAGTTACATATACCCACATATATGTAGCGTCCGCCATAATATATAAAGCGGCAGAAATAGCTTCACCTTGTATCGTCGTTATCTGAGTGTCTTCCCAAAAAAAAGAAACAAAATCATTCTTATAACAATAAGCACCAGTCGGCGCACTTATTTCCCTTGTTACAGAAAGCGGCGTAATACCGTCCTCGTTTTTGTTGCTTTCTGCGGCGAACGTTGCCGCCATTGCCTTTACGCGCGTGCGCGCCGTGCCGTTCTTGCCGCCCTCGGCGGGAGGTTGTTCCGTTTGCTCGCTGTCTTGCTTCTTAAACCATTCGGACGGCTTCGTATTGCCCGTGCCGAATACTTGCAAGGCAAGTCCCGCAATCATGACGAACGCAAGGAAAAACATAATGCCCGTAAGCACCCATTTCACCTTGTCGCTTCTCTTGTGCCGTTGTAATTCGTTTCGCATAATATTCCTCACTGTCATTTTTCGTCGTCGCCGTCTTTATCCAAATCGGCAACAAAATCTATTACCATTCGCGCCTTAGTCTTGATCGCGCTACACGTCGCCGCATAGTCGATTTCGTCCTTTCCGTTCACCGCCTTTATCTCGACCTTCAAAATGTCTTTCAAGGCTTGATAAATGCGCTCGTATTTTGCCGCTTTTATCCGTTCGGCAAAGTCTACCGCCACCGTCTTTTTCTTCTTGTTCATATTACTACCGTCCTTTTTGATTTTGACCGCGGAACTTGCCGCCGGTGCTTCGCGCTGCAAGTTCGCACCGTTCATTCGCTCAGATCGTTGACCCGCAATTTAACTTGCACGTTCAATCTTGCCTTTGATTTCCTCGTAGCTTTCTCGCACATACGCGCCCGCACTTTCGCCTTTTTTGTCAAATCCTGTTTCGATAAACGTATCTTTACCGTCCGATACGACCGCTTGAATTTTAGAAAGAGCATAGAGGACTTTGCAACCGCTTTCGCATTCCGTCAGTTCAATAAAGCCTTTCATTCTACACCCCCGCAATCTTTTAACGGTAGTCCTTCCGCAAGGAAACTTGCTTCCGAAAATTCGTCTACTTCCAAAGATTCCGCCTGCAATGCTTCGATTTTGTCCAAAAGAATTTCCCGTTCCTGTTCAAGCTCAAAAATTTTGTCGCAAAGCTCGTTCTTCGTCCATTTCTCAAAGCGGGCGTATTTGCTCGGCGGCTCTTCCGTTTGGGTCGGTTCTTCGGCTTCCTCTTGCGGAGTTGCCACAAGCGTTTTCTTGTAATCGCGTATTTGCTTAATCGTCCATGTCGGGGTTACAGGCTTGCGCTGTTCTACCGAAAGGGGAAGTAATTCAACCAACTGCGAATAGCTGAATTTATCCCACGACTTTTTGAACCCACGCAACCCGTCGCCGAACTCGTCCACGATATTCATGAAACGACTTACCTGCGACTTATCCAAACCGAACTTATAAAAGCAATACGCAAAGAAATATGCCGAACAGCAATTACCCGCCCCAACGGGTACACGAAAACCGTCTTTTTCAAGACTGCCGATACTGTAACCGTTCATTGCATAAGCGTTACTTATGTAAAGGTCAATCAAATGCACGCCGAGATAAAAGAAGTTCGTTTTGTTTTCCGACAAGTCTTTTTGAATGGTATCGGAATAAGATTTCAAAACGGTAATAAGTTCCGTATCATTATCCCGTACACGGTCAAATTTTTTTGCATTGAAGTTAATCATATCCGTACCTCTTAAACAAAAATGCCGTTCGGGGAACACGGTTTTCCCCGTAACCCGAACGGCATTCTTTTTTATTTCTTCGTCGCTTTTGCCGTTTGCTCGGCTTCAAAGCGTAAAAGACGGATATAGTTTTCCATAACGGCTTTATCGCTTCCACGCACGGTTTTGAGAGGATAACGCCACTCGAAACCGAACTCGTCCGTGTACACGGCTTCGTACACCATGTACTTGCGCAAACCCGTATGCTCGTCGTACTGCTTTTCTTCATGCGCTTGCAACTCGACCTTCTTCACGCCGCCGCTGAACAGCTTGTCCAACGCTTCGTAACCGCCCACGTCGGAAGCCTTAAAATGTACTTCCGAAACGCTTCCGCGGAACACAGCGGGGAGGATATATTCCCAATACTGCTTTCCGTCCGACTTGTTGGTGTACTTGCGCCGTACCACGTAAATTTTCGGAATTTCGATTTTCGCTTCTTCTGCCGCCGATTCGTCCGTTCCGTCCATTGCCGCGATCGCTTCCGTCGCTTCCATTGCCTTTGCCGACTGCTTTACAACTTCTTCTGCCGCTTCTGCAATCTTCGCTTCGTTCTTCACTTCTTCTTTCACATTTGCCATTTTACCTACATTTCTCCTTTGCGTATGGTCGCCACCAAATAAAAATTGACTTGTTAATAACCCCAAACGCAAAGCGCAGGCGAAATTAACAAGTCAAGTGTAGCAAAACATTTCATGTCGGTTAAAATAAAAAATAATTATTGACAGCGAATTGTTGAATGTGATATAATCATAAAAGAGAAGTTATCATTTAATGCAAAAAGAAACACATTCAAACGATGAAACGCGATATTTTAATACGTTGTTGAAGAAAATTTATTCAGGGGATAAAGGTTCCCTTGAAGTGTTTTATAATGTTTACGGAAAATTGATTTATGTTACTGCACGTACCGTTACAAAATCTTCGTTTTTGGCAGACGAAGTGGTTGACGATATGTTGGTAAAGATATGGCAATACTTACCTAAGAAAAAGATTAAAAATCCAAAAGGTTGGCTTTATATTCTTACAATCAATTCGGCAAAAGATAAGATAAAAAAAGAGTCGCAAGTGCATGAGATTTTTCCTTCCGTGCAAGATGAATTTTCCAATCTTTTTTTGTAAATTTACTTGCGTAAAATTGACATTGTTTCATCGTCTTATATATGGATTGTACAAAAAGTACATTAAAACATTTTTACGGAGGACAAAAAAATGAAGAATTGTTATAAATAACATTAAAAAGGGCGAAGTATATCGAGAGTTCAAAAGAGGTTGCGGCGAGGAGTTTATTTATTTTACATCTGGAGGGGTATTTGAATTTTTACGCACAAAGTAGTCCCCGAAATCTTTTTCGAGTTTGTCGCCAAGACCGGGAATGGGGAATTTGAAATAGATGCAAATGCGTTCATTAGAAACGGTTATTCGCTCCACATAGGTGGCGAGTAGCCGCTTTTTATATTCCGGACTGTCGGCGTTCGCGCTTTCGATAAACGACGTTAAACGCTTGCGAACATCCTCAGCGGTCAGACCAACGGGAACGTCAGGGGAAAGGCGGTTGATTTCACGGTCGAGGAATTCAGCGCGGGCGTTCAGCTCGTCAGCCTTTGCAGAGTAAGCCTCTTTCGAGAGACCATCAGACAGGTAAAGGTCGAGCAGGCGGTCGCGTTGTTTTTTGATTTTTTCGAGTTCGGATTTATACCCGTCGATTTTTTTCTGGTCGGCGGGTTTTTTCTTTTTCGACCGAACGAGCATCTCGGCCACAATCCAGTCGGACGTGTCGCCGGAGAAAAGGCAATAGTTGATAGCACCGAAGACAAACTCCTCCAGCGCGAATTTTTCAATATTTTTCAAATCACAATGCGCCGGGACGTATTCGGGGTCAAGGCGACGGGATGCACTGCCGCGCGAGCCTTTCGTTGCGCAGCGGTAGGAATACTTTTCGTAGGTTTGCACCTTCCCAGATTTCAGCGGAAAAGTTGACTTCGATTTGAAACCGTAAAGATGCGAGCCGCAATACTCGCAGTAGAGATAACCGGTAAGCAAATATTCCTCCTCTTTCAAACGGGAGCGCGGGCCTTTTTTTCGCGCTGTCGTTTTTTCGTATTGCCGCCAAAAGATGGACGGTTCGAGAATAGGCTCGACGGCGTTCTCGATGATGATAGGCGGCTGCCCGTCCTTGCTATTCACACCGTAAGAGAACCGACCGACCAAAATAGGCTGCTGGGTCAAGCGCGTGATAGCAAGCTCATTGAACAGCGTCCCCTTATGTGTTTTGATGCCGTGAGTAACCGCCCAGCGAGTAACATCGGCGATGCTTTCGCCGCCGTCCAGCCTGCGGAAAATTTCGCGGATTACAGCGGCCTCTTCGGGAACAACGACATAGCGGTGGTGTTCGTCGACGCGGTAGCCGTAAGGAACGGGGCCGGTAACGTGCTGTGCTTTCAGCGCGGCCTCTTTTTGACCTTTGCGAACTTCGCGGGAGAGGTTACGGGAATAGTATTCTGCCATACCCTCAAGCACCGCCTCCATCATGATAGACTCCGGCGAGTCGTCGAGGGGTTCGAGTACGGAGATGACGCGCAGACCGTTCTCTTTCAGCTTGTGGCGATAAACAGCCGACGCATAACGGTCACGGGCGAATCGGTCGAGCTTATGAACGACAATGCCCTTGCAGCCGCTCCCGGCAGACTCGGCAATCATTTTCTGGAATTCTTCGCGGTCGTCAGTCGTTCCGGATTTCGCCTCATCTATGTAAAATTTTCGGATGGTATGCCCTTCACGGGCTGCCCACTCTTTGATGGCGCGGACTTGCGCCTCGATAGAGTAACCGTCGCGCTGGTTTTCGGACGAATACCGGCAATAGGCAAGCAAGTCCATTATTCATCGTCTCCCACAGGTTTAGAAAAGTCGTCGTGAGCGGTTCGCATCTTTGCGAATTCGAGAATCATATCAAGGCTGGTCTTGCTGTCTATACCACGGAGCAAAAGCAGAATTTCAATTTTTGTTCTCACGGGTTCGGGAACGGCGGGGGATAGCGACTGAGTAACATCCCCGTCCGAGTAAGCTGTTTCAACCATAAAATCGTTGCGAAGAGAATCCACGAAATCGTTAAACATATCTTCGGGAGATTTGCCGAGCAAGTAGTCGACTGACACGCCGAAAAAGTCAGAAAGAACCTGCTGACTTTTAACCGAGAAATTCCGCTCCCCGCGTTCATAGTAAGCGATTGATGAGAATTCAATTCCAGTCTGTTCTGAAAGGCTACGAAGCGACATTTTTCGAGCCGTGCGTAATTGCTTAAGTCTATTCATAACGATGCACCTCGCTTTTTATTATACCCTTTTGTGGACTTGCAGTCAATTTTTTAATCAAAATAAGAAAAATTTTTTTGAAAAAACGCAGAAAAACTGTTGACAAACAGTCCACAAAGGATTATAATAGCCATACAACGTGGACAGACAGTCCACAAACACATCGGAGGTAAATCAAAATGAACATTTTAACTGGCAAAGACTACACGGCGGGAACGCACCTTCCCGAAGAGGAATACCAAAAGCTGGATGCGGACATCAGCGAAAACGAAGCGAAAGCCTACGTCAATAGGGAATTCGGGTTCGAGTTTAGCCAAATCGAAATTATAACCGAGGTCAAAACCTACCGCGCAGAAAACCACCGCATCTACCCGGACAAAACCTACACTCGCAAACCGCAATACGAATCGACCGACTGGAACTACATCAGATTTAATTGCAAGGGATGGCAATGGGAGATGATAGACGGTCAATTATATTCCTACGAAAACTAAAAGCAGAGTGGCGGGCGAATGCCCGTTAATGCGGACAGGCAGAAGGTCACAATCCCCTACAGCCGCGCAAACAAGGAGGTAACACAAATGACTGGCACACAGGCAATCAACAAGGCAATGGCGGTTTTCAACAAAGAGGGCAAAGGCGACATCCGAACGGTGGCACTTATGGAAGGGAGCGGATGCGGAAACAAATGGTCGCAGATTACAATTCACATCGGATACGCCATAAACGGCGACTACACCGAAAGCGACAAAAACCCCTTCGAGGTCAACGTCTACGAGAGCAACGGAAAAATCAAAGCGGAGCGCATCCGCTAAGGGAGAAACGAGATGAGAGTAAAGAACCACACGACTGCAATAGAAAACGCACTGCACCTCGATGCAGGGAGCTGCAAGCACGAAGGCAATTTTCATTTCAGCGCAACGCTGAACGGACACAGGGTGCTGGTCAACGCCGAACCCGAAGACGACGAACAGGAATACATCACAATCTACAGCATGGAGTTATAAGTCGAAACGCCCGAAAGGGTGTCAGCGGGAAGACGGCCTACCCGCTCTGAAGATGACAGGCCACACGGAGGAAACACAAATGGCAAAAGTATTCATTGACGGACGCAGAGACGGATACAGTCCCGACCAATGCGGAAAGACGATGACGGTTGGCGAACTGATAGCCTACCTCGAAGACTTCGACGAAGACGCAAAGGTATACCTTAAAAACGACAACGGCTACACTTACGGTCGCATCACGAAAAACAGCTTCGACGAAGATGACTCCTATGACGACGAAGACGAGGAGGACGATGACGAATGAGCCTTTGCGATGATTGCATTTTGAACGGAAGATGCGACGGAAGGTGCGGAGACACCGACCCCACATATTACGACTTTGAAGCTGAAAACGACCGCTACGACGAATACGAACGAGAAAGTGACTGCTACGATAGCGACGCTGAGGATGACTACGAAACGATGGACCCGGAAGAATTCCTCAAAAAATATTTACAAGACTCGGAGGATAACAAATGAACGCTAAGCAAACCGCATCCGATAAGGCAATCGAGAGACTGAACTTGATAGCAAGAATATGCACCAGAGCCGAGGAAATGGGCATCAGACGCGGTTCGAGAATAACCGCTCAAATGGACGTAGACCTCGCCGCCGAACATTTCAACATTAGACTTGCCGACTGGCTGAACGCCGATGCTTTCAATTTCGCGCACGACTTCATTGAAATTCAAAACCACATCGACAGGGTAAACAAGACCTTCGATAATCGGTTTCTGCCGAGATTTGCCGGGATGGAAGAATAGGGGGTGCGCATGACGACAGTAAAGAACGTATGGCGAATTGAGAAAACCTCGACTGGCTGGCACAGCTCCTTCGGGACGTTGATAGTCGAACCCGCCCCGAACACGAGATGCACCGTAAACAAATTCAATGCCTACGAAAGCGCACGACACGATACCAAAAGCCAAGCGATAAAATACGCCGAGCGCGGCGGTATGGCGGGACGCAATCGCGGCGAGATTATGATAGAAACTTCGGTCTGACGAGAGCCGGACGGTAACCGACCGAAACGCCCGCAAGGGCGTCACCGAAAACCAAGGAGGTAAATATGAATTCACTTGCAGACCTTAATGAATACCTGTTCAGCGCGTTAGATGCCATCACAAACGATGACCTATCCGATGAGCAGCTCCAGCGCGAAATCAACAAAGCGCAGGCAGTTACAAAGGTCGCGGAGACAGTTATCCGAAACGGAGAGCTTGCGCTTAAGACGATGCAACTCGTCAACGAGTACGGCTACACGACTCCGGACGGAGACGAGGTGCCGCTTCCGGGAATGCTCCGATACGGACTACGCGGTAAAGACGAACCCGTCGAGAGGAAAGGACTTCTCGGTGGGGGGGGAGGTAGCTAATGCCGCGTAGAATCTACACGCCGGAGATGCAAGCCTTTATAGCTGAGAACGTGCAAGGTAAGCATTACTCCGAACTGGCAGAGTTGGTAAGCGCAACATTCGGTATCGAAATGACGACAAGCCAAATACACGCCTACGCGAGCAATCACAAATTGACAAACGGATTATGGCATAAACCCCTTCAACGACCGTCGAAACGATACCCGCCCGAAATTGCACAGTTTATACGCGAGAACGTGACGGGGCGGTCGATGAAAGAGCTGGCAAACTTGCTGAATGGGCAATTCGGAACGGATTATACGACGGAGCAAATAAAAGCGTATACGTCGAGGTTCAAACTCCGCAACGGCCGCGACTGTCGAATTAAACCGGGAGCGATACCGCCAAACAAAGGCAAAAAAGGCTACTGCCCGCCCGGATGTGAAAAAAGCTGGTTCAGCAAAGGACACACCCCGTACAACAAACAGCCGATAGGAACGGTGCTGATGAAATCTGACGGATACCTATGGCGAAAGCTGGGCGAAGGGGCGCGAGACTGGCGACAGGAACACATCCTCATATGGGAAGCCGCTAACGGCCCCCTACCTAAAGGCGCAATCGTTCTGTTTAAAGACGGCAACCATGAAAACGTGGCACTTGAAAATTTGACGATTATAACGCGGACAGAGCTTGCAATTTTGAACCGCTACGGTTTACTGAAGACCGACGCAGAGCTAACCGAGACAGCGATACTAATCGCAAAACTGAAACACCAAACCGCGCAAGCGGCAAAGAAATCAAAGAAAAGAGGAAAATCAAATGGCAGAAAATAAGCAGAACAACAAAACCTATATCAGCGGCGAGATTGCAAGCGAAAGCGTGTTCTCGCACGAAAGCTACGGCGAAAAATTCTACGAGTGCAAAGTGAGAATCGCCCGCCTTTCCGGAACGCACGACACGCTCCCCGTCGTCATTTCCGAACGCATCATGCCGAAAGACTGGGCAGAGGGAAAGACCATTCATGCGCTGGGGCAATTCCGTTCTTACAACAAAATCATAGACGGCAAATCGCGCCTTCAGCTTTACGTGTTCATCCTCGAATTGCTGGATGAGCCTAAGGGCGACAAAACAAACATCGTGGCACTTGCCGGGTATATTTGCAAAAAGCCGACCTACAGGACAACGCCGTTCAACCGCGAGATTGCCGACGTGCTGATAGCCGTAAACCGCGCCTACAACAAATCGGACTACATACCCGCCATAGCATGGGGGCGAAACGCTCGTTTTGTAAGCGGTTTATCGACCGGAGACCGAGTGCAGATACTCGGACGAATTCAAAGCCGCGAATACGAAAAGACACTGACGGACGGAAACAAAGAGACCAGAACAGCCTATGAGGTTTCGATTTCACAAATTATGGCGACTGACGACGAAAACGAATTGAAACTGTGGGAGGACGCGAACGATGGCGATTGATAAGGACGCATACAAGGCAATCGAAGAGACCGCGCTGATGGTAGCCGCTAAGGGCGTGGTTGAGAGCATAGGCGGTGTGTTAGAGGCGGAGCTGGTGCGCCGTTGCGCCGAGAAAGGCATCACCGTGGAAGCCAAATTCGACATCAAAGTAACGGCGGTAAATCCCGACACATTAAAATCGGCGAGCAGGCGAAGGAGGTAAGGCATGGAAATGACGGCACACGAAATAGTCAGAAGCTACAAGGAAGCCAAGGACAAAAAGAAGCAAGTCGGCATACTGGCGCAGCTCAATCTCTGTACCCCGGAAGACATCAAGAAAATACTGGTCGAGGGAGGCATCAGCTGGCGAGAATTGCCGAGAGGCAAACGCACCCAGTCCCCCCCCCAACCCCCGAACGAAGAAAAAGAGCCAAGCGCACCTTTGCCGCATAGCGCGATAATCCGTGAGGCGTTGAAAGCATACAAAGCGCAGACCGAGAACGCGATGCGCGAAGAGGTACGTAACCACGAAGAAACGATGGCGAAATTTAAGAACGACATCGCAGAGATTGACCGGCTGCTCCAAGCCGAGCAGACCGAGGGAGATACACAATGAAATTTATAACAGCAGAAAGCGTAACAGCTGGGCATCCGGACAAATTAGCCGATTACATCGCGGACTGCATCCTTGACGAATGCATGGCGCAAGACCGCGAAAGCAGAGTGGCCTGTGAGGTTATGCTCTCGCACGAGGTGCTGATGATTGCCGGCGAAATAACGACAAAAGCAAAAGTGGACTACCAAGCGGTAGCGGAAAAAGCCATCAAGCAAATCGGCTACGAGCCGCCTGACAGCTTCGTAGACGATATCTTCGCGCAAAGCCCGGACATCAAACAAGCGGTCGACGAGAGCGAGACTCACGAACAAGGCGCGGGAGACCAAGGCATAGTGTACGGCTACGCAACGAACGATACGCTGTCGCAATTGCCGCTTGCCACCGACCTTGCGCACCGACTGACCGATAACCTTATGCGGATGCGCGAGAGCCGTAACGAGTTGAAAGTGGGCGCGGATGGGAAAGCGCAGGTAACGGTCGCATACGGCGAAGACGACAAATTCAGATACATAGCGTCGGTGCTGGTTTCGGTTCAGCACGATGCAGATGCAGACCTCGACGCATTGAGAGACGGGGTGCGCGAATTGATAATCAAACCCGCGCTCTGCGATTTCGATATAAGCAAGACCGAAATTATAATCAACCCCAGCGGACGGTTCGTCAAAGGCGGGTTCGAAGCCGACACGGGACTGACCGGACGCAAGCTGATGGTTGATACTTACGGCGGCATTGCGCATCATGGCGGCGGCGCGATGAGCGGGAAAGACCCTTCGAAGGTTGACCGCTCCGGCGCGTATATGGCGCGTTACATTGCCAACGCGATAGTAAAAGCCGACCTTGCCGACAAATGCGAGGTGGCAATCGCCTACGCAATAGGCAGAGCGCAACCCACTGCAGTCAACGTGGATACGTTCGGGACTTGGACGACCACCCCGGATAGGTACATCGCCGAAGCGATAAGTAAGGCGTTTGACCTTACGCCTGCGGGCATCATACGGCAGCTTAAGCTGAAAGACATAGGCTACAAGCACACGGCGATATACGGACATTTCGGATGCGACAAGGGATACCCGTGGGAATTCGTCGACAAGGCGACCGTAACGAGGCTGAAAACCGCCGTAAAAGAGGTGATGCACGAATGCTGAGGGTAGTAGAGCTTTTCGCCGGAATAGGCGCACAGGCAGCCGCTCTCGACCACATAGGTGCAGAGTGGAAATCAGTCGGAATCGTAGAGATTGACCCGTACTGCGTAACCGCATACAACGCCATACACGGAACGGACTACAAGCCGAGCGACATCACGAAAGTGGAGCGGCTCCCGGAATGCGACCTGCTGACTTACAGCTTCCCCTGCACCGACATAAGCAACGCTGGAAAACAAAAGGGGTTCGCCGAGGGAAGCGGAACGCGGAGCAGCCTACTGTGGGAGGTGCGCCGACTGCTCAGAGCCTACACCAAAAATGGGGGGGGTCGCCGCCTAAATATCTTTTGATGGAAAACGTAAAAGCACTGGTGCAAAAGAAATTCAAACCGCATTTCGACGAATGGCTCAAACAACTCGAAGAGCTGGGATACACGACATACTGGCAAGTTTTGAACGCAACCGGATACGGGATGCCGCAGAACCGCGAAAGAGTGATAGCCGTCTCGATTTTGAACGATACCGAAGGGTTCGCGTTCCCGAAACCGATACCGCTGGAATTGAAGCTAAAAGACCTGCTCGAACCGGTGGTAGACCGAAAATACTACATCAAAGCAGACGCAATACAGTCGCGGTTGGAGAGCAACTTCTGCCATCGGAATCACTCCATAGTACACGCGGGGGGGGACGATTTGTCGAACCTTAACAGCGCGAGAATTCAAAGAACCGACGTGTGTCGCGCTATTCGTGTCGGAGGACGCGGAAGCCGAGACGAAAAGCACCGATGGGACATCGTCGTGCAGGAGGTAACCGAGAATGAGTGAAAAAGAATTAAAGCCGGTCGGAATGCTGGTCGGAGACAAATGGGACAAGATGCACGACATCAGTCGGCGAGTTTACGACGAAGACGGCGTATGCCCCACAATACCCACGGGAGCGGGCGGGAACACCGAGGTCAAGATATTGCAGAGACCGCGCGGAAAGAACGACGGTGGCATCAGAGACGGCAACGTCGTGCCTACGGTAACCGCGAATACCTTTCAGGAAAACGTGTTCGTAGTGGGGGCATTACGGGGCAGAAACCCGGAGAATCCAAGCGACAGGACAGCGGGCGCACCCACGGTGCAGATGCTGGAAATCAGAGCCGACCAATGCACAAACACCATAACATCCGTTCAGAAAGACAACGTCGTGATAGAGCGTGACACTGAAACGGGGGAGTTTCCGGACGATTACATCGTAATCATCGACGGCAAGCCGTGTCTGGTACGGAAGCTGACCCCGAAAGAGTGCTGGCGGTTATTTGGATTTACGGATGAGCAATTCGAGACGGCGAAGAAAGCACTCGAAGAAAAGCACTACAAGGGCAGAGACAAAGCAAGCTCACAACTCTACAAGCAAGCGGGAAATACAATAGTTATTCCTATGCTGGCGGCAGTGTTGCAAGCGATAAAAGGAATAAAAGCCAAGGAGGTGCAAAATGGCTGAGTTCTACAACAAAGGATGCGGAAAATGCATTCTGCTCGATGAGCGCAAAGGCTTTATGCTGATAGCAGCCGTCGAACGCAACGAATACATAATCGCGCCAAGTCCCGTTGAACCGGACGGGAGCTGGACATGGGGCAGCTACTACAAAGACCTTTTCACGGCGGTGGCTGAATACCAAAGCAGAACGGAATCTAAATAGGAGGTAAAGATGAATGCAGGTAAATGTAGCAAAGATAAAAGGACTTATGGCCGAACACGGCGACACGCAGGATGTCCTCGCTGAAAAGCTGGGAATCGTCCCGGCCACGTTGCGCAGTTACCTCAAGGGTAGAACGGTTATGCGCGTTGATACGGTCGCGCAAATCGCGGAAATCTACGGGATTAAGCCGTTAGATTTGCTGACGATAGAGCAGTAAATTTTTTTGCCGACAAAGTGGACTTACAGACCACAAAACAATAATAAAGGAGGTGGTTCGCGGCAATGACTAAAGGACAGGAAATACCGGCAGAGGTCGGACGGTGGCTCGACGAATTATACACGCTACTGTTCGAACCGAAACCGAAAGGAGGTGAACAAGCGATGACGTGTCCGAACTGCGATGCAGATATGGAGTACGACGAAGAGGCCGGCGTCTGGCAATGTCCGGAATGCGGATACACGGAAAACGCAAGATAAGCAAATTTTTACAAAGAAAACCATCATTCGACAAAGGCTCTGGAATAACGACAAAGGGTCTTAAAAATCAAAATTCGACAGGAGTTAAAATTATGGAAATTAAAGTAACAATTTCGCTCGATGAGCGAACGCACAGCATACTGAACAGGCTCATCGCCGCACTTGGCGAAAGCAAAAAGAACGCGACCACTATCGTGACGACCGTAAACAGCGCAGCCGACGCGACGGACGAAGACGAGTGGACGGAAGAGCAAAAGCGTGAGGCTCTCGAAGCGATGTATGCCGAAGAAAACGGCGGTACGGATGCGGTAGAGGAAACACCCGCCCCCGCATCTAAAAAGGCGACAAAGCCCGTTTCTGACGGCGTGAGCGCAGGCAAAAAGGACAAGCCGAAAGTTACGCAGGAAGAGATACGCGCACTCGCCGCAGACGTTAAGACGAAGACGGGCAGCATCGACAAAGTAAAAGCGTTGCTGAACGCTTACTCGGCAAAGAACATCTCCGCGCTTCCGGCAGACAAGTGGGATGAATTCGCCGAGAAATTAAAGGAACTGCTCTAATGCCCGACGTTCACGCAAAGTTAAGCGCAAGCGGCTCCGGTCGCTGGATGGCGTGTCCGGGGAGCGTAATCCTTGAAGACCTCTTCGAAGACGAGGGCAGCGTTTACGCCGAAGAAGGCACAACCGCCCACGCAGTCGCAGAGGCGCGTCTGAGGGCAGAATTCGACCCCACGGACGCGAAGAAACGCGAAAGGGTTAATGTCCTCAAAGAAACGACCTCGCCCGAAATGTGGCAATTCACGGGACGATACGTGGAGTATTGCAAGAACATCGTCGAGACGATGCAACTGGACGGACATCAAGCGCGAGCGTACATCGAACAACGGGTACGGTTTGACCGCTGGGTGCCGGATGCTTTCGGAACGGTCGACTTTTGCGCCGTAGGTGGGGATGACCTTCACATCGTGGACTTCAAATACGGAAAGGGCGTCCCGGTCAACGCCGAAAACAATTCTCAGATGCGGGCATACGCACTCGGCTTTTTGCAGGAAATGGAGTGCATCTACGACAACCTCAAAACGGTCACGATGCATATAGTCCAGCCGCGAATCAACAACATCAGCACGGAGACGATGCCCGTGGAAGATTTACTCGAATGGGCAGACGGTGTATTGAAGCCGAGAGCCGACAAAGCCGCGAACTCGACGCGCGAATACGCGACTGGCGCACAATGCAAATTCTGCAAAGCAAAGGCAGCGTGTAGAGCAAGAGCCGGATACTTGCTCGGAAAAATATCCGAAATTTTAGGAGGAAACTAAATGGCAAAACAAACCAAGACAACAATGCAGCTCGACGAAAAGACGCTGAAAGACCCCGACCTGCTCTCCAAGGGCGAGATTGAGCAACTGCTCCCTCTGCTCGATGAACTCATCGACTGGGCGAAAAAGGTTCAGGATTACGCCCTC
The DNA here is from genome assembly GCA_910588465.1 of uncultured Christensenellaceae bacterium. GTDB lineage: Bacteria > Bacillota > Clostridia > Christensenellales > Borkfalkiaceae > Gallimonas. Next base: position 45,173 of record CAJUOP010000002.1, on the reverse strand, counting down.
AAACAGGCACTGGCAGGCGAGATATACAGCGGATACAAAGTCGTCGAAGGCATCACGCGGCGCAAGATTACGGACGAGGACGGTGCGGTCAAAGCCTTGACAGCGGCCGGCTACGCCGAAGAATTGCTCTTCGAACGGAAACTGCAGAGTCTGACGAAGCTCGAAGCTCTCGTAGGAAAAAAGAACTTCACGGCACTGGTAGGCAAATTCGTAGAGAAGCCGCAAGGCGCACCCGTTCTCGTTCCCGAAAGCGACTCGCGCGAACCTTACAAAAGCTCGGCCGCCGACGATTTCGCCGACGACATCCCAGACTGAGGGGGGGGGTGTAATGAAATCCCCCGTAAAGGCGCGGCACTTGCCGAACGAACAATGGGCAGAAGCCTATGACGAATATTTTGTCAGCAATATGGGGCGGTGGTATTCAAAGAAAAGCAATCGAATCCTCGCCCAGCAACCGAACTCATCGGGATACCTTCGCCCGGACTTCACGGTTCACGGCGAAAGAGTCCGACCGTTCACACACATAAAGGTGGTTGAATTTTTCGGAGATTGCAACGGGAACACCATCCCGCCTAATACCCGAAAGCTGAGAGATATACACCTCTCCATCGACCACCTAAACCGAGACAAGCGGAATAACCGCCAGTCCAATCTTGAACTCGTTCCGCACCGAGTCAACTGTGCGAGAAAATATCAATAAGGAGACTTATAAAAATGGCAAACAACGAAGCAAACACCAAAGTGGTAACGGGACTGGTGCGTTTCTCTTACGTACATATCTTCGAACCCTCGGCGATGGACGACAGCAGCGACGAAAAATACAGCGTCTGCATCATCATCCCGAAATCGGACAAGAAGACGATAGCGGCAATCAACGCCGCCGTGGAGACCGCCAAAGAGCAGGGTAAGACCGCAAAGTGGAAAGGGAAAATTCCCGCAAAACTCAAACTGCCCCTGCGCGACGGCGACGAGGAACGCCCCGACGACGAGGCCTTCGAAAACAGTTACTTCTTCAACTGTTCCAGCAAAACGAAACCCGGCATCGTCGACAAGAACGTACAACCGATACTCGACGCGGAAGAGGTATACTCCGGCTGCTACGGCCGCGTAGCGGTCAACTTCTATCCGTTCAACACCAGCGGTAGCAACGGCGTAGCGGCGGGACTGAACAACGTGCAGAAACTCAAAGACGGCGAACCTCTCAGCGGGCGTAGCCGTGCGGAGGACGATTTCGGCGATGGCTTCGGCGACGACTTCGACGACGACGATGACGACATCTTCGGATAAAAAACTTTTTATCGACATCGAGACATACTCGGAGACCGACCTCAAGACGTGCGGGGTGTACCGCTACGTGGATGACCCCGCATTTGAGGTTCTACTCTTCGCGTATGCCTACAACGACGACCCCGTCGACGTTGTGGACTTTGCCTGCGGCGAGAGCCTCCCTTCAAAGGTTCTCGCCGACTTGGCAAATCCCCATGTCATAAAAATCGCGCACAACGCGAACTTCGAGAGAACGTGTCTCACCAAATGGCTGGATATCTATATGGACCCGGCGCAATGGGAATGCACGGCGGTCAGAGCCTCCACGCTCGGCTTGCCTCGGAGCCTCGCAGATGTGGGCAACGCCCTCGGACTAAAAGAGGACGAAAAGAAAATGGCAATCGGCAAACGACTTATTATGTACTTTTCGAGGCCCTGCGCCCCTACGAAGACGAATGGCAGACGGACGCGAAATCTTCCGCGCCATGAACCGGAAAAATGGGCGTTGTATAAAGAGTACAACAAACAAGACGTGGTAACCGAACGAGCCATATTCCACGTTATGGAATCCGCACCGGAGACCATACCGGAAGAACACGCACTGTGGTGCTTAGACCAGAAAATAAACGAGGGCGGTGTTCTGATAGACACCACGCTCGTAGAAAATATCCTTCATTATTCGGAGCGGTATTCCGATAGACTCGAAACCCGCGCCCGACAAATAAGCGGAATAGATAATCCGTCGAGTTTTCAGCAAATCCGCAAGTGGCTAAGGTCGAAACACCTTGACCCGCCTTCACTTGATAAGGACGGCGTAAAACAGCTGATAAGCGAATGCAGAGAAAGCGAACCCGACGTGGTGGAATTTATGCAGATAAGGCAGGAACTCGGAAAGACCAGCGTGGCCAAGTACGACGCGATGGCGCGGGCATTATGCCACGACAAACGCATACGCGGAATGCTTCAATTCTACGGAGCAGAGAGAACGGGACGGTGGGCAGGACGCATCGTGCAATTACAGAACCTACCGCAGAACAAGCTGAAAGACCTTGACCTCGTGCATCAGATAGTCAGAGACGGAGATTTCGACCTTTTGGAAATTCTGTATGAGTCGCCTATGGATTTATTCAGCCAGTTAATACGAACGAGCTTCATAGCGCGAAAAGGAAGGACGTTCGCCGTTGCCGACTATTCAGCCATCGAGGCCCGCGTCATAGCGTGGCTGGCAGGCGAAGAGTGGCGGCTGGAGGTATTCCGGACACACGGCAAAATATACGAGGCATCGGCAAGCCAAATGTTCAATGTTCCGATAGAGGAAATCACGAAAGACAGTCCACTTAGGAAAAAAGGAAAGGTCGCCGAACTTGCCCTCGGCTATCAAGGCGCGGTCGGCGCAATGAAGAAAATGGGTGGCGAGGCGATGGGACTGACCGAAGACGAAATGCAGCACATCGTCAACGTATGGCGGGGAAGCAACAGCAAAATAACGGAATTGTGGCGAACGACGGAGAACTCGGCAAAAAAGGCCATAGCGCACCCCGGCGTATGCATAACAATCCAGCACGGCATCACTTTTCAGATGCTGGACGGAACGCTATACATCACACTTCCGTCCGGACGCGCTCTCGCATACCAAAAAGCGCGAATAGAGCGTATCGGAATGCGAAGCTCAATCAAATACATGGGGCAGACACCCGAAACGAAGAAATGGGAAACCGTGGACACCTACGGCGGCAAGATAACCGAAAACATCACGCAAGCTGTAGCGAGAGACTGTCTCGGAGCGGCAATGCTGAGACTGGATAAGGCAGGCTACACCCCGCAATTTCACGTTCACGACGAAGTAATCGTAGAGGTCGACCGAGACAGCGCGGAAACCGATATGGAGCGCATACGCGACATTATGCGGCTTAAAGACGTTGAATGGCTGAAAGGACTACCGCTGAACGCCGAGGGATACCTAACGACTTACTACAAAAAAGATTGACGGAGACAAGCGATGGCAGAAATCAAGTTAAAAAACGGCGCACGGCTGGAATTACATATAGCGATAGGACGCGACCGTTTCGAGAAAAAATGGAAAAACAAAACTGTTACGTGGTCGGAGCTGCTGGAGCGCATCTCGGAAACCGTAAGGACGCACGAAACAGCTGCCGAATACCGCAACATGGGCAAAGACAGCCAATCGCAAATAAAGGACATAGGTGGTTTCGTAGGCGGCGTTTTGAAGAACGGACGGCGCAGAAACGGATACGTTCAATCGCGTAGCTTAATCACGCTGGATGCCGACTTCGCTCCGACCGATTTCTGGGATGACGTGGAATTGATGACGACATATGCGGTCGCCGCGTATTCCACGCACAAACATACGCCGGAGCATCCGCGCCTTAGGTTCATTATACCGATGAGCCGTGACGTTACACCCGAAGAGTACGAAGCCATCGCCCGGTTCGTTGCAAACGAACTGGGGATTGACTATTTCGACGATACGACCTACGAGCCGACACGGCTGATGTACTGGCCCAGCACGTCGAAGGATGCGGAATTCTTCTTCGAGTATGTGGATGCGCCCATTTTAGACCCGGATGCGGTACTTTCCAAATACACGGACTGGCGCGACACTTCGAACTGGCCCGAATCCAGCAGATGCAAAGGCCTGCGCAAGAAAGCCGCAGAAAAGCAAGGCGACCCTCTCGCTAAGACCGGACTAATCGGCGCATTTTGCAGAACTTACACGATAGAGGATGCAATAGCGACATTCCTTCCGGACGTTTACACCGAATGCAGTACGCCGGGCAGATACACTTATGCGAACGGCAGCACAGCGGCGGGTCTTGTGATTTATGAAGACAAATTCGCCTACAGCAACCACGCGACAGACCCTGCGAGCGGTCAGCTTTGCAACGCTTTTGACCTTGTGCGTATTCACTTATTCGGGGAGGAAGACCTTGATGCGAAAGAAGGCACACCCGTCAATAAGCTGCCGAGCTGGGGCAAAATGATGGAGCTGGTCGGAGCGGACGAAAACGTGAAGCTCACCATAGGCGAAGAAAAGATACAAAAGGCGAAAGCCGAATTCGGAGACGGTTTCAAAGACAGCGATGATGCGGAATGGATGAAAAAGCTCAAGACGAATAAAGCGGGCGGTTACGAGCCTACAATTGCCAATTTGAAACTCATCCTTCAGAACGACCCGAATCTGCAAGCCATACACGGACGCGACCTCTTCCGCGACCGATGCACGGTCAAAGGCGAACTGCCGTGGCCGCGCGACGGAGCGATGTGGACGGACGTCGACGACGCGGGACTGCGCGATTATATGGAATCGGTCTACGGCATCGAAGCAAAAGGGAAACTGCTCGATGCACTTGCCCTCGTTTTCGAGGAACGGTCGTTCCACCCCGTAAAACAATTCATAGAAAGCACGACGTGGGACGGACGCGCGAGAGTAGAGCGACTGCTGATTGACTACCTCGGCGCAGAAGACTGCGCATACGTGAGAGCCGTAACAAGGAAAACGATAATAGCCGCGATAGCACGAATATATGACCCCGGATGCAAATTCGACCATATGCTGACCATCGTAGGAAAGCAAGGCATAGGAAAGACGCTAATCGTGCAAAGGCTCGCAGGGGAATGGTTCAGCAACTCGATAACCGAAATCCGCGGCAAAGAGAGCTATGAAGCTCTCGACGGCGCGTGGATAGTGGAGATGGGCGAACTCGCCGCTTTGAAAAAGAGCGACAGGGACGCAATCAAAAATTACATAAGCAAAACCGAGGATACCTACCGTAAGGCTTATGCCCGAAACGTAACCATCAACCGTAGACACAGCATATTCATCGGCACGACAAATGAGTCTTCGTTCCTTGAAGACGATACCGGAAATAGGCGGTTTTGGGTAGTCGATACAAATGCGGAACGCCGAACAAAAACAGTGTGGGGCGCGAACGGGATGACAGCCGAAGAGGTGCATCAAGTATGGGCCGAAGCTCTCGAACTCTACCGCGCAGGCGAGAACATTATGGAATTGACCGATGAAGAAGCCGCCGCCGCGCAAAGAGAGCAGGAAAAGCACACCAGCGAAGACCCTCGGCAGGGCATAATCGAAAGATACCTAAGTATACCACTGCCCGCAGACTGGGCGGCGAAAACATCATTTGAACGAATGCAATATTACTCCAGCGTGGAGACTTTCAAAGGCTCGCCTAACGGCGTAGAACGGACAAAGGTCTGCGCCATAGAGGTCTGGACGGAATGCTTGCAACAACCCGAAGCGCGGATGCTGAAAAGCGATACGCGCCAAATAAACGCGATGCTGGAAAAGCTCGGATGGATAAAAAGCAAATACCCGGACAAGTTCGGACCGTATGGCTCGCAGCGCGGATTTATTAAACCGAAAACGGAGGATTGATTATGAACAAAAAGCATAAGAACGGCGGTCGCCGCAAAAGCGGAATCGACCTTGATGCAAAGGGATGCCACAATTGCGCGAACTGCACCTACATAGGCGAAGGCGACTATTTCTGCAACGAAACAACGCCTGCCGTAGTAATCACCGGATTTTCTGCGCCGACCGAAGACTTCTTCGCTTGCGCGGGAAGGAGGTGGAAAAAGCAATGAACGCGGAATGGATTTTGAAAGCCGTGGAGACGATAAAAAGCGGTCTCTGCGAGAAGCTGGAGAAAGGTAATATCACGGTCTATAAATGCGGAAAGATTATCCGCATCGACATCAAAAACGCTTTCGAGAACGAATAAGGACGGCGAGAATGAAAGTTGATATTTTCAGCACAACGGAGCGGTACGGCGTGATTTGCGCCGACCCGCCGTGGAAACAAAGCAAGGGCGGCCGTAAAGCCGTCAGAGCGCACAGTAGCGGACTCCCGCTCGATTACAGGACAATACCGCTGGAAGAGATAGAGAGCCACCTGCGCACCGCTGTGGGGCGTACAGAGCCGAATAGCGTACTCTTCCTTTGGACGATTGACAAATACCTCTTCGAAGCGCAGACGATAGCCGAAAGGCTCGGATACAAGCTCCACGCCCGAATGGTCTGGAACAAAGAAAACGGAATCCCTGCAGCGTTCACGATAAGATATGGACACGAATATCTGCTTTTTATGTACCGCGGCAAATTGCGCCCGGTAGCAAAAGCGGAACGAGGCAAGATACATAGCGTGTTCACGGAACGCGCCGAACGGCACAGTCAAAAGCCGAGAATCGCCTATGAGATTATGGAGCGGTTATACCCTGCCGAAAAGAAGCTCGAACTTTATGCGCGGCGTGAACGTGCAGGGTGGGATTGCTGGGGAGACGAGATATGAACGATAGAATAAAAGCAGTTTTCATCTGCAGTCCTTTCAAAGCGAACAGCGAAGAAAGACGCGCAGAGTACCGTCGCTATGCCCAAGAGATGGCGTTATCGGCTTTGCAAGAGGGTGCGGCCCCTTACGCTCCGCATTTATACCTTCCCGATATTTTGGACGATGAAGATGCGCTTGCGCGGCGAAAGGGCATTCTGGCGGGAATTGAGTTTTTGACACGTTGCGATGCACTATGGCTTTGCACTCGGTACGGAATCAGCAACGGGATGCGGAAGGAAATTAGCGCAGCGCAAAGAAACGGAATCCGCATAATCGAAAAAAAGTAGGTATGCACAAAAGGCGACTACATTCTCAAAAACGAAAAACCTACATTTGACCTACATTTTAGAACACAATGTAGGCGAGAAAGTAGGCGAGAAAAAAGCGGGAGCGGAGACCTTAAATACGTAGTATTTAAAATTCCGAATACCGATAAAACCTACATTTACTACATTTTTTCTTAATAAAGCAAATGCAAATAGGTAAATAGGCAGAACGCAAACGCCTAATGCACCTATACGCGAAGGATTTATAGAAAATTTTGTAGAGATTGTAGAATGTAGGCACAGGAGGCAGTATGCAGGAAAAACCGATAGAACAACACCTACGCGACGAAATCAAGAAAATAGGCGGTGCGGCGTATAAGTTATCCGCGGCGGTTGACGCAGGTATGCCCGACAGGCTGGTGTGTCTTCCGGGCGGTCGCGTGATTTTTGTCGAGACCAAAAGGCCCAAGGGTGGGCGGCTTTCGCCTTTGCAAAAATACCGCCACAAAGCACTGCGGCTTATGGGGTTCGACGTGCGAGTCATAAACACTACGGCCGCCGTGACGGAATTCATCGAAGAGGTAAAAGCACAGGGAGGCAACGAATGAAATTCATTCCGCACGATTATCAGCAATTCACGATTGACCGAATGGTTGAGAACAAAAAAGTCTTCGCAGTTCTTCAAATGGGATTGGGAAAAACCGTCTGCACCTTAACGGCAATCGAGAAACTGATGTACGACAACTTCGAGATAAGCAAAGCACTGGTCATCGCGCCGCTTTACGTGGCAGACGTGACGTGGGAAGACGAGCGAGACAAATGGGACCATTTGCGGAAACTTCGGCTGTCCAAAATTCTCGGAACGGAAAAACAGCGAATCGCCGGATTGAACGCGACGGCCGACGTCTACATAATCAACCGCGAGAACGTGAAATGGCTGATAGACTTTTACATCAAGCGGAAAATACCGTGGCCGTTCGATATGGTGGTAGTGGATGAGTCGTCGAGCTTCAAAAGCAATTCCAGCCAGCGGTTCAAAGCGTTAAGAAAAGCAACACCTATCACCGACCGCGTAATTCTTTTGACGGGAACGCCGAGTCCGCAAGGGTTTGAGGATTTATGGTCGCAGGTCTATCTTTTGGACAGCGGCGAGCGACTGGGCAAAACGATGACCGCGTACCGAAGCCGATACTTTATGCCGGGACGGCGCAACGGCAACATCATCTATGAGTGGATACCGAGAGATGGAGCGAGCGAACAAATCTACGCCAAGCTGTCCGACATCATGATATCGCTTTCCGCAAAAGACCACTTGAAGATGCCGGAGCGAATCGATAGCATCGTTAAGTTGAAGCTGACACCCGAAGCGCGAGAGCAATACGACAAGATGGAATCGGACTGCATCCTCGAACTGGAAGAGGGGGAGGTAGTCGCAGGCAACAAGGCGGCGGTTACGAATAAACTTCTGCAAATGGCGAACGGGGCCGTCTACTACGAAGAGCCGATGGTGGACGAAGATGGCGTAGTCACGGGTTACGAGCGGAGAGTACAGTGGGTTCACGACATAAAACTTGATGCACTGGAAGAGATGGTGGAAGATAACGCAGGGCAGCCTATGATGGTGTTTTACAACTTCCGGCACGATTACGACCGACTGATGAAACGGTTTGAGAAATACGAGCCGAGAACGATATCCGGGCGAAAAGACGTGGAAGATTGGAATGCGGGGAAAGTCAGACTTCTCTTTGCACACCCGGCAAGCATGGGACACGGGCTTAATCTGCAAGCGGGCGGGAGTAACATCGTATGGTTCGGAGTGCCGAGTAACCTCGAATGGTATCTGCAAGCGAACGCAAGGCTGGATAGGCAGGGGCAGAAAAGCAAAACGGTGGTAGTAAGCCACATTTTGATAGAAGGCACACACGACATAGACGTTATGCGTTCACTCCGGGGAAAGCGGATGAACCAAGACGAACTGATAGCCGCCGTAAAGGCGAGAATCGAGAGCCGAAGGGCAAATAAAAAATAGGAGCAAATTATGACAAACAAAATGAACGTAAAAGGTTACGCAGACGGCATCCCCGTCTACTGCGCCCACGACGCAATAGTGGCGGTTGAGGACGTGCATCCAAATCCGGAAAACCCGAATATGCACCCGGACGAACAACTTAGGCGACTGGGGATGATAATCAGAAACGCCGGATGGAGAAACCCTATCACTGTTAGCACGCGGTCGGGGTTGATAGTCAGAGGACACGGCAGACTTGCCGCGGCACAGCTGGAGGGATTAAGCGAAGTGCCGGTAGATTATCAAAACTATGCATCGGATGCGGAAGAACTCGCCGACCTCATAGCGGACAACCGCATCGCGGAACTGGCAGACCCCGATATGCAAAAACTGGCGGGGCTGTTTGAGAAGATAGATGCGGCAGAATTCCCTATCGAATTGACGGGGTTCACGCGAGACGAATACGGCGAAATCGCGGATGCATTGAGCGCAGCGACCGAGGGACTGATAGATGCGGATGAGGAAATACCCCTTCCAGAAGAGCCTACAAGCCGCCGTGGCGACCTTTGGATACTGGGCGGCAAGCACCGTGTTTATTGCGGCGACAGCACCCAAAAAGGCGATGTGGACGCGATGTGGCAAGGGGGGGGTATACCCAATTGTTATTGACAGACCCGCCGTACAATGTGGACTACGAAGGCGGCACCGAAGAGAAAATGCGTATAGCGAACGACAATCTGAGCGACTGTGCATTTGAGAGATTGCTGACTGAATCCTTCGAGAACGCAAAGGAAAGACTCAAACCCGGTGGCGCATTTTACATATTCCACCCGGACAGCAACGGACTGGTATTCAGAAAGACCTGCGAGGCGGTCGGACTCCACGTGCGACAGTGCATTATATGGGTAAAAAACGCCTTCGTAATGGGACGGCAAGATTATCAGTGGAAGCACGAACCGTGCCTATACGGTTGGAAAGAGGGAGCGCACTATTTCACAAAAGACAGGACGCAGTCAACGGTTTACGAAGACGAAGCGGTGGATTACACCAAGATGAAGAAACAGGAACTTCTGGACATTTTGACGGCAATGCAGAAAGAGGATGAGCCGACGACTGTCATTCACGAAAACAAACCGACAAGGAACGCACTGCATCCCACTATGAAACCGGTCGCCTTGCTTTTGAGGTTGATACGGAATAGCACTAAACGTGGAGAAACGGTGTACGACCCGTTCAACGGGAGCGGTTCGACGCTTATAGCTTGCGAGCAATCCGACCGCGTGTGCTACGCGATGGAACTCGACCCGAAATACGTGGATGCGACAGTCAAACGATTTGTGATGGTAACCGGAAATAACAACGTCGTCTGCATAAGGAACGGAAGGAAACTGAGTCAAAAGGAAATCAATAAAATCTTTGCAGAATAGGCAATAGCAGGAGGCGACATTTATGGCGAATACGAGCGAGGTAAAAAAGAGATTGAATCAGCACCGCAACAAAGCGATAGAGTGCGAAACCATCCGAAAGGAACTGGAATATGCCATAGAGCGGTACGGCGATGTCAAAGCGGTTAGTTTTGACGGAATGCCGAAAGGGAAAGGCGGGGACAACGGTGGCCCGACCGAACGCCAAGTCCTACGGAAAATAGCACTTGAAGATAAATTGAAAAAGCGAGAAACGGAACTGGAAGCGGACTGGCGAGAGCTGGAGCCGCTTATGTCCGTTTTAAGTCCCACCGAATCACTCGTCATAAAAATGCGGTACGACTACGCCGAAGAATGGTCCGAGATTTGTCGCCGAATTTATGGGCAAAACAAAGACTTTGAAGCAGAGCGGGACGGTTACTATAACAGGGTTTTCAAAATGCACGGACGGGCGTTGCTGGCACTTGCGAGAATTTTTCGCCCCGAAAACTGAAAAAAAGTCAGTAATCGGCAGTGAACGGCAGTGAACGGCAGTAAACGGCAGTAAATGGCAGTTGACGACAGCTGTCAAGGGTGTTATACTGTATGCTGTCGAAAACCGTGCGGAAACCCGTGCGGTTTTTTGCGTACTGGGAGGCGGTTATGGTTAATTTACAGTTAGACCTTCCGAACTTCAAAAAGCTGGCAGAATCCATACAAGGGCAGAATGCCGATATGCAGAAGGCGATTGATAGAACCATCAGCGACTGCAAGTCCCGTGCGCCGGCGCAAATAACAAAGGCAGTCACGGCGGTATACGGCATCAAGTCAAGCGAGGTTTCGGCAGCGGGCAGGATGGCAAAATTAGGCGCAAAGACCGTGGGGGAATTGAAACTGGCGGGGGCAAGCGTGAAGAGCCTGCAACTCGTTTATAAAGGACGCAGACTGACACCGCTACATTTCTCTATGACCCCGCGAACAAAGCCGAAAGGTAAAAGGTACGCGGTCAAGGCGGCGATTTATAAGGGGCAGAAAAAGAAACTCACCGGCAAGGCGCAGTACAACACCCCCGTATTTCTCGCCCCGCAAAAGCAGGGGATTATCCTGCCGTTTCAGCGCATGGGTGAAAGCAGGATGCCTGTGTACGCCATACACACGACAAGCATACCGCAGATGATAGAGAACGACAAAGTGGCAGCAGACATCAAAGAAAAGATGGATGAACTGTTCACTACGCGATTGCAACACCACATAGATAGGTTACAAAAGAAATAACTACATGAGAGCCAACGCCACGGAACTGATGCACCCAGCCGTGGCGTTCGCTTTGCCGCAAAACAGTACCGAAAGGAAAGGCAACGCCGCCAAGGCGAGTAAGGCGCGAGAGCGCGGAAAGAGAATAACGGTCCGAGTAGGTACTGTGAGCGGCTTTTTTCTCTGCGGTGCTGGCGAGCCCAAAATTCGTGTAGTTTTTAATGGAAAAAATCAGGCGTTTCGTTACGCAAAAAAAAGGAGGAAAGCTATGGCGAACGGCGACATAACGACACCGAAGAAAAACATGGTCGAAACGAAACAAATAGCCTTGCTTTTCGGGTTAACGGTTCGCAGAATCCAGCAATTAACGCAGGACGGAATACTCCAGACGGAGATGGTGGGTCGGCAACGCAAATACGACCTGCTCGGTTCGGTTCGGCGGTATATTGAATATTTACAAAAGCGCGTCAGCGAAAAGGGTACGGGCAACGGGACGCAAGAGGATGCGGATAACGAAAGCCGTAAGCTCCGCGCCGATGCCGATTTCAAACAAGCGAAAGCGGAGATGGCACAGCTTGAACTGGATGAGATACAGGGAAAGCTACACCGCAGCGAAGACGTGGAAGCGATGACAAACGACCTCGTCTTCAACGTCCGCAGTATGATGCTCGCGCTTCCGGGCAGGCTTGCAATCGACCTCGCGGCCATTACTGAACCGACCGAGATATCGAATCGGGTAAAGCGCGAGGTTGACGCAATTCTGATTGACCTGTCGAATTATAAGTACAACCCTGAAGCATACAAGAAGCGCGTCAGAGACCGTCAAGGGAAAGATTTTGAAGAAAGCACCGAAGAAGGCGACGAGTAGGCTAAACGCGGCGATAGCCTCGGCTGTAAAAAACTTTGCACCGCCCGAAGAATTGACGGTCTCCGAATGGGCCGAGAAGTACCGGCGACTTTCGCCGGAGAGCGCAGCCGAAGCCGGACCGTGGAGAACTTCGAGAACGCCATACCTTGAAGAACCAATGAATGCATTTAACGACCCGAAAGTTTCCAGCATCGTAATGGTGGCGGCTTCGCAGGTCGGCAAGTCGGAATTCCTTTTGAACTGCATCGCTTACACCATAGGTCAAGACCCGGCAAGTACGATGTTTATACAGCCTACGCTCGATGATGCGCGGAAATTTTCGCGGTTAAGAATCGCGCCCATGATAAGAGACAGCAAACCGCTCCGCACGAAAGTGTCGGACGTTAAATCCCGCGACAGTGGAAATACCATATTGCAAAAAGCGTTTCCGGGCGGGATGCTGACAATTACGGGTTCGAACTCAGCCAGCGCACTCGCATCAACGCCGGCGCGTTATATCTTCGGCGATGAACGCGACCGCTGGGCGGCCAGTGCCGGAACGGAAGGCGACCCGTGGGAATTGGCGAAAGCACGACAAGCGACGTTCTACAATCGGAAATCGGTTGAGACATCGACACCCACCATTAAGGGGAGAAGTAATATCGAAACATCGTTTGACAGAGGAACGCAAGAACGCTGGTGTCATCAATGCCCGTCTTGCGGTGAGTGGCACGAAATACGGTTTGACGACATCCGATTTGACTACGAAGAGCAGACCGTAAACCGCAAAAAGAATTATATCGTTAAATCGCTGCACTGGCTCTGCAAGTCGTGCGGCTGTTTACATACCGAGGATGAGATGCGCCGACAGCCGGCGAAATGGATAGCCGATAACCCTGATGCTTATAATCGCGGCGTCAGGTCATTCTGGCTAACGGCGTTCGCCAGTCCTTGGATGCCGTGGGCGACGATTATTCAGCGTTTCCTCGAAGCACGAAAAGACCCGGAACGGCTGAAGGTTGTTTACAACACTTTGCTTGGCGAGCTGTGGGAAGACCGCGGCGATTTAGAGGACGAAGACAGTATGCTGGCACGGCGCGAAGATTACGATGCGGAGCTGCCGGACGGCGTTCTCGTTTTGACCTGTGGGGTTGATACGCAAGATAACCGGCTCGAATACGAGGTGGTGGGACACGGACACTTCAAAGAAAGCTGGGGCATCAAGAAAGGCTTTATAATGGGCAAACCCGATAACGAAGAGGTGTGGGCGAAATTGGACGACGTGATAGACCACGTCTACAAATTCAAATCAGGAAAGGGTTTGAAAATTTCGATGACGTGCGTGGACTCAGGCGGGCATTATACGCAGGAGGTCTATGCAGCTTGTCGCGCCCGCTTTACAAAGCGCGTGTTTGCAATTAAAGGCAAGGGCGGCCCGGATATACCGTTCGTAGGTTTGCCGACGAAAGTAGCGTTGAAAGACAACAAACGAATAACGTGCTACTTATACACTATAGGCGTGGATGCTGGCAAAAGCAAAATAATGGATAGCTTGAAAGTGCAAGAACCGGGCGCGAATTATTCGCACTTTCCGCGCGGAGAACGCGGCTACGATAGCGCGTACTTTACTGGATTGCTATCCGAAAAACTGGTGCTGAGCCACACCGGGCGCGGCGACCGCTGGGTATGGGTCAAATTGCCCGGACATCAACGCAACGAAGCTCTGGACTGTAGGAATTACGCGAACGCCGCCTTGCGAATTATTGACCCGGATATGGACGCGATAGAGCGCAGACTAAAAGGGAATATAGAACAGCCTAAGGCGGTGGTTCGACAAAAACAAGCGAGAACGCGCCGTAGTAGGTATTTAGACGGCGACGACTGGTAGGAGGCAATATGAACAAGGCAGACATCCAAGCAAAAATTAAAGACAAAAAAGAACGACTCGAAGCGTACCGCAATCGAGAGCTTGAAATTTTGAAAGGCGGTGTGCAGAGCTACGGGATAGGTAGCCGTAACGTCACCCGTTACAATGTCGACCTTGCATCAATACGCTCGGCAATTAAAGACTTGGAAAAGGAAATCGCCGAGTTGGAAGCCTTGCTCGGCGGCGGTAACGTAAGAAAGGCGGTCGGGGTTATACCCCGCGATTGGTAAGGAGGCAAGATGGACAAAGAACACGGAAAGCCTACAAGCAAACCCGTTTCGCCTTTGCCGAAGAACAGTGGCTACGGAGAAGCCGGAGCAAGCTCGACGAAAAAAGCACTGAAAGGGTTTACGGCAAGAAGCGGGTCGCCGCAGGCAGATATTGACGCGCACAATCTGACGCTAAGACAACGCGCTCGAATGCTTTATATGAGCGCACCCATAGCGACATCGGCAATTAAAACGAACCGAACAAATGTTATAGGCAGCGGTCTATGGCTTAAGAGCCGAATCGACCGAGAACTGCTCGGCCTATCGGTGGAAGATGCCCGCATCTGGCAAAAGAAAACGGAAGCGGAATTCGAACTATGGGCGGCCGAAAAGCGCAACTGCGACGCACTGGGAATCAATAACTTTTATACGGCGCAAGGCTTGGCGTTTATTTCGGGACTGCTTTCCGGAGACGTTGTCGTTCTTTTGAAGCGCGTAAAGCCTACGGAGTACAATCCGTATGGTTTACGGTTTCAAATGATTGAAGCCGACCGAGTCTCAACGCCGGTAGAGTTTTCTGCTGGGGCAAGCCTTGTGGCGAGAATCACGGAAGGGAAAGCGGAGAACGGAAACGCGATATACGACGGCGTAGAGGTCGACGCAAACGGTGCAATCGTTGCGTATTACATACGAAGCACCTACCCGTATGAACTGACCCGCACTCCTACGGAATGGAAAAGAGTCGAAGCCTATGGGAAAGAGACGGGACTGCCGAATGTTCTCCACATTATGGAAGCGGAAAGACCGGAGCAGTATAGGGGCGTGAGTTATCTGGCACAAGTTATCGAGCCGCTCCTACAGGTGCGCAGATACACGGACAGTGAACTGACTGCGGCAGTCGTGGAGAGCTTCTTCACAGCGTTTATAACGACGGAAGCCGACCCCAGCATGATGCCGTATAACGAGGTGGGCGACGAGAACGCGCCGCCTGTGAGTGATGACGAAAACGAATACGAAATGGGACCGGGAACGGTAAACGTATTAAAACCGGGCGAAAGCGTGACGTTCGGAGACCCGAAACGCCCGAACGGTGGGTTTGAGGGGTTCGTTAACGCTGTGTGCAAGCAAGTCGGCGCGGCTTTGGAAATACCCGCAGACTTACTACTGAAGGCATTTAACGCATCGTACAGCGCGTCACGCGCCGCACTTTTGGAAGCGTGGAAAGCGTTTAAGATGCGCCGTGAATGGTTTGTAGATGATTTCTGCAAGCCGATTTATAACGTGTGGCTTTATGAAGCTGTGGCGCGTGGGCGTATCGAAGCTCCCGGCTTTTTTGCTGACCCGCGTATAAGAGCGGCGTGGATGGGTTCGGAGTGGATAGGGCCTTCGCAGGGACAACTCGACCCTGTCAAAGAGATACAAGCCGAGCAGCTTGCCTGTGATAACGGGTTCAGTACGAGAGAACAAGCGACGGTGCGTTTGAACGGCGGTAGTTTTGAAGCAAACGCCGAACAGCTGGCAACGGAAAACGAGATGCTGAAAGGCGGTCAAAGTCAGCCTAACGACGACGATGACCTAAATAAGCTGGTGGCAGAGTTGCTACCGCGAATAATCAATAGTCTTAGAAAGGAGGAGGGTAAAGTATGAAAATCCCTAAAACGAATAACGACACCAAACCGGGGACGACCGTTCAACGGTTCTGGAATGTCATAACGAACGACAGCGAGGATAGCGCGGAGATTACGATGTACGGCGATGTGTGCGAAAGCCAGCCGCGCGATTTCTGGACGGGCGAAAAGCTCGAAGGGCAATACATAACGCCCGAAGGGTTCGCCGAAGACCTCGCCACGATTAAGGGCAAAAGCAAAATCACCATTAAGCTGAACAGTTGCGGTGGCGACCTTTATACGGGCATTGCTATTCATAACGCGCTTAAAGGTTTGACTGGGTATAAGACGGTCATCGTGGAGGGAATCGCAGCAAGCGCAGCGTCGGTCATTGCTTGCGCCGGAGACGACGTGCAAGTCTATCCCGGCAGCCTTGTGATGATACACGGCGTGGCTGGAATGTTCTTCGATTATATGACGCTGGGCGATTTAAAGAAAGCCGTTAAAGCGTTTGATGCGGACGAACGTGCTGTCGCCGAAATTTACAAAGCGAAAACGGGAATCGAGGTGGAAACGCTCCGTAGCATGATGACGAATGAAACGTGGATGACGGGCAGTCAAGCCATAGAAAAAGGGTTCGCCGATACCTTGCTGGGCAGTGGCAACGAACCGAAAATGCAAATGAGCGCAGACAAGCGCGTGATGATGGTGGCGGGCGTAAGACACGATGTTCACGCCTTCCGCAACATTCCGGGGAATATCCCCATATTCAGTGAAACCGATGCCGCATCTGTCACGGCCGGAAATAAAAATAAAACGGAGGTTACAAACATGACGGAAAAAGAACTCAGAGAGCAGTATCCCGACATTGTGGCGTCTATCGAAAAGACCGCAGCGGATAATGCTCGCACCGAGGCGACGGCGGCCGAAAGAGCGCGACTCAAAGGAATCGAGAGCATCGAAGCGCAAATCGGCGACAAGCGTCTCGTGCAAAACGCGAAGTACGGCGACACTCCCTGTGATGCGGCACAGTTGGCACTGGCAGCAATGCAGGCGCAGTCGAAGCTCGGCAGCGCGTTTTTGCAAAAGATGGAAGCGGACTCCAGCGCATCCGGCGCGGACGAAGTAGCAGGCAAGCCGAACGGCGGTAACGCCGATGACGGCGACGAAACGGCGGCGGTTGTCGCAAATGCCGTAAAGGCGTATCAAAAAACCAAGGGAGGTAAAGCATGAGCAATCTCAACGAGGAAATCTGCAAAGTAGATTTCGATGAACTGGTAAATAGCGCAACGCCCGCGCCCGACGTGTTCTCCGTAACGCTCAGAGGGGTAACGGTGGCGACGAAACTCAAGCGCGGCACCGTGCTGGCCATTTCGGATACGGACGGAAAGATGGTCGTACTCGGTACGACTCTGAAGACGACGGGGAGCGGCGAAACCGCAAAAACGGAAACGCTCACGGCAAACTGCATCCTGTCGGACGACGTGGATGCGGGAACGGCCGATACCTCGGCTTTCGCGTATCGCACGGGACACTTCAACAGGAACAGCCTCATCGTAGCAGACGGGTATACCCTCAAGGCTACGGACGAGGAGGAACTTCGTAAGGGCGGCATTCTTCTGTCGGATGCCGTGAAAATTTAAGGACAGGGAGGTTAAACAAAAATGGCATTCAATATTTACGATACTCACACGTTGCTTATGGCGGTGGAAAGCCTTTCGCCCGTCAGCTCGTTTTTGAGGGATAGATACTTCCCCACGAACGATGCAACCGACGTGTTCTCTACGACCGACGTCCTCGTGGAATACAAGGACGGAAACAAGAAGCTCGCACCCTTCGTCGCACCGAGGAAAGGCGGCGTGACCATTCTGCGCAAAGGTTATACGGTCGACCGCTACACGCCCCCTCGCATTGCGCCTAAACGCGCACTGACAATCGACGACCTCACGAGAAAAGGGTTCGGCGAAGCGTTATTCTCCAAACTCACGCCCGCAGAGCGTCAGACCGCACTTTTGCTTAAGGACTTCGACGAAATGGGCGAGTCGATAACCCGGCGCGAAGAGGCGATGGCAGCGGAAACCCTGCTCACGAACGGATGCATCATGAAGCACATCGCGGACGACGCAAGCGAAGGCGAAGATATGTCCATACAATTCTACAAGGGAAGCTCGAACCCCGCCGTATACACGCCGAAGACCGACTGGGATAAAACCGGCGCGGACATTCTGGGCGATATTTTCGTTGTCGCGGAGATGCTCGCGGCGAAAGGACTGCCCGCAAGCGACCTTCTCGTAAGTCCGGACGTGGGCGATGCGATTTTGCACGATGAGACCATTCTCAAACTGCTCGACAACCGCAACGTAAACGTGGGCGGTATCGACCCTCAGCAGTTGCCCGCAGGCGTGACCAAAATCGCGCGTCTGAACGCCAAGGGACACGTCGTCGACGTTCTGCAGTATTCGGCATCCTATACGGACGACCAAGACAAAGACCGTCACTTCATCCCTTCGGGTAAAGCAATTCTCACCGCGCCCGGATGCGGCAGAACGCTCTACGGTGCGGTTTCGCAACTCGAACAGTCGGACGGCGTGTTCCACACCTACGCCGGGCGTCGCATTCCCAAGTATTACAGCGACGTTCCTTCGAATACCCGCGAGGTCTATCTGACCAGTCGCCCGCTGATAATTCCGAACCACAAAAACAGTTGGTACGTTATCAACGCGATTAACGCGCAGGATTAAAGGAGGGCGTATTTATGGTGCAGATTATCAAAGGCTCTTACGGGATGCGCGTCGGCAAAACGATTAAACCCGTAAGCGCAAACGACGGTCCCGTCGAATTGCCCAAGGAAGAAGAGGAAAGGCTTATCAGTCTCGGCGTTGCGGTTAAAGTTGCCGCCAATGCCGGAGACGAACCGAATAACGGAGAGCAAAAGCCGAACAAACCCGCAAGCAAAAAAGGCAAGGGTAAAGGCAAAACGAACACCGAAGAGGAAAACAACGACGAGAACCCCGAAGGCGACGGAGACGAGACTCCCGACGACGGAGACGAAGAGGAAACGCCCGCAGACGAACTGCCCGAATTCGATGCGGCTGATGCTGTCGTTTGAGTAAATTCACGGAAATGGTCGCAGCCGACAGGGATGACATCTTTCTTGACCTTGACGTATTCGGCGAACGCCACCGCATAGAAGGTAAGACGATAACGGCGGTACTCGATGAGTCCGAAAACGAAGAATCGGGAGCCGCCTCAATCGGTCTTACAGAATACGACCTCGTCGTATTTGCAAAAGCGGAGGATTTGCCGAAACGGCGACCTGTGGGCGAAAGTCTGAATGTCGACGGGCGGGAATTCAGCATTGTGGCGTGGCGCGAGGATTGCGGTATTGCCGAAATTCAACTGGCGCAACAAACCGCAGGATAACGGAGGTAGGCGATGACCATTGTGCAATGCATAGAAAAAATAGCCGAATGGCTGAATAAAAACGTATGCCCGAAGATAAAACTGAAACGGCCGAACGACGAAGAGCAGGGAGACACTTATTCATACGAAGAAGTAAACCCTACGGCGTTTCCGATGCTACTCCCCGGAAACGATAAGCTCGCCGCGGGGACGGATATGCAGTTTCCGTCAATACTGGTTCAGCTTTTAGAGGGAGCGCAGGATTTAACAAAATCGAATGACAGAATGAGCCTTCAGTTGAGTTTTGTCGTTTGGAATCCGGGAGCGCATCCGACTGAAAGCGAGACCGGAAAGTTTCAGCGTTCGGCAGACGGATGGAAAGACGTGTGGAGTTTTCTCGACCGCACACTTGCGGAGATAGAAAACGCCGAATACTTGGACGGGATACGGTTTGTTAAAGAGGCCGGCGTGAAATACGGCCAATATACAAAAGACGGGCAGATAGCGGACACCTATCCGTACTTTTACGCATGGGCGACCATAACCATCGAGCGCGGGCTTAACCGCACGGGTGCCGCGTACTCGGAGCATTTATAAAAAATTTGGAGGTTAAAAATGGCGGAATACAAATACGGCGTTTACGGTTCTCTCGGTACGGATATAGTGCAGAGCGCGTCGCAGGCATCCGTTGTGCCGGTCTATTTCGGAACGGCCCCGGTAAACTTGCTGACGGACTACAAGGGAGCAGTTAACACGCCCATCAAAATCTACAATTTAAGCGAAGCAAAGAGCAAACTCGGACACTTCGCAGACGCTACGCTGTGGGGTAAATACACTCTGTGCGAAGCAATAGAGGCGCACTTCAATAACGCGAACGGCAATATCGGGCCTATTTACGTTATCAACGTGCTTGACCCCGACAAACACAAAGCCGAGCAAGCGGTAACCGTGCCGCTTACGTTTGCGAACCGAAAGGCGAGCGTCGTAACGACCGGAATCATCATCGCCACGTTCGCAATCGAGGGAAAGGTACTCGGTACGGATTACACGTTAAGTTATAACGCCGACACTGGAGTGCTTACGGTTACGGATATCAGCACGACGGAAATAAAGAATGCGACCGCGTCTTATTCGGAAATAGACTTCGATGCCATAACGGCAGACGATGTCGTGGGTGGCACGGACAGCGAGGGCGTGACGAGCGGTATCGCCAGTCTGCGACTCGTTTATCAAAATTACGATGCGATACCCACATACGTCGCCGCGCCCGGCTGGTCGGAGAATCCCACCGTTTATAAGGCACTGGTGGCGGCATCGCAAGGAATTAACGACCACTGGAGCGCGTTCGTGTTTGCGGATATTCCCACGGATGAAGCGGCCACAATCGACGCGGCAATCAAATGGAAGAAAGACAACGGCTACAATTCGGGTTTCTCGAAGGTGTTCTGGCCCAAGGTTAAAGGAAATAAAGCCGTCTACCATCTTTCGACCCTCGCGCTTGTGGAAAAAGTGCGTTGCGATACGGGGAACGACAGCGTCCCCTACGAGACGTGCGCAAACAAGGCAATACCCGTTTCGGGACTGTACATCAGCGCAAGCTCGAAGCTGGTGGGTTACGACCGTCCGGATGCGAACAAACTGACGGCGGCGGGTCTTACGACCGCAATCTACTGGGAGAGCAACTGGCGTGTATGGGGCGACCATACGGCGGCCTACGATTACGACGGAGAGTACAACGCAAGAGAGATTTTCGACTCGAACATTCTGATGCTTTTCTATATCACGAACAGTTTTCAGAAAGAATGGGGTTCGACAATCGATAAGCCGATGACGCTGGCGTTACGCGACACCATCCTCAACCGCGAGCAGGAAAAACTGGAAATGCTCGTTTCCAAGGGTGCGCTTATCGGTTCGCCCACGATTAAGCTCGCAACGGGGAGCGCGGGTTCGAGCGAGGCATCGGACATTTTAATCGCCAATTTCGAGTGGCACGTTTCGGCAACGGTAACGCCTCCGCTTAAGGCGGCGACCGTGGTGGTAAGTTACACCGATGCGGGATTTCAAATACTTTACGGAGGTGAAGAATAATGGCATGGGTTGACCAGAAAAACGGACTCGTCGCGGATACCGTTTACTGCGACAACGAACTTGTCGCAAAAGACGTAGCGTTCAAACTTCCGGAAATCGCATTTGCAACGGCTGAAAGTCAGGCGATGGGCGCGATGGAAACACCGCTCATCGGACTGGTTGAGGCTATGGAGGCGACATTTACTAAAATCGGGACCGACCTCGGACTGGTTAAAGCGTCGACCCCCGAAAAGCACAACTACGAAATTCGTTACGTTCAAAACAACATATCCGGCGACGGCGCATCCGCACCCGTGGGGTGTAAAGCGTTTATAACCGGTGTGCCGAAAGGCGTCCCCGCCGTGGAAGGCGAGGTCGGGAGCGGCAGCGAACACGAAATCGCGCTTGCGGTTTATCGTTATCAGCTTTACGTGAACGGCGAAGAACTCCTCTGTGTCGACAAATTAAATTCGATTTGTCGCATCAACGGAAAGGACTACTTCTCCGAAATCGCAAAGCACCTGTAATCAAAAAAAATATAAAAAAATGACGACCCCCGGATGCGTGGATGCTCCGGGGGTAAATTTTAAGGAGACCATTATGGAAAAATTAAAACTTTTGCACCCCATAAAAATCAACGGAAAAGAGGTCAAGGAACTGACCTACGATGCGAACGAAATCACGTCGGAGGCGTTTATTGCCGCCGAAGCTCGCAAATTCAGAGCGGCGGGCAGGCAAGGTGTAACGGCCGGAGCATTAGAGATGGACTACTCGATGCACCTTCAGCTCGGCTTTGCCGCCATTGTGGCGGTAAACCCCGAAATCGACTACAATGACCTGTCTCGCTTGAAAGGCGCGGACGTTGCCGCAGTAGTGAGAATCGGCAGAAATTTTATTATGCCGTCGGCGGTCGAAGAGTCGACGGACGACTTACAGGAAAACACGTCCGGAAACGAATAAGAGATTACGCCCGCATCTTCCACACCCCCACGACTGAGCTGGAACGGATGCGGCTTATTGATTTTGCGATGGAGTATGCCGATGCAGCCGAACAGCTGACGCAAGAGCAGAACGAACGAAAGCGCAATATGGCGGCGCAAATGGCAAGGGGGAGAAATCGCAGAAGGAGGTAACTCGTGGCGAACAATAACAAGGTTCTTCAAACGGTAGTAGAAATCGCCGGGAGTACCTCGCCCACTTTAGGGAATGCGGTATCGAAAGCGGTTAAAATGTTAGGCAACGTGAACGTGGCGGCGTTAGCAGCCTCCGCCGCTGGCGTTGCCGCCGTTGTCGGCATCGCAAAAGCCGCAGTAAAGGCTACGAAAGAACTCGTTAATCTGGGTACGGAATTCGATAACGTAAGCGACACAATCCGAATCGGCACGGGCGCAACGGGAGAGGCTCTCGATGCGCTGATGGACGACTTCGACGCAGTTTACGGCTCTGTTCCGACCACTATGGATAACGCGGCAACTGCGATAGCAAATTACAATACGATGCTCGGCTTGACCGGGGAAGATTTACAAAACATTTCACGACAAGCGATACAGGTCGCGGACTTGCTGGGAGACGACCTCGAAGGGGTTATCGAGTCGAGCAGTCACGCTTTCCAGCAATGGAACATTGACGCGGAAGATATGGGCGACGCTATGGATTTTGTATTCAAAGTGAGCCAGTCAACGGGCGTGGGGTTTTCTAAGTTGATGGAGAACGTGCAGACCTACGGTCCGCAACTGCGTGATATGGGATATTCGTTTGAGGAAGCGACGACGCTTATAGGGCAGTTGGAAAAGCAAGGCGTTAATACCACCGAAGTGCTGGCGGCCATGAAGAAAGGCGTGACAATGCTGGCGAACGAGGGGATAGGCGCGGCTGACGGTTTGCAGATGTACATAGACGCAATCGTCAACGCAAAGGACGAGACGAACGCAACGGCGATAGCCGCCGAGATTTTCGGCACGAGAGCTGCATCCACAATGTCCTCGGCAATTCGAGACGGGACGCTTGATATCGAAGCGTTAACTGCCACACTACAAGAAAACGGTGAAACCATAACGAAATGCGCCGAGGATACATACGATTTCACGGAGCGTTTGCAGATTTTCAAACAACGGGCGCAGATTGCACTTGAGCCGTTGGCAAATACGATGTTCGATACTTTGAACGACTTGATGCCGATAGTTGCAGACCTTATGGATGAACTACTGCCCGTTATTTCCGAAATGACGGAAATGCTCACGCCGTTAATCGCAGATGTAGTGACCGAGATAGCTCCGCTTTTATCGGAGCTTTTGAAGCCGTTAATGCAAATAGCGAAATCGCTTTTGACGAAAATAATTCCACCGCTGGTCAAAATAATTACGGCCGTTCTTCCGGTCGTTATAGAGCTGGTGGATGCGATAGCCTTAGTCCTTGAACCCGTGTTCGATTTGCTGGGCGCGGTGCTTCCGATTATCGCTGAGCTTTTGAGTGCAGTGATGTCAATCGTTAGCAAAATTCTCGCAAAAGTTTTGCCGATTGTGGAGCAGATACTTTCGATAGTTATGCCGATATTAACGTCCATAATCGAGGCGGTTCTGCCGGTTTTAATCAATTTGCTGGAAACGCTTTCGCCGGTGCTGGACATAGTACTTTCGCTTTTAGACCCCATACTCGACATTTGTATGGCGATTTTGAAACCGCTTCTGCAATTGGTAACCGCCATATTAAAGCCGTTGATTTCGCTAATTCAGACGCTCATAGCGAAAGCGTTAAAACCGCTTGAGCCTATTCTGCAGACGGTATCCGATTTATTCAGCGGAGTGCTGGGCGCGGCTCTTAGCGTGGTAACGCCGCTCATTCAGATGATAACCGACGTGCTGTCGGGGTTGATTGACTTTATAACAAACGTGTTCCAAGGCAACTGGTCGGGCGCGTGGGAGGCCATAGCGGGCATTTTCTCCGGCATCTGGAACGGAATAGTCGGCTTTTTCAAAGGCGTTATAAACGGCTTGATAGGAATAGTCGAAACGGGCATCAATGCGATAATCAGCGTTATAAACGGTGTGACCGGGGGACTGAGCAAAGTGTGGACATGGACGGGAATCCCCGCCATTCCCGAAATACCGAAGGTTTCCTTGCCGAGACTTGCAACTGGTGGCTTTACGGACGGAATAAGCATAGCGGGCGAGGAAGGCCCCGAAGCTGTTATTTCTTTTGACCCGGCATACCATGAAGAGAACGTCCAATACTGGGCCCAAGCGGGAAAGATACTCGGCGTTCTCGATGCGGTGGAGATGAGCGATGAAGCGCGGGCAGAAATAACCGCAGCCATTCAAACGCTTGACGTTTCTGTTTCGAGCGAAGAAACGCCGCTAAGCAAGGCAAGCGAACTGCTCGCTATGGAAGGGTTCTCGCTTGGTGGTTTGACCGAGACGACCGTCATTTATTACGATTTAAGCGGTTTGACGTGGTCGCCGCAGATTGACGTTCAGAACGCGGAAAAACTGGATGCCGAAGACATAGTAGAGAAACTGAAAGAATGCGGTAGCGAATTCTTAGACTGGCTCGAAGAGTGGCTGGCATTAAGGGAGGGTGGACGATATGACCGTGTCTCGGTATATTGATTATACGACCCGACTGGGCGACACGTTCGACGAACTCGCTCTTCAGGTCTACAATAACGAAAAGATGGCATCGGAAATCATAGCCGCAAATCCGGACTATGCGGATGTGATTATTTTTGACGAAGAGGTAACGCTCCGCATCCCGGTCTTTGACGAAACGGCAACGCCGGAAACTCTCGCGCCGTGGAGGACTGCCGAATGAAGCTGATTTATAACGGCGTCGACATAACGCCGAGGGTTTTCATTAACCGATGCGAACATGAGACGTTCGCCGAGAAAAGAGCCGATAGGCTTTTAATTCGTTTTGTCGATAGCGGCAATAGGTGGAATGCTTGGCAGCCTAAAAGCGGAGATACCATAAGATACCAAAACAAAGCGGCCGACACCGGAGTGATGCACATTACGCGCGTCTCTCCGGCGAACGGTTTAATTACATTTTGTGCATCGGCTATGCCACCGACAGGCGAGATAGTGAAGAATCGTGCGTGGGAGAACATCCGACTTTTGAAGATAGGTGAAGACATCGCCGCCGAGCATGGTCTCAAATTCCAATCTTACGGGGTAACGGATAGGGTTTACTCTTACATACGGCAAGACAATCAATCGGATTTTGATTTTTTGCAGATGCGGTGTCTGCTTGAGGGATGCGCGATGGTTGTTTACAACGGTCGACTGGTTATATACGACGAGCAGGCAAGAGAAAGCGCACGGGCAACTACGCGCATAAAAATAGGCGCAGACGGCGTGTTTGAGTTTTCGGACCGTTCGGGCGAAGCGTACAGCTCTGCGGAGATATCGTCGGGAGAGTATGCCGGCGTGTTTTATGCAGATAACGTGCGAACGGGCAGGGTACTGCGTCCTCGGCAGCCGATAGAATGCGTCAGCAACGAAGAGGCTCTGCGGTTTGCCCGCGGCATCCTTCGAGACGCGAATAAAAACGCTTATACGGGCAATTTTAGACGACAGCTGACCTGTGATTATGCCGCGGGTAGCGTGGTCGAAATCGAGAATGCAAAAGCAAGCAAATGGAACGGGCGAGTGTTCATTACGCGCACCCGGATGGATTACGTAAAAGGCGAAATAAAAATATTTTTTCGCAAACCGCTGGAGGGTTATTGATGGTACAACGCGGAGAAATAAGTACGATAGAAGAACGGCCGCTCGACAAAGACGGCAATCCCACCCTTGCGCGTGTACTTTCCGAGCATTCGGGCGTGATAACAAAGCCGCTGACTATTCCGCGCGACTTACGCGCCGGAGCTTTGCATAAAGGTGTGCGGGTTATTTTCGTTGAGTTCGCGGACCGTTCGGGGGCAATTCTGATGAGAGCGGACGGGGAGACCGAAGGCTAAGGAGGCATTATGGCGAGAACGGCAACATTCACGACTGCACTCGGCACAAAGGTGTGGGAGATTACGGCGAAGAGCGTAAAAGATTTTAGTGGGTTCACTACGAGCTATGAACTGGAAGCTGAAAAGAACAATGCGGTAGAGGGTTCTCCGCTTAGCAATATTCGCGGACTGAAAAAGCAGACGGTGTCCTTCTCGTCTACGCTGAACGCGCATTTTGACGTTGACGTTCGCGCCGAAATGGAAAACTGGAAAAGCTGGATAGGTCAAACGGGAATTCTGAAAATAGGCGGGCAGACTTACGGCCCGAACTTTATTCTGACAAAAGTCAAGGCGGCGAATACCCAAATAGATAACGCCGGTAGATTTCGGTATTCAAAGCTGACATTTACGTTTGAAGAAAGCGACGAGACGCTAAGCGCGAGTATAACGGCGGCAGCGGAGAGCGCAAACGCGGCCGGTTCTTCGGCTGTAGGCGTTACGTGTTCGACAGCGAAGAAATCGTTGCTGAAGAGTAAAAACCCGGCGTTACAATCGCGTTTATAAGGAGGCTGATATGAAAGGTTCGGGAAACGGAAATCCCGCGATTTGCGCAAACAACCTTGTGCGAATTTCGCGCGGAGAAACTCCGTTTGATAGAATAAAGGGCGTAAGGCTCGCCGAGCTTACGGGTTCGAGCCTTAGCGAACGCGAAGACCTTATCGAGGATACCAAGTGGATGGTGGAGACCTACGAGCCAAGGGTGAGCGTAGAGAGCGTAAAATTGAAAACCACCGACGCGACGAATGGTCAAGTAGCCTTGACGGTCAACATCACGGGGAGGACTGATTGATGGATTTTATAACGACCGATGCAGATAAACTTTACAATCAAATAATTACATCGCTTGAAAATTCGGTGGGAGAATCGCTCTATCCCGGAGACGAGCGTCGGCTTTTTGCCGAGGGTCTCGTCGCGGTTTTCGTTGCTATGTTCAATGCGATGAATGACGCAGCCAAGCAAAAAATGCTGAGGTATGCAAGGGGCGAGGTTCTCGATGCGCTGGGCGAGCGTGTGGGCGTGGAACGCATCCCTGCGACAAAAGCCACGACGACAATCCGGTTCAACGTCAATTCCGCGTTCGGTTCGAATATCGTCATACCGCAAGGGACGCGCGTAACGGGCGACAGTAAGCGGTATTTTGCCACTGTAACCGCCGCCATTCTTCTCGCAGGGGAAACACACGTCGACGTTGAAACGGAGAGCGTAGGCGAAGGTACGGAGTATAACGAGATATCGGCAGGAATGATAAATACGATGGTAGACCCCATCGCGTACATCGACAACATAGAAAACATAACGATAACCGCAGGCGGCACAGACAAAGAATCGGATGACAGCCTTCGAACGCGCATACTTGCCGCGCCATCAAAGCTGTCGACGGCGGGGCCTATAAAAAGTTACAGATACTGGGCGATGACCGCAGACTCGACCATTTCCGACGTCGTCGTAACAAGCGAACAGCAGACGCTTAATCGTATGCTGGATGTGAACGGTAGAAAAGCCTACAAGGGCGGTTCGTTGCTTTTACTTGATACGCTGGTGGTCTTCCTTTCTGACGGCACTACGGCGGCCGTAAAGGGTAGTGATTATACGGTCGACTATACGGACGATTTGATGACAATCACGCTTACAGCGGGCGGTAGGCTTGCCGACGCGACGCAAATAAAAGTGAGCGTTGATACGACGAACGCAGGGACGGTCAGAATCATACCGATATGCGAAGGCGGCGAAATCCCCGACGAGGAAATTCTGCAAAAGGTCTATGATGTTTGCAACGCAGACGACATCCGTCCCATGACTGACATCGTAAAAGTTGAGCCGCCGACCGTTAAGACATACGACATCAATCTCACGTACTACACGCTGGCTGAAGATGAAAGTGCTTGCATCGAAACAATCGAAAGCGATGGCGGGGCAATTGCGCAATACATCAAATGGCAGAGTGGGGCAATCGGACGAGACATCAACCCCGATAAACTCCGCGCGTTGATTTTGAAACCGGACGGCGAAAACGCAGTAGGCGCATACCGTGTCGCAATTACAAGTCCGGCATTTGCCGAACTTGACGAGACGACGATAGCACAATTCTCCGGAACAATGACGGTAAAGCATGAGGTAGTAAAAGAATGAAAATAACCACGTTGGAATTTTTGAAACTGCTCCCGGAATTTATGCGTGAAGACGCGGCCGTAAAGTCTCTTGCCGAAGCGGTGGAATCTACCGTGCTTATTCCGGCGAACCGCGTAAAGACGGCACGAGTGTGGGACCAAATAGACCGTTTGAACGATGCGCAGCTTGACGAGCTGGCATACGAGTTAGACGTTGACTGGTATAGCGCAGATTTGCCGATTGAAAGCAAACGCGCCATCATAAAAAGCTCAGATAAGGTCTATTCGAAACGCGGCACGAAATGGGCAATCGAGCAGATTATAAAAGACGTTTTCGGCGGCGGGTATGTTACGGAGTGGAACAAGTATAACGGCGAACCGTTCCACTTCCGTGTTACAACGAGCTACCCGTTGCAGACACAGGATATAATCGACCGTTTCCGCGCACTTGTCGCGGTCGCTAAACGAAGCAGCGCGGTGCTGGACGTTATCGAGTTTGCGCATTCGGGCGAGGTTACGGCATACGCCGCAACGGCACGAACCGGAATGGCAGTGGTCGCGGTAGGCACAGCGGCGAATATTTAAGAGGAGGACGCTACAATGTGGAATAGCGCAGTTATAACGAACGCGGGCAAGGAACTGCTCGCAAATTGGCTTGAGGGCGCAACGCTGAACTTTGACAGCGCAGCCACAGGCGAAGGAACGGTCGCAGATGCATACCTTATGGCGCAGACCGGACTCGTTGCGCAAAAGCAAACGCTCAGCATCATCAAAATGGACAGGGTGGCGAACGGTGTAAGATTGCAATTGCAATGCACCAGCGCAGGCGTAACGACGGGTTACATTATCAATCAGATAGGCGTATGGGCAAGCCTTAACGGGAGCGAGAGCGCACTGGTCGCGCTTTATCAAGACGGGGTAGGTGTAAGCGTTCCGACACACGAAGATATGCCCGATTATGTTTTCACGTTTTACGCCACGCTCCAAATGTCGAATACCGGCATATTGACGGCAACGATAGACCATGAGGCTATGGTAACTCGTGCGGACTTCGATGCCGGGATGAATACGAAATTCGATACGGCTGGTGCAGGCTTAAAAAAAGACGGTACTACGATAAAACACACAAACAGCATAGCCGCAGGCGGTAGCAAGGGGAGCGCGGGAGAAAAATCCTTCGGCGATAAAATCATAATCCCTTATGTTAAACACGATACCGAAGGGCATATCACGGAAAGCGATACGACCGAAATAACCCTACCATCTAACACAGCAACAACGACCGAAGACGGACTGATGAGTAAAGAGGATAAAGCCAAGCTGGATGCGGTCGGAATCATCTCGATTACGGGCGCGACCGTTAAGCTGGGCGGGTCTCTCACTTATAGCGGTTCTACAAAAACGAAAACGGTAAGCAGCGTGGTGGTCAACGGAAAGACGCTAACAGCCGGAACTGATTACGTTGTAAGCGGTAATACGGCGACCAGCGCAGGAACTTATACGCTTGTCATAACTGGGATAGGTCAATACGCCGGAGCGATAGGCAGGGCGTGGGAAATTGCGAAAGCGACTGGTTCAGTTTCGACAAGCCCAACAAGCCTAAATATGGTCGGCGCAATAGGTATGACGCGCACATTTACGGTTTCGCGTTCCGGTGACGGAGCTATCACTGCGAGCAGCAGCGACGTTTCCGTTGCGCAAGTGACAGTTTCGGGAACGACAGTCACCGTAAAAGCCGTTAAAAGCGGTTCTGCGACGATTACGGTCAATGTGGACGCAGGGACGAATTACAAGGCTACAAGCAAAACTGTGGCGGTTACGGCGACCGTGGCGTCGGCTACGCTTAACGACAATTCGTGGGCGACGGTTAAAGCCATATCGGATGCTGGCGCGGGCGCGTCTGTGTGGTCGGTCGGGGCGACAAAAGAAATCGAAGTAAAAGGCACGGTGGGAACGCTGAGCGTCGACCAATCGCTCTGGGTTTTCATTATAGGGTTCAACCACAATGCAGCATATGAGGGTTCGAATAAAATACACTTCCAAGGGTTCAAAACGGCACAATCGGGCGGCAAGGACGTCGGTTTGATTGACAGCAAGTACAATTCGAGCTATACTGATGGTACGAAGTATTTTAACATCAACCACTGGGGTTATTACAACTACGGCGGCTGGTCGGCTTCGGATTTGCGGTATGACGTTCTCGGTAGTACGAACGTAGCACCGAGCAACTACGGCGAGGTTAAAGCATCCGGCGCAACGGGAAATAACGCAACAAACACCTGCGCGACGAACCCCGTGGCCGGCACGTTGATGGCGGCTCTACCGTCCGACCTCAGAGCGGTGCTAAAACCGATAACAAAATACACGGATAACGTGGGTGGCGGTTCGGGAAGCACGCAATCGAATGTAACGGCAACGACAGACTATCTGCCGTTGCTTTCGATGAAAGAGGTGTTCGGCAGTACAAACGGATACGCAAACAGCTACGAGGGCAACTATCAAGCACAGTACAGTTATTATGCAAACGGCAATTCAAAAGTCAAATACAAGCATTCAGACGTGAATACGGCTGCGTGGTGGTGGCTGCGGTCGCCGTTTTACTTTAATTACTACACTTTCTGCGCTGTGTGGTCGTCGGGCAGTAGCTACGATGGCAGCGCTAACAATTCTGCCGCGCTCGCGCCGGCTTTCGCAGTCTAATCATACAATCGGAGAAATCGCGCCCACGACAGTGGGCGCAAAAAGGAAGGTACACAAATGTCGGTACTGAAATCAAAACGGTCCGAAAGCAAAGCGGAGTTCGTAAACACTGCGAACGAAATCTATACGCGGACAATCGCGTTTCTAACGCGGTTGTCCGCGCGGTATGCTCGGCTTTTGGCAACTGACGTGGCAAGGCTCGCGTCCGAGGTGGTAGACCACGCCGAAAAGGCGAACAGCATCTACCCATCAAGCGACGAGCGACGAAGACTGCGCGAGGCGCACATCTTGGAATCCAGAGCGTCGCTCATGGCGTTAGACGTGCATCTCGCGCATTGTTATTCAATTATGGCATTGAACCCGGCTGGGTGTTTTGAAACATCTTCCGGAAAGCCAGTCAAGGCTTCGGATGCATCGCAACGCCTTGATAAAATGTCCCAGACGCTCGGCGAACTCATCGACAAAGAGAATGCACTGCTGACGGGACTGCTAAAATCAGATAAGAAGAGCGGCTGAGCCGTTCCCTTTGGGTGTGTTCCTGTAAATCTGCGAGTGGGCTGCGTGGTGGTGGCTGCGGTCGCCGAATTACAATAATAACAACAATTTCTGCGCTGTGTGGTCGTCGGGCAGTAACAACAATAACAACGCTAACAATTCTGCCGCGCTCGCGCCGGATTTCGCACCTTCCCGAAAGGGAGGCGTGGTCATAAGTAGTAGCCTTGAGTGAACCAAAGACCGAAGCGAAAGGAGGAACACTTCCCGGATGAAAATCCAAAACAGCTGCATTTTTGCAAGTGGAGAGAAATCTCCATTTTGCTGACGACCGGACACGGACGCTCCTTGCATGGCGGGAGAGAGTGCATCACCCCGTTTCATGTGTCAGGTCAAAGCGGTTTAGACTGTACCCTACACCACAACCGTGCGGCAGGCGAATAATTATGACAAGTAACGAACGACACGAAGCAAGATACCAACGCAGAAAAGCGCAAAGAGAACAGCGCAAAACCGAACGTGCGAGAACGGTCGGTGGTTTAAGTCGCGTTTTTACATTCAATGCGATGTTTAAAAACGGCAAACGGTGCTGTAACGGAGTACGCTGGAAAAACAGCGTTCAACGGTTCGAAATGCATCTTTTCTCCGGAACGGCAAAACGGCGGCGTGAACTGTTCGAACACAAATGGACACCCGGAAAATACATACAATTTCCAATCAACGAACGGGGCAAAGCGCGGGACATAAGCGCACCGAAGATAGACGACAGGCAAGTGCATAAAACACTGACGCGCGGTGCGCTCCTCCCGTTATATACCCCAGACATGATATACGAAAACGGCGCGAGTCTTCCGGGCAAAGGTTTTCATTTCGGAATGCGGATGCTTGCCGACGATTTGCGTGAGCATTATAGACGCTATGGACGCGAAGGCTGGGTTTTGCTTATGGATTACAAGCAATTCTTCCCTTCGGCATCCCACGCGGCTATTTTTGACCGCCACAAAAAGCTGTTGCGGCATCCGAACATACGAGAAATAGCAGACAAGATAGTCCGAACAATTCCGGGCGAACACGGACTGCCGCTCGGTGTAGAGGTCAGTCAAATGGAGATGGTAGGCTTGCCGTCTCCGGTTGATAACTACATCAAATGTCAGCTTCACATTAAAGGCGCGAGCCATTATATGGACGATTATCCCGTACT
Organism: uncultured Christensenellaceae bacterium; assembly: GCA_910588465.1. Classification (GTDB taxonomy): domain Bacteria; phylum Bacillota; class Clostridia; order Christensenellales; family Borkfalkiaceae; genus Gallimonas. The sequence goes on along the minus strand of CAJUOP010000002.1, from coordinate 12,055 downwards.
GATACCGCCACACCGAGACCCGGAAGAAATACTGAACAAAATAGTCGATAAGGCGGCAAAATACGGATTGACGGTAAATCTTGCCAAGACGCACATCTGCCCGCTTACTAAACCGTTCAAATACTGCAAAGCGAAATTCAGATTGACGGAGACAGGGAAAGTAGTTATAAACGGCAACCGCAAAAGCGTCCCTCGCGCCCGTCATAAATTCAAAGCACTGAAGAGGATGTACGATAGCGGAGAAAGAACCTTCGAAGACGTGCGCGCTTCGATACAGGGGTCAATTGCATATTTTGAAAATTACAATGACCACAATCGAGTGCTGAAATTGCGTCGGCTCGTTTATTCGCTTTTCGGGTTTAAGTTAGATAAACGCCATAACATCATCAAGGAGGACTACGACCAGTGCGATATGTACTTTTCAAACGCTTTCGAGGAATGGGCCTTTGCGGGAACGTAAATCTGCCATACGGGACGGTTTGCGAATCTGAAGGCGAGATAATAACTAAAGACGGGGATGCGCTCGTACTTGTAACAAGCGAGAACGCGCATCTATATTTCGCCAGAGACGACGACGGGTGCGGACTGGAACGCGGACGGCTTACACAGGCGATACAGGCGAGTCTCCGTGCGCCGGCAAAACAAGAAAGCGCAGCTAATCGACAAAAACGGCAAGCCGCGTGGGAGCGGATATGGGGCGACCCGAAATTGCAACAATACAAGATGCGCGAACACGCCGACTACTGGCTGTGGAATCACGCATTTTTCAACGCCGATATCGAAACGCTGAAATACATTTTACGGGTCATAGGAGGTGGAACGTGTACAAAATAATCAAGAGCGACGGAACGGGGCTGGGCGTAACCGACTCCGTTTTATTTATCAAGGTCAGTCCCGAAGGAACGTATATCGAGGCGGACGAAGACGAGGCCGTAGGTGTGGCTTTTGAGGGAACGGCCTACAATTTGCCGGGGCATTCCGAAATCGCCGATGCGGATACCGTCACACTTGCGCCCATCACGCTCGGAGAATACATCAAAGAGCAGAACACGAAATGGGAGCGGATGCAGGCGGGCGTGGACTACCTCGCAATGATGTCCGGCGTTGACTTCGATACCGAGCAGAGCGAGCGAAAAGAGGAGGTGGCTGAATAATGGCAAGCGCGAAATTCGAGAAAGTCCGCGAATATTTCGAGAAGGGACTGTGGGCGAAAGCGTGGGTAAAAAACGCGGTCGTAAAAGGCTGGATAACCGCCGAAGAGTACGAGACGATAACGGGGGAGGCTTATGAGTAACGAAGAATTAACCATCGAGAACATCTGCGCAGCTTGCGGAAAAGGCCCGTGCGAAACGCCGTGCGATAAGTGGTACGCATTACTGAGCGGAGTAAAAATAACGCCGGAGGATTTAGAGTCATGACGGCAACATTGATAACTTGCATCATTTCATGGGCGGTGTCGTTCTTTTTAGGCGGCCTCGCCTCTTTTATTATCGCCAAGTACAAAGGGATGCAGAAACGCGAAAAAGCCTTGCAGGACGGCGTACAAAGCCTTCTGCGCAATCAACTGATTGAATACCACGACAAATACACACGTCGCGGATACTGCCCCATTTACGCCAAGGAATCGGCTCGGCGTAGTTACGAGGCATACCATGAGCTGGGTGGTAACGGCGTGATAACTAAACTATACGAAGACATTATGGCTCTTCCGGAAACACCGGCAGAGAAGAAAGCACGGGCGAAATCAAAACAAAATAATCAAGGAGGCGAAGAATAATGAACTGGACGGAAATTCTCTTCAGCGTGGTAGGCGTAATACTGACCGCGCTGGCATCGTGGGCGGTCGCCAAGCTGACCGCGCTCATTGACAGCAAAGTAAAAGACGGGAAGGCGAAAGGCTTTCTGAACACCGCGCTGTCGGTTATAACGGACGTAGTAAAGCAGACCTATCAGACCTATGTGGAGAATTTGAAAGCGGAGGGGAAATTCGATGCATCTGCGCAAAAGGTCGCGCTTGAAAAAGCTGTGAATACAATCAAGGGTCTGCTTTCGGAAAAGGTGCAGAGCTACATATCCGAGAATTACGGCGACACCGAAAAGTGGATAACCACGCAGGTGGAGTCAGCGATTTATAGCTTAAAGAACGCAACGCCTACGACAACTGAATAATAAAGAAGCGGGGCAGAGAACCCCGCATATCGCGGACAAGGGAAACGCGAAGTTCGAGCCTTCGCACCGCGACCACCGCGCAGTCGGCGCGGCATAATTTTCTCCTTTATTTTTTCGGCGGCAAAGCGGAAAGACGCTTGACGGCTCGGACAGACGAGTGAAAGCCGGGCAGTGCATTGACGCGCTGCCCGGTCTTTTTTTTGTGCAAAAAAATTTTTGAAAAAGCCTAAAAAACAACTAAAAAAGCGTTGACAAATAGGCAACTATATGGTATACTATACTCGTAAACAAGAGGAGGTACAAACGATGCCGATGACAGCAAAGCAAATGGTCAAATTCCTAAAAGACCACGGGTTCGAGGAAATAAGCCAAAAAGGCTCACACCTCAAAATGAGAAACCCGGATACAGGAAGACAAACCGAAGTTCCAATGCACGCGAAAGACCTGCCGCCCGGAACGGAAAAATCAATACTCAAGCAGGCGGGGCTGAAAAAATAGGCCCCGACCTGCATAAAATAAAAATGAAAAGGAGAATTATCATGGAAAACAAAACAGCAGCAGTAGGATGCAGAATCTACCCCGCTATATTTCACAAAGAAGACGATGGACAATACTCGGTGGAGTTTCCGGACTTAGGATGTGCCACCTGCGGCGAGACCTTGGAGCAAGCATTCAAAATGGCGAAAGAAGCTCTCGCCTTATGGCTTGACGATTGCGAACCCGCCGAACCTACGCCCCTCGAAAAAGTAGTAACCGAGGGGGACGACCGGGCAATGTTGGTAGAAGCCGACAGCGGCGACGACATCGTCTACTTTAAGAATTCCGAGGTGCCGCGAGCCATCGAGAACGGACTGGAAAAGAAAGGCTACACCAAATATCAAATGGCGCAAATCCTCGGAGTCGACCGCGCCTACATCTCCCGCATCGCAAAAGGGGAGCGCGTCCCTTCGGTTGATATGGCAAAGCGCATCGGCATCCTCCTCGATTTTGATTGGCGCGTGTTTTATGCGGACGGAACTGGCGCACTGTGATGCGCCGAGACGAACGGAATACGGGGCGTGTCGCATTTTAGAGACGCGGTCGAACAAGTAACCGAATAAACGGAAAACCCGTCAGAAGCCAAATAAACGGCTCTGACGGGCATTTTTTATTATTCAAAGAAAACGCGCATAGACGAAAAGTTCATAGTCAAAATAGCGGAGCGCGGAAATTCCGTGCGTAAGTAAACAAATAGAGGGATTTATGAAAGGGCTTATTAAAAGAAATAAAATTTATTTAATTGTCATTTGCGCTTTAATTATGCTTATCAGTTTTGGATTTGCAAGTGTGCTAAGAACTAATAAAAAAGTATATGCAGTAAGCGACGAATCAATATTCACATTTATTCAGATCAGTGAAACAGAATGTAGTGTTAGCTTGTCTGATAAAACAGTTGAATGTGCAGTGATTCCGCCTGTAGCGACTATTGATGGGGTAGAATATAGTGTTACAGAGATTGAATCTAGCGGGTTTGCGTCTGCGGAGAATTTGAAAAAAATTAGATTGCCGCGGACAGTAAAAATTATAGGAAATTCCGCATTTGCAAAGTGTACGCAATTAACGTCAATTACTATGCCTGAGGTTGAAGAAATTGGTAGAAATGCGTTTAATCAATGTACGAGTTTGGGATATCTAATTATTCCTGAAAGCGTACAATATGTTTCGTCTACAATTTTAAGAGGTACCTCTACGCAGGTTTATGTCAGGGCTTCGGAAGAAAGGATCGAAGAACTTGGGTGGTCAGCAACATGGAATGGTAATAATACTAATCAGACCGTGGAATATAATAGTGATTTTTCTCCTGATGTTGAATATAAAAAGGTAATGGCAACTAATCCGTTAACTCGGTCCAATACAGAGGGATATGTTGTTGATTCTTATCAACCTTTTACTGAAAGGCGAGAGGAGAAAGTCTACATATATATTCCTTCATTTTATGAGAATGAACCCGTCGTAGGCATTATTGAGGATGCGTTCTATGAGTGTGAGGTGGACGAAATAATCATTGGCTATTCAACTGATCCTATTTATTTAGAGTCTAATGTGTTTTACGATTTACAAGCCTCTCGAGTAATTATAAATCGTGAAATGAATCTTGTTGAAAATGAAAGAAAAGATACAATTTCGGGGAACCTGTTTGATAATTCTTCGGTATCGGCAATTATATTACCAGATACATTGACTTATATCGGTCCTTACATGTTCCAAAATTGTAAGAACTTGGAATATATACAGTTTATTACACCTGCCGACATGAATGGGACGGAAGTGGATAATATAGGAATTACATCTTCTTCTATGAAAGGGGTCGTATTGCCTAATACGATAAAATATATAGGTAGAAATGCATTCAGTGGGACAACACTCCTTACAAATTTAGAGATCCCACAATCTGTTGTGGAGGTTGAGCAAAATATATTATATGGTTGGTTGCCGACTCAATCAGTTAAAGTTTTTTATGATAGAGAGGCGGATTTGCCTAACGGATGGAATCCTCTTTGGAAAAATGGATGTAAAGGGGTAATAAATTTTCAGGGGAAATTCAGTATTCAGTATGTGCTGAATGGTGGAACTCACTTTGGCAACCCAACGGAATATAAATCGATAGATTCTAATATTCTTAACGATGCAATAAAAAAAGGTCATACGTTTGACGGCTGGTATGATAATGCGGAGTTTATCGGTAGCCCCATTACAATAATTGGTCAGGGAATGTCCGGTGATTTGACGCTTTACGCTAAATTTGAAAAAAATGAGTATACAATTCATTATGAATCTAATAAACCCAAGACAGCGTTAAAAGAAATCCAAGGGGAGACCGTAGATTCCCATCATACATATGATGTTGAATCTGCATTAAGTCAGAATGGTTATTCATTATATGGTTGGAATTTCGTTGGTTGGGGGGTTGCTGCTGATAGTGTTGATTATGAAGATAAAGAATTAGTAACAAATCTGACGGATGTATTGGATGGTAACATAACATTATATGCACAATGGCAGCCTAAACAATACACAGTTATTTATAATTCCAATAAACCCTATAATGCAAGTGGCATTTTGACGGGAACAGTAGAAGATACTGTTTTTGAGTATGACAAAGAATACGCATTATCTGCAAATAAATATTCTTTATGCGGTTGGAGTTTCGTCGGCTGGAATACAAAATCAAATGGATCGGGTAAATCCTATAAGGATGGGGAATCTATTATTAATATTCCGCAAAGCGAAAATTCGGAAATTAGTCTGTATGCACAATGGAAGCCACATGAGTATACAGTACAATATTTGATGAATGCACCCGAAAGAGCGGACGTAAAAGGTGGCTCTACTGCAAGTTCAACGTTTGAATATGACTATGAAGGAGTATTGAATCAAAATGGTTTTGCTATAACAGGTTGGGAATTTATCGGTTGGAATACTGACGCTACGGGATCTGGTACCTCCTATGCAGCGGGGGAACAGGTAAAAAATATTATTAGGGGCGATATTACGGATGGATGCCAATCGATTTTATATGCGCAATGGGAGGCGATTTTATATTCAATAACGTTTAATAAGAACGGTGGTTATTATGAGACTTCAACAATCCAGTTGCATTATAGAGATTCACTTCCATATGCTACAGCTCCAGAGAAATATGGCTATACATTTGCTGGCTATTATGCCACAATAAACGGAAACCAAGTTCTCTATTATGACAAAAACATGAACGGTATGATTTCTGAATGGCGCGATATCCATGTAACAGAGTTAAAAGCATCGTGGGAAGCTAACGAGTATACTATTACTTTTCTTAAGCTTAACGGATCAGGAGCGACGGATACTTTAAAGGTAAAAATGGGGGAGTGGGCAGACCCTGTTGAACCGCCGGTAAAGTTTGGGTATGAATTTATAGGATATTATAGAGCAGGTGATATTATAGACGAGAATAGGTATTTTGATGCCGAAGGTTACCCCATAAAACCATGGGATATAGGACAAGATTGTACTTTGTATGGGCATTATACAGCAGTTTTAACTTATAATTTAAACTATTGGGAACAGGGTGGAGGAATAGAAGCATTAAAAACAATAAAAAACATGTCTAATATTCCCTTACATTCAGTCTTTTCGTTGACTGCTCCAGAACATTCAAATTGTGTTTTTGTAGAATGGAGACATACAAGTGGCTATTTAGGTCAAGATTATGAAGTGCTGTCAACGGAATCAACCGTATATATAGGCCAAAACACTGTATATGATTATCTGAAGTCTTTGCCTGAAGGTGATATAATGGCATATAATGTTTATGCTTATTATGAAACACCGTGTGTGGATGAGGATACGCTAATTACATTAGCAGATGGTAGTCAAAAGGCTGTTCAGGATTTAACAGGTGACGAGCAACTGCTGGTATGGAACCTTTTGACGGGATCATTTGATACTGCTCCCATACTATTTATAGATTCGCATCCACAAAGCGTATATGAAGTAATTAAACTGTCATTCAGTGACGATACAGTAGTAAATATAATTACCGAGCACGCCTTTTGGGATTTTAATCTTAATACATACGTTTATCTTGATCAAAATGCTTCCCAATATATAGGTCATTGGTTTAATAAACAGGTTACCGACTCGTCAGGCAATTTTAAATGGGAAAAAGTTCAACTTATTTCCGTTGATATTTTTGAAAAATGCACCACGGCGTGGAGTCCGGTAACTTACAGCCATTTATGCTACTATGTAAATGGTATGTTATCGATGCCCGGTGGTATTGGCGGACTATTTAACATTTTTGAAGTTGATGCGGAATCAATGAGATATAACGTAGCGTCTATGCAGGCAGATATTGAGGAGTACGGATTGTTTACCTATGAAGAATTTTCTGAATTAGTTCCAGTTTCGGAAGCGGTATTTGATGCGTTTAACGGTCACTATTTAAAAGTAGCAATAGGTAAGGGATTAATAGATATTTCTACGTTGAAAAGTCTTGCAAACCGATATAGTAAATTTTTTGTAGAAGTTTAAATAAACGAAGGCGGAGAGATAGCTATGGGTATCTCTCCGTTCTTAAATTGAGTTATTGGTTTTAATTCATCAACAGACAACCATATTGAATGTTAAATTAAATATATGAGAAAACAAAATTTAAAAAAATTAACATGGTTATTTCTATTTACTATATTGATACTGGTCAGCCTTTTGCTGCTTGGTGCTTGTAAAAAGGAAAAGCCCAGGTCGGACGGTTGGTTTTCGTCTTATACCGCAGTTTATTCTGCCGATAGCAACGGCAGTTTAATCGGTGAAACGAAACAGCGCATTAGATTCTGGAAAGATGCGTCGGAAGTGACTGCCGTACCGAACGAAGGCTATATTTTTGCTGGTTGGTCTGACGGCGTGTATCTCCCAACAAGGCACGATAAGCACTTCGAGCAAGACATTGAAGTTTGTGCAACTTTTATAAGAAAAACAAAAATTTTGAAATATGATTATAATGGTGCAACTTCAAACAATACCGCGACGACATTAACTTTGGATTATGATAATCTTACTGATTTATCTTTTACTATACCCATCAAGGCAAACTATGAGTTTCAGGGTTGGTATTTAGACAAAGAATTTACAAGAAGAGTTACCGATAAAGACGGTGTATATTATCTTGGTAAAAGTATATTTTATTCCGATGCGGATACACTTTACGCCAGATGGGAAGCTCGCGTGGGAATTGTATATCCTGCATTGATGCTTTTTATCGGCAATATTGACGCACGGTTTCAAAATACGACCACAAAAGAAATCTATTCAATCAATCATGAAATTTCAATACCGGAAATAAAAATTTGTGAACAGATTACGTATGAAGTTTCAAACACATTGAATGAATGGTTTGAGGGAAAAGTTTATTTTGAATTCGATAGTTTTTTTACAAGTTCTGCAATAGATGCTCGCAGTTATCAGCTTTATACTTTGCTTTCGCCACCTTATATGGCATACCCTCAAGATAATGTTGTGGCTCCTTGTGTATTAGAAGTCGCTCCTATACTAAAAAACTATAGGAGTGTTTTAACTACTTCATATACGATTGCTGTTTCTGAAAAAACTGGGTATGCCGACCGCATCAATAAAATTTCTGAACGCGCTGGTATGAAATATGGAAATTTGTCGCTCGATGCTACTTATATTGGGGTGGATTTATCAAAATCATTTAACTTGGATGCTTTGAACTGGGGATCAATTAAAGATGGATATCTTCATGAATTCACTCATACCATAGAGCAAGCCATCGAATTAGATGATTATCATGAATTTGGGGTATATTATTCTCAAGATCATCATTATGATAAGGGTGATTCTTTAAAAGGGACAAAGTTATATTTGCTGAATCAAGCAGAGTTGAATGGTAATATAACTGGGATTCCTTTTGCCTATTGGAAAGGTGAAATTACTGTAAATTATTTATACATCGCCCAGAAATATTATGGAATGGGGAATATAAAATTAATTGATGGTGAAATTATACCTGGCTGGAATCTCTTAGGCAAAGTATCATATGGATCAAGTGTTACTGTCGAAGCAGTTGCCAATGAGGGATATAGGTTTGTTGCGTGGTCAGACGGAGTTCTAACTGCTATACGAACCGACGAAAACATAACTTCTTATCTTTGTGTTTATGCAATATTTGAAAAATTTTAAACTTTAAGGTTGCGATTGATAAAGGGCTCGTAACGGAAGCGCGACTTGCGCAGCTTGTTGAAAGATATGCAGAACAGCTTGGTATCAACTTAAAAACACAATTGACTAATAAAAGTAGCACCATACGTTTGCATGGTGCTACTTATTTATTGCAAATTTTGTAAAACTTGCGTAAATTTGGTAGCAATTGAACGCCTTATATGCAAAGGGAATAATTTTAATTACTGCGTATGAAACAATAAGGAGTGAAAAGTGAAAAAATAGTTGAACGTAATTCTGGCAATTGTGATGGCGTCGGAAACAAGGAAGGTTATTTGATAGGGTTTACCGAACTTGGAGCGAGCAAGAGTATTTGATGCTACCCAATGAAATCGGTGGCGTTCCGATTGATGATTTTGGATATGGAAAAAATTCAGGAATGTATGGTTCACTTCCTGTTGGAGCACTTAGGAGCGAGCACTTAAAAAAATATTTGCGCCGTTTTGCACTGATAAAGATACATGGAAAGTAAATCTTTCTGGTTACGGTCTGCTTATTTCTCGATTTGTTCAATGGAAAAATCTTTTTGATATTGGTGCTCATTTTCCATTTGAAGTTAGAATATTATCTTATAAAGCCGCAGAAATATTTTTTAAAGAAGGACATCAAAACTATATACAAGTTGCATCAACTTTTTACAGATTAGCGAATGTGATTTATGATTTAAATTATGATGGAGCAGCAGACGACGGATAGTTATTAGGTGGATAGCTATGATATCAGTACAGTAGAGTTTATTCCTCCAGAACCAAAGAGGGAAGGATACAGTTTTGACGGGTGATATATATTGATTATACCGTTACATTCAAAGATGCTGAAGGCGGTGTGCTGTCTGAAGAAATCTACCATTACGGAAATAAAGTGTCTGAGCCGGCAACTCCAGTTAAAAATGCAGATAAGACTTATACATATACTTTCAAGGGGTGGGATAAGAAAGTTGTTGACTGTATTGCAAATGTTGAATATAGGGCACAATTTGATTCAGTGTACATTGACTATACTATTTGTTTTGTAGCAAACAATAATGAAATTGCTCTCTATACATTGCATTATGGCGATGCGATAGTTATACCGGAAGCTCCGAATCGTGATGGCTATGCTTTCAAGGGTTGGTCTCCTAATGTTGAATATACGGCAACAGGTAATAAAACATACACTGCTCAATATGATAAATTATATACTGTAAAAGTTGAGGGCGGAACGGTAAATAATGCATCGTCGGCGGTTATTTCTAACGGCAGCTCTGTCACAATTAGGGCTAATGTTGCGGTAAATAATGCACCGTTCAAAGGGTGGTCAATCGACGGAGACAAAACAATTATTTCGTCGGATAGAGAATATACTTTCTCTGTTAATGACGATGTAGTTATAACTGCTGTATATGAAACCATGCAAAAGGAAGGGCTTTCAAGTGGTGCTATTGTAGGCATATCCGTGGGAGCGACTGCTGTTGGTTTCGGGGGCATAGGAACGCTCGTTTAGTTTTTATTAAAACGCAAGAAGAAAGCTATTGGTTAAAGTAATATAAAAAAAGCCGAGATTCCGTAAGGATTCTCGGCTTTAACTATGTATTCGGTTAAACGGCTTGTGTTCGGTCGGCGATATAGATTTTGTCTGCGACTTTTACGGCTTTATAGATAATGCCGTTTACCGTTTGCGTTATATATTCGGGTTTTCCGATTGCATTTGCTCGCAAAAACACTTTTTCGCTGTTTTCGTCTATGCGGTCTATATTGCCGTCCATAAACTTTGTGTCGTTACCGACTTCCAATACTTTCAAGCCTTTTTGTATGAGCATAGAGCTGAATTGCCATAACTTCTCGAACATACCGTAGCAGTCCATAATAAAGCAAAAATTTTCTTGCTCACAGTAACCTGTAATTCTGTAATAGTTATTCATAATTTACTCCTTTGCGGTTATGCCGCTATTTGTATTTTCTTTAATTGTCTGTTTGCGAAAGGCAACCATTTCTTATTGACGAAATCCATAACGGTGCTGTCTGGCGTATGGTCGTGTTCGCCGTAACATTGCAATATCTTCTTGTTTTTAATCGAGTATTCCAACGTAACAAACGGTGTAGCAGGCTCGCTTACGTTTCGTACAAAGAAGATCAGACTTTCTTCGCGTGCGAACTTTTGGTCGTAGTTCATGCGGCCTACGCAGTGGTGTAGTGTGTCACCTTCGATTATAAGTTCGCTTGGACTTCTTGCTATGACTACGATAAATGCTTTGTTGTTCTGTTGTAACGGCAAATACTTTTCGGCAACGCTCGCAAATTTCGCATATAGTTCTTTGCGTTCTTCGGCGTATTTCATTGCCTTTGCCGTGTGGTATTGGTCTATGCGCATATCGTGCCAATGTTTGAAGTTTTGGGGGAATACATTTTTATCTTCACTCATATCCAAGCCGAGATAATTGCAAGCCTTGAAGTAATCGTTGTAGGTTGCTATGTTTGTATCTTGCTTGTTGATGTATTCCAAGAACTTATCTGTCCGACCTTTGAAGAAGCGTCGTAATACGGGATAACTGCTGTTCTTGTTGCAAAAACTTTTCTTTTGCCTTTTAAGCTGCTGTATATGTCCCAACGGTTTGCCCGTTTTATAAGATGATAGAACCGTGCTGACGTAGAAGTACCGACCATTTAGTTCACCGCTGTTTTTAATAAGCCACTTACGGAACCGCTTGTCCTTTGCCGATTTTTCCAATAACTGCTTGCTTAACGCATATGTTGACAAACCGAATTTGACGAACATTTCCGCTTGGGGATATTTCTCGTAAACCCGCAAGTATTTGAATAAGTCTATACCGCCGTATTGCTTATAGGCGCTAAATTTATATTCGGGTAGTTTGTCCATAACTTCGTAATTAACGATAGGGGAGTAAGGATCGTAATATTTATCATCTGCCCAGCACCAACCGCGCTCATACCATTTATCGTATTTTTGTATGCCTTCGTCAAACCAGCCCACACGATAGCCCATACCGCCGAAGTAGTTATATTCCAAATCTTTGACATAGCATTTGCTCGCATGAACGCCGTGAATAGCGACTATTTTCATGTATAGTTTTTTGCGGTGGTGGAAACCCGAAAAGGACACAAGATTTCGGTATTCCGTTATTTGTCGTGGG
>CAJUOP010000001.1:180485-193343 GCA_910588465.1 uncultured Christensenellaceae bacterium | reverse complement strand
TGAACCCGATGGGCATGAACGGCATGAATCCCATGACGGGCGGCATGATGAACCCGATGGGCATGAACGGCATGAATCCCATGACGGGCGGTATGATGAATCCGATGGGCATGAACGGCATGAATCCCATGACGGCCGGTATGATGAATCCCATGATGGGAATGTACGGGATGCAGACGCCGATCTATATGCCGTATCCCGTGAACATGGGCAAGGGCGAGAAAAAGACGGAAAAGGTGTATATAAAGCGCCGCAGGGAGTACGAGGACGAGGACTACGAGCCGAGACGGCGAGAAAGCGCGCAGCCGGTAGTGCAACCGATCATCATAACGCCGCCGCAGCCGCAAGCGCAGGCGCAGCCGTATATGCAGCCTGTATACGTGCAGCAGCCGATGGGACAGCCGATCGTGATGGGGCAGCCGATAAGCCAGCCAATGGTTATGGGACAGCCGATGGGTCAGCCCGTGGTCATGGGGCAGCCGATAAGCCAGCCTCAGCCGCAGGTGATCGTGCAGAGTGCGCCGCAGCCGCAAGGACAGCAAAACGTGCAGCCGCAGATGATTCCGCAGAACGGAGTAATGACGACGACGACAACGACGACGATAGACACGACGCAGAGCGGAAAGGACGGCAAGACGATGGAATACGGAAGCGAATACCGTTACGGCGGCATTTACGACAAAGTCAACGGCAAAAATTAAGTTCAAAAAAAGCGTAGGGAACGTGCGTTCCTTACGCTTTTTGTTTGGCTGTCGGGATTCCTTCGGTCGCGCTGCTCCCTCTGAATGACGGGACGGTCGGACTACGTGGAGGGGATTCCTACGGTATGGCTGCGCCATACCTCTGAATGACAATTGGGGCGCGCTGAGAGGACAAAAATGTTATTGAACGATTGCCGCGTCGTTTTCCAAAATAATGCTGCTTTGATAAAACGCTTTTAAGCCGCGTTCGAGTTCCGTATAGTCCGCCTTGCAGAAGGTTTCCATGGCGGAGTGCATTGCGAGCTGCGGAAGCCCCAAATCGACGGACGGGACGCTGACCTGCGTAAAGCTGATCGAGCCGAGCGTGCCGCCGCTGCGCATATCCGAGCGGTTGTAAAAGCTTTGATATTTCACGCCCGCATTGCGGAAGATTTGTTTGACAATCGCCGCGGTGAACGCGTCGGAGGTGTACGCTCCGCCCGCGTGATTTTTAATCGCGATCCCGCCGCCCATTACGGCGCGGTTTGTGGGGTCGCACTTTTCGGGATAGTTGGGGTGCAGCGAGTGCGCGTTGTCGAGCGAGATCAAAAACGAGGAGGAAAGCGTTTCGGCGTACTCGGTTTCGAACCCGAGCGCGCGGGAAATACGGCGCAGGACGCTCTGTAAAAAGTCGCTGCCCGCGCCTTGCCGCGTGCGGCTTCCGATTTCCTCGTTGTCCAGACAGGCGGCGACGCAGATTCCGCCGTGTCCGTCTTCGCACAGCGCGACGAGCGAGGAAAACACGCTTGCCAGATTGTCCACGCGGGGCGCGCAGACAAATTCGCCGTTGGCGCCGTAGCAAAAGGGCTCTTGCGCGGGCACGGCGAACAGATCGTACGAAAGCGCGTTTTTCTCAAGCGCAAGCTCCGCCTTGCCCAACGCGTAAAGAGGAAGGGTCTCCTTTTGCAAATCGGGCGAAAATTTCTCGTTCGCGTCGCGGTTCATGTGCACGGCAAGCGAGGGGATGCAAACCGCGTAGTCGCTCGTAAAAATTCTTGCGCAGAGTTTGCCGTCCTCTTCCGAAACAACCCGTCCCGCGATTTTTAACGGGCGGTCGAAAAAGGTATACCAAAGCCCGCCCCCGTACGTTTCCGCATTCAGTTTTGTAAACGTATCCTGCATAGCGGGATTTTCTTTCAATTTGAAGCAGGGCGAATCGGTATGGCTGGCGATGATTTTAAACGAATTCCCTTCGCCGAGCGTAAACGCGATCAGGCTGCCGCCGTTGCGTACCGTATAGTATTTCCCCCCGCGTTTTAAGCTCCACGCTTCGCCTTCGTACAGGGGGGTAAAGCCGTTGCTTTTCAGGAGCGCGGCTGCGCGCTCCGCCGCATGGTAGCTTGTGTAAGAGTTTGCCAAAAAGTCTAATAATCCGTTCATAAATTTCTTCCGTTTTTTTCTACGATTATACACCTTTGCGCAAAAAATTGCAAGACATATTGACAGCTTCGCCCGACTGTGCTATAATTTTTTTCGGCGTGCGGCAAACAGGCGCACCGATAAGGAGACGGCTATGAGTATTATAACGGTTACGGGAAAGGGGATCGCTTATGCGCCCGTAGATACGGCGGAAATTCGGGTAACGGTGTTCAGCTCGGCGCAGACGGGCGATCGCGCGGTGGAGGAGACCGACCGCAAGCTGAGGGCGCTGAAAGAGGCGCTTTCCCGAAAGGGCTTCGGGGAGAAGGAGCTGCACACGGCGCAGTTCCACGTGCGCGCGGAGTACGAGGAGCAGCACGGGGGCGGAAGGTATACGCGCAAGCTTTCGGGATATCGGTGCGAACAGACGTTGAAAACGGAGTTCCCGTATTCGGCGGAACGGCTGTCCGCGGCGATCGCCGCATTGAGTGCGGGCGGAGAATTGCAGATATTTTTTAAAGCGGGTTCGACGGAACACGCGCTGTCGTCGGCGCTCGAAGGGGCTTTTTGCAACGCGAAATCGAAGGCGGAAGCGCTGGCGCGCGCAAGCGGAAACGCGCTCGGAACGCTTTTGCGGATCGTCGATTCGGAGACGGCTTCCCATTCTTCCGTGCACATGGCGCGCAGCGAGGCGGCTATGCTCTGCGCGGCGCCCGCGGAATTGAATCCCGAGGACGAGTGCGTAAGCGCGGTTATCACGGCGGAGTGGGAGCTTTTATAAATCATGAAAAGGAGCGGTAAGGCGAAGCGGGCGCGCGCTTATTCTGCGGAGGAAGTGCGCGAGCGCGGGGAGGAGGAAATTTTAAAGCGGAGAGAAGAATTTGCGCGGCAGTTCGAATATCTGCGCTTTTCTTCCGCCGTTCGCGATTCTTCGTTCGATACGGGCAAGGAGCTTTATTCGTATTCGGACAGCCGCGCATTTGCCGAGCTTTCGGAGAACGAAAGTAAAAACGCATGGAAAAAGCCTGCGGGGATCGTGCTGATCCTCATGGGTGCGTTTATGATTGTCTGGTTTTGTTTCAGTCTCGTTTACCGTCTTTGTACGGAGGCGGAAAAGGGGAAAGTAATGCTTTCCATGCTGCCGTCGTTTTTCGTGGCGGCGGTTACCGCGGCGATTCTGCTGATTTCCGTGTTCGGGAAGTGGGGCGAGTTTTTTCGCTTTGCATTTCGGCACAATCTTGTGCGCGGGCGTGGCGGTACGGCGCGGCGACAGCTTGCCCGATTGTATGCGGATTATTGCCGAGCGGACGAGAATAAGCCGACGGAAACCGCTTTTTTCGTGTACGAGCGGGCGGTTGTGCTGCTGCTCGGCGGAAATCGATACGTCTTTGCGCGCGAGGATACTTCTCTTAAGGTGAAGCCGGAAGACGGCGCGTTGTTGCTTTGTTTTACGTTGGGCGGGCTTTCGCTCGATTTTCCGTACGCGTTGCCCAAGAACGAGTATGTGCGGCTGAAACGCGCTTTGCGCGAGCGCATGAGTACGGAACGCGCGGTCGGCTCGGGAAAGACGTACGATAAATACGGAAGGAGGACGTACGGCGGATATTCGCTGGGAAGCGTATGCGCGGGCGCGTTTTTTGCTACGGTAATACTGGCTGCCGCCTGTCTGATGATCGCCGCGCACTATCTTTGGCTGCCGTCGTTTCCGCCCTTTGTGGGAATCTTTTTTATCGGCGGGGCGGGGTTGGCGTACTGTAACACCTTTCACCATATTTCCTTCGTAAACGACGTGCTGCTTCCGCTGATTTTCGGGCTGATTTTGCTGATCGTGCCTCTGTGGGCGTATGCGTGGATCGAGCGGACAGTATACGACAATCCGCTGACGGTCGCATATTTTTTTACGCACTGTACGCCGTTCGGCGCCGCCGCGACCTTTCTTGCGGCAATGGGAGTTTACGTTTTGTGCTTTGTGTGCGGCAGATTTGCGGATTACGTCCGCTTCGGAACGACAAACGAAGTCGGGAAAGGCTAAAAAACTTTCGCTGCGGCGATAGTTTTTTTTGCTTTTCGCGCAATCGCATTGATTCGCTTGACAAAGTACGTGTTTTTCAGTACGGAAGCTACGGCGCGACCATGCTCATTACGCACCGCTCGTCTCGGCAATATTCGCGCCTTTTCGCGCGATTCGGACAAATTTTTCAATCGGCGGTCTGTTAATATGGGCTTCAATTCCCGTTCGGGGGGCGAGCGCTCCCGCGAATAAAAACATAGCGATTGCAGATACTTTTAGTTCGTTCGGATACATAGGAGGTGAAAGTATGTTGCAGAAAGTAGTGATTTGCGGGGTAGATACTTCGGGGCTGCCCAAGCTGACGGGAAAGGAAAACGAGGAGCTCATGCGCAGGTTAAAGGAAGGGGACGAGCTTGCGCGCGAAAAGTTTATCGTGGGCAATATGCGGCTGGTGCTGTCCTTGGTAAAGCGGTTCTGGGCGAAGAATGCCAACGCGGACGACGTGTTTCAGGCGGGCTGCGTGGGGCTCATTAAGGCGATCGACAATTTCGACCTCGGCTTTAACGTAAAGTTTTCCACCTATGCCGTGCCCATGATCCTGGGCGAGATCAAGCGGTTTTTGCGCGACGGGAACTCCCTGCGCGTTTCCCGCTCCATTCGCGATACTGCGTATAAAATTTTAAAAGTGCGCGAAGGGTTGGAGGAACGGGACGAGGAGGCGACCATCGAGCGGATCGCCGCCGAAATGCAGGTAAAGGAGCGCGAAGTGGTGTACGCGCTGGACGCCATCTCCGACCCCGTGTCTCTCTACGAGCCCGTGTACAACAAGTCGGGCGACACGCTCGAGCTGTTGGATCAGCTCTACGACGAGTCGCAGTCGGACGAGATATGGACGGAGCGCGTCGCGCTGCGCGAGGCGATCGACAGACTGACCGAGCGCGAACGGAAAATTCTGCTCTTGCGCTATTACGAGGGAAAGACGCAGACGGAAATTTCGGCGGAGGTGGGCATTTCGCAGGCGCAGGTGTCGCGGCTGGAAAAAAACGCGCTCTCGCAGATCAAGACGAATATTTCTTAAACCAAGAAACTTTCGGCGCACCCTTGCATATAATGGAATGTGGAAACGAGTTACACCGAATTAAAATGCAAAGAAGTTATTAACCTGTGCGACGGCAAACGGCTGGGAAAGGTCTGCGACGTCGTGTTTACCTATCCTGAAGGGAGGGTGCAGGGCATCGTTGCGCCGGGCGGCAGGGGCTTCCGCTTCGGCAAAGGCGATCTGTTTATCGATTTGAAAAATATCAGTAAAATCGGGATCGACGTGGTGCTGGTGGACATTCGTTCCGCGCCCAAGCCCGAAAAAAAGAAGGGCGGAAGCAAATGGGGGAGCGACTATCAGCCTCCCGCAGAGGAGCCGCCGCCCCGCCGCCCGCCCGCCGATCGGCGCGATTACGGCGAATACGAATAACAAAAAACAGGGAAAAACCGTCGGTTTTTCCCTGTTTTTATTTGTTTACAAAGTACTATGCGTGGCATAATTGCCTAATTAACCCCGAAAACAGTCGCACATTCTGCCGTCTGGCAAAAATCCCGTGTCCGAACAGCGCTTGCAGGAGAACACGGGTTGCAGGTCTTGCTCGGTAAGGTTCATGCGCTTTAACGCCGCTGCCTGCGCCCGCTTTGCGGCGGCGACGCTTTCCCGAATGGCGGGGAGGTTCTCGGGCGAAAAGATCTCCGCTTTCGCCAGCTCTATCTCGCCCCTGCGCAGCGCGGCGGAGGAGGTGCGGTATTCCTCGTCCCGTTCGGCAAGGGCGACCGCCTTTTCCGCCTTTTCGAGCGCGGCGCGGCGAAGCTCGGCGTAGTGCCGCTCGCGTTCGGTGCGGCTGTCCGCGGCGATCGCCGCTTCCTTGCGGTAGTCGTTCCGTTCGGGGGCGGCGCGCTCGGGGATTTGCTCGGGCGAGGAGATTTCCAGCCGCTTCCACTCGGATAAAAGCTTGTTCATGTAGGGGATGGGGGCGGAGGCGTTCGCGCTCCGCTTCGCCGCTTCCATGATCATGCGGTCGGAAAATTTCCAGTTCCGCCATGCCGCGATCATGTCGAGCGCGGACTGCGTCTTTTTCACGACGCCGCATACGGACTGGATCTGTTGCAGCAATTTCAGCTGCCCGTCCCGCGCGGCGCAGTACTCCTTTACGCCGCCGCTCTCGACGATCCCTTCCGCGTACAGCTCGTCCAGCAAAGAATCCATTTCGGCAAACCCGTAGCCGAGCTTTAATCCCACCGAGGCGAGCAGGGTAAGGCTTTCGGGCTCGTAGCCGCGTTCCAGCCATTTTTCGAGGTATTCGTCCGCATAGGGGCGGGGATTCTGCACCTTAACGCCCAGCTTGCGCGCCACGGCGAACACGGCGGAGGTGAGCTCCTCGCGGCGGGCGAGATATTCCCGCGCGTCCCGTTCGGCGCGGATCCCTTTTTCGAGCAGCTCGCCCGCGAGCGAGTCGAGTGTGGAGAGCGTGCCTTTTTTTAAGCTTTCCGCGCAGGCGTACACGGCTTTCAGCTCCATGCCCGCGCCCGTCCATTTGGAAAGGTATTCGTAATCGCCGTCCTGCGGCTTGCGGTAAATGCCCAGCAGCTGAAACAGGTGCGCCATCTCGCGCTCCTGAAAGCGGAAGTCGGCGAGCTCCTGCTCCACCTGCTCGTATGTATACTTGTGCTCTTTACACAGCTTTGCCGCCTTGTTTAAAATGTGCGACGCGGTCAGCTTTTCGCCGTCTTTTTTTACGCAATAGTCGGAAACGAGCAGAAACGCCTGTTGCTCCATGGGGTTATTTTCCAAAAATTCGAGAATCTTCTGAATTTCGTACGGCTTGAAGTCCTTGCCCGCTTTTTGCAGCTGCTTGTAAAACTCGCGGTTGAATTCGCCGTACTTTTCGGGGCGGATGGGCTTGGGCTTGCCGACGGCGGCGTTCACGGGCAGATACTGTACGAAGAGAGGCTCGCGAGAGAGCACGTGCACCAGATCGCAATCCTCCCAAAAGCCGAAAATTTCCGTCAGCCTGGAAACGGGGAGTTTTAACAGCTTTGCAACGCTCTCGGCGTCGAAGTCGGCTTCGCACTGGCACAGATACAGCCCGTAGAGGTAGACGCGCACGGCGTCGCCGTTCGCCTGCGGAAGGTATTTGGTGATAAACTGATTCTCTACGGCGGTGAACATATTCCGCGTAAATTCTCCCGAATAAGAACAGAAAGACATAAATTCCTCCGAACGCGCCAATTTGCCTTGTAACGCTTGCTTTTTTTTCGAAGCCGTTGTATAATAGTATATCATAGTCGGCGCATAAATGCAATGGCTTTTCGCGTGCGTCGACGAAATTCAGAAATTTGATTTTATGAATATTTTACACACTTCCGACTGGCATATCGGAAAACGGCTGATGGGCAGGGAGCGCCTTGCCGAGCAGGAAGCCGTTTTAGACGAAATCGCCCGCATTTGCGAGAGCGAACAGGTCGACCTCGTTTTGGTTGCGGGGGACGTGTTCGACACCTATCTTCCGTCCGCGGAGGCGGAGGAGCTCTTTTTCCGCGCTGTAAAAAAGATAGCGGGGGAGCGCAGGGCGGTGGCGATCGTCAGCGGAAATCACGACGACGGCGTGCGCCTTTCCGCCGCCGCGCCCTTTTTGGGCGAGGCGGGCGTGTATCTGTTTTGCAATACGCCCAAAAAGATCCCGCTGGGCGGGCGGGGCGTTTGCGCCGTGGAAGCGGGCGACTATTACGCCGTGTTCGCAAACGAGGCGGGGGAGAAGGTTTACGTGAACGCGCTGCCCTATCCCAACGAGGCGCGCTTCCGCGAGGAGCGGACGGAGGAGAGTTTCCCCGATAAGATCGAGCGCTGGATCGCGCGCGGGGAGGAGGGCTTCCGCGGCGATATGCCGTATATTCTGCTTTCGCACCTGTTCGCGGCGGGCGGAAAGTCGGGCGAGAGCGAGCGCGGGATCGAGTTGGGCGGAGCGCGCGCGGTGCCGCTCGAATGCTTTCGGCGGGGTTATACCGCCCTCGGACATCTGCACCGCAGGCAAATATTTAAAAACAACGTGCGTTACAGCGGCTCGATTCTGCAATACGCCTTCGATGAGGCGAACACGGAAAAGAGCGTGGTTTTGCTGCGCACGCGGGGAACGGAAACGGAGGTTTTAAAGGAGATTCCGCTTACGGCGGGCAAGCGGCTCGTGCGGCTGGAATGCAACGGAGCGGAGCAGGCGCTGCGCCTTCTGCCGCAATATCCCGATTGCTATATCGAACTCACGCTGCACCTTTCGGCGCCGCTCGCCTCGGCGGAGACGGAGGCGTTAAAGGGCGCGAACGAGGGGCTGATCTCCCTGATCACGCAGGTAACGGCGGAGACGACCGCCGTGCCCGTAGGGCGCAGCCGCATGAGCGAGGAAGAGCTGTTCGGGGAATACTATCGCTCCCTCTACGGGGAACCGCCCGCGGAAGAATTGAAAACGGCGTTTTTAATGCTGTTGGGGGAGGGCGCATGAAACCCGTTCATCTGGAATTTTGCGGCATAAACTCCTTTTCCGAGCGCGCCGAAATAGATTTCCGCTCCCTGCTCGAATTCGGTTTGTTCGGCATTTTCGGCGATACGGGCTCGGGCAAGAGCACCGTTTTGGACTGTATCTGCTTCGCGCTCTACGGCGACGTTACGCGGCTGAGCTCCAAGACGGCGGGGCTCGCGGACTTTATCAATTATAAATGCGACAGGGCGTACGTGCATTTCACGTTCGAGCTCGACTTCGACGGGCGTAAGACGTTCCGCGTGGAGCGGGAGATCAGGCGCAGGAGCTCGGGCGCGCACAACGTGAAGGTGTTCGAGATAAGGCCGGACGGCGCGCAGCTTGCGATCGCCGAGGGCGTGCGCGACTGTAAAATATTTTTGGAAAACCTGATCGGGCTGGAACAGAGCGACTTCGAAAAGTGCATCGCGCTGCCGCAGGGCGAATTCGCGCAGTTCGTAAAGTCCACGCCCTCCGAGCGGCTGCGCATCGTGTCGCGGCTGTTCGACCTCGAACGGTACGGCGCCGCGCTGTCCAAGCGCGCGGGCGAGCGGTACTCTTCGGCTAAAAAGTCGGCGGAGATCGTCGCCGCCAAGCTGGGAATGTACGCGGAGGTTTCCAAGGAGCGCAACGGGGCGCTGCAAGAGGAGATCGTCCGCTTGGGCAAGGAAGAGACGGAGCAAAGGGCGGCGCTGGACGTCTTGCGCGAACGGGAGCGGCTCGCCGCGGAGGCGGAGAAAAAGCGGGAGGAAGCCAAACGGCTGAACGCAAGGCGGGAGCAGTTGAACGCGCAGCGGGAAGAAGCGGAGAGGTTAGAGCGGGAGCTCTCGCGGTTGGACGGCGCCGCCGCCGTCGTGCAGGCGGAGAAGGAACACACAAGGGCGCGCGAGGCGTTGGAGCTTGCCCGCAGAACGTACGCGGCTGCGCAGCGGAGGGCGGAGAGCACGGCGGCGGAGCTGAAAGAAGCGCTCGGATACGATGCGGAAAGGGCGGAGGCGGAGATCGTACGGCTTACCGAGTTGCGGGCGGCTTCCGCGGCGGCGGAGGAGAAAAAGAAGCGGAGGAGCTCTCTCGAAGCGAGACTGCGGGAGATTCGCGCGGACTTCGCGCAGGAAACGGAAAATTTCCGCGGGTTTTCCTACGAGGCGGAGCGGGAGGCGATCGAGCGGGAGCTGCTTGCGCTCGGCGAGGGCGATCTGGCGGCGTATACCGAGCGGATCGGGAAGGCTTCGCTCTTCCGCGGAGAATACGCGGAGTTTCGGGGCGAGCTCGTCTCTCTGACGGAAAAGCACGCGCAAATCGAAGCGGATACCCGTCCGCTCATTCAAAAATACGGCGCGCTCGCAACGGGCGACGAAGCGGATTTCGCGCAGATCAAGGCGGATTTCGAGGCGCGCGAGCGGGCGCGGGCGGCGGCGCAAAAGCGGCTGCTCGATCTGGAAAAACG
The DNA here is from genome assembly GCA_910588465.1 of uncultured Christensenellaceae bacterium. Taxonomy (GTDB): domain Bacteria; phylum Bacillota; class Clostridia; order Christensenellales; family Borkfalkiaceae; genus Gallimonas. The sequence goes on along the minus strand of CAJUOP010000001.1, from coordinate 183,236 downwards.
CAATTCGGGCTATAAGGTGCACTGCGAGCGGCTGCAGTTGTTGGAGACGCAGGGCGGTCAGATAAAGAAGGAGCTGGAAGGCTTGGGGGAGGAAACGCCGTTGCCGCCGCTTTCGGAGACCGAGCGGGAGCTGGCGCGCATCAAGCGCGAAAAGGCGGAAAAGAGCGCCGCGGCGGAACGGGCGCGGGAGGTCCACGCCAAATCGGGCGAGGAGCTTGCCGCCGCCAAAGAGCGCGGACAGAATCTTGCGCAGACGGCGCAGGCTGCCGAGGAGCGGCTGCAGGAGCGGCTGCGCGCGGGAGAGTTTTCGGGCGCGGAGGAGGCGGCGCGGCTGGTTGTAAAGTACGGCGACGCGGGCAGAGCGCGGGAGAAGCTGAACGCCTACAAAGAGGAAACCGTTTCGGTAAACGCGCGCTTGCAGGCGCTGGGCGAGTTGCCCGCGGAGGAGCCCGAGGGGCTTGCCGCGCTGCGCGCGCGGCTGAAGGAGTGCGAGGAGCATTGCACGGAGCTGCACGGCGCGCTCGCGTTAAAGCGGGACGAGCTGACGCGCGGAGAAAGGGCGCTTGACGAAAAGCGCGCGCTCGAAGCGCAATCGCGCGAGGCGGAGCGGGAGGCGACCCTCTACGAGCGGCTGAAAAAGCTGCTCGACGGCAATAAATTTATGGAATTCGTGGCGGAGGAGCACTTGCAGACGGTAGCGCTGAACGCGAGCGTGCGGCTGCTCTCTTTGACGGACGGCAGATATTTTCTGCGCTACGACAGGGGCTTTTTTGTGGGCGACAACTATAACGGCGGTCGGCTGAGGGGAGTTTACACCCTTTCGGGCGGGGAGACGTTTTTGGTTTCGCTCTCCCTCGCGCTGGCGCTCTCGCAGGAGATCTGCGCCCGCTCGCTCCGTCCCATCGAGTTCTTTTTTCTGGACGAGGGCTTCGGCACGCTGGACGAGCGGCTCGTGGATACCGTGATGAACAGTCTGGAAAAGTTGAAGGGCGAGCACTTCTCTATCGGGATCATTTCCCACGTGGAGGAATTAAAACACAGGATCGACCGCAAGCTTTTGGTGCGCAAGGCGACCGAGAGCCGCGGATCGCAAATAGAAACAGAGTGAGGTATGTATTTTGGCGAACATGATTTTAACCCCCGTAACGTTATGGAAGGATTTTGACGCCACGCTTCCCTTAAACGAGGAGACGATCTCCGAGCGCGAGGAGGACGGGATCGTTTTCCGCGACGTGTATTTTTACGGCAGACAGACGGAAAAGGGGCGCGTGAAAATTTATGCGCAATACGTCTTTCCCGCGGGGGAAGAGGAGTTTCCCGCGGTGATGATCCTGTTCGAGGCGGGCATGGTCGCGGATATGAAGTTTGTCCGCCGCTTTTTAAAGCGCGGCTACGGCGTGCTCTGCGTGGACTACTCGGGCGAGAACGGCGCAGAGCACTACACCCGTTATCCCGCCGATATCGACTATGCGAACTACGTGCGCGCGGGCAGGGCGATGGACTATGCCGAGCCCACCGCAAGGGAGACGAGCTGGTACGAGTGGGCGGGCGTTGCGCGCTATGCCGCGAGATACCTTGCAGAGCGCCCCGAGGTGACGCGCGCGGGGGCGATCGGGCTGCGCGCGGGCGGAGAGATTCTGTTTAAAATCGCGCCGTACGCGCCCATCGCGTGCATGATTTCTGTGTGCGCGGGCGGGTGGCTCGCCTACCGCGGGATCGACAAGTTTACGGTGGACCGACAGCGCATTTTCGACGAAGAGCGCCACCGCTTTATCGCGGGGATCGACTCGCAGAGCTACGCGCCCTACGTAAAGTGCCCCGTGCTCTTTGTTACGGCGATCAACGATAAAAAGTATAATTACGACCGCGTGTACGATACCTTCCAGCAGATCAATCCCAAGGTGGAAAAGGCGATGCTCTTTTCCTCGCACGGCAACGGGCTGGTGGGGCGGCACTCGCAGGGGGACATTAATTTGTTCCTCGATAAGTTTTTAAAAAAGCGCACCGTATATCTGAGCGCGCCCATCACCTGCTCCGTGGAGGAGAGCAAGGACGGCAAGCTGTACGTACAGGCGAACTTCGATCCCGCGGGCGAGATCGAGGAATGCGGCTATTTCTTTACCGAAAAGGTGGACGATTTCCGCGCCCGCGACTGGACGCGCGTGCTCGCCTCGAACGAGCATATCTTCGAGAATTCCGCGCAGATCCCACTGATTCCCTACGAGGGTACGCAAAGGCTGCTGCTGTATACCTTCGTCCGTTACAGCAACGATTTCAGCGTGACCTCCAAAATCATCGAGTTCAATTTCTCGAAAAAATACGCGAGCACCGCGCCCAAGTCGCGCGTGATCTATTCCTCGGCGGACGGACTGAACGGGTTCATCGCCTACCGTAACCGCACGCAGGCGGTTGCGGACTGCTTCGTGCCCATGGAGGAGGGCGACGCGTTGGAGCTCGCCGCGGGCTACGGCGGCATTACGGGCATCACCTCGGCGGGGGGGCTCATCTCCTACCGCGTTGGCGACCAGCGCTATTCCGCGCCCGAGGGGGCTTCGCTCGGCTTTCACGCATTCTGCGAGGAGGACGCGCATATCAAGGTGGTGTTCTTCTGCGACGGAGAGGAAAAAACGGGCTATTATGCCGACGTCGACGTGCAGGGCGGCGGAACGTGGAAGAGGATTATTTTAAAGAACACCGATTTTAAGACGGATACGGGCGTTCCGCTCGCCGATTTTTCGGACGCGGTCTCGG
>CAJUOP010000001.1:93211-180475 GCA_910588465.1 uncultured Christensenellaceae bacterium | reverse complement strand
GTCTCGGTGCTGTTTTTGGCGCATAGGGGCGTGCTGATAAATCAGGTGATCTGGCTGTAAAAACCGTTGCGACGTAAAAAGGATTTAAGGTATGGAAGAGGAGACGAAAGAGCTGGTAGACATTCAAAAACCCAAGAAAAAAAACGTGCTGTGGATCGTGCTTTCGGTGCTGTTCGGCGTGCTTACCTTTGCCGTGCTCGCTTTTTTCATTGCGGACGTCGTGTTAAACATTAACTATTTCGTGGTGGAGGTTTCGGGGATCTCGATGGAGCGTACCCTGCAAAACGAGGATTACCTGTATGCCAAGAAAAGGTTTACGGTGGAGCGCGGGGATATCGTGATCATCGACGTGGAGAACCACCGCGAGGGAACGTTTTTCGGCGAGGACACCGAGTTTATCATTAAGCGCGTGATCGGCATGGAGGGCGACACGGTGCGCATTTCGGAAGAGGGAGCAGTGTATTTAAAATACGCGGATGCGGCGGACTTCGTGCTGTTGGAGGAGAGCTACGTTTCCGCGCCGACGGTGACCTACGGCACGGACGAGTGGACCGTGGGCGAGGGTCAGATTTTCTTTATGGGCGACAACCGTACGGACAGCTACGATTCGCGCCGCGTGGGCTGCTTCGAGACGGCGGACGTGGTGGGCGTGGTGCCGCAGTGGTCCGTGGACATGAAACGGTTGACGACGGGCTGGGAGCGTTTCCGCTCCGCACTCAGGGGGCAGGACGCCCCTTCTAAGGGACAATAAGTTTAAGAGGTGATAATTTGATTCAACTGACTTCCGACAGTACTTGCGACTTGGGCGAGCACGTAAAAAAACGCAATATCGGCATAGTGCCGCTCTCCGTCGTTTTAGGGGAAAACAGCTTCCGCGACGGCGTGGATATTTTTCCGCAGGATATTTTCGACTATTACGCGAAGTGCGGACAGCTGCCCAAGACCGCCGCGCCGAGCATCGGCGATTACGAGGAATTCTTTGCAAAGTATGCGGACGAGGGCAAGACGGTGATCCATTTTAATATTTCCGCCAAGGCTTCCTCCTCCCATTCGTTCGCCGCGGAGGCGGCGAAGCGTTTCGGAAAGCGCGTGCGCGTCGTCGATTCCAAGGCGCTTTCGAGCGGGCAGGGCTTGCTTGTAATGAAGGCTGCCGACCTTGCGGAGCAGGGAGCGGACGCGGACGAAATTTTAAGCGAGATCGCGGCGTGTATTCCCAAAACGAACACCTCGTTCGTGCCCGATCGGCTCGACTATCTGTATAAGGGGGGCAGGTGCTCCAAAATGCAGATGTACGGGGCGAATATTTTAAAGATTCATCCGCTGATCGAGATGGAGGACGGGCAGCTGATCGCAGAAAAGAAGTACCGCGGCAGTATGCAAAAGTGCGTTTCTAATTATATCGCCGACCTTGCCGAGAAATATCCCGAATACGACGACACCCGCTGCTTTATCACGCACAGCTGCGCGGACGAAGAGCTGGTGCGTTTTGCGCGGGCGGAGACGGAAAAGAAGTTTTGCTTCCGCGAGATTTCAGAGACGGTCGCGGGCTCGGTAATCACGGGGCACTGCGGCAGAAACACGCTCGGGCTTTTGTTCATTTTCCGCTGATATGATTTTTCATATTATCGGCGCGGCGCTCGGCGCGCTCGTGCATTTGCTTGCAATTTGTTTGAAAATCGTGTATAATATCCTTAAATTTTTGCACGTGCGCCTGCTTGCGCTCTATTTGGCGGTTTGCGGGCTCGTTCAGCTGATTTTTCATTCCTTTACGGGGCGGGAAATCTGGTTTTGGATCGGGCTGGCGCTCTGCGCGCTCGTTACTTTTGCCGCCTGGACGCTGCCGTTCCGCAAGCGCGGAAAGCGGCGCAAACGGGAAGAGCGGGAAGCGCTCGAAGAGGAGCGGACGGGGGACGCCGAGGAGGAGGTCGCCGCCGCCCGAGACGGGCGGGAGTCCCCGGTTTATCCGCGCTATTACGAGGCGGAGGGGCGCGAGGGCTACGTGTTTGCGGAGTATGCGGACCGTTACGAGCTGTATCGGCGGGAAGGAAATTATTACATATTGGAACGGACGGACGAAAAGCCGTTGGAGAGAAGAAGATGACGAAGCTTTATTCAGACAGAGATTTGCTTAACGCCCACGCCCAGAAGCGGCGGATCTTAGTGGTGTTTTTCGCCGTGTTCGCGGTGTATTTCTGCGCGCTTGCGGGGCTGACGACCTACTACGTCATGCTCCCTTACGCCGACCCGAACGGCACCTGGGTGATCGCGGTGACGGGCGTGATCACCGCCATATTTTTGGCGTTCGCCTTTCCGTACCTCGGCATTTCGTATAAGCGCTGCAAGGCGTATTGCAAGATGCTCCGCTATATTTCGCTGGGCTTGAAGGAGGGGGCGGTCGCGCCCTTCGAGGAGGTCGACGATTGGACCACGCGCGACGGCGTGGACGTGAACGTGGCGGATTTTTCCGTGCCCAACGTAAAGCGGGACGGCACGATGACGCGTCAGGTTTACGTGGACGGCGAAAAGGACTTCCCGCCCTTCGAAGCGGGCATGACGGTGCGCATGGTCACGCAGGGCAATCTGCTGTTGGAATACGAAATTTTAGAGAATCACTCGGAAGATAAAGGAGATAACGAATAAGATGCGCGCGGTAGTTACGGTGACGGGAACGGACAAACGGGGCATTATTGCCAAAGTGAGCGGCTTTTTAGCCGAGCGGGAGGTGAATATCGAGGATATTTCGCAGACCGTTTTGGGCGATCAGTTCGCCATGATCATGATCGTGGAGACGGCGCGCGAGCGTACCGATTTCGCCGCGCTCGCCGAAGAGTTGGAAGAGCTGGGGCAAAAAATCGGCATGAACGTCCGCTTGCAGCACGAAGGGCTGTTCAACGCCATGCACAACGTATGAGCGGAGGCGGAAGCGTGTTTAATAAATACGACATTATCGAAACGATCGACATGATCGAAAAAGAGCACCTCGATATCCGCACGGTGACGATGGGCATTTCGCTCCTTTCCTGCGTGCGCGAAAATGCGAAGAAAACGGCGCGGGCGGTGTACGATACGGTGATGCGCAGGGCGGAAAAGCTGGTGCCCGTGGCGGCGGGACTCTCGCGCGAGTACGGGATCCCCATTGTAAACAAGCGCATTTCCGTGACCCCCGTTTCGCTGATCACGGCGGGCTTTGCTTCCGATTCGGCGAAGATAGGGCGGATCCTCGACAAAGCCGCGACCGAGCTGGGCATCGACTTTTTGGGCGGATATTCCGCGCTTGTGCACAAGGGTACGGCGGCGTACGAAGAGGAGTTTTTAAAGACGATTCCCGAGGTGCTCGCCTCGACCGAGCGCGTCTGCTCCTCCGTGAACGTAGGCTCTACCCGTTCGGGGATCAACATGGACGCGGTGCGCGTCATGGGCGAAGCGATCAAGCAGGCGGCGCAGCTCACCGCGGAAAAGGACGGGATCGGCGCGGCGAAGCTGGTGGTGTTCTGCAACGCGGTGGAGGACAATCCGTTTATGGCGGGCGCGTTCCACGGCGTGGGCGAGGCGGACACGGTGATAAACGTGGGTGTTTCGGGTCCCGGCGTGGTGCACCACGCGTTAAAGTTTGCAAAGGACGCCGATCTGACGGACGCGGCGGAGGTGATCAAGCGCACGGCGTTTAAAATTACGCGCGCGGGACAGCTGATCGCAAAGGAAGCCTCCAAGCGGCTGGGCGCGCGCTTCGGGATCGTCGATCTGTCGCTGGCTCCCACGCCTGCGCGAGGCGATTCGGTGGCGCATATTCTGGAAGAGCTCGGACTGGAGGTAGTGGGCGGACACGGCACGACCGCCGCGCTCGCCATGCTGAACGACGCGGTGAAAAAGGGCGGGGTAATGGCTTCCTCGCGCGTGGGCGGGCTTTCGGGCGCGTTTATTCCCGTTTCCGAGGATATCGGCATGATCGAATCGGCGACGGCGGGAAAAATCACGCTGGAAAAGCTGGAAGCCATGACCTGCGTCTGCTCGGTGGGGCTGGATATGATCGCGATCCCCGGCGACACGCCCGCAAGCACCGTTTCGGCGATTATCGCGGACGAGGCGGCGATCGGCATGATCAACCAAAAGACCACCGCGGTGCGCATTATTCCCGCGCCGAACAAGGGCGTCGGGGATTCGGTAAGCTTCGGCGGGCTCTTGGGCAGAGCGCCCGTCATGCCCGTGCACGCGGGCTCGGCGGAGAAATTTATCGGACGGGGCGGACTGATTCCCGCGCCCATTCACAGCTTTAAAAACTGAGTTTTTTTGTCATTCTGAGCGCAGCGAAAGAATCTCAATGACGGCGGACTGCGTACAGGGGATTCCCGCGATCGCGTTGCTCCCTACTTCGCGCAATGCGCTCGTGCCGTCCAAGGTGAAAACATTTAGAAAGACGGGACGGAATGACAAAAGGGTGCGGACTTCGTGCGGGGGATTCTCTCGGTCGCTTCGCTCCCTCGGAATGACAAAGGGTGCGGACTGCGTGCGGCAAAAACGGAAATAATTTAAGAGGTATATATATGGAAAGAAAGGACGTAAAACAGGAATACAAATGGAATACGGGCGATATTTTCGCAAGCGACGATGCTTGGGAGCAGGCGTTCGCGCAGGCGGAGGGGAAGATAGACTTTTCCGTGTTCCGCGGAACGCTGAACACGGCGGAGAACGTGCTGGCGTATTTTAAAGCGGAGGAAGCCTTTGAAATCGAGGCGATGCGCCTGTATTTATATGCGTTTTTGCGCCACGACGAGGACGTACGCGTGACAAAGTACAACGCATACATGGCAAAAATCATGAGTCTGTTTACCAAGCTGAGCGCGGAGACGTCGTTTGCCACGCCCGAGCTTACGGCTCTGCCCGAGCAAACGCTCGCCGCTTTCGCAAAGGACGGCTCGCTGAAGGATTACGACTATTTCTTCCGCCGTTTGATCGCAAAAAAGGCGCACGTGCTCTCCGAAGCCGAGGAAAAAATCCTCGCGCAGACGAGCGAGCCCATGGACACCGCGAACGGCGTGTTCGAAATGCTGGATAATGCGGAGCTCAACCTGCCCGAAATCGAGCTCGACGGCAAAAAGGAACAGCTCACGCACGGGCTGTATTCGGTGCTTTTGAGCGGGAGCGACGGCAAAAAGCGCGCCGAGGCGTTCGCGCTGTACTATTCGGCTTACCGCAAAATTATCAACACGCTTGCTACGACCTATTTCGGCAACGTAAAAAAGGATATCTTTTACAAGAACGTGCGCGGGTACGAATCCTGTTTGAAAATGGCACTCTCGGAGGAGGACGTTTCCGCCGAGGTGTACGGCAATCTGATTTCCGCCGTTCACGACGCATTCCCGCTGATGCACCGCTATATGGAGATCCGCAAAAAGGAATTGGGCGGGAAGGAAATGCACGTGTACGATCTGCACGTGCCGCTGGTGGAAAACGCGGAGCTGCGCCTTTCCTACGAGGAGGCTTATGAGCTGGTGACGGAGGGGCTTGCGCCCTTGGGACAGGAGTACGTCGCGCTGTTAAAACAGGGCAGGGACGGGGGCTGGATCGACGTGTGCGAGACGGACGGCAAGCGCAGCGGAGCTTATTCCATCGGCGTTTACGGCAATCACCCTTACGTGCTTTTAAACTACCAGAAAACCACGCACAACGTGTTTACGATCGCCCACGAGATGGGACACTCGCTGCACTCCTATTTTTCCAACAAGAATCAGCCGTACGCCAAGAGCGACTACGTGATTTTCGTCGCCGAGGTCGCCAGCACTGTGAACGAGGTGCTGCTGTTAAAGCACCTGTTAAAGACCACGCAGGACAAAAAGCTGAAAAAATATCTGCTCAATTACTTTATGGATATGGTGCGCACTACGCTCTTCCGCCAGACGCAGTTTGCGGAATTCGAGGAGAAGGCGCACGCCATGGCGGAGGCGGGCGAGCCGCTGAACAAGGATAACCTTTCCGAGCTTTACTATGGGCTGAACAAGGCGTATTACGGCGAGGCGGTCACGCACGATAAGGATATCGAGATCGAGTGGGCGAGGATCCCGCATTTCTACCGTTCCTTCTACGTTTACAAGTACGCAACGGGCATTACGGCGGCGATCGCGATCGCAAATAAAATTTTGACCGAGGGCGAGCCTGCGGTGCAAAATTACTTTCAGTTCCTCTCGGGCGGGTGCAGCACCGATCCCGTTTCTCTTCTCAAAATCGCGGGGGCGGACCTTTCGGACCAAAAGACGTTCGCGCTTGCGATGCAGGAGTTTAAAACCACGCTGGAAGAATTCGAAAAACTCTGTTAATTTACGGGAGATAACTCATGGCGATCAATCAGATGCCGCACAATTTAGACGCGGAAGCCGCGCTTTTGGGGTGTATTCTCATCGACGGCGACATTCAGTCCGACCTGTTGGAGCAGTTGAAGGAAGAGGACTTTTATCAGCCGTCTCATCAGGATATTTTCCTTGCCATGCGCGCCATTTTCGCTTCGCGCAAGACGGTGGACGTGGTGACCCTGACCGACAGACTGGACCGCGACGGAAAGCTGGATAAAATCGGCGGGATACAATACGTGACCGAGCTGGCGCAGCTTACGCCCTCGGCGGCGAATTACCGCCAGTATGCCGACATTGTAAAGCGCGACTCGACCAACCGCGCGCTGATCAGGGCGGCGAATTCGATTATCGAAAACAGTCTTACGGCGGGGGACGAGCGCGCCGCGCTCGCCTTTGCCGAAAAGCAGGTGTACGATCTGTCCTCCTCGGGAGAGGCTTCCGCCCTCGAGGGCATGGGGGACGGAAGGGTGATTCAGGAGGTCATACAAAAGTTCGAATCTATCTCCGCCGATCCCAACGCGTTTCGCGGTCTGGAGACGGGGTTCAAGCACCTCGACCGAATCACCAACGGCTTGCAAAAGTCCGATCTGATCATTCTGGCAGCCCGCCCCGGCGTGGGAAAAACCTCGTTCGCCATGAATATCGTCGAAAATTCCTGCCTGCTGAAAAAGAAGGTGGCGGCGGTGTTCTCGCTCGAAATGCCCCGCGTGCAGCTCGTGCAGAGACTTTTGTGCGCGCACGCAGGCGTTTCCATGGAAAAGGCGTTAAAGGGCGACCTCAAACAAAAGGACTGGAAGAATTTAATGCGTGCGAGCGACAATCTGCAAAAGAGCAGAATTCACATCGACGATTCCTCGCGCATTACTCCCGCGGAGATATTGAGCAAATGCCGCCGCCTGAAAGCCAAAGAGGGATCGCTCGATCTCGTCATGATCGACTATATCCAGCTGATGGGCGGCGAGGACGAGGGGAAGAAAGGGCGTTCCGCCGAGAACAGACAGCAGGAAATCGCTTCGATCACGCGTAACTTAAAGATCATGGCGAAGGAGCTGAACGTGCCCGTGATCGCGCTTTCGCAGCTCCGCCGTATCGAGACGAAGGAGCCGCAGCTTTCCGACCTGCGCGAATCGGGCGCCATCGAGCAGGACGCGGATATCGTTATGTTTATCAACCGTCCCGACGTGTCGGCGAAGGAAGAGGACCTGAAAAGCGGAAAGGTGGTAAAGGGCGCTGCGGAAATCACGCTCGCCAAACACAGAAACGGTTCTTTGGGCAGGATCCAGCTTCGCTTTTTGGGCGAGAGCACCAAATTTATCGACGTGGACGCGCAGGGCGCGCCCGAGGAGGAGCCGCAGTACCGCAAAAAGACGGACTTCGAAGACAACCCCGAGGCGGACGACGTGTTCCCCGAGCCGCCGCCCGAAGAGGATACGGGGATCCCCGACTGATATGCAGACGGAAATCGCAAAAGCTTCCGCGGATAGCCTGGCGCGGGCAAGGGAAATCATATTAAATCACGGCGCGGTGGCGTTTCATACCGAGACCGTTTACGGGCTGGGCGCGAACGCGTTCGACGACGGCGCGGTGCGCAGAATCTTCGAGCTGAAGGGCAGACCCGCAGACAATCCGCTCATCGCGCACGTGCATAAGGATTACGATATTTCCGCGCTGACGGACGCAATTCCCGCCTATGCCGAAAAGCTGCGGGAGGCGTTTTTGCCGGGACCGCTTACCATGGTATATCCCTCCGCGGGCAAGGTGAGCGCGCTCGTCTCCTGCGGGCTGGACACGCTGGCGATCCGAGTGCCGTCCTCTTTGACGGCGCAAGCGCTTTTAAAAGAGGTGAATTTGCCCGTCGCCGCGCCCAGCGCGAACCGCAGCAAGCACGTTTCCCCCGTAACGGCAAGGCACGTATACGACGACTTTTGCGGGGAGATCCCGCTTATTCTCGACGGCGGTGCCTGCGAGGGCGGGATCGAGAGCACGGTGCTCGATTGTACGGGCGAAATCCCCGTGATCTTGCGCGCGGGACTTGTCACCCGCGAAATGATAGAGCGCGTGGCGGGCGCGTGCGGCGTTTACGAAAAAAAGACGGGAGAGCGCCCCAAGAGCCCCGGCATGGCGTATAAACACTATTCGCCCAAATGCGACACCGCATATTATGGTTCAGACGAGCTGAACATGGCTTTGGAGCGCTACGAGTGCGAGCGGGAAGCGGGCGGAACTCCCTGTTTTCTGTGCGAGAGCGCGCTTGCGCGTTCGCTTGCGCAGCGGGGATGCTTCGTGCTCGATCTGGGCGAAACGGGGGAGCAGATGGCGCAAAAGCTGTACGAGCTTTTACGGAGAGCGGAGGACGCGGCGTCGCTGCTGATCGCGATAGAGCCGACGGCGCGGGGCGGAGTGATGGACGGAGTGTTCAACCGCCTGACGCGCGCGTTCGGGAGGAATACGGATGAAGCATAAAAAAATCGTGTTTGTATGTACGGGCAACACCTGCCGTTCGCCCATGGCGGAAGCCGCGTTGAAAGCCGAGCTGAAAAGGCGGAAAATCGCCTGGTACACCGTGCAGTCCGCGGGGCTCCGCGCGCATGTCGGCTCGCCCATGACGGCGGAGAGCGCGCAGGCGCTGACCGAGGCGAAAATTCCCTTTTCGCAGGCGTTTAAATCCCGCTTGCTCACCGAAAAGACGGTGATGGAAGCGTTTGCCGTCGTGTGCATGACGGAGGACCAGCGGGAGACGCTGAAAGGCTTTACGAACGTGACGAGTATGTCCGCGCTGACGGGCAGAGAGGTCCCCGACCCGTACGGGCAGGGGATCGACGCATATCGCGCCACCCTGCGCAATCTTCGCGAGGGGCTGCCGCGGCTTATCGAAAATTTAGGACTTGAAACCAAACAGGAGAACTGATCATGAAAATTGCCGTTTGTTGCGACCACGGCGGGCTGGATTTAAAAACCGCCGTCGTCAGCTTTTTAAAGGAGAACGGACACGAAGTCGTCGACTTCGGCACCGATTCCTATGCCTCTTGCGATTATCCCGACTTCGCGTTAAAAGCCGCCGAAGCGGTCTCTTCGGGCGCGTGCGAGCGGGGCGTATTCGTCTGCACTTCGGGGATCGGCGTTTCGATCGTCGCCAACAAGGTCCCGGGCGTGCGCTGCGCGCTCTGCACCGAGCCGCTTTCCGCCCGCATGACCCGCGAGCATAACGACGCGAACGCGATCGCCCTCGGCGGAGGGTATACGGGCGTGAATCTCGCCAAAGAGATTGTAAAGACGTTTTTGGAAACGCCCTTTTCGGAAGGGGCGAACCATATCCGCCGTTTAAATAAAATTTCGGAAATCGAAAAGAAGTACGGGAAATAAGTTTCGGGAGGGCGTATGACCAAAGCTTTAAAGGATAAATTGATAGAATCGCTCACGTCGATCGTTCCCATCGCGCTGATTATCATGCTGCTGTGCGCGAGCTTTACTCCCGTCGATACGGGCACGTTTACGCTCTTTTTTATCGGCACTTTTCTGCTGATCGTCGGTATGGGATTCTTTACGCTGGGCGCGGATATGTCTATGCTCGTCATCGGCGAAAAAATCGGTACCACCATGACGCGTTCTCGCAAAATTTGGCTGATCGCGCTGCTTTCCTTTTTGATCGGCATTATCGTAACGGTTGCGGAGCCCGATTTGCAGATCCTTGCCGAGCAGGTGGGCGCGTTGAAGCCCGAATGGGAAGGGAGCTTTTTGGGCGATTATCTGCTCGTTTTAACGGTTGCCGTGGGCGTGGGGATCTTTTTAACGGTCGCCATGCTGCGCATCGTGTTCCGCATTAAGCTTTCCTATCTGCTGCTGGGCTTTTACGTCATCGCGTTCGCGCTCTGCTTCGGGCTTGTCGATAAGGGCTTCTGGGCGGTCTCGTTCGACTCGGGCGGGGTCACCACGGGTCCTATGACGGTGCCGTTTATCATGTCGCTCGGCGTCGGCGTCGCGTCTATCCGAAGCGATAAAAAGGGGCACGACGACTCGTTCGGTCTCGTCGCGCTCTCGAGTATCGGTCCCATTATCGCCGTGCTCGTGCTGGGGATCGTCTTTAAAATCAATAACATCAATTACGTGGTGGAAACGCCTCCCGAGGTCGATTCCACGCGCGGCGTGCTCTTTTCCTATCTGCACGGCTTCGGCGATTACGCGCTGGAAGTGATTATCGCCATCAGCCCTATTATCCTGTTTTTTATCCTGTTTCAGCTCGCTGCGCGCGCGTTCCATAAAAAACAGCTCGTGCGGATCGTTATGGGCTTTGTATATACCTTTGCGGGGCTCGTGCTCTTTTTAACGGGCGCGAACGTCGGGTTCATGCCCATCGGCAGAGAGATCGGCAAGGAGCTTGCCGCGCTGTGGGGGGGGTGGCTTCTGATCCCCGTGGGCATGGCGATCGGCTATTTCGTGGTTGCCGCGGAGCCCGCGGTGCACGTGTTAAACAAACAGGTGGAGCGCATGAGCGCGGGAGCGATCACCTCCAAGGCGATGAAGCACGGGCTGTGTATCGGCGTTTGCGGGGCGATCGGGCTTGCCATGCTGCGCATTTTAACGGGAATCAACATCATGTGGATCCTGATCCCCGGATATGTGCTCGCGCTGGTACTCACGTTTTTTACGCCCGCCATGTTCACGGGTATCGCGTTCGACTCGGGCGGCGTGGCGAGCGGCGCGATGGTCTCCTCGTTCGTGCTGCCCATGGCGATCGGCGCGTGCGGAGAACTGGGCGGAGCGATTATGACGCAGGCGTTCGGGTGCGTGGCGTTCGTCGCGCTCGCGCCGCTTATCTCCATTCAGATTTTGGGAATCACCTATAAGAACAAGACCAAGAAAATCAAGCGGAATTTCCTCCTGATCGAGGATAAGATCCTTGAATACGAGGTGGACTAAATGAGAGAGAGCAAAAAACGCCGTCTCGCGCGGGAAAAAGCGCTTATGGAGCGCGTTCGCGGCAAAATCGAGCGGGCAAAGGAAAAGGCGGCGGAGGAAAAGATAAAGTCAAAATCCCGCGGCGGGCGGGGAAAGGCGCGCGAGAACCGCGCCAAGCTGTTGGTGAGCATCGTAAACCAAAAGGACGACGCGCATTTAAAGGAAGTTCTCGACGAATTTTCTATCGCGCTCGGCATTACCTTTGCGGGCAGAGGCACAGCGCGCTCGCAGGTGTTGGATTATCTCGGGATCGGCGAAACGGAAAAGTCGGTGGTGTTCTCGCTCTTTCCCGAAAGCGACGAGGACGCGATTTTGCGGGAGATCCGCACGCAGATGTCGCTCTATCTGGTGGGCAGGGGGATTTCGTTTACGGTACCGCTCTCTTCGGTATCGGAAATCGTGGCAAACGGACTTACGGGCGCCGCGTCGTTAAAAACGGTTGACAGGAGTAAAATCATGACGGATTCGAACAGAAAATACGACCTTATCGTGGCGATCGTCAATGCGGACTGCATCGACGAGGCGATGGAGGCTGCGCGCTCGGCGGGCGCCGCGGGCGGCACGATCATCCGCGCCCGTTCGCTGAGCAACGCCAAAGCCGAGCAGTTTATCGGAATCACGCTTGCCAAGGAGCAGGAAATATTGCTTATATTAACCAAGCGCGAAACTAAGTCGGAAATCATGCACGCGCTCTCCGAACGCGTGGGCTTAAAGAGCGAGGCGGGCGGCGTGATCTTCTCGCTTCCCGTGGATAAGACGGCGGGGATCGGCGTGGATACGGTCGAAGAACAGCCCGAGCCGAAAAAAACCAAGGAGTCCAAGGAAAAGGCGAAGCCCGCCGAAAAAACGGGAGAAGCCGTTCCTGCGGAAACTGCGGAGCCCGCCGCGGGGGAGACGCCCGAAACGGTTGCGCCCGAAAAGGAAAAGAGCACGGAACAAGAGAATGGATAAAAGGATTTTATGTATCGGTGGGGGGGAGCTGAAAACGCGCGAAACGTTGGAGATAGATAGCTATCTCGCCGCCGAAGCCAAAAAGCTCGCGGGGTCCCGCCGTGCCTGCGGGCTGTTTCTGCCTACGGCGAGTTACGACTGTATGCCCTATTACAATACCTTTCATAAGGTGTATACGGGCTTGTTCGACGTGAAAACGGACGTCGCGCTCGTGCATAACCGCGAAGCGGATGTGCAAAAGTTGCGCGCGAAGCTCGAAAAGGCGGATTTTATTTATGCGGGCGGCGGCAATACCGTCTATATGTTGGAGCGTTGGCGGGAGTGCGGACTTTTGCCGCTGATTCGGGAGGCGTACGAGCGGGGCGTGATCCTTGCGGGACTTTCCGCGGGCGCGATATGTTGGTTCGAACGGATGTATTCGGATTCGGTGACGGAGGGGGAATACGCCGTGCACGAGGGGCTGGGCTGGCTGACGGGCACCGTCTCTCCGCACTATGACGAGCGGTCGGAGGAATTCGACCGCGTGCTGCTTTCGCTTCGGGCAAGCGCATGGGGGCTGGAAAATAACGCCGCGCTGGAATTTTTAAACGGCGAACCCGTAAAAAGTTTAGGAAGCGGAAAAGTTTATCGGCTGAATGCTTCGGACGGCGAACGCGTCGAAAAGGAAATTTTTTAAAATTTTAATGCGGAACGTTTTTGTTTTGCCGTAAAATTGCTTGACTTAACGGTTTGTTTGTCGTATAATATGATTCGTTCTTGCGGATGTGGCGGAACTGGCAGACGCGCAGGTTTCAGGTTCCTGTGGGCGACCGTGGGGGTTCAAATCCCTTCATCCGCACCATCTTGATATGGGTGTTTCAATCCGAACTGGTCTATTAGACAAGTTGGACTGAAACACCTATTTTCATAGGGAAATAAGCCGTTTTTACATGGTTGCCATTAGACGACATTTTTGAGAAACAGAGAAAAATTGAAATGCAAAGTGAAAACGGGGTATCTTACGAACCCCGTTTTTTGGACTCAAAATAAACGCGTTCTCTTTCGTTAGGCGATTTATATGCGTTTGTTCCGTGTAATCGCTTTGAGTTGTAAAATTCCATATATCGTTGAACCGAATCTTTAAACTCCTTTACGGATCGATAATGGATTCTATATATTTCTTCTTTTTTTAGTGAAGCAAAAAAAGATTCCATCACACTGTTATTACGAGGGCAAGCGGGTTTAGAGAATGATTGTGTAATATGTAAATCGTGCAATAATTTTTGATAGGCATAAGATATGTATTGACATCCTTGATCGCTGTGAAATATAAGATTTTCAGGATTACCTCGGTTTACAAAGGCTGCTTTTAAGGTAGCTGTGGTAAGCTGAGTCGTTTGTTTGTTGGAAATTTTATATGCAACAACCTTTCTCGAAAATAAATCCAGAATAGCACAAATATAAAATTTCTTATCCAAAATATAGCATTCCGTGATATCGCCAACCCAACGAAGATTCGGTTCAGTTGCAGAAAAGTCTTGTTGTATAAGGTTGATTTTTTTATTTGCCCGTTGCTCTTTTAAGAATAATTTTTTGGTGTTCGAGCGAATGCTTCTTAAGTTCATTTCGCTCATGAGTTTTTTGACGGTTTTTAGCGACGTAACGTAGCCATTCTTTTTTAAGATATAGTAGATTTTTGTTGCACCATAAATGCCATTGTATTCTTCATAGGTGTTTTTGATTTTCGCACGTAAATCTTGTCGGTGAAGTAGGTGTTGCGCATTTTCTTTTTTATTTCGGAGAATATGGTTGTAAAACGTTCCTCGGCTCACACAAAGTGCTTCACAAAGAACGTGAACGCTATATTGACCATAGAGTTTTTCAAGTTCATTTAATTTTGTTTGCAGAGGGGAAGAAACTGTGCAGTTTACCGTCTGCAATACTTTGCAAATCTGTTCAAATTTTTCGCTCCGTGCTTTCTCTTGTGCGTAAAACCGTTGGTAGTTCATGTAGCTGTCTGGATTATTTCCCGGCAGTTCTTTATATTTTTTAAGCCAGACGTAAATCGTGCTGCGCGGAACTTTTAGGCGTTTACTTATTCGTTCAACAGCTTCGCCATTTTTGTAGGCGAAGCAGCATTGACGAATTTGTTCATTGGTGTAGGTTTGTTTCATAATATCACTCCTGTAAATATTTATCCAAGATGGTATCTTGGTGGGGACAGTATAACATAAAAAATGTAAATACTATGCCGAAAAGCTTGATGCAAAATTGAATATGAAGTTTGGTTATAAAATCAAAGTATATTTTTCGGGAGCCATTTGCTTCCGCAACTTCTGTGCTGCAATGCGCTCAAACGAAAGGAAAAAATTGGAGAGAAACTTGCATTGGCGCTTATTTTATGGTATAATTAAACTCAAAGGTGGGATTTACAAATGAAATTTAAGTTGGCATTAAAAATTGATAATATTGGTCCGCATAATGGAATGGCCAAAATAGACTTTCAGAAAGAAGTAGAAACAAATAAAACTATTTTTTATGCTGTTAATGGTACAGGTAAATCTTTTATTAGTAGGACATTTCGTCTGGCGGAGCCTAATGCAAGTTTTGATAAGGCAGAAGATTTGTTGACAATTGGGCAGAAGAAAGGAACCTTTTCCTTAACCATTGATGTTAATGATGATAAAAAAGATTTATCTGTAAGTTTAGAGCGTGGAAAAACGCCGTGTATTCAAAATAATTCAGGATTAATATTTCATGTTTTTAATAGTGATTTTGTTGAGGAAAATATCGCGCCGAATAATTATTCCCCCGATGGAGAGATAGAAGGATATATTTTAGGTAAGGTACAAATAGATTTAAGTGAAGAAAAAAGGAAATTAAAAGATTTAGAAAGTAGTATTGAGAAAGTAAATAAACGAATTGATGAAGCGATTGCTTCCGCTCGACGGGCCTTGAAACAAGCGGGAGTTGTGGGAAATACAAGCGACTTATCATATGTTACACGGCAGGGAATATTAAATGATAGGCAATTTGATGCAGTAGGGACATATGACGAAGTCTTAGCTCAAATAGATAGATTGAGTAAAGTTCCAGAAAATCTTGATGATGTGGTCGCTCCTGTTTTTAGTTTTGATACTGACTTCTTTCCTGATATGGAAGATAGTTTATTGACCATTTACCCAAAATCGGAGTGGGATGAGGATTTTGTTCTTGACTACAAATCAAATAGAACTTTTATTGAACAGGGGTTGGAGTTGTCGAATGCTGAAAAAAACATTTGTCCATTTTGTAAACAGCCCTTAGAGGAACAAGCACTTCAACTGATAAAGCAATATAATGCATACCGTAATGATCAAGAAGGGAAGGTTATAGCAAAATTAGATACGTTCTCTAGCAATTTGAAAGCACTAGCAAAATATTTACAAACATGTTCTTCTCAAATCAAGGCAACAATTTTAGAAGTGAACAAAATCAAGAGTTATTTCCCTTCAATTGCGGACTTTGAGCTTTCGGAAATCTCCTTAACTGACGATAATTTATCATTAATTAGGGACCTTGATAAAATGGTACAAGATAAAATGAGCAATTTATCTTTGTCCTTTGATAAAGCCAAAGATTATATTCGGTTACTTAAATTGTACATTGATACGATAAAACATGTTTACGAAAATAATTTTGCCATCATAGGAAATGTAAATCGCACTAAAAATGATAGTACAAACGAAAGACTTAAATTAAGGCGTAAATTGTGTTGGGCAAAATATGTAGAATTAAAATCCGAGTTAGCGGAACCATTTAATAATCTTACAGAGATTCAAGAGAATTTAAGAGAATTACAAGAAAGTATTTCGCGCAAAGAGCAGCAAGAAAAAATAAGTAAACGAGATAAAGTATTTGAAACTTTAACCACTCTTCTTAATATATTTTTCGATGGTAAATATATAATTGATAAGGAGACTTTTCAGATAACTTTTCAAGGGAATAAGGTTGGGGCTAAGGCTTCTCGGATCTTAAGCGATGGCGAAAAAAGTATTGTAGCTTATTGTTATTATCTTGCTACTGCCTATTTACTGATTGATCGAGTTACAGATTGTGAAAAGCTATTTTTTATAATAGATGATCCAATTTCAAGTATGGATTTTCATTATGTTTATTTAGTTGCTCAATCACTAAGAGATATCAAAACGCTTTTTGGTATCGCAAGTCATGAGCGCATATGGGTTTTTACCCATAATATAGAATTTCTTAGCATAATAACTAGGAATCATATTCTTAATAGCGCTTACACTATAAAGCCAGGGCATATAGAAAGTATAGATTCCAGATTGCTAATGCCCTATGAAAGTCATTTAAGTGATATTGTTAAAGTTGCCAAAGGAGAGCTTCTTCCAACGCATACTACAGCGAATTCAATTAGACATGTATTGGAAACAATATGTAGGTTTGAATACCCAGAAAAGGGCATTGAAAATTATATTTCAGAGAACAATACACTTTCTCAAAATGCATACATATTTTCTATTTGCCAAGATTTATCTCATGGGGGTATGCGGAATCAGTTGCCATATACCAATGATGTTTTAATTTCAGCATGTATTGCACTTTATGATTTCATGAATGAAAAATACAAAGGGCAAATTGAGGCAATACATTAAACTGACTTGTGAAATGGAATTTAATGATTCATGGCAACAAATATGATAATTTATTTCAACAAAATAGAGTTAACCATATGAAAAATGAAATTGAATTACGCCAAGATGAAATAAAAGAATATATACTGCTGATAAGTCATGTGGGCAAGGACGAAAATATAGCTTTGCAAATAGTGGCTGCGATAGAAGAAAAGAACAAGGATTTCGAGGTAACAGATAAAATTAGAATCATACCCATTTATATGGAGAAAGAAGTCGACAGTTGTCACGGTGATTTTATTAAGTGGTCTGCTGAAGCGGTGGAAAGAGCTGATGGAGTACTTGCCATAATTACTAAAAATACAGCTGAGGCCCAAACAACGCCTGACGGATATACTGCCAATGTCAAGGTGGTATACAGCGAGATTTCATACGCAAGGAACAAACTTAAAGACATTGTTCTTTTGAGGGAAGCAGATGCGGTTTTAGACAGTGCATATAACTTATTGTTGGTGAATATTAAATGCCAATATACTGACTGGAAAGATTTGAGAAGTGATATCTCGTTATTAATTAACGATGTTATATTGCACGCCAAAGATAGATTTGCGGGGAAACCTCTGTTGGAGTATGCTGGCAAAATTAACGTCATGCTCTCACCTTCAAATATTGAGGATACGTCAGCGTATTTGGGAAGAGTTAAGGAGATAGCGGATATAGACAGATATTTTAACGAAGGCAAAAATATTGTCTGCATTACAGGGTTTGGGGGGATAGGTAAAACAACTTTAGCCAAAATGTACGCAAAATTTCACCCCGAAATTCCCGTTATTATCCATTATTGTTCTTCAAAAGAATGCGACCTTAGAAACGCAGTTATTAATCTTAAGTTCGAAAATGACATTCTTGGTTTTATGGATTTGCCTTTTGAAGAAAAATTTGAGGTGCGTATTAATCAACTAAAAAAGGTTGGCGGCAAAACATTGATTATTATTGATAATTTCAATGCCGATTTTGCAAAGGTCTATAACATTATGACTGTAACTGCCCTTTCTGCCATTCCCAATTGCAATTTTCTCATTTCCTCCCGTCAAACATTAAGGCGCGCAGAGGTTGGGCTTATCGATGTCGGTAAATTGGACGATGAAGAGCTTATAGAGCTTTTTTATAACTATTCACATTGCGCAAAAACTTCTGAAAATAACAAAGCCATACACAATTTGATTGTGGCTACCAACGGACACACTATGACGGTGGAGCTTGCGGCAAAGGCGGTGGGCGATGATACAAACGATGTAACTCCCCGTGAAATTGCCGACAAGTTACTTTCGTCGGATGCAGAGGTGCGCCTTGATGATCGCTACGACGGCTACGACGAATATAAAACTATTTATCAACATTTAAGGACGCTGTTCAACATTTCGAATATAAACGGCAGACAGAAACAATTGCTTGGCGCACTCAGTTTTGTTTCTCGCCACGGTTTGACTGTTAAAGAGTTAAAAATCTGCGAAATTTTCGATAGAGAAGCGTTGAGGTATTTGTGTTCGCTTGGTTATATCGAAAAATCTGAAGGCGAATGTGTGCGTTACTCCCTGCACCCTTTAATGAGTGATCTTGCGTTTATCGACTTCGTATCTGCCATTGAACCGTTTAAATCCACGATTGGTTTTTTGATTGATGATAAAGCACATAGATCCTCTAACGATACACTTACAGTACTTGAAATACGGCTTAGTTATGCAGAACAAATATATTTGCGCTTATCTTCACTTAAAAGTGATTTGATTTGTAATCGCATTATTTTTGCAATAAGTTGCGGAAGGATAGGTGATATATATGAAGCGAAAGGAGATATGGCGTCGGCGGAGGAATATCGAATAAAGGCTTATATATTATCAAAAAAGATAGCTGAAGAGACTGGGACGATAGAAGCTAGTTATAATTTGGCTGCATGTTGCGAAAAGCTTGGTGATATATATCAAGCCAGAGAAATTATAACAGCGGCGGAAGAATATCATAAACAGGCTTACGAAATATTAAAAACAATAGCTGAGGAAACACAGACGTTAGAATCTTATCATAATTTGGTTACAAGTTGTGAAAGACTTGGTAATATTTATCAAATTAAAGGCGATATTACGACGTCAGAAGAATTTCATAAACAGGCTTATAATATATCAAAAATGATAGCTGAAGATGTGGGGACAATAGAAGCTCGCCTTGATTTGGCGACAAGTTGCGGAAGGCTTGGTCAAATATATGAAGCTCACGGTGATATAGTTACAGCGGAGGTATATTATAGACAGTTTTATGAAATATCAAAATCAATAGACCAAGAGACGGATACAATAGAAGTGCGCCGTTATATTATAATTAGTTGTGAACTGCTTGGCGATATAAATCAAGTAAAAGGCGATATATTGTCGGCAGAAGAATTTCGTAAACAGGCTTATAATATATCAAAAATGATAGCTGAAGATGCGGGGACAATAGAAACTCGCCGTTATTTGGCGACAAGTTGCGAAAAGCTTGGTGATTTATATATATTTAAAAGTGATATAGCGTCGGCGGAGGAATATCATAAACAGGCATATGAAATATTTAAAGCGATAGCCGAAGAGACAGAAGTAATATCAGTTCGTCGTAGTTTTGCTGCGAATTGCGGAAGACTTGGTAATTTATATCTAGTTAAAGGCGATAAGACTATGGCGGAAGAGTATTATATAAAAGCATATGAAATATTTAAAACGATAGCCGAAGAGACGGGCATGATTGAAGATAGCCGTTGGCTACATATATGTTGCAACAAAATTGGAGAGATATATATAGCCCAAGGAAATATAGCGGCGGCGCAAGAATATTATATGGAATATTATGAAATATCAAAAACAATAGCCGAAGAGACGGGCACAATAGATGCATTGAAGGATTTTATTGTTTCAAATATAAACATGTCATATGTTGCTCAATGCGACGAAGATGAATTATTATATGCTAAAAAGGCATTTGATTTGGCAAAGATCTTATATGACAATGATGCTGATGTCGAGGGAATGTACGAATATATAGCACAGAGATTATTGGAATTTTATAAAAAGGTGGGAAACGAGGAATGCTATTTAAAAATGCAGAAGATTTTAAAAAATATTAAATAACGCAACGCAGTTCTATATCTTTACAGATAACTATTTTATTGCTTTAATTAAAAAAAATACAATTTACAAAAGAGGTGTGGGTGTGAATAATCTTTTAATATTAAATATGTTATTAACTGAGGAAGCAAATTCTAATAATCAAACATCAATTTGGTTGAGTAGTTTTTCTTTAGGAATTACTTTTTTACTTGGTGTCGTTACACTAATAAACTCACTTCTAATAAGTAGAAGTGACAGA
Organism: uncultured Christensenellaceae bacterium; assembly: GCA_910588465.1. Classification (GTDB taxonomy): domain Bacteria; phylum Bacillota; class Clostridia; order Christensenellales; family Borkfalkiaceae; genus Gallimonas. The sequence continues at coordinate 160,212 of CAJUOP010000001.1, read as the reverse complement.
AAACAACAAGGTTATCGTGAAGTCATTGCCAAACAGAGGTTGCAAGAATATAATGATATACGGCAATATTTGGTAATGTTTTTGCAAACCGTGGATATTTATTTAAAGAATAATTTATTAGATTCATCGGGCTTTGATAGCGCATATTTAAATTTGATGTGTCAATTTAAACCGCAGTATAAAGAAGATGCTGAAATTCTTCATCAATTAAGTCAGTTTAAAAATTTGATAAATAAGTGTGAAAAATCGAACATATCACCAGAGGTTGAAATTAAAATTAGAACAGCTTGTGATAATATAAAAAATATGATTTTTGCTTATTGTGCAGCGAATTGGAAGTGTATTAAGGAAGAATTGGGTAAAACGGAAATGAAATATAATAATTCAAGCGAGTATTATAAAGAAATATTATCTAAAATAGAATCAAAGAGTGAAAGTAATGGTACAGAAAGCGAGAATAATAAATCAACAGTTGAGTGATGATGCTTTTTCTGATGAAGTGATATCTTTGAAGGCGAAGGTGCCGGTATTGGTTGGCAACGGAGCATTAGTTAAAGTAAATACAGGAGTCGGAATATCTACTGAATCGAATATACAGACCGAATATAAAAAAGCAGAGTTGCTATGTTCGTTGCCTTATCGTCCCGATATTATTTCAGATTTATCAATAATGCCAGTTCAAGAACCCCTGTATCGGTTTTTGCTAAAAAATTTTGATGGTGCGGTAGGAGTTATTCCGTATTATACTTTATTTTCGGAGAAACATGGACTAGATAAAAATGAAGTGGTAGAAACTATTCAAATGTTATTAGAAGAAGGCGTTTCTTTTATGACATTGCATTTAACGGCTAACTTGAATTTGTATAATCTAGCTGTTCAAAATAAAAGGAATATTGCGTGTACATCACGTGGGGGATATTGTTTATTAAGGGATGCAAAAATTAATAATCGACATTCCAATATTATTGTAGATAACTTTGATATTATTTTGAAGCTATTTAAAAAGCATAAAGCAGTAATTAGTATAGGAAGTGTTTTTCGTCCTGCTACAATATGGGATGCACTAGATGAGGTTCAATTACAGGAAATAGATTTGCAAAAAAAATTTATTTCACAATGTGATCAAGCTGGAGTTAAAGTGATTCTGGAGGGATTAGGTCACGCATCATTGAATGGCATAAATGAATATTTGAAAATCATATCTAAAATTAAAGTGCCACTTATGCCATTGGGACCTGTACCTTCCGATGAATTGATTGGATTTGATCATATTGGTAATGCTTTGGGAGCTTTGACCATGGCAAAATCCCCGTGGCTATCAATAATAAATTGCTTAACGAGGAGAGAACACTTGGGTGGTGTTCCGACCATCCATGAAACACTAGAAGCGTTGAAAACTGCGCGTGCCACAGCTCACGTAATAAACTGTAGTAGATCAGAATCTTATATGAGAACGATGGAAACGACTTGGAAAAAGCGGCGAGTATCTCAAAGCTGTGTTGTTTCAGGTGGTTTATTTGGAGAAGCAGCTAATGGAAGCTGTGATCGTTGTGGACGCGAATGTCCTTTTAATGTAAATAATAATCGTTAATTTTTTGAAGTCACTTTGTGTTTTATAATTTACTAATATCTAGTTAAGTGTTGAGATAATGAAGTTAAATTAAGTTATTGATATTTTTAATATGATGCCGTTAGGGGTTACAAAAAGGTTCGGATTTGTCACCAGTTGGCGCACCATATTTAGTACCCGAAAAGGATGCTAACGGAAAGACACCGAAAATATTGTGTTTTCGGTGTCTTTTTGTATTGTATAGCCACAATATAAAGTAAAAAGGGGAGTGAAAAGTATCTTTTGATTTTTGGGATGATTTTTTGTCGGTTTTGAAAAGAACAGGATTTGAACTACCTTATACCTGTATGAGCAATAGCCATATTAAAAGTATTCTACTTAATATTACAGTAAACAAGAAAGTCGATAGATTATTTACTATGCTTTTCTCTATATTCGTTCGGTGTTTTGCCTGTAAATTTTTTGAAAACTTTGGAAAAATGACTTTGTGAAGCAAAGCCTAAATATGAGCTTATTGCAAGTGATGTTTTATCGGAATATCGGAGAAGTCTTTTCGCTTCTTCGATTTTTTCTTGCATAATAAAATCAGTAAGATTGATTTTCGTTTCTGCTTTGAATTTGGTGGAGAGTCGGGAACGGCTTATAAAAAGATATTCTGCAATATCTTCCGTAGAGATAGCGTCAGACAAATGGTGTTGAATATAGTTTGAAATATCAATAACGAGTTTAGAGGGGTTTTTGCCGAGCCTTATTCTTTCAACCCGTTCTGTAAAGTCCATAACCATACGGTATTGCAAATTTGTCAGATTTACCGTGCTGCTTAAAAGTTCGCATTTTTGGATATATGAATCGGAAAGAGAAAGGGCGTCATCAACGTCCATACCGCCACGGATAGCATTACGGGAAGCAAGAGTAGCGGTAACGATAAAGATATTCTTTTGTTGCCGAAGTTGGTTGCTTGAGAGGATTCCTGCGCGTACAGCGGGTGCTTTATCTATCCATTCCCGAAGAGCCGCCGTGTCGCCTTTACGAACAATATTCATAAGCGTTTGCTCAATGGCAAGAGTGTTATGTATTTCTTGCTGCTGTTTAATTTCTGTTAATGCATCGAAATTTTTATCCGTTCTTTCATTTTCAAATTGCTGTTTTATTTCCGTTTGTTGGAACTCGTAGATTTGTATATCTCCGAGCTTGATTTTTTCTTTATTGAAAATATGATTTAGAACGCACAAAATTTGCATAATGCTTTCGAGCGGCATAGGAACAATGCTTTTCATTGCCTGCACAAACTCATCCGCAATTTCATTTACCAAGTCTAATTGAAAGGCAAGCTCACGCAAATCTTTTTCGTTTGCGGGAAGCTGTCTTGTAGGCCCGATAACGATTTTATATTGTAAAAAATTTATTACGCCGTAGTAATTAAAAAACGGGGTAATGTAGTATCCGAGATTTGTCTTTATCTTAAAAATATCTTCTGAATAAAGAGTGATTGGATCTTTTGGCAGATTAGCGAGAGAATGGTAGAAAACCTGTTTATCGTTTTCATAAAGTCGAACAGGTATTCCCGAAAGGTTACCGATAACGGTGCAGATATATTGTAAATCGAAATTTTCCATAAAACAATTATATCATAAATGTAACAAATAATCAAGCGACTAAATATTGATAATATTTTTCATTTTGTTAATATGTAACAGATTTTATTCTTTTTTGGCAAAAAGATAAAACAACTGTTACGGAATTAAAACAAATATTATAGAAAACGGGTAGCTTTAAGTGCTATAATATATTCAGTAATATTACAGGGGATAATGGCGTGAATATATCTGATTTACTTAAAAAATTAACAGTAGAAGAAAAGGCGGCGTTGGTTACGGGGTGCGACTTTATGTACACGAACCCTGTCCCGAGATTAAATATTCCGTCCGTTAGGATGTCGGACGGCCCGCACGGACTTCGTGTGCAATCCGAAGGCGGCGATAACGGTGTTGCGGGTAGTGAGCCTGCAACGGCATTTCCAACTGCCGTTACAACGGCTTCGAGTTGGAATCCCGATAATACATACAGAATGGGCGAAGCGATTGCCGAAGAAATGTTACATTACGGAATAGACGTTTTGCTCGGTCCGGGCGCTTGCATTAAGCGTAACCCCTTATGCGGAAGAAATTTTGAATACTTTTCGGAAGAACCTTTGCTTGCGGGTAAAATGGCGGCGGCTGAGGTAAACGGTGTTCAGTCGAAAGGCTGTGGCGTTTCGGTAAAGCACTTTGCACTTAACAATGCCGAGAATTTCCGCTTTATGGGTGATAGCGTATGTGATATGAGAGCCATACGCGAGATATACTTAAAAGTATTTGAAATCATTGTAAAGGAAAGCAAACCGCACACGATGATGTGCGCTTACAATAAAATCAACGGCGAATATTGTTGTGAGAATAAATGGTTGCTGACAGACGTACTTCGCAATGAGTGGGGCTTTGACGGTGTGGTTATGTCCGATTGGGGCGCAACGCACGACAGAGTAAAAGGTGTATCGGCAGGACTTGATTTGGAAATGCCGGGCGATACCGATATTTGCCGTAAGTGGATAATTGAAAGCGTAAATGACGGAACGCTTAAAATAGAAGATTTAGATAAGGCGGTGGAAAATGTCCTGCGCCTTGTTCAGCGTTATGAAAAAAATCCGAAAGGCGTTGACGTCGATTGGGAAGCGCACAATGCGCTTGCCGCCGAGATTGCGGAAGATTGCGCTGTGTTGTTAAAAAACGACGGCGTATTGCCGCTTGATAAAAGCGAGAGGATTCTTGTGGTCGGGGATTTATTTGATAAGATGCGTTATCAGGGCGCAGGTAGTTCGATGATAAATCCGACATTCCTTTCTACGCCTAAAATCGCATTTGACGAACATAAAGTCGCTTATGAATTTTGCCGTGGATATGCTGAGAACAAGCTCGAAGCAGACGATAAACTTATAGCGGAAGCTGTGGCAAAAGCAAAGGGATATGATAAAGTTCTCGTATTTGCAGGGTTGACCGATTACGTTGAGAGCGAGGGCGGCGACAGGGAAAATATGAAGCTGCCCGAAAATCAACTTGCCGTAATAGACGCACTTATAAAGGCGGGCAAAAAGGTAGTCGTCGTGCTGTACGGCGGTTCGCCTATGGAATTACCGTTTGCGGATAGTGTGAGTGCAATTCTTAATATGTACTTGCCGGGGCAGAACGGTGGAACGGCAACGTACAACTTACTTTTCGGCGTAAAATCGCCTTGCGGTAAACTTGCCGAAACTTGGGTAAAGAGTTATGCGGACGTGCCGTTTGGAAAGGATTTTTCAAAGACTGTAAACGAAATTTATAAAGAGAGCATTTTCGTCGGTTATCGTTATTATCTCACGGCAAACAAAGAAGTAAGGTATCCGTTCGGTTACGGTCTTTCCTATACGACTTTCGATTATCGGGATATGCAGGTTGAAGAAACCGATTCCGAATACAAAGTATCGTGCGAAATCGTAAATAACGGAAAGTATGACGGTGCGGAAATCGTGCAGCTATATGTCAAAGCACCGCAAGGAGTGTTCAAGCCGTTAAAGGAACTGAAAGGCTTTACGAAAGCTTATCTGAAAGCAGGCGAAAGCAAAAAAGTAGCGATTACGGTAAAGAAAGACGATTTGCGTTATTGGAATGTAAAAGAAAACCGATGGGCAACGGAAGGCGGCGAATATGAATTGCAGCTCTGTTCCGACTGCCAAACCGTGAGATTGAGTCAGACGGTAACACTTGACGGAGATAATGCGGTTATGCCGTATTCGGAAGAAATCAATGCAGTATATGGCGCGGCGGCTTTCGATACAATGAGCGAATCACTATTTGAGAAAATGTCGGGATTGAAAATTCCCGCAATTCCGCCGAAAAAACCTATCAGGCTTGAAAGTCGTTTTACGGATATGCGGGCGACGTTTATGGGTAAGATCCTTTATAACGCCGTGTTGTCCGTAGCGAAAAAGGACATGAAAAAGGCGAAAAAACTTCCCGAAGGAGCAGAGCGAGATAACAAGATAAAAGGCGCAATGTTCTTAAAAAGAATACTCGAAAGCAACTCAATTATTACAATGTCGATGTCAGCGGGTACAAATTGTCCGTATAACTTTGCACAAGGGTTTGTCAATATGGCAAACGGACATTTATTCAAAGGGATCAAGTGCTTTTGCACAAAAATAAAAGTTCCAAAATTGCCAAAAGAAAAGGAGGAAAAATAAATGGCAACAGGTAAAATGTTGAATGGTCGTATCTTTGACAGTCGCATACGCTCAAGAAACATAACGGGGAAAGAAAAATGGCTTGGCTATTTACTCGGTCCGTGCGGTGCATTGTTAATTAATGCTGTTTTAGGGGGATCGTTTTTAAATCAGTATTGGACTGACGTTTTGAAACTCGGCGGTTTGTGGGGCGGAGCATTCCTCATAGTATTTCCTATTTTTTCTAAAATTTTAGACGCCATAACTAATTTTATTATGGGTTGGATTATTGATCGGACAAAAAATAAACAGGGGAAAGCCCGTCCGTATTTGTTGTTATCCGCATTTTTAGTTCCAATTACGGGTATGTTGCTTTATCTCGTGCCTAATATGTCAATAAGTTGGAAAGCTGTATGGGTAATAATTTCGTATAATCTTTTCTTTTCATTTGCCTATACGATTTATAATATGAGCCACAATATGATGGTTCCTCTTTCTACCCGTAACTCGTCACAGAGGGGTGTTTTGGCAGTTTTCAATCAAGTGGCTACGATTATGGTTACGGGCATAATAGCGGCATTAATTTTCCCTATGGTAATTTTACCGATGATAGGATCCAGCCAAACGTTGTGGATAAGCGTAATGTCGGTTTTATGTATCATTATGTTGCCGGTTATGCTGTTGGAGTATTACTTTACAAAAGAGAGAGTTACCGAAGAATTAGGAAAAGTAGAAACCGTTAAGATTCCTTATAAAATGCAAATAAAAGCTGTGTTTTCAGATAAATATATTGTTTTTCTTTTAGTGTATAGCTTGATTTATACATTGGGTGGAACTTTGAAAAACAGCGCTTTAATATATTATTGCAACTATGTTTTGGGTACATATAACGACGGTATAACGCAAACTTTAATTTCCGTAATCGGCGGTATTCCAATGGGTATCGGTATCTTTGCCGTATGGCCGCTTGCTAAAAAATTCGGTAAGAAAAACGTGACTGTTGCGGGATTTGTTTTTTATGCCGTCGGTAGCGCGATTTGTTGGATGGTTCCTACAAATTTGATTGTGGTTATAATAGGACAGTTTATCAAGAATATCGGCGGACTGCCGTGCGCTTATATCTTTATGTCGCTATTTTCCGATTCATTTGACCATTTGGAATGGAAGACGGGATTCAGAAGCGATAGCTTGGCAATGTCGATTTATTCTACGATAACAATTGTATTAATGGGTGTTGGACTTGCCATTCTGAATGCGGCTCTGAATGCAAGCGGATATATACCACCGCTCAACGTAACGGATTTGGGCGAGGCAGAAGCTATCCTTGCACAAAACGGTTGGCTTTCTCAATTAGATTTAAGCTCTTACAAAATGGCGATTGACGGTACGTTTACCGTAGGTATACAACAGCTCGGAAGCACTTTAAACGCCATATCGTTTTTGTTTGTAGGACTTGAAGTTATTACGGGAATACTGAGTGCGATATTGTTGGCGTTTATCGGCGTCGAAAAGACGTTGGAAAGAAAGCAAAAGATAATACGCGAACGTCAAAAAGAGGCTTGTGAAAAAAGCGGTAAAGTCTGGGTAGAACCCGAAGTGCAGCTGGAAATGGATCAGCGGTTGGCTGATGAAGAAGCAGAGGAAATTTTCCGTTCGGAATTAAAATCCAAATGTGAAAAGAAGGGATTAAACTACGAAGAGGAACTTGAAAAGCATATCAGACAAATTTCCGAAAAGAATGCAAAAGAAGCCGAAAAGAAACGTTTGGCGGAAGAAAAGCAAGCTGCAAAATTAAAAGCAGCGGAAGAAAAGCAGACAGCCAAACTTGCCAAACTGACGTCACAGCAGCTTGTCGCTCGTGAAGAGAAAGCAAGAAGGCGTCGGGAACGTATTGACGCCGCTTGGGCAATTGAGCTTGAAAAAGGCAACGCAACTTATCAAAAAATGCAGGATTTACTTAAAAAGTACGCTGAAAAGAAGGAGAAACATTAATGACCGTTAAGTTTGATGAAGCAGTTTCCGAGCTGGAACAACGAAATTCGGAATTATCGTTGGAAGTCGCCTGTGAAGGAATCGTATTGCTTGAAAATAACGGCGTGTTGCCGCTGCAATGTAAAAAAATAGCATTGTACGGTGCGGGTGCAAGGCATACGGCAAAATGCGGTACAGGAAGCGGAGAGGTGAATAACCGTCACAGTGTTTCTGTCGAAGAAGGATTGGAGGCGTGCGGATTACAGGTTACGACAAAGATGTGGTTGGACGCTTGCGACGAACAAATGCACCGCGGTGAAGAGGAGCGTGATGCCAAAATTAAGCAAATAGCAAAAAAATATAACGTTTTTCAATTTTGGGATTTGATGAATGCGATTGCGCTTCCTATCGTTTATCCCACAGGACGCGATATAACCGAGCGCGACGTTGCAGATTCCGATACGGATACCGCACTTTACGTTTTGACACGACAGGCGGGCGAAGGTATGGATAGGCGTGTTAAGAAAGGCGAGTATAATTTTGACGATAAAGAAATCCGCGACCTTAAATTCATTTCGGAGCACTATAAAAACACCATACTTGTTCTCAATACGGGTGCATGTATTGATGTAAATCCTTTGCTCGAGATGAAGCTCGGCGCAGTCGTTTTTATGGGGCAGGCAGGGCAAAACGGAGGTTTGGCTTTAGCACATTTGTTATTGGGAAAACAAAATTTTTGCGGAAAGCTTGCTGCAACTTGGGCTAAAAATTTGCAAGACCTTCCTTGCTCTGATTCGTTCAGTTATTTGGACGGAAACACAGACAGAGAGCTTTATAAAGACGGTATTTACGTCGGATACAGATATTTTGACACATTCGATATCAAGCCTAAATATGCTTTCGGATACGGGCTTTCCTATACCGAATTTGAAATAAAAGCAAAGGCGGAATTATCGGGCGGGGAAGTTACGGTAAAAGCGCAAGTTGAAAATATAGGAAAAACAGCGGGTAAAGAGGTCGTCCAAATATATTTATCTTGCCCGTCAGGGAAAATCAAACGCGAATATCAGCAGTTAGCCGCCTTTGCAAAAACCGATTTGATAGCGGTTGGAGAATGCGGAACGGTAACGTCGGGATTTGAATTAAAAGATTTTGCAGCATACGACGAAACGCGTTCCTGTTTCATTTTAGAAAAAGGTAATTATATCGTCAGAGTCGGTAACTCTTCCCGTAATACAACGCCGGTCGCAACTATTGTGGTCGATAGGGAATTTATTGTAGAAAAATGCAAACCGATTGAATTTGCACAATGCAGAGTTGAAGAAATTGCTGCGCCCGTTCGGTATGTGGAAGAAGAACCCGTAGGCGATATTCTGCATTTGGACGAAAATGCGATACAGTTTGTTCAAAATAATTACGATGCTCCCAAAGTGAATATTTTGCCCGAAACGAAAAAAATGAACGCCAAAGAATTAACTTGTCTGTGCGTTGGAGATCCAACTTTGATGAGCGGCGGAATACTCGGCGTTGTCGGCGCAAGCGGACAAATAGACACAAAGGTTTGTAAAAAATACGGATATTATCCCACCGTTATGGCGGACGGTCCTGCAGGAATAAGAATTTCGATGAAATACGCCGTTGAACCCAACGGTAAGCTTAAAACAGGCGGCAAATTGCCACAGGACTTAGTGAAAGCTAAAAAACTGTTTAGATTTTTAGACCGCTTATGGAGTAAAACAAGTAAAAAGGCACAGCTTGTTTATCAGTTTTGTACGGCATGGCCGAGCGCAACGGTGCAAGCGCAAACGTTTTCGCCCGAATTAATTAGGAAAATCGGAATAGCCGTCTCGTGCGAAATGCAACAATATAAAGTAGGGATATGGTTGGCGCCCGGTATGAATATACAACGGCATCCTCTTTGCGGAAGAAATTACGAATATTATTCCGAAGATCCTATGCTTACCGCAGAAATGGCAAGCGCATTGACGTTGGGCGTTCAGAGTAATGAACGTTGCGCAGTCACTATTAAACATTTTTGCTGTAACAATCAGGAAGATAATCGTATGAAATCGTCCAGCGAAGTCAATGAGCGTGCGTTAAGAGAGATTTATCTTAAAGCGTTTAAACTAACGGTAAGAAAAGCAAAGCCGAAATGCGTTATGTCAAGTTACAATAAAGTAAACGGTACATACGTTAACAGTTCGTATGACCTTATTACAAACATACTACGTTGCGAATTCGGGTTTGACGGAGTTGTAATGACTGATTGGCAAAGCGTCGCAAAAGATCAAGCGGTAGCTGGAGAAACTATTTGCGCCGAAAACGATTTAATTATGGCAGGAGATAAGTTTCAGCATAAAGAGTTGTTAAAAGCAGTTAAATCGGGGAAAGTTGCAAAAACTTCGGTACAAAAGTGTGCGAGTAGGATTTTGAATTTGTGCAAAAAGCTGAACTCATAGTATTGTTATAAAAAACTTTATTGGAGGTCCGATATGAAGGCAATCAATCTAAAAACGGAATATTTAATTAATCCTATCGGGATAGATATACAAAATCCGCGTCTAATGTGGACGTGCGAGGGCGATAAAAGGCAAAGTGCATACCGTATTATCGCCGTAACCGACGGAAAACCCGTTTGGGACAGCGGCAAGGTTTTGTCGGATGAAATGTATGCGGACTATCTGCCGAAACTTGTTTCCCGTCAGCGTGTGGAATGGGCTGTTACGGTATGGAACGAACACGACGAAGAGGGTGAAAAAGCAGACGCATTTTTTGAAATGGGTTTGTTGAGTAGTTCCGATTTCAAAGCGAAATGGATATGCGGAAATTACGGCGTAAATAAGAAAAAACGTTATCCCGTGGACTGTTTCAGAAAAACGTTTAACGCTTTTTGTGTCCAAAAAGCAAGATTATACATAACGGCTTGCGGCTTATACGAGGCAAAACTCAATGGTAAGAAAATAGGAGAGTTTTGTCTTGCCCCGGGACATACCGATTATAGAAAGCGCATACAACTTCAGGTTTATGACGTAACAGAAGCCGTTGTAAGCGGCATGAACGATTTTACGGTTGAGCTTGCCGACGGTTGGTATAGAGGCAGTTGCGGCGCTTGGGGACGGAAAAACCAATACGGTAAACAAACGAAGTTTTTGGCACAGTTAGAGATTACGGGGCACGACGGGAATATTAGCCGTATTATATCTGATGAAACTTGGGATTGGAGCAATGACGGCGCGATTCGCTTTGCCGACAATAAAGACGGTGAGGTCGTGGAGGCTTACCGTACGCCTTCTTACAATCGGAAGGCTAAATTAACGAAGCAAGAAGTGATTCCTTCCGCTTCCAACAACGTGCCTTTAACCGAACACGAAACGTTTAAGCCTACGGTTATTAAAACCCCGAAGGGAGCAACCGTTCTCAATTTCGGACAGAATATTGCGGGTTATATTGCATTTTCGTTAAAAGCTCGAAAGGGGCAAATAATTAAACTTCGCTTTGGGGAAATGTTCGACAAAGAAGGCGAATTTACCCAAAAGAATATTCAATGCGCCAATAAAAAGCGCACGAAGGTTACGCCTTTACAGCAGGTTGTTTATACGGCAGAAGAGGGCGTAAACGAGTATAAAACGAAGTTCGCAATTTTTGGTTTTCAGTACGTATTAATTGAAACGGATATTGCTTGGCAACCCGAAGATTTTACTGCGATTGCCGTTTATTCGGATATGCAAGACACGATTAAATTTAACTGTTCGCATGAACTGATTAATAAATTAGTCGAGTGTACACGGTGGTCAACGAGAAACAATCACGCCGACGTTCCAACCGACTGTCCTACGAGGGAACGTCATGGTTGGTCGGGCGATGCGCAGATTTTTTGTAATACGGCAAGCTATTTCGTCGATTATGCCGCTATGGCAAGAAAATATGTTGCGGATATGTGCGACGGGCAGAGAAAGAACGGTAATTTCCGTCAGATTACGCCTATGGGCGGTATCGACTTTTATATGAACGTAATGGATGGTTCTCCCGGTTGGTCGGATGCGGGCGTACTGATACCTTACCGCATTTACGAAAAGTACGGCGATAAACGTATTTTGGAAAATAACTACGATGCTATGCGCCGATTTGCAATGTACAAGATAAAGACGCTCGGCAAGCATTATTTTACGAGTGCGCCTACGGGATTAAAGCGTAAATACCGTAAAATGATATCCAATTACGGTCAGTCTTACGGCGAATGGGCTGAACCCGTTGATGTCAAGGCGTTTGCTATATCCGACTTTGTAAGTCCTCATCCCGAAGAAACTACGGCGTATATCGTTTATATGCTTGAACATATGAAAAAAATCGCCGACTTACTCGGTAAAGCAGACGACGCGCAATACTTCAAAAAGTATGCCGACAGAACAAGAATAGGCTACCAAAAACTTGTAGAGACAAAGAAACACGGTATGGATACGGACAGACAGGCGAAACTCGTGCGTCCGCTGTATCTTAAACTTTTGAACGACAAGCAAACGGAATATGCAAAAAAGCGTTTGATAAAGGCGCTTGATAACTACGGCTGGCGTTTGGGTACGGGCTTTTTGTCAACTCCGTTTATACTCTACGTTCTGGCAGATATAAATATTGAGTATGCTTACAGGCTTCTTGAAAACGAGGAAATGCCCGGTTGGTTATTTATGCCGAAAATGGGGGCAAACACTATTTGGGAAAGTTGGGAAGGAACGGAAGCGCAAGGAGGCGTAGCGTCGCTCGACCATTACAGTAAGGGTGCCGTCTGCGAATGGCTGTTTGACAGTATGTGCGGAATTAAAGTCGCCGAAGAGAGAAAATTTATTATTGCACCGAAAGTCGGCGGCAGCATAACTCACGCCGAATGTGAGTACGACAGCATATACGGCAAGATCGTAAGCAAGTGGAAAAGAAATGGGAACAAGATTGAATATACGATAATCGTTCCTTCCAATACTACGGCGCAAATCGTTTTGCCGAGCGGTACTCAAACCGTTGGCGCAGGGACTTACGAGATATGAGTTTGATACATTTCATTGTCTATAACATAATAAAAAAGGGTAAAAAAGAATTCGATAAAAACAATCCGCCCGATTATGTTTTAAGACGCGAGCAGGAAATACAGTCCCGTGCTCCGAAAAACGTAAAAGTAGAGCAAATCGCAAACGACGGGGTTAACGGAGAGTATCTTTCAAAAGGAAATAATCCCGAAGATAAGGTTTTAATGTATATTCACGGAGGCGGTTTTGTAGGAGGATCGCCTGCGGCAAGAAGGGCTTTTACGGGATATACGGCAAAGAAGCTCGGTTACAACGTTTATAGTATAGATTACCGTCTTGCGCCAGAATACGCTTTTCCTTTTGGTGCGGAAGACTGCCTGAAAGCTTATAAAATGCTTGTTGAAAAATACGGAGCAAGAAATATTTGTCTGATAGGCGAAAGCGCAGGCGGCAATCTCGTGCTGTCCGTAGCTTTGCAAGCAAAAGCGCAAGGAATAGAGCTTCCTGCTTGTATCGTTGTGTTTTCGCCTACGCTGCAATACACCCGAATATTTCCTTCTTACAAAAACAATGCAAAAACGGATTGTATGTTAGACATTACGTTTTTGGAAGAAGTAAAAACGACGTATCTCAAAACCTCGGAAAACGAAACCAATCCGTACGCTGCTCCGCTCTACGGTGATTTTACGGGTTTTCCGCCGATTTATATCGCCGTATCGGATAGCGAATACCTGTACGATGATTCGTTGGAGTTTTATAAAAAACTGCAAACGTTAAACGTTACAATTCAATTTGACGTTTATCACAAAAAGATGCACGCTTTTCAGGTAATACCCGTATTGCCCGAAGCGAAAAGAGCGCTTAAAAATGCAAAATCGTTTATCGATAAATACTTAAATCAGTGATAGAGGATGCTCAATACTCGTCGCTTTTAATGGATGAGATAGTACATAATCATCAAATTGTTCCGGAAATGTTACGGTTAATAAAAGAAACGCGATTTATGATTATGGATATAACACAGCCTAATTTTGGAGCATATTATGAAGCCGGTTTTGCACAGGGTTTGGAAAAAGAAGTAATAATAACTTGTAGCAAGGAAGTCTGGGATAAAAAAGATTTTTCATGTGATTTAGATAAAGATTGCCGATATAAAGAAATAGCGAGTAAACCGCATTTTGATATTGCGCAAAAACAAGTTTTAGTATGGAAAGATTATAAAGACTTAACAAAACAACTTACGGAATGGATAAAGCATATTATTGGCTAATTTTATAGCAAAAAAGCAGTCATCCTTTTCGGGTACTAAACACATTATGGGAATTGTCCGAATCGGATAGTTCTAAACAATCCCGATGATTTCGTTCATCGGGATTTGTTTTTTTGTGTGGTTATGAAAAATCCTATTATTCGTTTTTTTGAATTGCTTTCATAATTTATGAGAGCAATTTTTTATTGTCCCGTTGCGGAAAACAAATCACCATTTTATAGTCATGATGATCGCCTGCGGAAAGTCTCCGAAATTTTTGCCGAAAAGATTGAGCCCGCCGCGGTGTACCGCGTCTTCTTTTACCCCGATCTCGAAGCTGACGGCGCTGCTTGTATGCAGCTTTAAATCGTTCAGCTTGATTTTATCCGTAAATAAATGGTGGTCGAAATAGACGCCCTCGTCCGTTACGGAGACCTTGTGCAAAAGTCCGAATTGCGTGCTGGTCACGGGCCAATAAACGGGCGTGTATTTGCCGCGCCGTCCGCCGAAGTCGCCCTTCGATTCGAAGGTTAATAGCTTGATACCGTTTACGCGAACGGTGATGTCCGACGGCCAATCGTTGTTATAATAAATGGTTTCCGAGCAAATTTCGAAGGTGAACGAAAGTTTTTTATACGGTCGGCTTTTTAGCTGCTTTGCGGGAAAACGGTAGGTGATAAAGCCCGAGTCGAACCAAATACATTCCGCGTCGATACGGGAAGGAGAGAAGAAAACGCTCGGATCGTCGAACGTTTCGATTTCCTTTTCCTTTCCCGTCATGCCGCAAGGCGCCTTTACGTCGCAGCTTGCAAACATACCGATCGGCATTTCCAAGGAATATTCATTGTCCGAAACGTCCGTTTTCAGGGGCTTGAGAGAAACCGAAATGTCCAAAATCGCCTGCGATAAATATTTTACGTGACCCTTGATCCCCGGCAGATAGGAAATATAAATGAGCCCTGCGTCTGCCAAAACGTCTACGTGGCGGGTTACGCTCGATTCGGGAATATTCAGTTCTTTTGCAATGGTCGGAATGTTTTTGGAACAAGTGAGAATGTCTTTTAAAATCATGACGCGCTCCTTTACGGACAGCGCGCGGGCGACCTTGGCGATCAATTCGTGTTCGTTCGGATCGTCGATCACCAGATTTAAATGTTTTTGCGGATTAATAACGTCGCTCATAGCAAACCCCTTTGTCCAAATGGTAGCACAAAAACGGGCGTTTGTCAACCGAAGAATGATATAATAATCAAAATTTGGTGGTTATGGGACCGTCATTCTATCAAATATTGGAGACCTTATTGGTATTGTAAATCGGGGGCTGTTATGATAAAATATTGTTCAAAAGGAAAAAAGTTTAAATTTAACGAAATGAGCCGCGGCTCATTTCCTGTTAGCGGGAGCTAACAGGAAAAAAACTTTATCAGAGGGATAACAAATGGCTTACAGAACGGAACATCCCGATCCGCAATTTCGGCGAGAATCTTACGAATGTCTGAACGGCGAATGGGAATTTGAGATCGGATCCGCGGAACGCAAAACGAATCTGCCGTTATCCTCCGTGATAGAAGTTCCGTTTTGTCCCGAATCGAAGCTTTCGGGGATCGGAGTTACCGATTTTATTTCGGATTGTATTTACAGCAGAATAATAACGGTTACCGAAGAGGATTTAAGGCAGCGGCTTGTGTTGCACTGCGGCGCGGTCGATCATCGGGCAACGGTCTATCTGAACGGAATAAAAATATGTTCTCACGTCGGAGGCTACACGCCGTTCGAAGCGGAGTTGAATTCCGCGGCAAAGGCAGGGGAAAACCGTTTGACGATCGCGGTGCACGACGATACGCGCGAAAGGATATTGAGCGGAAAACAGAGCGGAAAGCGGGAATCCTTCGGCTGCTTCTACACCCGCACGACGGGCATTTGGCAGACGGTATGGCTGGAACGGACGCCGAGAAAGTACGTTCGTTCTTTTCGTTTTTATCCCGATGAAACAAGCGGCGTCCTCGAAGCGGAGATCGAAACGGAGGGGGCTGGAACGCTTTCCGTCCGCGTTTTCTTCGAGGGAAGGGAAGTCGGTCGTGCCGAGGGCGAAACCGTTTTTCGTAAGCGCTTTCGCATTCCGCTTTCCGAGCGGCATTTGTGGGAGGTCGGGAACGGACGGCTGTACGACGTGGAGATAGCGTTCGGCGAGGATAAGGTTTACAGCTACTTCGGGCTGCGTTCGGTGCGGTACGAAGGCTATCGCTTTTTACTGAACGGCAAGAGCGTGTTTCAAAGATTCGTGCTCGATCAGGGGTATTACCCCGACGGGATTTACACTGCGCCCAGCGTGCAAAATTTGAAAGAGGATATTGCCCTTTCCCGCTCGCTCGGATTCAACGGCACGAGGCTGCACCAAAAGCTGTTCGAGCCGCGGTATTTGTACGAATGCGACAAGGCGGGACATATGGTTTGGGGCGAATACGCCAGCTGGGGGATCTGCTACGACAGTTTGAAAGAGCTGGGCGGGTTCCTTGCCGAATGGCGCGAGGCGTTGGAACGCGACTTTAACCACCCCTGCATCGTGCAGTGGTGTCCGTTGAACGAAACGTGGGAGAATCTCGACGACCGCGCGAAAACGCGGGATATCCGCTTTGTGGAAGCCGTGTATGCGTTTACGAAAACGCTGGATGGGACGCGCCCGTGCGTGGACGTGAGCGGCGGTTACCACGGCAGGTATACCGATTTGTTCGACTTCCACTGCTACCATTCGTCCGAGGAAATCGCAAAGTATTTAAAGGCGATCGAGGAGCGGGGCGAGCTGATCATGGATACGATCTATGCGGCGGAGCCCGAACGGGACGCGGTGTATAACGGGGCGCTGCCGCTGAACGCGAGCGAATACGGCGGAGTGGCTTTTTCGCCGAACGGCGGTGCGGCGGGGTTGTCCGCAACCGCGCCCTGCGTACAGGAAAAAAGCGCGTGGGGGTACCGCGCGAGCGCTTCGGAAGAGGAATTCGTAAAGGAATATATCGGGGCGACGAAACGGTTTCTCGAATGCGGGCTGATCAGCGGGTTTTGCTATACGCAGCTGTACGACGTAGAGCAGGAGCAAAACGGGTTTTATAACTACCGCAGAAAACCCAAGCTGAGCGAAGAGGCAATGCAAAAAATTGCGGCGTGCAACCGTACGACGGCGGAAATTGAAAAGGGCACGGAACCCAAGCAGGAATATATCTTGCCCGGTTACGAAGATAAGGAAAAAATACGTCCCGCAAACGCGGGGTAAACAGGGAGGGGAAAATATGGAGCAGACCGAGAACGCCGAAAAAACGGCAGTAGCCGAAAACTTCGGCGGCGTCGGGACGAGCGGCGGTAAGAAGAAACGGCAAATCAAGCAAAAAACGCTGCGGGAATGGCTTTTCGCCTACGGAATGCTATTGCTGCCGTTGATCCAGTTTGCGATTTTCTATATTTGGATCAATGCGAATTCGATCGTTATGGCGTTCCGCGAATTTGCGTGGGACGACGACGGCAATGAAATTTACTACTGGTCCATGGCGAATTTTACCCGTTTTTTCATGGAGTGGTCCAATCCCGAATCGGTCATCGTTTCGGCGCTTCTGAATACGCTGCGGTATTTCGCCGCAGGCGTGATTATGGTGCCCGTCACGTTTTTGGTTTCCTATTTCTTATTTAAAAAGATTTGGGGATACAAGGTGTTTCGGGTGGTGTTCTTTCTGCCGAGCATCGTGAGCGCGGTGCTGTTTGTTACGACGTATATCGAGCTGATTAAATACGGCGGACCGTTGAGCACCGTTCTCGGCTGGTTCAATATTCAACTTCCCGAGCTCATCAACGATCCGACCCGAACGACGGGCACGATCATCGCGTTTACCGTCTGGACGGGGTTCGGCGTGAACATGATTTTGTATCAGAGCGCCATGAGCCGTATTCCGCAGGAGATCATCGAGGCGGCGCAGCTGGACGGCTGTCCCTGGTATCGGGAGCTTTGGTCCGTGGTCATTCCTATGGTGTGGCCGACCATTTCAACCACGCTCATACTGCTGTTTACTTCGTTATTCAACAGCACGGGTCCCATATTGCTCTTTGCCGACGCGGGCAGACAGGCGCTGCTCGACAACAAGGAGGTGACGACGGTCGCGTTCTGGATTTATCAGAAAACGCGCGGCGGAGTCGATCTCAATTATCCTGCGGCGATCGGGATATTCTTTACCGTGGTCAGCGTTCCGATCGTATTTTTGGTGCGTTGGGTATTCAATAAGCTCGATCCGGACGTGACTTATTGAGGGGGAGAGGGAAATGGAAAATCAGGTCAAACAAATCAAGAAAACCGACGTCGGATTTCTGATCACAAAAATCGTCGTATTCGCTTTCTTCGCCCTCTATGCCTTTACGCTGCTGTACGCTATCGTTTGGGCGTTCGGGATGGCTTTAAAGGGGCAGGAGGAGTATTACAGCAATCCCAACGGGTTGCCCCAGGCGTGGGCGTTTTCCAACTACGCGGCGGCGTTCGAGTCCGTTAAGGTGGACGGCAATAATATGCTTATCATGTTTTTGAATTCCGTCTGGTACGCGTGCGGCGGCGCGGTGTTGCAGGTGCTCGCTTCCGCCGTCGTCGCTTACGTGGTCGCAAAGTACAAATTCCCCGGCAGATCGTTTATATACGGCATGGCGCTCGTTACGATGATGATCCCCATCGTGGGCTCCTTTCCCTCGCAGTACCGCGTGTACAAAGCGCTCGGGATCCTCGATACGCCCGGACTTCTCATTACGAAGGCGGCGGGGTTCGGGTTTAACTTTATCGTGCTGTATTCGTTCTTTAAAACACTCTCCTGGACGTATGCGGAGGCGGCGTTTATCGACGGGGCGAGCCACTTGCGCGTGTTTCTCGGCGTAATGCTTCCGATGGCGGTCCCCGTAATGGGCTCGCTCTTTCTCGTGGCGACGATCGGGCTGTGGAACAACTACATGGAACCCGTTCTGTTTTTGCAATCTTATCCCACGTTAACTTCGGGTTTGTATATCTTTCAGCTTCAAACCACGCGCGACGTAAACTATCCCGTGCTGTTTGCGGGGCTGCTCGTAAGCGTGATCCCCGTGGTTTTGCTGTTCATCTTCTTCCAGAATAAAATCATGGAGTCGATGAGCGTGGGCGGAATAAAAGGTTAAAATGAAAATTAAAAGGAGGAATCTTATGAAATTTGGCAAAAAATCGGTAGTCGCGCTTGCGCTTACCGCGTGCACCGTCTTTTCTTTGGCGGGGTGCGGAGGGGGTGATATATCCGAGGTGTATCCCGAATACGCGGACGATAAGGCGATCTGGATCGGAGGGTGGGACGTGCCGATCAACACGCTCGAAGATTATCAGATGGCGAAGGATATGGGGCTTACCCATATGTTCATCGACAACGCCATGGCAAAGAAGGGTACGGCGGAATACTACAAGCAGCTCGAATATTGCGAGCAGGTGGGATTAAAAGCCATTCTCGGCTCGGACACGGCGCTTTCGGGCGCGGGGATCGGCTCTCCCGAAAACGTTGCCATCGACGAGACGGACTACACGGTTTATCCCGCGGTGGAAATGATTAACGTGTGGGACGAACCGGGCTCCGATCATTTCGGCGAGGTTGCAACGCGGATCGAAAAGTACTATAAGCTGTACGGCGATCTGGGCAAAACGGCGCCCACCATGTACGTCAATCTCGACCCCGCATACCATACGTCCCATCAGTCGCTCGGGCAGGAGGAGAATATCCGCGTTTACGCCGAAAAGTTTGCGGAAGAAGTTCTTACCAAAGTGCAGGGCAGAAAAATCATCAGTACGGATATTTATCCGCTCATGGCGTCGCCCGACGGAAGCCATTTCTCGGTGCTGAGTACCTGGCTTGCAAATATGGAGACCCTGAAAGAAGTGGCGGTCGCGTCCGACGCGGAATTTATGATGTTCATACAGAATTACAGCGAATCGAACCGCCGCGAAGTGATGAGCAAAGAGGATCTCTCTTTTCAGATTTACACTGACATGGCGTTCGGCATTAACGGATTTTCCTACTTTACTTACCGCCAGTCCTTCCTCAATTTCGGCGGAGGCTGCGTGAGCAAGGACGAGAGCTGCACGCCCTTGGAAAACTACTATTGGGCGAAAGAGATCAACGCGGAAATTTCCGCATTCGATCACGTGTTCTTGGCATTTGAAGAGTGGAAGGGCGTCATGACGGTGAACGGCACAAACAACCTCGAGAACGACGAAGAGTACAACAACGCCAGCTTTATCTTGGCGCACCCCGTTGAGATGCTCGACTGCGCGACCAAGGTTTCCGCCACCGAGGATACGATCATCGGACAGTTCGAGGATAAGGACGGGCGCGCGGGGCTCATGGTGGTGAACTTTAACGATCCGCTCGAACATTTGGAGGACACCGTTTCGTTCGAGTTTAAAAACGCCAACCGCGCGTTGGTATACCGTAACGGCGTGCGCAAGGTGTACGAGGTGAAGGACAATAAGCTTTCGCTCACGATCGACGAGGGGGAAGGGGTATTCGTGATCCCTCTCAGCTTATAACAAAAAAATTGAAATTGAATTTGGAGGAAAGTATGAAAAAGGCAATTTGTTTGGCGCTTAGTTCCCTATTTTTGGTGGGAATGTGTGCGTGCGATCCAGGCTCGGACGGTCCCGGAGGCGAAGGAGGCGGAAGCAAGGGCTCGATTAGCGTTCACTTTATGGTGGGCGGATTCGGTACGGACGTCTACGATAAGCTCAGCGCGGATTATAAAGCGCTTACGGGCGTTACCGTAAACTACAAGCCGAGCTATACGCAGGGTGAAATTCAACAACTCGTCAACTCTCAGCAGGAGCAGTACGACATCGTGATGCCCTTGCTCAATATGTACTTCGCGCAGGACACGAAGAAGCTCGAATGTCTCGACGACGTATACGACGCGATCCCCGCGGGGGAAACCGTTGCGATTAAGGATAAGATGAATCAGGACCTTTGCAACTATCTGCATGCGGACGACGGACACCGCTATCAGATGGTCGCCAACGATTCGGTATCGGCGCTGTGCTACAACGCCGACACGCTGAACGAGGCGTTCGGGGCGGGAAATTGGACGCTGCCGCTCACAACGAAGGAGCTTTTGAAAATGTCCGACGAGCTCGTCGCGAAAGGGTGCTATGCGTTCTCCACGTCCTCGGCGATCAACTACTATTGGGACTATCTCGGCACCGTGTGGTGGGCGCAATACGAAGGACTCGAAAGCTTTAACAACTTCTATCAGGGAAAGTATAAAAGCGGCGACGGCTGGCAGTACGGTCCCGAGATCAACGACGTAAAGGGCAGAGAAATTTCGCTCGACACGCTTTCCGCGATCATGAAAACGGGCAACGGTCGTATGCACGCGCTCGCTTCCAACATGGATTTTAAAAACGCGCAGCGCGCGTTTCTCGGAAAAGGGTACGTAAACGACAAGAAAAAAGTCGGCTTTATGGTAAACGGCGACTGGCTGGAAAACGAAATGGCTTCCACGCTCATTTCCTCCCCGCAGAACATCGGCATGATGCGCGCTCCCGTAGTGAGCGAGCTTGCGACCAAGCTTGCTTCGGTAAGGACGGAAGAGAGACTTGTTGCGATCGTTAAGGCGGTGGACGAGAACAAAACGTTTGCCGAGACGGCGACGGGCGAGCTTGCCGATCTGACCGAAGCGGATTTCAATCACGTAAAAGAGGCGCGCCTCATGGTATACACGGCTACGCCCAACTATCCCATAGGGATCCCCTCCAACCGTCCCGAAGCGAAAAAGAAGCTCGCAAAGGATTATCTCGTGTACCTGTATTCCGACCGTGCGCAAAGGATCGTCGCGCAGTCCTTGCAGGGGCTTGCCTATCCCGCGGGCTACGACGTTTTGTCGGACGACGGCGTTACGGTGAGCGACTTTGTAAAATCGCGTTATCAGGCGTTCGGGAACGATAAAATCAATATCTTTCCGCGCAACTCTTCGCCGCTCGTGTATCTCGGCGGTCTCGGCGATACTCCCGGCGCGGGCGCGGGAATCGACAACGCGCTTTGCTCGGGCAGCACGTCGGGCGCGCTGCTTGCGGCGAGCAAAACGCAGCTGGTGCACAACTGGGATAACATTTCCAAATATATCAAAACGACCGATTAACGGAAGGGGGGAATATTATGCAAAAAACAAAACGTAAACTGAGAATCTGGCTGACGGCGTTTTGCGCATCGCTGATGATTCTGGCGATGGCGCTGGGCTTTGCCGCCTGCGCCCCGAAAGGCTTAAAAATCGACGTTCCCGAACGCATCGAAGCGGATTTGGGAACGGGCACTTACGTCGTTCCGCGTTACGACGTGGTGAACGGTGCGGGCGTGATCATGGCGGGCTACTCCGTTCGTTTGAAATCGGTTACCGATCCGAACGGCGAGGCGGCGGAAATTTCGCGCGAGGCGAGCACCATCGTCACGCTTTCGGGCGCGGGCGAATACAAGTTCGTATACACGGCGGATTCGGGCAAGGTCGCCGACGCGACGGTGATCATGGACTTTGCGGACAGAACGGCTCCGACGATCAAGCTTTCTTCGTCGCTGTTCCCCGCGTTCTACATTCAGGGCGTTACTTACTCCGTGCCCGAATACACGCTCTCGGGCGACTTCCTTGCGTCGAAGTGCTACACGAAGGTGTTCTATAACGACGGTCGGGGCGGCGAGGACGAAGAAGTCCCCATGAGCGACGGCAGCTTTACGATTACGAACGCCTCGGGGAAATATACCGTTCTTATCCACGTGGAGGACGCGGCGGGCAACGGCAACGATTACCGCTATGCGCGCAGCGTATATGCCCCCGAAAATTACGATCCGAACACGGTGGTGTATTTTAACGAAGCGTTCGGCGAAAGACAGGTTTCGCCCGACGGAGATTATGCGGGCAAATTCGTCTCGGCAGCGGACGGCGGAAAGGCGTACGGCAGCGAGGCGGGCTCTTACAAAGTCGAGTTCAAAGGAAACGAAACGGAGAACAACGAGGCTTATTTTGCGATCAATGTACCCGCGATCGCCAACGTTATGGCGTATAAAGAGCTGGAAATGTACGTTTATATCGAGGACGGGGATTGCGCGAACGGAAAGTCGCAGTGGGTGGTCGGCTCCAAGTGGTGGAACGATACCGCCGTAAAGACGGGCGAATGGACGCGCATCAGCTGGTCGGTGGCAAAATGGGGGAACGGCACGGGAGCCAACTGCGGCGCTACCACCTCCAACGTGATTTCAACCGATAACATTGCGGGGACGCGCATCCGTGTGATTCCCGACGCGGATTACAGCGGAAAAACTCCTCCCCACGGCACGGTGTATTTCTCCTCGATGCGCGTCGTTCCCTACGAGCCTTCTCAGATCACGGCGGGGGAAAACGTTATGCTCGACAAGCGCGACGGAAACTACCATATCGGCGATACGGTCACGCTTTCGGCGGCGGAGATCGGCGGAAAATCGCTCGATTGCTTCCTTGTGGACGGCAAGCCGATCGGCGGGAATACGTTTGTTGCGAACAAGGACGCTTATACGGTAACGGCGCGGTATGTGGACGGAACGTTGACTTATGAGAACATGACGAAAGCCGATTTTGCGGCGGAGACCGTGACCGATTACGGCGGTTGGGTCAATTTCTGCAAGACGGGCGAGATCGCGGAAAATTGGGTTGTCGAATATAAGGTCGTAAAGAACATGGCTGCGGGAAGCTCCGTAGGCGTCTATCTCGGCGCCGACCATTGGGCGGAAATCGAACTCGGCGAAGAAAAGAAGCTACACGGACACGTGGGCGGCGCGGATTACTGGACGAAGGCGGCGGATCTCTCTGCGGATATAATCGCCAAATTGGAATCCGCGGGAACGACAAACGTTACGCTTACGTGGATCCGTAAGGGAAACACCCTGTTGGCCGTGCTCGACGGCACGCAGCTTGTCGGCAAATTCGACTTCGGCGACTACCATAAGGGCGCGATGGATTTCGGTACGATGTATCGCGGCACGGCGGATAAAGACACCGTCGGCGATATTAAGTACGTGGCGGGCGAAGTGAAGACCAACCTTTATCTCGGAACGCTTGCGGTGACGGTCGTAACCGATAAAAACGTAACGACGGATAAAGAAACCTATTATCTCGGCGACACGGTCACGCTCACTGCGGCGGAAGCGCCCGAGGGCAAGGCGTTTGCATACTTCACCGTGGACGGCGAGTCCATAAAGGGCAGCACGGTCGTTTTGACCAAATTCGATTATGAGATCAAAGCCGTTTATACGGATATTTCCACGCTGACGTTCGGCAAAGGAATTACCTCTGAAGACGGAAAAACGACGGTCGGGAAAGGTTCTACGGTAACGCTTATTTATAACGGCGTAGCGCCCGACGGACAGTATTTCAAGGGCTTTCAGGTGGACGGCAAGCCGATCGAGGGCGATACCTTTGTAGCTACCGAGAACGCTCATAGCATAGAAGCGGTTTACGAGGATAAGGTCGCGGCGGGAAACGTCCAACTGAACGACATTCAAAACGGCAAAAACAAACCCAACGACGGCGCAACGGCGCGCTTCGAATTCGTAACGGATAAGAAGTACGACGGGATCGACGGCGACGTGAAGGATAACGGATCGCTGAAAGTTACCGAGGTAAACGGCGCGGAGCTGTATATCGTTACCGATGTTGCAGTCGGCACGCTCGACTTAACGAATTTCAGAGAAGTATATTTCTACGTATGGGCGCAGTCGCCGGGTGCGCTGGGCGGCACGAAGTGGTGTAACGATACCGCGCTCGTTGCCGGAAAGTGGACGAAGGTTACGATTTATCAAAATCCGAATTTGAATAAAAACGGAAATAATCCTTACGATGCGGACGGTGTAAGCGGTAAGTTGTTTGCGGAAGGCAGTACGGGCTCCAACTTTATCTTCCGTATTATGAACGCGGAGAACAATACGTTATACGTCACCTCTCTTTACGGCGTTCCCTGTGCGGACGTTACGGTAACCGTAGACGAGGCGGTGCAAGAATATATCAGGGTGGAAGGAACGCTGAAAGAAGAGCATACGATCACGCTGAAGCTGGACAGCACGCCCGAGGGCAAGGAGTTTGTATGCTTTACGATCGACGGCGAGCCTTACGACGGAACGACCTACAAGCTCGGCACGGAGCCCGTAACCGTCGGCGCGGTGTTTACCGACATTTCCAAGCTTACGCTCGGCGACGGCGTGAAAACGGCGGACGGAAAAACGCAGTACGGCATGGGCGTAAAAGTGAGCCTTTCTTTCGATCCCGAAAAGCTCGGCGGGAAGGTGGTCGATTACTATCTGGTCGATAAGGAGACCGAAAACGAGCTTCGCGTATACAACGGCGAATTCATGACGACGGCATCGAGCCATACCGTGGAAGCGGTGCTCGCTATGCCGGGCGAAATGACCTGGGCGAACGGCGGCGCGGACTACGGTTACGAAACCGTAATGGGCAAAGATTCCGCCGAATGGAAGGCAAGAGCGCTCGACGGCGAGGTGTACGGCTCGGCGGAATACTGGGCGGTAAGCGTGGACGTGAAGTTTACGAAGGACTGGAAGTCGTTCGAGTTTATTCAGGGTAGCAAGCAGTCTATCCGCGTGCGCTTCCACGAAGCAGGCTTCTGCGGCGTGGTGCTTATGACGGGCAAAGACAAGGAGGGAACTCCTTCTTCGGAGTTCACGGTTGCCTATCCCACTAAAAACGTGCAGGTCGTCAATAAGTTGCTTGCGGGCGCCACGGTGACTTGCGTGCGCAACGGCGGTACGATTTCGATGTACGTAGGCGGATACCTGTTCTTTACCACGAATTACGCGGTCGATCATACGGGCAACTGGTTCGGGGTCGGACACGTTACGGCGAACGACGCCACCAAGCCCGAAATGAGCAATACGAAGTTTATTACGGGAAAAGACAAGGTGGAAGCGTACTTGGCGGCGTATGCCGCGTCCGACAAAGCGCCGAAGAGCGAAACGCAGATCAACGGCGTTTCGGGTGTCAAAGTACATTCCGGTACGGCGGACTTAGAGTACGTCGCGATTCCCGAAGGCTTGACCGACGCGAACGTAAAGGAAACCAAAGTCATGAAAGCGACGATAACGGGCAGCGAAGCGGCGTTAAACGTAGACTTTTCTTTCATTCCCGATTTGACGAATTTCGAAGAGGTGTACTTCTGGATTTACACGGAAGCGGAAGGCGTACAGGCAGGAACGTATTGGTGTGCGAATACGGACGTGACTGCGGGAACGTGGACGAAAATTACCGTTACGCGCAATACGAACTGGACATATGTCCCCGGCGAAGGCATTAAATATGACGGAGTGCCTACGGGAACGCACGGAAATCCGTACGACGCGAACAATTCGAGCAGTTTCGTATATCGTATTATGGGTGCGGAAAACAAAACGGTCTACGTAACTTCCCTCTACGGCGTGCCGAAGGCTGCCGAATAAAAAAGCGCGCTTCCCGATTTTTCGGTGAAGAAATTGCCCCCGAAGTCGGACGGCTTCGGGGGTAACTTTTAAAAAAAGATTGACGACGGATACACGATCGGTTATAATTAAAAAAAGGATAAGTTTATGAAAATAAGTTACAGGGAATACTGCGATAAAGTGAAGGGGGGCTATCTCGGGAAAAATATCGGCGGTACGCTGGGTGCGCCGTTCGAGTGCTTCCGCGGCGTTTATGACATCGACTTTTTTATGCAGGACGTCTCTTCGCCCGTGCCCAACGACGACGTGGATTTACAGCTTGTTTGGCTTTCCGCCGTCGAGCACGAGGGGAAGAATATCGACTCGCACGTGCTCGCGCAGTATTGGGAAAATTACGTTACGGCGGTGATTTCCGAATACGGAACGGGCAAAAACAATTATCAGGCGGGCATTTGTCCGCCGCTTTCGGGATATATGCGCAACGAAAACCGCGAGAGCAACGGCGCGTGGATCCGCACCGAAATCTGGGCGTGCCTTTGCGCGGGGAATCCCGCCTTGGCGGCGAATTACGCCTATTACGACGCCTGCGCGGACCACAGCGGCGAGGGGATCTATGCGGCGGTGTTTACGGCGGCGGTACAGGCGGCTGCGTTTTTCGAAAAGGATACGCAAAAGCTGATCGAAATAGGGCTTTCCTATCTTCCCGAACAATGCGGCGTGCGTCATGCGGTCGAAGTCGTTTCAGAGTGCTTTCGACGCGGCGACGACTGGAAAACGGCGCGCAAAAAGCTCTTGATTGCCGAGCCTTCGAGCTTCGGAGAGATCGGGGGCGAATGGAAGGGCTCGGCTCAGGTTGCCGCAAGCGAACGTTGTCCCGTTCAGGAAAGGGATAACGGGATTCCCAAAGCCGTTCACGGCCACGACGCGCCCGCGAGTATCGGGCTCGTGCTCGTCGGTTGGCTGTACGGCGGGGGCGATTTCGGGAAATCGGTCTGCCTTGCCGTGAATTGCGGAGAGGATACCGACTGTACTGCGGGCACGCTGGGCGCGATCCTCGGGATCGTCGGCGGAGAAAGCGCGATCCCCGATAAGTGGAAAAAGGGCTGTTCGGAAAATATTGCCGTTTGCACCTTGCGCCCCGATCTTCTTTTGAACGTTCCCGAAACGGTTTCCGCACTGTGCGAAAGGGTGGTGAAACAATTTCCCGCGGTCTCCGCCGAGCGCTGCGTCTTTACCGAAAACGGGTTCGAGGTGACGGCGGCGGGCAGCCTTGCCTACGACGAAAGCGCGTTCTATCCCTATCAGCAGGAGAATTTCAAAGAATTGCTCGCCGAAAGTCCCCACACGGTGCGCTTTCATTTCCCGTCGCTCACCGTAAAAGTGAAGTACGACGGCGCGCTCGCGAAAATCGAGGAGGGGACGGAAAAGCGCGTTACGGTTACGTTCTGCAACAAACTGTATCTGCCGCAATATCTTACCGTCCGCGTTCTCGAAATGCCCGAAGAGTGGAATTTGCAAAACGGATTTTGCCGCGCCGTGGGATTGGAGCACTGGCACGGCAGCAAGGTAAGCCAGAACAATGCGATCGACTTCGTGTTTACGCCGACGGCTTTAAAAAGCGATAAGTATCGGATTACGCTCGCAATATCCGCCAACGGCAGGGGCGAGACTTATTACGTTCCCGTCACGCTCTTGAACGGCGCTTGCTGATTGATTTACAAAGCAACATAAAAAGCCGACGTTTTATACGTCGGCTTTTTATGTTTGAAATATTTCAACGTTGGAGCGCCTGCATAACGAGCTTTTGCAGGGCGGGGAAATTTGCCTCTATCTCTTTGGCGAGGGCGAACTGAGTGCGGCAGCGGATCAGGTTGTGTTCCTCGTACTTGGTCGCAAAATACACGTTGCCCGAAAGATAGTCGGTTAAAAAGCGCATGCCGCATTCTACCGTCATCAGATACGCGCCGTAGGGGAGCAGCTCCGCCTCCCTCGGGGTAATGCTGCCCTTTACCGCGCCGCAGAAGCCCTGCGCGTACGCCTCGAACAGCTCGGGACTGAAATGCACCTTGCTTAAATCCGGTTCATCCTCCGCGGCGGTCGTCGCGCCGAAGCGGATGGAGTCGCCGAAGTCGTACAGCATGGAGCCCGGCATAACGGTATCCAAATCTATCACGGCGCGCGCTTCGTTCGTTTTTTCGTCCATTAAAATATTGTTCAGCTTGGTGTCGTTGTGGGTCACGCGCAGAGGGATCGAACCGTCCTTGATCCCGTCCGTGATTTTCGAATAGGTGTCCTTTTGCGCGAGCACGTATCCGATCTCTTCCCGACAGCGCGCCGCGCGGGCGAATTCGTCCTTTTCCAGAGCGAGGAGAAAATCGGCGAAGCGTTTGGGCGTGTCGTGAAAGCGCGGGATCGTCTCGTTTAACTGTTCCGCGTTGAATTCCGCCAGATAGTTCTGGAATTCTCCGAACGCCTTGCCCGAATTGCGGAATACGTTTTTGTCCGTCACCTGCTGATAGGTAACGGTGTTTTCGATAAACGCATACATACGGAAGCACTCCGCACCCTTTACGTAAGACGCGCCGTCTTTGGCGGGGATCACCTCCAGCGTTTCGATCCCGCGCGAGCGCAGATGCTCGGTAACGCCGCAGATGTTGCGCATCAGTCCGTCCGAATCGGGAAAGACGCGGGTATTCATTTTTTGCAGGATATAGCGCTTTTTATCCGTCGTGACCAAAAGGGTCACGTTGATGTGCCCTTCGCCGTAGGGGCGGATATCCTGCACCGTGCCTTCGAGGCAAAAGCGTTCGGCGGCGTTTTTGTAAGCGATCGTTGTTTCCGTCATGATTTTTCCTCCCTGAATGTTGACATTGCCTGTCTTATCTGTTACAATAATATCATATATTTTTGCGAAAGAAATACGTATTTTTATCGCTTTTATATGATTTCTGATATATTTTGGGGGTTTTATGGAATACGGAGCTTTTCGGGAATGTCCCGTGGACGGTTTAATAGAGATCGCTTCGCTGTTTACCTTTTTTCAGCGTAAACTCGAAGTGGATTACACGTTTAAGGGAGAGAGCCACAATTTTTACGAGGCGGTGTGCGTACTCGACGGCAAAGTGGGGATCACGGCGGATAAAAACGTGTATATTCTCTCCGCGGGGCAGATGATTTTGCACCCGCCCATGGAGTTCCATGCGATTTGGTCGGACTGCGGCAGCGAGCCCGAAATTATCATATTTTCCTTTCGGGCGGAGAAATTCCCCGAGGGCGCGCGCGGCGTTTTTTCGCTCTCGCCCGAGCGGCTTGCGGAGTTAAAGGACGCGCTGCACCTTGCGGGGCGGGCGTTCGACGTCGGAGAGATGACGGTAAACTTTATAAAAGATACCGCCGCCGCGGCGGTCGTGCTGAAAAAGCTGGAGCTGTTTTTGCTCTCCGCGCTGTATGCGGGCGCGGACGGGGCTTCGCAGTATCGGGGCAGAAGCGCGGAAAATTACTATCATATCCTTTCGGTAATGGAAAGCCGCCTGTGCGACGGGCTGGACGTGGGCGAGCTTGCCGCGCTTTGCCGCATGAGCGTTCCCGCGCTGGAAAAGACGGTGTTCCGCTATCTGCGCTGCGGGGCGATCAGTTACTATAACAATCTCCGTATGCAGAAGGCGGCGGAGCTGTTAAGGGGCGGGATGAGCGTAAAGGAAACGGCGCTCACGCTCGGGTTTTCCAACCAGAATTATTTCAGCAGCGGGTTTAAAAAGTGGGCGGGGGTTTCGCCCTCGCAGATCAAAAACGGTTCGGTTGCAAATTTTGCTAATAAAAGCGCTGGTTTCGGAACGGGGGGCGCGCTATAATGGAGAAAAAACAGGCGAAAGGAGCGATCGCGATGAACACGGGAGAAAATATTTACAGGCTGCGGACGGAAGCCAACTTAACGCGCGAGCGGTTTGCCGAGAGTTGCGGCGTTTCGGTGCAGGCGGTGCAGAAGTGGGAGAGCGGGGCGACCGTGCCCGATCTTGCCAACGCCGTAAAGATCGCAAAATATTTCGGCGTGACGGTGGACAGTCTGGTTTTCGGGCGGGATCTGCGCAAGGCGGAAGCGAATCCCGCGGAGATGAAGCCCGATTACGGCAATTTGCCGCAGGGCGAAACATATTACGGACTGCTCGACCTCGAGTTTACGCAGGCGACGGAGGAGGGGCTCGACCTGGAACGCTATCGCGACTTGTTCGCCGCCGCCGCGGCTCTGCCGCAGGGCGAGGTGAAAAAGCGGATCGGCGACGCGCTGTTTTTGGCGGTATGCAACGCGGAGCTCCGCGAGGGGTACGCCTACCGCGAGCCTTCCGACTACGAAGAGATATTGCCGCTGTGCGAGGGCGGAGCGGAAAAGCGGGAGCTCGATTCCTCTGTCGCCGAAGAGCGGATCGCGGGCGCGTGGACGGGGCGCATTTGCGGGTGCATGCTCGGGAAAACGGTGGAGGGAATGCGCACGGACGAGCTCATTCCCCTGTTAAAGGAAACGGGAAACTATCCCATGCACCGTTACATAAGGCGCGCGGAGATGACGGAGGAAATTTACGCAAAGTACCGTTACGGATTAAAAGCGCGCGCGTTTGTCGACGACGCGGAGGGAATGCCCGCGGACGACGACACGAACTATCTGGTTTTGGCGCAGATGATCACAGAGAAATTCGGGAAGGACTTTACCCCGTACGACGTGCTGAGCACCTGGGCGGTGACGCAGCCGAAAAGCGCCTACTGGACGGCGGAGCAGATTGCCTACTGTAATTTTGTAAAGGGTTACTATCCGCCCGAGACGGCGAAATTTCAAAATCCCTACCGCGAATGGATCGGCGCGCAGATCCGCGGAGATTATTACGGCTATATCCATGCGGGCGATCCGCGGGCGGCGGCGGAAGCGGCATTCCGCGACGCGAGTATTTCGCATATCAAAAACGGGATATACGGGGAAATGTTCGTTGCAGCCATGATCGCGGAGGCGGCGGTCGAGCGGGATTTGGAAAAAATCATCGGGGCGGGGCTGGCGCAGATCCCCCGTACCTCGCGGCTGCACGCGGCGGTTTCGGGCGTGCTTGCGGATTTTCGCGCGGGCGTTTCCGCGCGGGAGGCGTTCGCAAAGGTGCACCGCGCGTTCGACGAATTTACGCCGCACGGCTGGTGCCACGTGATCGCAAACGCCATGATCGTGTGTTGCGCGCTGCTGTACGGAAAGGGCGATTACGGCAAATCCGTATGCCTTGCGGTGGAAACCGGCTACGATACAGACTGTAACGGCGCCACCGTGGGCTCGGTGCTGGGAATGCGGAACGGGATCGGCGGCATCGGCGCGGAGTGGACGGAGCCCATCGGCGACGTGCTGTACACCGAAATTTTGGGGCGCAGCCGCGTTTCTATCAAAGAATGTGTAAAAAAGACGCTTGAACATCTGCGCAAAAAATAATATTTCCGCAAACAAAGGGGCGCGGCGGGCAAAAACGGGCAAAGACGCGCCATTTACAAATTATTTTATAAAAAACAACACAATATATTGTGTATAAAAAGAATTCGGAGCGAAATTAAAAATTTTTCGACAAAAAGTATTGAAATTCTTTTCCGATTGTGCTAAATTATTGTATACAAGATATTATATAATAGACACATAAGATACGGGAGGAAGATGGGCATGAATCGGAGCAAAAAGCGATGCGTTGTACGACTGTCGCTGTTTGCTTTATGCGCGGCGGTATTCTGCGGCGCGATTTTCGCTTTATCTCCTCCGAAAATTACAAGCTGCGCCCTGTCCGCTGCTTTCACGGAGGAGGGGCTCCCCGAAGAGGGCGAAGCGCTGCCCGAGGCGGGAGCGGAAGGCGCGGACGAAGAGGGATTTTTTCAGTCGGCGGGGGCGTTTTTCGCAAGCTACTGGGTGTGGCTGACGGCGGGAAGCTGCGCGCTGGCACTGGGGATCCTTGCGATAATTTTTACGGCAAAGCGCCGCAGATATCGCGCGGAACGGGCGTTCGAACATACGCTGGAAGAGGACGCCGCCGCGCTGCTGCAAGTGAATGAAGGGGAAGAGGAGCATACTTCTTTGGTAATGGAAGAATATAATATTAACGGAGGATACGGAGGAGGCTCGCCCGACGGCGGCTCTCCTTACGCGAACGCGGGAGCGCAGGGCGCGTTTTCGCCCGCGGTTCCGCTCGGCGCGATGGGCGCGCTCGATATGAACGGGGGCGACTGCCTGGGCTCGCTGGGGGCGGACCCCGCGCGGTGCGAGGGGCTGGGAACGCTCGGCGCCGATCCCGTGATTACGGCAAACAACGAGGTTTCGCTCGATACGCTGGGAATGTCTCCCGCGTCCCCCTATGCGGGGTACGGAGGGTATGCGCCGCCGCAGGGCGGGTATTATTACCCCGAACGGCGCAATACGGGCGGGATAGACGCGCTTCGCAATATGGGAACGCTGGACGAAAACGGACTTCCCGTAATGCCGCAGGCGCCCCCCATGAGAAATAACGTTCAATCTTATTTACAAAACATCGGCTTAGGAGGATTACAAATGAACGGACAACAACCGCAAATCGTTA
Source organism: uncultured Christensenellaceae bacterium (assembly GCA_910588465.1). Lineage (GTDB taxonomy): Bacteria > Bacillota > Clostridia > Christensenellales > Borkfalkiaceae > Gallimonas. The sequence goes on along the minus strand of CAJUOP010000001.1, from coordinate 127,113 downwards.
TCGTGGACAAAAAGAGCAAAAACGGCGCGAATTATATGCAGCAGATCCCGCAGGCGCAGAACGGACAGCAGCAAATCGTAATCGTCGATAAAAAGAGCAAGCAGGCGAATCAGCTTGCCCAGCAGATCCCGCAGACGCAGAACGGGCAGCCGCAAATTGTTATCGTCGATAAGAAGAGCAAGCAAGCCGAAGCCCCCGCGCAGCCTGCGCCGCAGATGCCCCCGATGCCGTATATGTACGGTTCGCCCATGATGCCGCAGATGCCGATGATGATGCCGCAGATGCCCGCGCCCTATATGCAGCCGCAGCAGCCGCAACAGCCCATCTTTGTAATGGGCGGACAGGGCGCCTCTCAGCAGCCTGCGCCCGCGCCGCAGCCGCAGCAACCGATTATCGTGCTGAACGGACAGGGCGGACACCACCAGCAGCAGCAGCCTGCGCCCGCACCCGCGCCGCAGCCCCAGCAGCAACCCATTATCGTGTTGAACGGCAACGGAAACGACCGCAAGAGCGAACATCACCAGCAGCCCGTTATCGTAATGCCGCCCCAGCCCGTACAGCAGGAGAAGAGCTCCGCAATGTCGGCTGAAATGCAGCTTATGATGGAGGAGATGCGGGAGCTGAGAGAGCGCGAACGCGAACGTGACAGAGAGCACGACCGCGACAGGGAACGGGAGCGCGACAGAGAGTTTATGATGTCGCACTATTCGCCGTTTATGCCGCAGTACGCCCCTTACGGAGCGTATCCGCCGCCCTATTATCCGCAAATGAATCCTTATATGCCGCAAAACGGTCCGTTTGTGCCTTACGCAAACCCGTATATGCCGCCGTATGCGCCGCAGCCTTATGCGGCACCCGCGCCTGCTCCGCAGCCCGTACAGCCCGCGCCCCAACAGAGCGCGCCCGCGCCTGCGCCGCAGCCGCAACAGAGTGCACCCGCACCTGCGCCCGCGCCGCAGCCCGTGCAGCCGCAGATGATCCCGCAGAACGGTGTTGTTACGACGACGACTACGACGACCATCGACACCACGCAGAGCAGCAAGGACGGCAAACCGATAGATTACGGCAGCGAATACCGCTACGGCGGAATTTACGACAGAGTGAACGGAAAGAATTAAATAACGGATTCCGTCCCGCGCAGCGCGCGGGACGGGTTTTTATTTTGGTTGCGTATACGGCGAGAGTAAATGATTATAATATATTATATAAAATTGCTTTTATTTTATCAAAAATTGAAATTATTTCGAAAAAGCGTTGAAGAATTTATTTTTTTATGATATAATAACATTTGTATAAGTATATCAGGCTTGTTTTATGGGATTCTCGCGGCAAGGCTATGCCATGCCTCAGAATGACAGAGGCGGGGATCGTGCGCCATGACAGTGAGAATGTTTGTCATTCTGAGGGAGTGTAACGACCGAAAGAATCCCATGGGGTAACGGGCGGACTGCGTAGAGTGGGATTCTCACGGCGCGGCTGCGCCATGCCTCAGAATGACAGAGTGTGGCAAGGGCGGACTGCGTTGGGTGGGATTCTCACGGCGCGGCTTCGCCGCACCTCAGAATGACAGAGTGCGGCAAGGGCGGACTGCGTAGAGTGGGATTCTCGCGGCGCGGCCGCACCTCAGAATGACAGTTAGAGGGTCTTCTTGTCATTCAGAGGGAGCGGAGCGACCGAAAGAATCTCATGCCCTCAGAATGACAGAAAGACGGAATAATAAAAATACGGAAAAGAGGAAGATATATGCGACAGAAGGGTAAGCGAATGAGAATCGGGGGGGGGTACTAACAGATTACTTCTCCGAATTATTTGCGCTTTTTTATTGTGCGCGGCGTTCGTATGCGGCGCGCTGTTTGCTTTGCCGAATAAAAAAAGCACCGTCGCGCAGGCTGCGGAGGTCACCGTAGACGAAATTACCATAAACGGTTACGAAAATTTTACTTCCACCAAAATATTTAACGGCGAAAATCTTACAAAGCTGTATCAGGCAATTTTAAACAACAAAGACGCGACGTTTGCGGACGTGGCGAACGCCGTGGCAGGCGAAACCAACTGGACGCAGGTTTCGGGCATGGGCGGCACGAACAATTTGGCGAACAATCCCTCCGCCTATAAAGTTTCCAACTTTTTAACGTCGCGGCAGTTGAACGGCGATGCGATGTTAAACGTAAAGTTCGGCGGGCTTACCTGGGCGGTTACTTACGTAACGCGCGATTTAGACGGAAAAGTGATCGCCACTTTAATGTTAAAGGACCCCAACGAACTTACGGTAAAACAGGGTACATGGAACGAGGGGAGCAGCTCGAATAGTTCATATACGGGGGCAAACCATAAATATCCGTTTAATATGTACAGCAGCTGTTATGCGCGCATGGCGCTTTTAAATGCGGGCAATCCCGACGGAAGCGACACGCACTATGCGTCTTATAAAACGACTGCGGGGTACGACAGTTTAAACGGCACGGTGACGGCGGCGATGCGCGCAAGCAATCAGTTTGCCAAATTTACGCTGACGAACGCGACGGGGAGCTTGATCGACTATATCACGCAGCCCAAAAAGGTGCGCTATCAGGGCATTCAGAGCTGGTCGTATCTGGATAAAATTCAGGGGGGTTGGAGCACCAACTGCAACTTGCATAACGAGGCGTATGAGGCGACGACGGCGGTAGACAATTGGGCTGTGGGGAATTACGTAACTTCCTCGCTCTCCAAGGCATACGCCACCGACTGGATAAACGATTATTTATGGCTGCCCAGTCTTACCGAAGTGGGGGCGAGCTGGAAATCGAATGAGACGAAATCGGGCGTGTGGTGTCCGCAAAAAGCGTTGCGCGATACTTCCTATACGTACTTGTCCCGTACGGGCGGTGCTGGTAGCTCGTACGTCGATTATCTTCAGCTCGGAGGAGGTAGCTGGAACGGATCGAGCAGCGGTTACATCCGCCCCTGTCTGCACCTGAATCTTACCGACGCGGAAGCGGACGCCGTTTATCCCATTCCCACGGACGATATTAGCACGGAATATAACGGACAAAAGCAGGAGCTTTCCTCACTGGTTACGTGGGCGGATTCTTCCGCGCTGAGCGTAACGGAAAAATCGGGCAATTTTACGGACGTTGGTACGCACGTTGTTACCGTGGATCTACTCGACCCCGACTATGCGTTTAAAAACGAAAGCAACACGGTGCGCTCCAAAGACATCAACGTAATTATTACTAAAAAGAAAGTACAGATGGAGCAGCCCACCATCGACGAAAACGGAGATTTGCTCGACGGGGCGGCGATCGAAATGTCCGACATCAAGCTGCCTTATGCCAACGACAAGAACGACGACGGCACCTGGAAGGCAAGCGCGCCCGCCTTTGCCTTGGAATACCGAAAATCGGGCAGCAGCAGCTGGACGACGACCAAGCCGACGGTGGCGGGAAGCTATTTTGCGCGACCGTACATTTCCAACCCCTCTACCTGTAACTACGAAATAGACTATACAAAAAACTGCGAGGCACCCTTTACCAAACCCAAGGAGAGCGTCGGTTTGCCCTATTTTACAAATTCTTCGCTGAGCGCGGGGGATATTTCGGGCACCGTTACCACGGTGCAGTACTCGGGCGACTGGCAGGACTTCGATTTGGTCAACGACGCGGCGAACAACGCCTTGGTGGGTGTGAGCATCGGCGCGAGAACGGGCGGACTTGCCTATTCCGCCTCCACGGGGAAATTCCGCGCGCGCAACGTGGGCGAATACACCGTTACCGTAAGCCTTTTGGACGGCGGGGCGAACACCCGCTGGGCGGACTACACCAACACCGCGCCCACGCGCATCATTACGCTGAAAATCGTAAAGCGGGAGCTGAACGTAACCTTCGATAACGATTCGGTCACGAGCTGGTCGAACGGGGACAGAACGGACATTAAAATTACGGCAACGGGGGTGGTGAACAACGAAAACCCCAAGCTGCACGTGTATTACACCAAGACGAAGGACGGGACGACGAGCGCGCCCGTAGACGTGCCCGACTCCGCCATGACGGTGAACGGCGCGGATATCAACGTGACCGTGGATTTAACGGGCTTCGAAGCCAACACCAAATACGCGCTGTACGTAGAGCTCGCGCCCGACATAGCGGCGAACAAGAACTATACCATTAAGAACAACGCGGCGCAGTTCGACTTCTTTATTTTAGAGGCGACGATCGCTTCGCTGGACGTCGAATGGCAGTACGAAAATCCCAAAACGGGCACGAACACCGTGACCGCCGCCGAAACGCTGGTGGAGTACAACGAACAGGAATACACGTTCGGACTGAATCTCGACAAGCTGCCCGCAGGCGTGGAGGTGACCTATTCGGGCACCTATCAGGCGACGAACGTAGAGCCGAACGGGCTTTCGTATACCGCCACCGCGACGGTTTCCGCGAAGCCCGGCTACGTGCTCGCGCCCGACGTGGTAACCGTATATACGGCTACCTTTAAAATTACGCCGCTGACGTACGATTTGTCGAAGCTGGTATGGGCGGACGATCCCGAATATCAGAAGGGAATGCCCGTTTATATGTATCTGCTCGATTCTCCCACGGGGACGATCAAGCAGTTTGTCGGCTCTTCCACCTCGGGCTCGGGCGAGACCATGCCGCCCGCTTACGGCGGATATTCCGCGAGCGGCTGGCTTTCGGTGGACTTTATCGACGGCGGTTTGGGAGACTTCGAGGCGGTGAACATGGCGACGGTGGTGGGGACTTACACCGCGGGCTATCTGCTCACCTGCGACACCAACCACGCCTTCGAGGATTGGTTCGGCGATCCCGCTGCGGACGACGGGGACGGCATTACGAAAAATTCGGAGACCTCCGCCTATATCACGCACGTGTGGGAGGTGACGCCCGTGCAGATCCGCACCAGCACCAAGAGCGCGGACTGGGCGACGAGTACGGAGCTTTACGACGAGCAGGGCGACCAGTACTTTGTGCCCGTGCCCAACGTGATGGCGCAGTATCCGAATATCCTCGAGGTGACCTATTACAGCAATTCCGAATGCAAGGAAGAGGACAAGATAGAGGATATCACCAAGGATATCGACGTTACGCCGGGGACGATCACCAAATATTATATCAAACTGAAAGTAAAAGACGACATGGCGGCGAACTATCAGCTGTATAACACCGTTTCGGGCTTGAACGTAACCGAGCTGGTAAAAACCTTTACCGTGGGCGACAACCGCCAGGGCGTGCCCGTCGATTTCGGACCCGATGCCTATGTTTACAACGGTCAGCCGCAGGGGCAGGCGCCCACCATCGCCATGCAGGCGGATATTTCTTACGAGATATTCCGCGTGAGCACCGTTGCGGGCGAGCCCGACGTTTCGCTGGGGACGGATTTTCCCACCGAGGCGGGCAGCTATTATATCGACGTAAAGTTTGCGGGCGACAACGCCGCGCAGTACGAGCTGGCGTATCGCCTCGACCCCGCGCGCCACTACTTTGTAATAAACAAGCTGCCGCTTTTAACGGACGGCTGGACGACGGGAAAGGGGATCGCGCCTCCCAAGGAAAAGGTGATCGCGGACAGCGATTATATGGGCGGCACGGACTATTCGCCGCTGTACGATTACGAGATATTCGAGGTGTTCGAGGATGGCACGCGGGATACGAATCCTGCGGATAAGTCCGCGTTAAAGTACGAAACAAAGTACGTCGCCGTGTTAAAAATAAAGGATACGGAGTTGAACAACGCCGAATTCGACCCTACGGCGCAGACCGAATTCGAATTTACCACGGGAATGGATCCCTCGAACGTGGTGATCGAAATTCCCGTTCCCGTGTACAGCGCGACCACGTTGCCGTATACGGGCAACGAACAGAGCTTTACCATTACCAATTGGGACGACATCAAAGACCACGTGACGATGGAAATAGACGGCGTGGAAATTCAAAACAGCGCGGATTATAAGGCGTTGGAGGTGGGTTCGTATCACCTTACCATAAAGCTGCGCACGGACGAAAACGTGAGCTGGGCGGGCGTGGGCGATATTCCGCTCGACTTTACCTTCGAAATCACCGTACGGGAAATGGAGCTGCCCAAGCTCGACCCGCAGACCTTTAACGGAAGCAAATTCGATCCGTTCAACTACCTGCCCGCGGGCTATGCGGACTGGGTAGCGGTGGAAATTGTCGGCTTTACTCCCAAAAATGCGGGAACCGCCGCCGAAGAAGAAAACGGCGCGCTTATCGTGCTGCGCGCGGGCGAATATGCGGTGAAATTCAGCCTTTTGGACCCCGTAAACACACGCTGGGCTTCCGCGCCGACCAGGGACGGAGATCCCGCCACGGACGATATCGAGCTGCCGTGGGAAATTAAAAAAGCCGTGATCGCGGGCACGTGGGACGAAGAGGGGAAGTTTATCCCCGAAAATCCCGAGTACGAAGGGAAGTATACTATTAAATATATCGACGCGAACGGGAACGAAGCTGCCTTCGGAGAATTCGAGGACGGGATCGAGTACCGCGCGGTCGGCGTGCTGGACGGCGCGTATGCGAACGATTTCGAGTTTGCCGAGGATATCCGCAAGGACGGCAACCCGAACGAGATCGAAACCAGCTTTACCCGCACGGCAAGCTTTGCGGATAAAGCGCTCGGATTGTTAAAACAGTACTGGATCTGGCTGGTGGTCGCTTTCTGCGTTCTGGCTTTCCTGGTGCTTGGAATCGTGGCTGCGGCAAAGAAGCCCAAGCGCGCGAACGTAGAGGCGTACGAGGAGGAGCTCTCGGAAGAGGTCGCGGAGATCGCCGAAGAGGAAAAGGACGAAGAGCCCGCGGAAGAGCCCGCCCCCGAACCCGTTGCCGCTCGGGAAAGTGCGCAGAGCGCCGCGGCGGACGGTATGAGTCTGTTAAAGGAAGAGCTTGCGGCAATGCGCGAAGCCATTTCGGGTGCGAAAAACGACGCAAACGGCAGCGCCGCGAACAATGCAAACAACGCGAATAACGCGGGCGGGGCGCCCGCTCCTTACGCGAACGCGCCCTATTCTTATCCGCCCGCATATCCGCAGTATCCGTCCGAGGCGGGCATTGCCGCGCAGGGCATGGGAATGCAACAGCCCGCGGGCGCGGGGCTCGCCTCTATGGGCGGGTTGGGATCGCCTTTGGACGCTCCTTTGGGTTCGGCAATGGGTTCGCCCATGAGTTCGCCTTTGGATTCTCCTTTGGGCGCGGCTTCGATGAACGACGGAGCGGGCTCGCTCGGGATCGGCGGACTGCCTTACGGCATGGATTCGGATTTGAGCGCGCAGGGGAATTCTTTGGGAGCGCTGCCGCTCGGCATGGACGGCTCGCTGAACGACGGCTCGCTCGGCGAAATGGGCGCGGGGGCTCGGACGGGCTCCGCGGACGCTCTGGGCGCGATGGGAGCGCTCGGTGCGGCTTCGGCGCTCGGGAACGAGTTGGAGGAGTTCGGTAACGACGACTTCGCCCGCGAAAGCAAGCGCTCGCGCAGGCGGCAGGCGGAGCTCGAGGATTACGGCGACGACGATTTCGCCCGCGAGAGCAAACGCCCGCGCAGACGGAATACGGCTTCGGACGAGGACGCGGATATACAGGAGACGCCCGCGAAAAAATCCGTCCGCAGACGGAACGCCGTGCCCGAGGAGCTCGAAGAGGAGCGCCCCGTGCGGAGCAGCGCTCGCTCGCGCGCGCCGTATGAGGAGGCGCAGCCGCAACAGAGCTTCGGCGAAGATTATAACCAGTCGCAGTACAATCAACCTCAGTACAACGAGCCGCAATATAACGCGCCTCAGTCGGATTATAACGCATCGCAGCCCGACTACGGACAGCAGCAAAACTACGGCGGGGATTACAATCAGCCGCAGTATAACGCGCCGCAGCCCGACTACGGACAGCAGCAAAACTACGGCGGGGACTACAACCAGCCGCAGTACAACGCGCCGCAGCCCGACTACGGACAGCAACAGAACTACGGAGGGGACTACAACCAGCCGCAGTACAACGCGCCTCAGCCCGATTATAACGGCGATTACGGATCCGGTTACGGCAACGACTATGGGCAGCCGCTACAGCCGCAAATCATCGTTATCGACGACCACGGCGCGCACACGCAGGCACCCATGCAGCCGTACGAACCGCAACAGCCCGCGCAGCAACAGCAGCCGCAAATCATTATAATAGATGACGACGGCGCGCACTTCCAGTGAAAGAAAAGCCTTCCCCAAAGGGAAGGCTTTTTTTATCTCCCGCAAATGAGCGGGGGAGTTACGCTTTTTTCATATAAGGCTCTAACGCTTGCGCCAGCTGATCGGGACAGGAGGTGTTCTGCTTGCAACGGATTCCTTTTAAAAGGGGAACGATCTCTTCGGGCGTCTTGCCCTCGACAAGCTTGCCGATGCCTTGCAGATTGCCGCTGCATCCGCCGATGAATTTAACGTTGTGAATTTTGTTTTCTTCGTCCAGATCGAAAACGATTTGTTTGCTGCACGTACCTTTCGTAGAATAAGTAACCATAAATATATACCTCTAAAATTTAATCGACGAGTGTTTCGTATACGGTGGAGTAGAGCTCCGACGCCTTGTCTTCCCAGTTCTTAAAAATGGCGTTCGCCGTTTTTTTATCGGGCACGACAAACTTTAATTCGAGCATGGGCTGTACGGGCGCCAGAATTTTTAAATATACGGTATAACTGCCGTCCTTGTTCTGATAATAGTCGGACTTGCACTCCTGACGGCGGCGGTATTTGGTGCTGTTGTTTTTGATAAACTGCGAAATTTCTTCGCGCGAGCTGCGCGGAATGTTAATGTAAAAGTTCGCGAGCGTCTCCCTGCCCTCGGGCGTGATGGTGTAAAGGGGGTCGTCCTCGTCCGGAATTTCGCAAATAAAGCCGTCGGACAGCAATTTGTGAATGAGCACCACGCAGTCCATATAATTGATCCAGTCGTTGGACGAAGTGCACATATCGATGAGCGTTCGTTCGGACAGGGGGCTTTCCATCTTATCAAAGACGAAGAGCAGTATTAATTTATTTACGGATGTTTCGCCTTTGATTTGCATGAGCTGCCTTTGTGTACGGGTTTTTTATAGGACACAAAATAGTCGCTTAAAGGCTTTAAGCGACTTTCCTGCGGTTCGCCGGAGCGGTTATGCGGAAAATTTTGCGAGCTGCTTTAAAAGCTCCGCGCAGTCGTCGCTGTAAATTTCCACGGTAAGGGGCTTGGAAAGATCGAGGCTGAAAATGCCCAGAATGGATTTTGCGTCTACAACGTATTTCCCGCTCTTCAACAAAATTTCGAAATCGCAATTTTGCGTGATAGATACGAATTCTTTTACGCGCTGCGCTACTTCGAGAGAAATGGTAACGGACTTCATATACGGTACCTCCGCCGATATTGTTTTTTACCATTATACATAAAATCTTTTATAAAATCAAGATATTTTGAAAAATTTCTTTAATATTTTTGATTTTTGTGTTATAATGTTTTCGGACGTCATAAAGTTTAACGTTACGCAACTTGCAGAGGAAGATTATGGAAAGAACGCACGAACAGATTATAAAATTCGTTACGGCTTGCGACGAGCTGATTTCGGCGAAATATGCCGCGGCGGAAAAACGCATTGCCGACGTGCTGAAAGCCGTTGCCGGAGGGAAGGAGCTGGAAAATCTCTTTTCCGCGGTGACGAGGAATTTCGATTACGCAAAGGCGAAGCGCAGTTATTTGCGATTTCCCGCGTTTGCGGGCGCGGCGCACGGCGCGGCGTATCTTCCCGCGGAGCGGGGAGACGTGCTGGCGTTCGTGTTTTGTCTGCTGGTGGAATTCGATGCGGGCGCCATGCCGCTGGGAGATTTTCTGTTGCGCTATTTTTACGTGGACGGCAGTTATACCGCAAGCTATATGCAGTTTGCCGAGCGTATGATCGTGCCCTTCCGCGACATTGTGAAAAGCTGCTTTCCCGAATCGCTCAACCGTACGGTGGGGGAAGAACTGCGGGAAAAGGAGAGCGAGGCGCTTTCCGCCGCGGGAGAGTGGGCGGAGGCGGAGTCCTCCCGCGCGGCGCAGAGCGACCGGAACGTGGGCGAAAAGGTTGCGGCGGAGGTCATGCTCTCCCAGATAAAGACGGCGGTGGGCAGAAACGACGCCGCCGCGGCGAAGGCGCTTTTATGCGGTTACCGTTATTTTCTGCTGTATTCGGGCGCGCCGTCCGAAGCGGCGGAGGGGGCGAAAATCTGCTTCGAAGCGCTTTAAAGGAATCGGATCATGAATTTTAAGGAAGAGACGGTAAATAAAAATTACGTATATCGTGGAAAGATTCTCTCGCTTCGGTGCGACGACGCGCGCCTGCCCGACGGGAAGCCGTGCAAGCGCGAGATCGTGGAGCACTCGGGCGGAGCCGCCGTGCTGTGCGTAAAAAACGGCAAAATCGCTTTGGTGAAGCAGTTCCGTTACGCGTACGGGGAGGAGCTTTACGAGATCCCCGCGGGGAAGCTGAACGCGGGCGAGGACCCGCGGCAAGCCGCCGCGCGGGAGTTGGAGGAGGAGACGGGACTGTTCGCGGCGGAGATGGAGCCGCTGCTCGTGCTGTATCCCTCCCCCGGTTACACCGACGAAAAAATTTATATCTATCTCGCGGAAAACGCGGAGGAGAGGGCGCAGCGGCTGGACGAAGGGGAGTTTCTTTCGGCGGAGTTTTTCCCTGCGGAGCGGGTGGAAGATATGATTTTTTGCGGAGAGATCCGCGACGCCAAGACGGTCGCCGCCGTGCTGAAATACCGCTTGTCGCGCGAGCGCGGCGGAAAGGGCGGAAACCTTTAAAAATTATTGCGAAATCGTGCCGAGGGCGAAAGCGTACGCTTGACAATCCGTTTTATGTATTGTATAATAAAGCGTAATTGTGCGGGCGGAAACGCAGGATACAAGGAGAGGAAAAAATGCTTACATCTATTTGCGGAATCAACTGGGGAGACGAAGGAAAGGGAAGAATGGTCGATCTGATCTCGGAGGAGTACGACGTCGTTTGCCGCTACCAGGGCGGGAACAACGCGGGACACACCGTGATCAACGAAAAGGGAAAATTTATTTTGAATCTGCTTCCCTCGGGGATACTGCGCGACGACGTGGTGAACGTGCTGGGTAACGGCATGGTGATCGACATTAAGCATTTGAACGAGGAAATGGGCAGACTGCGCGAGCAGGGTATTCAAATCACGCCCGAAAATTTGAAAATCAGCGATAAGGCGGTTATCACCATGCCCTATCACGTGCGGCTGGACTGTTTGGAAGAGGAGCGGCTTGCCGATAAAAAGTTCGGCTCCACCCGCCGCGGCATCGCGCCCGTGTACGCCGATAAATACATGAAAAAGGCGTTCCGCATGGGCGAGCTGTTAAATCCCGAGCTGCTGTATTCGCGCGCGGAAGCGATTGTGGAATGGAAAAACCTTACCGTTGCGGGCGGCTACAACTCCGAGCCCGTGAAAACGGAAGAGACGATCGAATATTTCAAGACCTACGGCGAACCGCTGAAAGAGTTTATCTGCGATACGGGGCTATATCTGAATAACGCGCATAAAGCGGGTAAAAAGATTCTGTTCGAGGCGCAGCTGGGCGCTCTTCGCGACATCGACCTCGGGATATATCCTTATACCTCCAGTTCCTCGACCATTGCGGCGTACGCGCCCATCGGCGCGGGCGTGCCCAACTTGAAGCTGGATAAATCCATCGGCATTATGAAGGCGTATTCTTCGTGCGTGGGCGAGGGACCGTTCACGGCGGAATACTTCGGCGCCGCGGCGGAAAAACTCCGCGAGGCGGGCGGCGAATACGGCGCGGCGACGGGGCGCCCCAGAAGAGTGGGACCGTTTGACGCAGTGGCTTCCGCTTACGGAATCCGCTGCCAGGGCGCGGACGAAATCGCGCTTACTAAAATCGACGTGCTTTCGGGCTACGAAGAGATCGAAATTTGCACCGCGTACGAGCTGAACGGAAAGTTGATAAACGAATTCCCGTTCACCGACGTGCTGGACGAATGCAAGCCCGTGCTCCAAAAGGTAAAGGGCTGGAACTGCGACATTTCGGGGTGCAGAAAAAAGGAAGAGCTTCCCAAAGAGGCGCTGGACTATATCCGCCTTTTGGAAAAGCTGTGCGGTTGTAAGATCACGTACGTTTCCGTGGGAGCGGAGCGCGACGCATATTTGAAAATGGACGAATAAACGGTGAAACGAAAATTCCTGAAAATGCAGGGCGTCGGAAACGATTATATCTTTTTCGATTGCTTCGAAGAAGGAATTTACGAACCCGAAAAATTGGCGCGGCGGTTATCCGACCGTCATTTTTCGGTAGGGGGAGACGGGATCATTCTCGTAGAAAAGAGCGAGGTTGCCGACGGCAGAATGCGAATGTTCAATGCCGACGGCAGCGAGGGAAAAATGTGCGGCAACGGGCTGCGTTGCACGGGCAGATTTCTTTACGAGCAGAGGGGGATACGCAAAGACGAGCTTACCGTAGAGACGAAGAGCGGCATAAAAACGCTGTCTCTGCATTGGGGGCGCGGCGGATTTTCCGCCACCGCGGACATGGGGGAAGCGGTGTTTTGCCCCGCGGAGATCCCCGTCCGAATAGAGGGGGAGCGCGCGGCGGACGTTCCGCTGTGCGTGAACGGAAAGGAATACCGCGTGACCTGTCTTTCGTTCGGCAATCCGCATTGCGTGGTTTTTTGTAACGAATTTCCGCAAAACTTCAAGGAGGTCGGGCGCGCGTTCGAAACGCACGAAGTCTTTCCCGAGGGAGTGAACGTCGAATTCGTGAAAATTGTCGGCGCGGACGTAATCGCCGTGCGCGTGTGGGAGCGGGGCAGCGGAGAAACGCTCGCCTGCGGGACGGGCGCGTGCGCCGCGGCGGTCGCTTCGATGAAAAACGGGCATTGCCGCGGACAAGAAATTACGGTGCGGCTGCGCGGAGGAACGCTGACGGTGCGCTGCGCGGGCAACAGAGCTTATTTAACGGGACCAGCTGAAAACGCCTTCGAGGGCGAAGTACAAATAGACTGATAACATTGCGGAGGAAGTATGACGAAGTACATTTTTGTGACGGGCGGAGTCGTTTCGGGATTGGGCAAAGGGATCACGGCGGCTTCTTTGGGACGGTTGTTAAAGATGCGGGGCTATAAGGTGGCTTCGCAAAAGCTCGACCCCTATATCAATATCGACCCCGGTACCATGAGCCCGTACCAGCACGGCGAGGTGTTCGTCACCGAGGACGGCGCCGAAACCGATTTGGACTTGGGACATTACGAGCGCTTTATCGATGAAAATCTGAATAAATTTTCCAACCTGACCACGGGGAAGGTATATTGGAACGTGCTGAACAAGGAGCGCAACGGCGAATATCTCGGGCAGACGGTGCAGGTGATCCCGCACGTGACCAACGAGATAAAATCGTTCATTTATCAGGTGGGCGAGACGACGGGAGCGGATATCGTGATCACCGAGATCGGCGGAACGACGGGCGACATCGAAAGCCAGCCGTTTTTGGAGGCGATCCGTCAGGTGGCGCGCGAGGTGGGCAGAGACAACTGCTGCTTTATCCACGTGACGCTCGTGCCCTATATTTCGGGCTCCTGCGAGTTTAAGAGCAAGCCCACCCAGCACTCCGTAAAGGAGTTGCAGGGCATGGGGATCTTCCCCGACATCATCATGGCGCGCGTCGACGAGCCGATGCCCGCTTCCATTCGGGAAAAGATTGCCATGTTTTGTAACGTGTCTCCCGAATGCTGCATCGAAAATCTTACCGTGCCCGTGTTGTACGAGGCGCCCATGATGCTCGAAAAGAGCAATTTCTCTACGACAGTATGTAAAATATTGCACCTCGACCCCAAAGAAATCGACGTGAGCGGGTGGGAGGATATGTTAAAGCGCATTCATGCGAGAAGTCAGGAGGTGACGATCGCACTGTGCGGAAAGTACGTGCAGCTGCACGACGCGTACCTTTCCGTTGCCGAGGCGCTGGCGCACGGCGGCTTCGAGACGGACGCGAAGGTGAACATTAAGTGGGTGAACACCGAAACGCTTACCGAGAGCAACGCGGACGAAATTTTAAAGGACGTGAACGGGGTGCTGGTGCCCGGCGGCTTCGGCAACCGCGGCGTGGAAGGGAAGATCGTCGCGTGCAAATACGCGCGCGAGCACAATATTCCCTACCTCGGGATCTGCCTGGGAATGCACGTGGCGGTGATCGAATTCGCCCGTTCGGTGCTCGGGATCGCGGATGCGAATTCTTCGGAGTTCTATCCCGAGGGCGAGCATTCGGTCATCGACCTGATGCCCGACCAGTACGGCGTGAAGCTGGGCGGCACTATGCGGCTGGGGGCGTATCCCTGTCTGGTGCTCGGCAAGCGCATGAAGGAAGCCTATCGGGCGGATACGGTGCAGGAGCGCCACCGCCACCGCTTCGAGTTTAACAACGATTACCGCGAACGCTTCAAGCAGAACGGCATGACGATTGCGGGGACTTCGCCCAACGGACTATTGTGCGAAGCGGTGGAATATCCCGCCAACGACTTTTTCGTGGGCGTTCAGTTCCATCCCGAGTTCAAGTCCCGCCCCAACGGAGCGCATCCGCTGTTCCGCGAGTTTATCCGTTACGCCGTAAAACATAAGAAGAAAAAATAACATCTTCGGAGAGACGGTTTGCAGATCAATCCCAACTTTTCCCGTTTAAAGGAAAGCTATCTGTTTTCACAGGTGAGAGAAAGGACGGCGGCTTATCAGAAGGCGCATCCCGAAGCACGGCTGATTACACTTTCCATCGGCGACGTAACGCTGCCCTTGGGCGCTTCCGTCGTTGCCGCCATGCACGGCGCGGCGGACGAGATGGCAAAGAGGGAAACGTTTAAAGGATACGGTCCCGACCGTTACTGCTACGGCTACGAATCGCTTTTAAACGCCTTGCAGGCGCGGTATGCGCGGTTGGGCGTTTCGCTGAAAAAGGAAGAAATATTCGTATCGGACGGCGCAAAGTCCGATTGCGGGAATTTGTCCGATTTGTTTTCCGCGGAAAATATCGCGCTCATTCCCGATCCCGTCTATCCCGCCTATTACGACGCGAACGTGATGGCGGGTCGGAAAGTCGTCTTTGCGCGCGCTTCGGCGGAAAACGGATTTTTGCCCATGCCGCAGGAGGGCGTGCGGGCGGATCTCGTCTATCTCTGTTCGCCCAACAATCCCACGGGCGCCGCGTATTCAAAAGCGCAGCTTCAGGAGTGGGTGGATTATGCCAACCGCACGGGCGCGTTGATTTTGTACGACGCCGCATACGAGGCGTTCGTCCGCGATAAAGAGCTCGCCCGAAGCGTGTATCAGACGGAGGGCGCCAAGGAGTGCGCGATCGAAATTTGCTCCTTTTCCAAGACCGCCGGCTTTACGGGGGTGCGGTGCGGCTATACCGTCGTGCCCGAGGCGCTCGTGCGCGGCGGCGCGCGGCTTAATCGGCTTTGGAAGCGGCGGCAGAACACCAAATTCAACGGTGTTTCTTATATTACGCAGACGGGCGCCGCGGCGGCTTTTTCCGAAGAGGGGGAGCGCGACATTGCGGAACGGCTGACGTACTACCGCGAAAATGCGGATATGATTTCCGACTGTCTGCGCCGTTTGGGGATCCCGTTTACGGGCGGGAAAAATTCGCCCTATCTTTGGGTGCGCTGTCCCGAGGGGGAGAGCAGTTGGGATTTTTTCGAGCGGATGCTGAGCAAAGCGAACGTGGTGGTGATGCCGGGGAGCGGCTTCGGCGAAAGCGGAGAAGGGTACTTTCGCATTACGGCGTTCGGCAGGCACGGCGACACGCGCGAGGCGTGCGAAAGAATGGAAAAATTATTAAAGAAAGGATAAAACTATGACGGAAAGAAGCGCGGGGATTCTTTGTCACGTTTCCTCGCTTTGGGGGAAATACGGAATCGGCTCTCTGGGGAAAGAGGCGTACCGATTCGCCAAAATTCTGGCGAAAAACGGCGTGAAATATTGGCAGATATTGCCGCTGGTGCAAACGGGCTTCGGAGATTCGCCCTATCAGTCCGTTTCCTGCGATTCGGGCAATCCCTATTTTATCGACCTCGAAACGTTGAAAAAAGAGGGGCTGCTTACCAAGGAGGAGCTGAAAGCGGCGGAGCGCAAGGGCGAGGTGGATTACGCGAGCTTGTATGCGGAGCGTTACGACGTGTTGAGAACGGCATATTCCCGTTTCTTTTTCGACGATCCCGATTTTCGTTCGTACGTCAAGAGCGGCGCGAGCGAGGACTACGCGCTGTTCATGACGGCGAAGCAGGTTTACGGGGGCAGGTTCTGCGATTGGTCGGAGGAGTTGAAGCGCCGCGATGCGGACGCGCTGGAAGCGCTGAGAACGGATCATCACGAGGAATATCTTTTCTGGCAGTTTACTCAGTACGAATTCCGTAAACAGTGGTTCGCCCTCAAAGGGTATTGCAACGGGCTCGGCATTAAAATTATGGGCGATTTGCCGCTGTACGTCGCGTACGACAGCGCGGACGTATGGGCGCATGCGGAGCTTTTTAAGCTGGATAAGGACTTGAAGCCCGTAAATGTGGCGGGCGTTCCGCCCGACTATTTTTCGGAGGACGGGCAGCTGTGGGGCAATCCCGTATACGATTGGCGCGCGCACGAAAAAGAGGGATTTTCTTGGTGGAAAAATCGCCTGCGCGGCGCGCTGGAAACCTTCGACGCGATCCGAATCGACCATTTTCGCGGGATCGACCGCTATTACGAGGTAGACGCGGACGCGGAAACCGCAAAAAAGGGAGTATGGCAAGAGGGTCCGAAGGAAAAACTCTTTACGGGCGTTTCGGGCGAGATCGTCGCGGAGGATCTGGGAACGATCGACGAGGGCGTAAGAACGCTTTTAACGCGGCTGGGCTTTCCCGGCATGAAAGTGCTGCTGTTTGCGTTCGACGGGAATCCCGAAAATCCCTATCTGCCGCACGCTTATCCCGAAAATTGCGTGTGCTACACGGGCACGCACGATAACGATACGGTTGCGGGCTACGCGGCTTCGCTCACGCCCGAGGAGTTTATCCTGTTCCGTTCGCGCGTGGCGGGAGCGTTGGAAGCGGCGGGGATCATGGTGCCGCTGAAAGAGGACGGCAAGAGCTTTTGCGACGGGTTTATGCACCTTGCGCTCGCCTCTGAAGCAAAGCTCGCCGTGCTCCCGATACAGGACGTGCTGGGGCTTTCCAACGAAGCGCGCATGAATCGCCCCGGAACATGCGGAGGAAACTGGCGGTTCCGTTTGGAGTGCGCGCCCTCCGCAAGGGCAATGAAAAAATTGAAAAAAGCGATTTGTAAATATCGGAGGTAAAAATATGGCAAAACACAAGAAGGACAAGAAAGAGAAAAAGGGATTCTGGAAAGAATTTAAAGCGTTCATTTCCAGAGGTAACGTGCTCGATATGGCGGTCGGCATCATTATCGGCGGCGCGTTCACGGCGATCATCACGACGCTTGTGAACAATATTTTAACTCCGCTGCTGCAAATGATCCCCGGCATGGGGAAAGACGGGTTCGGCGCACTGCAAGTGGTGTTAAAGGACGCGGTGGTGAAGGACGGCGTAACCGTTGCCGAAGCCGTTGTGCTCGATTTCGGCGTGGTGATCTCCGCTGTTATTTCGTTCTTGCTGACCGCTTTGGTGCTGTTTTTGATCATTCGAACGATCAACAGAGTGCAGGAGGCGGCGAGGAAAGCAAGAGAGGAGCACGAAGCCAAAACGGCGGAGGAAGAGCAGAGCGGCGCGCCCGCTGCGGAGGCTGCGCCCGAGATACCTCCCGCACCGCTCGCACCGACGGCGGAAGAGCTGCTTGCGGAAATCCGCGATTTGTTGAAATCGGAAAAGAAAAATTAAACCGATCGAGCGTTACAAAAAAGAGCCGAAGATGTTCGGCTCTTTTTTGTTGTATGCGTTTTTTGATTCATGGGATTCCTTCGCTTCGCTCTGAATGACATTTATAATGTAGAATGATAAGAGGGGCGCGGCGGAATGAGGGGTTTCCCTTGTCATTCTGAGGCGCGGCTTGCCGCACCGTGAGAATCTTGACAATCCGCCTGTTGCTCCGTGGGTTTCCTTCGCTTCGCTCTGAATGACGGTTAAAATTCTGAATGATAAGAGTTACTATCCGAATGACAGGTGTGACTATTTTTTCAATTCCGAACGCTTGCGCGGGAGCATATATACGTACACGCCCACGATGACGATCGCCAGCACGCTTAAAATGACGATGAGGCTGATGCGCAAGGCGTCCGTTTTGCCCGTTTCAAGCATGGCTTCCGTGACGGTTGCGGAATATATCTTGCCCTCGTGCTCGTATTCCGCGCGATAGTCTCCGCTTTCGGTGCGGTACAGCTTTATCTGCGTGCCCCGCAGCAGCTTTATCGAGCTTTCGCCGTTCGAAAACAGAACCGTTTCTCCCTCCTTGCCGAGCGTCCCCAGCATAAATTCTTTCCGTTCTTCGCCGTAGGGGTTTACTTCGGTAAGGTAGGAAAGGGGAACGTAGCCGCGTTTTTCCGCGCGGGAACCGTCCGTATAGGAAAAATAGGCGTACTCGCCTTCCTCCGCGCGCAGGGTACCGAGGAAGCTCACGCGCGCGCCGCGTTGCAGTCGTGCGCCTCCCAGCGCCTCGTGCATACAGGGAATGTAATAGGCGGAAACCTCGTTGGTAAGATAGCGGAAGCCCGTCGCTTCCGTAAAATCGTCCTCGAGGGTCACAATTTCCTCGTTGCGGAACAGATTCGCCGTATAGCTGCGGTCTTTTTCGTACAGCATTACCAGGCTGTAACGCTCCGTTTGGGCGAGCAGCACGCCGTTTCTCGCTTCCGCCGTGCGGTAATATCGGGAATAGGGGAAGAAAGCGGATTCTTCGCTCAGCTCGGATAAGTCGACCACGATCCCCACCGAGCCTGCGGGAAGCTGCACGGACAGCCCCTCGGGAGCGTGTTCGTTAAACGCCTGCTCCGCTGCGTTCTCCGCCGCGATCTCGTCCAGACAGGGGATCTCGAGCGCGTCCGACTTGCTCTTGATGCAGAAATTTTCGAACAGGAAATAAACCTCGTCGTCCTCGAAGCCGAGGGCGAACGCGGAGGGGGAGACTGCGCCCGCGTCCTTTCCGCGGTAAACGAAGCCGTTTCCGTCCAGCGAGGCGAACGGCTTGCCGTTTTTGCACAGCACGTCGCCTTCCAGGAAGTACAGATTGCCTTCGTAGTCCGCGTGCAGGCGGGCGACCGTTTTTTCGTATACCGCCGCCGTGGCGCCCGCTTTTTCGTTGTTTGTGAATTCCTCTTCGGTAAAGCGGTAAACCGTTGTCTTTACCGCGTTGCAGTACGCCGCATAGAGGTTGCCGTAAAGGTCCGCGGTGAGGGACACGAGGTTTCCGTCGCGCGTGCGCACCGCCTCCGCTTCCTCGCCCACCTTGCCGTAAACGTAATAATCGGTGACGAAATATACGCTCCCGTACACGCACGCCAGCCCTTTTACGTTGCTTTTCATGGTGCGGACGAGAATAAATCCCGTTCCGTCCTCATTTTCGGTATAAATTTTTTCGCCCGAAGTCACTGCGATCTGTTCGCCGTCCGTCGCGACCAAATCGGGTGCGAACGGCTCGCCGTTTTCGTCCGTGCAGGGGATTTGCGAGTATTCCCGGGAAGAGAAACGATAAACGCTTACCCGTCCGCTCCGTTCGCCGAATACGTCCGCCGTCACGAGCAGATCGCGCGCGCGGGCGGAATCAACCGCGCGGGTCAGGCGGTTTACGGAAGGCGAGGAGGAAGCGATTTCGTAGGACGTAAATTCCGTTCTGCCGTCCGTGACGGCGATTTTGCGCACCGAGCCGCCTTGCAGGCAATAGGTGTCTCCGCCGCAAACGGCGAGCGCGCCCAGCGCGTCCGCTTCGAGGGCTAACCTGCTCGTCTTTTCGTTGGGGTCATACTCGTAAAGTCCGTTTTTCAGCGTGCTCGCGCCGCTGGCGTCGTTGTTCAGCGTATAATAAATTTTACCGCCCTGCGTGCACACGGATTGCAAGCCCGTAACGGACGAGGACTGGTGCAGGATCTGCGATTCGGTGAGCAGATATTTGTTTTGGTTGGCATTGTATTCGTAAACGGAAACCAGACGGTTGACCACGCTGTAAAATTTGCCGTTAAGAAAGGTCATTTTCGGCGGATTTGAAAAATCCGTGCTGTCGAACTGCGTAATTTTATCGGGTGCGGAAAGATTGCTTGTGGTGTATTCCGTGCCCGTATCCGTTAAATGGGCGGAAAAGAGCGTGTCGCCCTGAATGTAGAAGGTGGTAAGCGAGGAAAGGCGGCTTTCGGTGGTGGTCGAAAGCGCTTCCGCCGTCAAGTCGAGCTCGTAAAAGCCGAGCAGACTGTCGGCGAAATACAGCCTGCCCGCATCCGAAAACTGTATTTTGGAAATAGGGTGCTGATGCTCGTAAACGCGGTAACCGTTCCCGCGCTCTCTGTCGTACAGATACAACAGCTTTTTTTCCGAAACGGCGATGTAGCGGTCGGTTACCGCCGCGTCGCTGGGATTCGAAAGAGGCAGATACTGTTCGTACGAGGCGGGCAAAAACAGTTCGGCGTTTTCGTCCGTCAGCGCGACCTCTTCCGTCTCCTGCGCGCTTGCCGCGAGCCCGACGGGCGCGCATACGGAAATTCCGCCGAATAGCAGTAAGGCGGAAAGAGCGATTCCCATTGTCTTTTGTATCTTCATATCCTTATTATAACACGCGCGCGCGGAAATGACAACAATTCCGCGCCAAAATATTTTTTTGGAAAAATAAAAAAATTTCGGCATACTGGCAACCGTATGTCATATTTCTATGATATGATAAAAAGGCAAACAAATGTTTGTGTTTTAAAAACGGAGTGATCGGAAATGAAAGGGTTCGAGTTTGTAAAGGTTGTACTGTTCGGATATCCGCAGCTGGAAAAGATTGCGGACGGAGTCGCGGCGGGGGCGGAGGTGAAGGCGGCGCTCTCCTTCCGTTCTTGGGAGGACACCGCCGCGCTTACCGAAAGAATCGCGGACGAAATTTTGTTGGCGGAGAGGCTGCGCGCGCTCCGCGAGCTGACGGAAAGAATGTTAAAAGGGCTTACGGAGGAGGAACGGTTTTTACTCGAATATAAATATTTTCGCCGCAAGAGCAGACTGAGCGGCAATCCTTGCAGGCAGATGCTCTGTTCGGAACGGAGCTACTATCGCAGACAGCTCGCCGTATTCCGCAAGATGTGCTCGCGGTTTGCCGCGGCGGGGTATACGGAGGCGGACTTTATAAAACAGTTTGAAAATTTCCCCGCCTTTATGCGGGCGCTGCGCGCGGTAAAAGCGGGGAGAGAGGGGGCGTTAACGCCGAGGAGAAAGCGGCGGGACGTCGGATTTCAGAAATCGGAAACCTCGTGCGATTCGGCGGAAGGGCGCTTGCCCCGCATGACGAGAACGGCGATCGCGACGGCCGCCGCGCACACGGCACAGATCACGGCGACCTGCACGGCGCCCAACCCTCCCGAGGCTTCGGGCTTGTTCTCTTCGGGCGGGGGAAGATAGTCTACGTTCAGCTCGTAGTCGAGCTCGGCTTCGGCGGGAATATAGTCGAACACACCGTCGCGCGCCACGTAGAAATACAGGCGGTCCTGTTCGTAGCGGTGCCCGTAATAGACGAAGGTGCGCTCCACCGTGCCGAAGTTTCCGTTCCCCAGCGCGCCGTAATCGTTGGGCAGCGTGTAGGAAACGGTGACCTCGCGCAAAAGATAGGGGCGGACGGGAACGAAGTCCACAAAGGTGAGGGCGGATTTTTTGCAGTAGCCGCGCAGCTTTTTATACGGCTGGCTGTCGTACAGATATTCGACGGCGCAAAACAGCTCGCCCTCGGAAATGACTTTCACATAGTAGGTGTAGGGCAGAACGAACAGCCCCGAGCCCTCGCTCTCGTCCGAGTAAAACCAAACGTTCCGCTCGGCGGCGACGGCGTAACGCGCACCCTCCGCGCGGGCGGTAACGGACGCGCGCGGCACGCAAACGGCTGCGAGCGCGACGCAAAAAACAATGAATAAATATGAAATAAAGCGTTTCATAAATGCTATCATAGCGGAAAATTTTGTGCGGGAAAGGGTAAATTTTAGCGAAAATGAGCGAATTAGCGGAAAAATTAACCGCCGTCGAGCGGGAGCTGGCGCGGCGGAAAAGGGCGGATACGCTCGCGCGGTACAATGCGGGCGAAAAAATTCATAAAAAGCAGCTGGCGTTTCATAAGTGCCCCAAGCGCAACCGCTGGGTGTTCGGCGGAAACCGTTCGGGCAAGACGGAGTGCGGCGCGGCGGAGGCGGTTTGGATCGCCCGCGGGAATCACCCGTACCGCCCCAACCGCAAAAACACGTTCGGCTGGGTGGTGTCGCTTACCGCGCAGGTGCAGCGCGACGTGGCGCAGCGGAAAATCTTGCACTATCTTCGGCGGGATTGGATCGCGGACATCGTGATGACGAGCGGCAGAAAGGATAATCCCGAGACGGGCGTGATCGACCAGATCATTGTAAAAAACGTGTTCGGCGGGACCTCGGTGATCGGTTTTAAAAGCTGCGATCAGGGCAGGGAGCGCTTTCAGGGAAGCTCGCTCGACTACGTGTGGTTCGACGAAGAGCCGCCCAAGGACGTTTACGAGGAGTGCCTCATGCGCGTGATCGACCGCCGCGGCGACGTGTTCGGCACCATGACGCCGTTAAAGGGGCTTACGTTTTTGTACGAGGAAATTTATTTAAATCCCAAGAACAACCCCGAGATCTGGTACGAGTTTATGGAGTGGGCGGACAATCCCTTTTTAAACGCGGACGAAATCGCGCACTTGGAGCGGACGATGGACGAAACCACCCTGCAATCGCGCCGCTTCGGCAGGTTCTGCACGCGCGAGGGGCTGGTCTATCCCGAATTTTCGGACGAGACGGTGATCGAGCCGTTTCCCGTCCCGCCCGAGTGGTTCGACTGCATTTCCATCGACCCCGGGCTGAAAAATCCGCTCTCCGCGCACTGGTACGCGGTGGACTACGACGGGAACGTGTACGTGATCGCCGAGTGGTACAGGGCGGAAGCGGACGTGGACGCTCATGCGCGGGCGATCCATGAAATCAGCGACAAGCTGGGCTGGAAGCGGGACGGGCAGGGGCGGCTCTCCGCCCTCATAGACAGCGCGGCGGGGCAGCGCACGCTCGCCTCCGTCAAGAGCGTATCCGAGCTGTTTTACGAGCGAAACATTTTGGTGAATCCGCGCGTGAACAAGGATCTGTTCAGCGGAATTGCGCAGGTGAAGAGCTATTTAAACCGCAAGAACGGCTTGCCAAACCTTTACGTGTTCAGCAGCTGCGTGAACATGATCCGCGAATTTAAGGGGTATTTCTGGGGCGAGGGGGAAAGCCCCGTAAAACGCGGAGATCACGCGATGGACGAGCTGCGCTATTATCTGATGACCCGCCCCAAAAATTTGCCGCCCAAGCGCGAGCAGAGCGAAATTTGCAAGGACAAGGACAGACTGATCAGGAGATTGAAGCGGAGATGAAAGGAAAAAAAGCGGGGGAAAAGAGCGTAAAGGAGGCGGTGCTGAAAGTCGCGCTCGGCTATTCGCTGAAAGAGGTGACGGAGGAGTACGGCGTGGAGGACGGCGAGCTGAAGCTGGTAAAGCGAAAGGAGACGTTAAAGGACGTCCCGCCCGATTTAAAGGCGGCGAAGCTCTTGTTGGAGGAGGACGATTATACCGCCTTTACCGACGAGGAGCTGGAAGCGGAAAAAAAGAGGCTGTTAAAGCAATTAAAGGAGGAAACGTAATTGAAGGCTAAGGGTTTGGAAGAGGAGCTTGCGTTAAAGCGGGAAGCGGAGCGCAAGAAGAGGCTGGCTGCGGAGATCGAGCGGGATTTCGAGCGGCGCAGGGAAATGCGCCGAAAGCTGGAACAGAGCTGGCTTTTAAACATGAATTTCGTCAGCGGGAACCAGTATTGCGACATTTCGCCCGCGGGCACGCTCACGGAGGAGGATTCGGCGTTTTACTGGCAGTCGCGCAAGTGTTACAACCACGTGGCGCCGACTATCGACACGCGCGTGGCGCGGCTTGCCAAGGTGCGTCCCACGCTGAACGTGCGCGCCTTTTCCGATTCGGAGGCGGACGTGAAAACGGCGCGGCTGTCCTCCAACATTTTAAAATCGGTGAAAAACAGGATCGATCTGGACGCGATCGTGTCCCGCGCGACGCTCTGGTCGGAGACGTGCGGCACCTCCTTTTATAAGGTGGTGTGGAACTACGACGACGGCAACGTGATCGGCACGGACGACACGGGGCACCCGATCAGGGAGGGGGACGTGAACGTGGTGGCGCTCTCGCCCTTCGAAATATATCCCGACTCGCTCACGGCGGAGAATATGCGCGAGGTGCGCAGCCTCATTCACGCCAAGGCGGTGCCCGTTGACGAGATCAAGGAAAAATTCGGCGCGGAGATTGCGGGAAGGGCGATCGAGGACGAGGCGCTGGCGCCCTATTCGCCCGCGGGCGGCTGGAAGCGCGCTTACGAGCGCGAGGACAGGCAGGTGCTGGCGGATTCGGAAATCTTAATCGAACGGTATACCCGTCCGAGCGGGGAATTCCCCGAGGGACGGTTGGAAATCGTCGCGGGGGGCGTGCTTTTGTACGAAGGCGCTTTGCCCTACCGCAACGGAGACAGAGGCGAGCGCGTTCTGCCCTTTATCCGGCAGACGTGCATCGAGCTTGCGGGGTCGTTCTTCGGGACGTCCGTCGTCGACCGCATGATCCCCCTTCAACGGGCTTACAACGCGGTTAGAAACCGCAAGCACGAATTTTTGAACCGACTGACGATGGGGGTGATCGCGGCAGAGGACGGCTCGGTAGACGCGGAGGAGCTGGCGGAGGACGGGCTTTATCCCGGGAAGGTGCTCATCTACCGCCAGGGCGCTCCCAAGCCCAGCTTTTTGGAGGGCTCGACCTTTCCGTCCGAGTTTGCCGAGGAGGAGGAACGCATCGCGAACGAATTTATCCTCGTTTCGGGAATGAGCGAAATTTCGCGCAATTCCGCGAACCCCACCCACGTGACCTCGGGCGTCGGCTTGCAGCTTCTGCTCGATCAGGACACCAACCGTATGCACATGAGCGTGGAGAGCGTGGAACGGGCGGTAAAGGAAGCTGGCAAACAGATTCTGCACCTTTACAAGCAATTCGCCGCCGCGCGCAGGCTTTTGCGCATGACGGGGACGGGCGGGCGTACCGAGCTGTTTTATTTCGACGCAAGCGACATTTCGGCGGACGACGTGCAGTTCGAAACGGGTTACGACAAGACCCCCGAAGAGCGAAAGGAAGAGGTGCTGCGCCTTTTGGAGCTCGGCTTGTTAAAGGATGAAAACGGCAACCTTTCGGACAATACGCGCAACAAAATTCTGGAAGCGCTGGGCTACGGCTCGTTCGAAAGCGCGCGGGACGTTTCCGCCCTGCACCTGCAAAAGGCGGAATACGAAAACGTGCTGTTGGCGCAGCGCGATGCGGAGGCGGACGGCTACGACGATCACAGGCTGCATATCGCCGAGCATACGCGCGCCCTGCTCTCGGGCGGGGAAGAGGACGAAGCGGTGAAGGCGAGGCTCGTGCGCCACCTCGAAAGCCACCGCAAATTGCAAAAAGGAGAATGACATGGAGGAGAACGGAATGACGAACCCCGAACGGGAAGCGGAAACGGCACAGCCCGCCGCGCCCGATTTGGGCAAATTCAAGAGCGTGGACGCCCTCTTGCGCGCCTATGCGGAGTTGGAGTCGGAATTTACCCGCCGCAGTCAACGGCTGAAAGAACTCGAAGCGGGAAGCGATCCGAAGAACGGGAGCGGACAATCGCAGACGGCGGGCGCGCCGGACGGCGGCGAAGAGCTGTACCGTGCGGTCATGGAAAACGAACGGGTGCGCGCACGCGTGCTCGGCGACTACCTCGGTTCGCTCAAAGGCGTTCCGCTTATGGCGGGAACGGGCACGGGGGTTACGGCTCCCGCAGCCAAGCCCGCCAGCATTGCCGAGGCGGGAAAGCTCGCCCTCGGCTACTTTCAAAACAAATAATTCAAGGAGAAAATTATGGTAACCACTCAAACGGCAGACAACGTATTAAAATCTTATTATCTGGGGGCGATCTCCGAGCAGATCGACCACAAGACCAATCCCTTTCTCGCCCGCATCAAAAAGACGACCGCGGACGTTTACGGCAGAGACGTGCGCAAGGTGATCAAGTTGGGAATTAACGGCGGGATCGGCGCGGGCACGGAGGACGGAGACCTTCCCTCGGCAACGGGCAACAATTACGTGGAGCTGGTAGCGCCGCTGAAAAATCTCTACGGAAAAATCGAGATCACGGATAAGGCGATCCGCGCTTCGCAGAACAACGAGGGGGCGTTCGTCAATCTGTTAAACGACGAAATGGAGGGGCTCGTCAAGGCGTCGGCGTTTAACCTCGGGCGGATGATTTTCGGTTCGAGCTCGGGCACGCTCGGCACCGTCTCCGCCGAATCGACGGGGAGCACCATTACCGTCGATTCCGTGCGCAAGTTCGCGGAGGGCATGGTGGTGGATATTTACAGCGGGACCACGCTGCTGGCGCAGGCAAGAACGGTCACCTCGATCGACAGAAAGAACAGCCGCGTCACCGTTTCGGGCGGCGGGATCACCGCGCTGAAAGGCAACACGATTCATATGCAGGGCTCCAAGAGCTTAGAGCTGTGCGGGCTGGAAACCATTTTCGGCAGCGGGGAGTTATACGGACATATGCGCACGGATAAGGCGTGGATGGTCCCGCAGAGCAAAACGAACGTGGGCGACCTCACCGAAAACACCATTCAGACGATGATCGACACGGTGGAGGAGTGCACGAACAGCAAGATCAATTTTATTATTTGCTCGTGGGGCGTGCGCCGCGCGCTGGCGGAGATTCTTTCCCGATACCGCAACTGCGAATCTTTGGAGCTGGAGGGCGGATTTAAGGCGATTTCCTTTAACGGGATCCCCGTGGTAGCCGACCGCTTCTGCCCCGCGGGGACAATGTATCTGCTCAACACCGACGATTTCGCGTTGCATCAGCTGTGCGACTGGCAGTGGCTGGAGGGCGAGGACGGCAAGGTGTTAAAGCAGGTCGCGGGCAAGCCCGTGTACACGGCGACGCTCGTAAAATACGCCGAACTGATGTGCTACCGTCCCTGCGGACAGGCGAAGCTGACGGGCATTACGGAGAAATAACGGGAGGATAAAATGAAGGTAAAGGAAGTGCTCGCGCTTGCCGCGGCGAATCTGGGCAGGGAGGATCTGGCGTCCGCCGTTTCGGCGGCGGACGCTGCGGCGGAGGGAGAGCTGAAAACGCTGCTCGGCTGCTACAATTCGGTGGAAAACGAGGTCGCGCTCGACTACTATCCGCTGGTGAGAACGGACCGCATGGAGATCGCGGAGGGAAAAATATATTACACGATGTTTTCGCGCTCGCCCGTCTGCATTTACGGCGTTCGCACGTCGGCGGGGCGGGCGCTACCGTACGAAAAGCTGTCGGACAGGATAGAGACGGAAAAGAGGCGCGGTCCGTACCTCGTCACATATTCGTACGCGCCTGCGGTAAAGGCGCTCGGGGCGGACGTGGAGGCGGATCCGCGGGTTTCGCCCCGCCTGCTCGCGCTGGGCGCGGCGAGCGAATTTTGTCTGGTAACGGGAAAATTCCGCGAAGCCGAGCTGTGGGAAAGCCGCTATCGGGACGCCCTGCGCGCCGTGGGCAGAACGCGAAAAAAACTTGCGATGAGGTCGAGAAGATGGGACTGACGATGCCGAAAAAGACGGCTTATCCCGCGTTCCGTGCGCGGAAAATCGAATTCGGACTTGCCGGGCTGTATGCGGGGTTCTCGCTCCGCCATCTGCGGGAGAAGGACGGCGCGCTCGTGTGCGCGGAGGGAACGGAGCGGCGCTTTGACGCGCCCTCCGCGGCTGCGGCAGTTTATACGGTCGGGAACGAGGTTTATATCTGGTCGGCGCAGACGGCGAAGCTTTACCGCCTCGGCGCGGCGGCTGCGGAGTATTCCGTCGCCGAAAAGCCCAACCGCCTGATTTCCTTTCCCGATAAGGCGAACAACCGCTTGCTTTGCGCCGTTGGCGGCTCCGCGCTTACGCTTTTCGGGGCGGACGGCAGCCGAAAGACGGTCGCGGGAAAGGGCGGCGCGTGCGCCGCGGTGTTCAAGGAACGGCTGTTTACGGCGGACGGTAGCCGTATTCGTTACAGCGAGCCTTTGCAGCCCGATTGCTGGGAGGAGGCGCGGGGCAAAGGGGGATATATCGAGCTTCCCTCCGAGGACGGGGAGTTTCTCGGCGCGGTCGCCCTGCGCGATCAGCTCTTCTTTTTTCGCGAACGGGGGATCGTGCTGCTGCGCGCGAACGGGGACGAGCTGAATTTCAGGGCGGTCCCGCTGCGCTTCGGCGCGGGCGCGATCGTGTCGGGCAGCATTGCGGATTGCGGAAATGCGGTTTACTTTTTCACCGACCGGGGATTGTTTTCCTTATCGGGCGGCGCGTGCGTAAAAATCGAAAATTCGCTCTTTTCCCGCATTTCGGGAAAGCCGAGCCAAGCCTGTTCATGCAACGGAAATTATTACGCGCTTTGCACGAATAGGCAGTTCGGAAAGAGCGTTTACTGCTACGAGCCGCTTACGGGAAGAGCGCGCTTTATCCTGAGCGGCGGAAGCTGCCTTGCGGGCGGCGAAAGCGTATTTACGGCAAGCGGGACGGCGGTAAGCAGGCTCAGCGAAATCGGTATGCCGCAAAGCGGCGCGTGCGAGCTCTCTTGCGGGCTTTCGGAGCTCGGCATGAGCGGGGACGAGCGGTTTTTGGACGGGATCAAACTTTCGGGCGAGGGAACGTTTACCGTGACCGTGCGCACCGAGCGTGGCGATCAGGCTGTCGCGTCGGGGGAGGCGGAAACGGTGTTGCGCTTTCCCGTTCGGCTGCGCGGCGGAAAATTTTCGATTAGCGTAAGGGCGGACGGAACGGCGTTTAAAATGCGCTCGTTAACCGTTTTGGCAAGGGAGATATGATATGACGATCGATATTATCGACATTACGTTACCCGAATATGCCGATCTGAGCGCGGTGCAGCTCTCCATGGTGCGCGCGGCGCAGGCGAAAAAGGACAAACTGACCGCAGAAGCGGCGGAGCGGAAAACGCAGATTTTTTATTTGGCGCTGGGCAACAATACGGCGCGCTCTTCCGCGCTGAAATGCGAGCGGGAAGAGATCGACGAAAAGTTAAATAAAGACGTGACCGCCGTGCGCGAGGATCTGATCCATCAGCTGGCGTACGAGTCGCTCGGCTCGGAAGGCAACGACAAGGGACCTTACCGCTATCCCGAAAATCCGAATTACAACCTTACCTATTCGCAGCGGTTTTTGGTTGTGCGCGCGTACTATATGGGCGTTACGAGCGACGCGGACGCGCGCTTGCAGGCGTTCGCCATGGACTCGCTCGCGCGGAGCTATCTCGGAGAATACTATCAGACGCTGTACGATTTGCTCGCTTCTTACTGTTAGCGCTCGGCTTCCCGTCAAAAACGGGAAAACGCGTATAAAATGCGGAAAGATTTCCCACATTATAGGTATGAAAATCAAGTTGAATCCGCTCGGAAAAACCAAAGAGGAGAGGGAAACCTGTTTCCCCGTTACGGAGCGGGAGGAGGTTCGTTCGCATGACGGGACGCTCTAAGGAAAATTACAACCGCAACTATATCAATTACGTGAACTCGTTCGATCCGCCCACAAAGCATTTTCAAACGTGCTCTCGCGCGTTTATGGTGGGGGGCTTTATCTGCTGCATCGGACAGTTTTTCCGCTATATGCTCGAATTTGCGGGACTGTCGGGAGATATTCTCGCGGGGACCGTTTCGGTAATTCTTATCTTTTTGGGCACGTTATTAACAGGCTTCGGCGTTTACGACCGCATCGGAAAGAATGCGGGCGCGGGGAGCATCGTGCCCATTACGGGGTTTGCGAACTCCGTCGCCTCTCCCGCGATCGAGTTTAAAACGGAGGGCTACGTTTACGGCATGGCGGCGAAAATGTTCGTCGTCGCGGGTCCCATCATCGTGTTCGGCGTGAGCGCGGGCGCTGCCGTCGGGCTGATTTACTGGCTGCTTGCGCTGTAACGGATACCGTCTTTCCGTCATTTAAAAAAAACTTCGTTCAAACGGTTGAAATGCACGGAAAAATGTGGTAAAATGGGTTCAGAAACAAAAAGGAGTAAAATCATGGCGAAAATTACGGAAAATACGTTGATTGCGGAAGTGCTGGAACTCAACCCCAACGCCGTCGAAATTTTGTCGGAAGCGGGAATGCACTGCTTCGGTTGCGCGCTGGCGCACGGCGAAACGATTGCGGAGGCGGTTTCCGTTCACGGACAGGATCTCGAAACGCTGCTCGCGAAGTTAAACGAAGGTCTGGAATAAATATACGGAATTGCCCGACGCAACGCGTCGGGCTGTTTTCCTTTCGGGAGATAAAATGAAGCGAATTTATTTGTTGGGGAGTCTGAACTGCGATTTATCGGTGCGTGCGCCCTATCTGCCCGAGGCGGGTGAAACGCTTGCCGGCAGCGATTTTATGATTTCCGCGGGCGGGAAAGGCGCCAATCAGGCTTACGCCTGTGCCCGACTGGGCGGATCTGTTGTCATGGCGGGCGCCGTCGGGAACGATTCGTTCGGCGATTTGGTTTTGAGCGGGCTGAAAGGCGCGGGCGCCGACGTTTCGTGCGTGCGTAAGACTGCCCGCAATACGGGAGTTGCCGTCATTACGATTATCGACGGCGACAATCGGATTGTTCTGGACGAGGGCGCAAACGCCGAAGTGACCGAAGAGGACGTGCAGAAGCTGTTAAAAGCGGCAACTGCGGGCGATATCTTTATGACGCAGCTGGAAAATCCGCTGCCCGTCGTACGGTACGCGCTGCAATACGCGCAGCAAAAGGGATTGTTTACGGTATTTAATCCGGCGCCCGCCAAGGCGGAAGCGCGCGGCTGCGTGCCGTTTTCGAATCTGATTACGCCCAACCGCAAGGAATTAAAGCTGTTAAGCGGAAAGGAGGGCTTAGACGAGGGCTGCGAAGAGCTGCTGCGGCTGGGCGCCAAACAGGTGATCGTAACGCTCGGAAGCGAGGGGTCTTATCTGTACGGGCGGGAGACCAAAGAAAAAGTGGGCTGCTTTTGCGCGGGAGAGACAATCGACACCACCGCCGCGGGCGATACGTTTTGCGGCGCGACGTGCGTAAAGCTTGCGGAGGGAGCTCCGCTGAAAACGGCGATGGAATTTGCCGCGGTCTGTTCGGGAATTGCGGTAACCCGCCGCGGCGCGCAGATTTCCGTGCCGACGCGTGCGGAGGCGGAAGCGCTATTCGGAAAATAATTTAATGTGATAAAACCCGCGCTCGCAAAAGCGAGCGCGGGTTATTTTTGTTATTGTGACGTTCCAAAGCGGATAACGTCAATCAGTTTGACGAGGGAATATATCAATATGTATATGCCGATTCCCGTAAAGAAGGTGAAGGCGACGGCGAGAGGGTCGCAGGTGAAAAGTATTTGAACGAGGCTGCCGTTTTCGGAAGAAAGCCGGAGCCGAATCCACCAGACCAACGCCCACGGAAACACCGCAATCATTACCAGTGAAATATTCAGCGGGATTCCCACGGCTTTCACCGAGGGAAAGCGGGAAAACAGGTCGTATACGAACAGTGGCGCCATCCCGATAAAAAAGGCTCCTAAAAACGGCGGAATTTCGGTCACCCGTGTGTAATGCAATACGGTAAGGGCGATTCCCGCGATGATAAAACCGATCGCGCCGAACAGAAAGGGGAGTTCTTCTTTTAAATTCTTGCGCAGTTTGCCCGCGTCCGCAAGGGAAACGTTGGGCACGGCGGACATACGCCCGCGCAGCGCCTTTTTCAGCGGAGCGTATTCTTTCGCAGGCAAAAGCACGGGAAATTTTTTCTCGCAGTCATAGAGCTTTAAGACAAGCTGCAGTTCGTCTCCGCATTTGGAAACGAGCAGCATAACCTGCTCGCGCTGATAAATTTCTTCCTTGCCGTCCACTGTCCAAATCAAAAAGCTCGGGGTGATATCGATTCTGTTTTCCGTATCCTTGTTCAAATCGGCAAGCTCCAATTCGAGTTGCAGCTTTTCGGTGTGCCTTTTTCCGACGGCGCCTTGCCCGCGAATCAGGTTATGCCGAAATCCCCGGCGCAGCAGCTTTCCCCAGCCCGCAAACGCCGAAATCAGCAGAACGGCAGTGCATGCGGCAACAGCAAAAAACGACGGCAAAAGCCGTAAAAGCGTTTTGCCGTCGTTATTTCCTGCTTGTAGCCGACAGATCAGCGAGACGAGGAACCAGGCGCAAAGCAGCGCGGCAAACGCGACGGGGAATAGGAGCCGAACGCGAAAAATCCTTCCGAATTTTTGTCCGCGCGGCAGGTCGATCCAAGCACGCGCGTCGCTGTGCGAATACAGGAGCTTGCCCAAATCGCCGTGACGATTTGTAAACGTGTGCGATTCGAGCAGCTCTTCGTATTTCGCTTGCCGTCTTTGTTCGTAAGTTTTTTCGTGTTCTTCCAGCCGCTTCCGTTCGCGCTTTTTTTTGCGCCGCTTATTCAGCTGTTGTTGTCTGCGCGTCTGTTTCATTCGAAATGTCGCCGTTATTTATAGTACCGATTTACTCTCTGCCCGCCATTTTCTTGTAGCCTTCGAGGCGCTGCTTGGAGCTTTCTTCCGTCTTTTTGAACAGCTCTTCGGCAACCTCGGGCTGCGTCTTTTTCAAGGAAGCGTAGCGCGTTTCGCCCAGAATGAAGGACTGATAATCGCCCGTGGGATCCTTGGAGTCGAGAGAGAAGGGGTTCTCGCCCTTATCCGCCAGCTCGGGATTGTAACGGTACAGATGCCAATATCCGCAATCTACCGCGCTCTTCTGCTCCGCCTGCGATTTGGTCATGTTAATGCCGTGGTTAATGCAGGGCGCGTAGCAGATGATGAGCGACGGTCCGTGGTAGCTTTCCGCCTCTTTCAGCGCTTTTACCAGCTGGTTCTTATCCGCACCCATGGAGCACTGCGCCACGTATACGTAGCCGTAGGAAGCCGCGATCATGCCAAGATCCTTCTTCTTTACGCGCTTGCCGCTGGAAGCGAACTTCGCAACCGCGCCGATGGGGGTGGATTTGCTCGCCTGTCCGCCCGTGTTGGAGTAAACCTCGGTATCGAGCACGAGCACGTTCACGTCCTCGCCGCTTGCCAGCACGTGGTCCAAGCCGCCGTAGCCGATATCGTAAGCCCAGCCGTCGCCGCCGATAATCCAGAAGGACTTTTTCACAAGGCAGTCTTTCTCGGCAAGAATTTCCTCTACCAGTTTATCGCACTCGCAGCCGCAGTGGTTGCAGCCTTCCATCGCTGCGATGAGTGCCGCCGAAGCCGATTTGCTGCCTTCCGCATCGTCCATGTTCTTGATCCAGTCGAGGCAAACTTTGTTGTCTTTCCACAGCGCGGCAAGCTTTTCGATTTTTTCTTTGAGCGTCGCTCTTCTCGCCTTATAGGCAAGCTGCATTCCGTAACCGAATTCCGCGTTGTCCTCGAACAGCGAGTTTGCCCAGGCGGGACCGTGTCCCTGCTTGTTGGTCGTGTAAGGGCAGGTGGGGGAGGAGCCGCCGTAAATGGACGAGCAGCCCGTCGCGTTGGCAACGATCATGCGGTCTCCGAACAGCTGGGTGACCACTTTCACGTAAGGCGTTTCGCCGCAGCCCGCGCACGCGCCCGAGAACTCGAAGAGAGAGGGAGTGAAT
>CAJUOP010000001.1:87065-93200 GCA_910588465.1 uncultured Christensenellaceae bacterium | reverse complement strand
CCATTTTCACGTTCGAAAGGTCGGCTTCGGGAAGCTCTACCGCATACTCCCAGTTTTTCGCCTCGACTTGCTCCAGTTCTGCAAACGGCGTCATGACGAGCGCCTTGTTGCCCTTCATGCCGGGGCAGACCTCCGCGCACACGCCGCATCCCATACAGTCGAGCGGGGAAACCTGCATACGGAATTCGTAGCCGGGAACGCCCGTCGCGGGCTTCGTGTCGAATTCGGCGGGTTTGTTTTCGCCGCTCTTCACAAGGGCGGGACGAATGCACGCGTGCGGGCATACGAACGCGCACTGGTTGCACTGAATGCAGTTTTCTTTCACCCACTTGGGAACGGTAACGGCAACGCCGCGCTTTTCGAATTTGGTCGTGCCCGTGGGAACGGAGCCGTCTGCGTTGAACGCGGAGGAGGGGAGCTTGTCTCCTTCCAAAGCGAGAATGGGAGCGATTACGTTGCGGAAGTATTCGTTGTCCGCAAGGGTGATCATCTCCGCGCCTTCCGTCGTCTTTGCCCAGGAAGCGGGAACGTCGATTTTAACAAGGTGCTCCTTCGCCGAGTCGATCGCGTTGTAGTTCATCTGAACGACGGCGTCGCCCTTTCTCGCGAAGGACTTGTACGCCATTTTCTTCATGAACTCCACCGCGTCCGCATAGGGCATGATCTGATCGTTGATCAGGAAGAACGCCGATTGCAGAATGGTGTTCGTTCTGCCGCGCAAGCCCAGCTTTGCGGCGATGGAAATCGCGTCGATCACGTAAAGTTTGATATGCTTTTTGGCGAGCGTGTTTTTCACCTTCGCGGGCAAATTCTTTTCCAGCTCTTCCACCGTCGTCCAGGGGGCGTTCAACAGGAAGGAGCCGCCCTCCTTCAAATCGCTCGTCATGTCGTAGCGGATGACGTAAGAGGGGTTGTGGCAAGCCACGAAGTCCGCCGAGTCGATGAGGTATTCGCTCTGAATGGGGGTTTTGCCGAAGCGCAGGTGCGAAACGGTGATGCCGCCCGATTTTTTGGAATCGTAGAAGAAATACGCCTGCGCGTACATATCGGTATGGTCGCCGATGATTTTAATCGAATTTTTGTTCGCGCCTACCGTACCGTCCGAGCCCAGCCCGTAGAACTTGCACGAGGTGGAGCCTGCGGGCGCCGCGTCGAATTTCTTAGAGAAGTCGAGCGAGGTGTTTGTCACGTCCTCGTAAATGCCCACGGTAAAGTGGTTTTTGGGCTTTTTCGCTTCAAGATTCTTATAGACGGAAAGCACCATGGAGGGGTTGAACTCCTTGGAGCCCAAGCCGTATCTTCCGCCGACCACTTCGATTTCCTTCAAGCCCTTTTCGAACAGAGCCGAGCAAACGTCGAGGTAAAGGGGCTCGCCCAAGGAACCGGGCTCCTTCGTTCTGTCGAGCACGGCAATGCGCTTGCAGGTTTTGGGAAGGGCTTTTACAAATGCGTCGGTAACGAAGGGGCGGTACAGACGGACCTTTACAAGACCGTATTTCTTGCCCTCGGCGTTGAGCTTGTTAATGCTTTCTTCCACCGTCTCCGCACCCGAGCCCATGATTACGATCACTTGCTCGGCGTCCTTCGCGCCCACGTAGTCGAAGAGGTGATACTTTCTGCCCGTCAACGCGGAAACCTCGTCCATCATCTCCTGAACGATGGTGGGAGTGGCGTTGTAGTAGCTGTTCGCCGTCTCTCTGTTCTGGAAGTAGGTGTCGCCGTTCTGTGCGGTGCCTTTCTGAATGGGGTGCTCGGGGTTGAGTGCGCGCGCCTTGAATTCGGCAACGTCCTTTTCAAGCCCCTTCTTGTCGAAGATCGCTTTCATCTCGTCGTAGTCGATTCCGTCGATCTTGCTTACCTCGTGCGAGGTGCGGAAACCGTCGAAGAAGTTAATAAAGGGCACGCGCGAGCGGAGAGTAGAGAGGTGCGCCACCAGCGAAAGGTCCATGACCTCCTGCACGGAGCAGCCCGCGATCATTGCAAAGCCCGTCTGACGGCAAGCCATAA
This sequence comes from uncultured Christensenellaceae bacterium, assembly GCA_910588465.1. GTDB lineage: Bacteria > Bacillota > Clostridia > Christensenellales > Borkfalkiaceae > Gallimonas. The sequence continues at coordinate 91,193 of CAJUOP010000001.1, read as the reverse complement.
CGTCCGCGTGGTCGCCGAAAATGTTCAGCGAGTGCGCCGCGAGCGCGCGCGCCGAAACGTGCATGACCATGGGGAGCAGCTCGCCCGAAATTTTGTACATGTTGGGAATCATCAAAAGCAGTCCCTGCGAAGCGGTGTAGGTGGTGGTAAGCGCGCCCGCCGAGAGCGAGCCGTGCACCGCACCCGCGGCGCCGCCTTCCGATTGCATTTCGGCAATGCGGAGCTTCTGCCCCCACATGTTTACTCTGCCTTGGGTCGCCCATTCGTCGGCGGATTCCGCCATAGGGGACGAAGGGGTAATGGGATAGATGGCAGCCACTTCCGAGAACGCATAAGCGACGTGGCTGGCGGCGGTATTGCCGTCGATCGTCATCTTTGTCATGTAAAACCTCCAAAATATTTTATTGATTTTGTATTTCGGCACGCCAAAAGAACGCAGTCTCTTGCGTACCTAATCTATTATAAATGTTTTTTTATATAAAGTCAATAGCGCAGGGATAAAAACTTGTCCGAAAAAAGCAAAAAATTGTTAGGCACAATGCTCCGTCCGTCATTCCGAGGCGCAGCCGAGAGAATCCCTGCTACCCAGTCGGTGTTCGGAGTCCGTAAAAATATTTTAAAAAATTATTCTTAATTTTTCACGGCGTTTTCATTGTAAATTTACTTAAAATTTGGTATAATAAGGAAATGTATGAAGGCGATCGAGTTTAAAAACGTAAACTTTTCCTACGGAAGCGGCACGTTTTCGGTAACGGATTTGAATTTTTCGGTCGAGGAGGGCGAGTTTGTCGCCGTACTCGGACACAACGGGAGCGGCAAAAGCACGCTCGCGCGCCTTTGTAACGGGCTTTTAACGGCGGACAGCGGCGAGATTGCCGTATTCGGCAACACGCTCGATTCGAAAAATCTGTTCGAGGTCCGCAAGGACGTGGGCATCGTCTTTCAGAACCCCGATAATCAAACGGTCGCCTCCGTGGTGGAGGACGACGTAGCGTTCGGGGCGGAAAACGTGGGCGTGCCCCGCGAGGAGATCGGAAAGAGGATCGACTTCGCGCTGGGCGCGGTCGGCATGGAGGAATATCGCAGCGCGACCGTCTCCCGTCTTTCGGGCGGGCAGAAACAGCGTATCGCGATCGCGGGCGTGCTCGCGTTAAAGCCCCGCGTCATCATTTTGGACGAATCCACCGCCATGCTCGACCCGCGCGGGCGCAGAGAAATCGTAAACGTGGTGAAAAAGCTCAACGCAGAAGAGGGAATCACCGTGCTGATGATCACGCACTTTATGGAAGAAGCGCTGCTTGCAAACCGCGCCGTCGTCATGGATAAGGGCAAAATTGTAATGGAGGGCGCGCCCGAAGAAATTTTCGAGCGGCACGAAGAGCTTTTAAAATACAATCTGTCTCTGCCGCGCATCGGCAGGATCTGTAAAGAATTGCAGGCGGGGGGCGTGAAGGTGAACGACACGCTCGATCCCGAAACGCTTGCGGAGGAGATCGCACAATGCGTATCGTCGCCGAGCGTTTAAGTTATACCTACAATCCCAAATCTCCCTTTGCGGTCACGGCGTTAAAGGACGTTTCACTCACCGTCGAAGAGGGAGAATTTTTCGGCATCATCGGGCACACGGGGAGCGGGAAAAGCACCTTTGTTCAGCATTTAAACGGCTTGCTGCGCCTTCCGTCCTCGTTAAAGCGGGGCAAAAAGCCAAAGGCGAAACGGGGGCAGACGCCGCCTCCGCCCGTCGTGCTGTCGGTGGGAGATTTTGATTTAACGAGCAAAAAGACGGACTTCCTCGCGCTGCGGAGCAAGGTGGGAATGGTGTTTCAGTATCCCGAATATCAGTTGTTCGCCGAAACGGTGAAAGAGGACGTCGCGTTCGGGCTGAAAAATTTCTCCAAGGAGAAGCTTTCCAAAGAGCAGACGGAGTGCGCGGTAAAAGAGGCGCTCGAGATCGTGGGGCTGGACTATGCGGAAGTCGGCGATAAATCCCCGTTCGATTTGTCGGGCGGGCAGAAGCGGCGCGCGGCGATCGCGGGCGTCATCGTGTCCCGTCCCGAGGTGCTGGTGCTCGACGAGCCCGCGGCGGGGCTGGACCCGCAGGGCAAAAAGGAAATCATGGAGCTGCTGCACCGTCTGCACAGGGATTGGTGCAAAACGGTGATCATCGTTTCGCACGACATGGACGAGATCAGCGAGAACTGCACCCGCGCCGCGGTGTTCGCGGACGGGAGCGTAAAATACGTGCTTCCCCCGCGCGAGCTGTTCAAGCTGTCCGACGAGCTGTTGTCGCTCGGGCTGGACGTTCCGCTCACCGCCAAGCTCGTTGCCGCGCTCAAAAGTCGGGGCGTGGAGATAGACTGCGATTTTACCGTAGAGGGTTTCGTTTCGGCGGTGCTTTCTCTGCCGCGGAAGGGGGGGCAAGCGTGAAAGACGTTTCGTTCGGGCAATATTATCCCGTTTCCTCCTTCGTGCATAAGGTAGACCCGCGCTTAAAGATATTGTTTTTAATCGCCTTTATTACGGCGATTTTCGTTGCGTCCAACTTTTACGGGCTGGCGGTCTGCGCGGGCGTGCTCGTGCTGGTAATCGCCTGTTCGCGCGTGCCCGTCGGGAAGATATTGCGTGCGGTCAGGGGCGTGCTGTTTCTGGTCGTGTTCACCGCCGCGCTGAACGTTCTGTTTTATAACGGCGACGAGGTATACTGGGAGGGTCCCGCAGTATACTGGGAATGGAAGGTGTTCCGCGTAACGCAGGCGGGCATCATGTTCTCCGCATTTCTCGTCACCCGTCTGATTCTGCTGGTGATCTGTTCGTCCATGCTCACCTATACCACGACGCCCGTCGCTTTGACCGACGGGATCGAAAGTCTGCTTACGCCGTTAAAGTGGATTCGTTTCCCCGTGCACGAGCTTGCGCTGATCATGAGTATCGCACTTCGCTTTATTCCCATTCTGATGGACGAAACGGAGCGGATCAAAAACGCGCAAAAGGCGAGAGGGGCGGATTTCGAGTCGGGCGGACTGATCAAAAAGGTAAGGGCGATCGTCCCCGTTCTGATCCCGCTGCTGCTGTCGGCGTTCCGCCGCGCGGACGAGCTGGGCGACGCGATGGACGCCCGCTGTTATGCGGGGAGCAAGCGTCGGACCAAATATAAAAAGCTGCGCTTTACCTGGCGCGACCTGCTGGGATTTTTGCTGGGCGCGGGCATGGTGACGGGCGTGGTGCTGCTGCGCGTCTATCTGGGAGCGCCGATATGAGATACGCCTTGATCGTCAGCTACGACGGCACGGACTTCGCGGGCTGGCAAAGACAGAAGAACGCCCGCACGGTGCAGGAAACGCTCGAAGGAGCGGCGGAGTTCATTTTTTCCGTTCCCGTAAAGATAACGGGGAGCGGGCGGACGGACGCGGGCGTGCACGCGCGGGGGCAGGTGTGCCATCTGGACGCGGAAACCTCCGTTCCCGCCGAACGCCTGCGGGAATGCTTTAACAGACTTCTCCCGCCCGACGTGCGCGTGTTGCAAAGCGCGGCGGCGGAGGGGTTCGACTGCACGCGCGGGGCAAAGCGCAAGACATACCGCTATTTCGCATATTATGCGCCCTGCGAATATCCGCTGTACGAGCGGTATTCCGTCCGTCTGGGCGAGCGTCCGAACGTAGAAGCCATGCGGGCGGCGGCGGAGCTGCTTGTGGGCGAGCACGATTTTAAGGCGTTCTGCGCCTCGGGCTCCTCCGCCAAAACGAGCGTGCGCACCCTCTATTCGGTAGAGGTGAAGGAGGAGCGCTCGGGCGATGCGTACCGCTACGAGATCGCCGTGTGCGGCGGAGGGTTTTTATATAATATGGTAAGGATCCTTGCGGGCGAGCTGTTTGCGGTCGGCTGCGGGAAGGGCACGGAAGGGATCAAGGCGGCGTTCGCCGCGGGAAACAGAAAGAGCTTGGGCAAGACGATGCCCGCCAGGGGCTTGTTGCTCGATCGGGTAGAGTACGACGCGTCGCCGTTCGGCGAGCGAAAGGAGTAATAGATGGAATTTTTCGACCTGTTTAATTTTGTAAACGCTTTTACGGAAGTCATCCACGGCGGATTTTCATTCCGCGATCTGTGGATCAGCCTGGGGGTGGGGGCGGG
>CAJUOP010000001.1:46983-87055 GCA_910588465.1 uncultured Christensenellaceae bacterium | reverse complement strand
GGATTGTATCTCGTCTGCCTTATTTTCGGGGGCTTGGGAATGTATGTTATGGCTTCACGCCGAAACATGAAGCACGCTTGGCTGGGATTTTTGCCTTTTCTCAACACGTATTATGCGGGGAAAATCGCGGGAGAGGCGAACTTTTTCGGGCAGAAGATGAAGCGCCACGGCTTATACGCCATGCTCGCCGAGATCCTCTACGTGGGGATCAGTATCTTTGCCATCGTCACCAGCGTGTTTTTAATGAACCCTAATTTTTGGGAAACGACGGTAACGACGAGCGGGGAAACGGTCACGAAATTCGTTGCGGAGAACGTTCCCGCGCAATTTCAGTGGATCATTGCCGCCAACGACTGGGCGGGCATCTTGTCTTCGCTGATCTTTATCGTAATGATCATCTTCATGTGCGTGGTGTATAACGCGGTTTACCGCAAGTACTATATGCGCGGTCCGTTCATCATGACCATATTGTCCACGATTTTGCCCTTCCGCGGGATCGTGATGTTCTGCGTAAGAAAGAACACGCCCGTCGACTATAACGAGGTGATGAGAAAGCGCATGGAGGCGATGTATCGCGCGCACAACGTCGAGGCTCCGCCGAGCACGCCGAACGCGCCTTCGCCCTTCGACGAATTCGGGGAGAAGAGACCGACGGAACGCTCTCCGTTCAGCGAGTTCGACGGAACGCCTCCCGAGGATCGCAAGGATGAATGACGTAATTTCGGCGATCGCCACCGCGCAGGGGCGGGGCGGGATCGCCGTCGTGCGGCTGAGCGGCGAGGGCTCGCTCGGGTTGGCAAAAAAGATGTTTTCGCACGGGGGGGAATATCTCCCTAACACGATGTACGCGGGCACGATCGACTGCGGTTCCTTTCAGGATTACGGAATGTGCGTGTACTTCCGCGCGCCCAAGTCGTTCACTGGCGAGGACTGCGTGGAATTCCACTGCCACGGCGGAACGGAGATTGCCCGCGGCGTTCTCGAAAGAACGCTGGCTTTGGGGGCGCGCCTTGCCGATCGGGGCGAATTTACCAAGCGTGCGTTTTTAAACGGCAAGCTGTCGCTCGCCGCGGCGGAGGGCATGGCGGACATGATAAACGCCGAGTCGCTTGCGCAGGTGCGCGCGGGCTTTTCGCTGTATACGGAGTCGCTTACGAACGAGGGCAGGCGGCTGCAAGCGCTGCTTACGGAATGTCTGGCGAGTATCGACGCGGACGTGGATTATCCCGAAGAGGACTTAAATCCCCGCTCGCGCGAAGAGATATTGCAGCGGCTGACGGCGGCGGAGGAGGAGCTCTTTCGCCTGTTAAAGAGCTACCGCGCGGGCAAAAAGATAAAGGACGGCGTAAACGTCGTGCTTTGCGGCAAGCCGAACGCGGGGAAAAGCACCCTCTTTAACGCGCTTTTGGGGTGCGATCGGGCGATCGTCTCCGCCACCGCAGGCACCACGCGCGACACGGTGGAGGGCTCCGCAGAGTTAGGCGGCGTGCTCTTCCGCTTTACCGATACGGCGGGGCTGCGCGAGAGCGGCGACGAAATCGAGCGGGAGGGGATCCGCCGCGCCGAAAACGCCATAAAGGCGGCGGACGCGGTGCTCTGGTTAAAGGAAGAGGGCGAGGCTCCTTTCTTTCCGAAGGAAGCGAACGTGATTACGGTGGGCGCCAAGAGTGATTTGCGCCGTATTCCCGATTGCGATATTAACGTTTCTGCGCGCACGGGCGAGGGGATCGAAGAGTTGAAAAATTTATTGGTCGAACGGTGCGGAGGTACGATTTCGGGCGGGCTGTTTCTGCTCGAAGCGCGGCACTATTCGGCGGCGGAACGGGCGTACGGGCACGTGAAATCGGCGCTCTCGTCCGTGAAAACGCTCCCGCCCGAGCTGTACGCCGAGGATATTCGGCGCGCCTGGGAGGCGTTGGGCGAGATCAGCGGAGAAACTGCGACCGAGGCGATCATTACGGAAATTTTCGAAAAATTCTGCGTGGGCAAATAAAGGCATATTCGCCATACAAAGCCGCGCCCTTTCCCGAATGGGAAAGGGCGCGGTCTTGTGTTATTTCCGTTTAAAGCTCCAACATATCGCTCATGCCGTAAACGCCCGCGGGGCGGTTGAGACTCCACGCGGCAGCCTTTAATGCGCCGCTCGCGAATACCTTGCGGCTTAGCGCCGAGTGCGAAAGGGTGATTGTCTCGTCGCCGCCCGCCAAGAGTATTTCGTGCTCGCCCACGATCGCGCCTCCGCGCACGGAGTGTATCCCGATCTCCTCGTTCGCGCGCTTCGCGTCCGTTCCGCTCCGCCCGAATACAAGCCGCTTCGTCCCGCCGAAGCCTTCGTTTACGCTCTTTGCAAGCAGAAACGCCGTGCCGGAAGGGGCGTCTTTTTTTTGGTTGTGGTGTTTTTCGATAATTTCCGCGTCGAACTGTTTGCACGTTTCCGCCGCGATTTTGGCAAGGAAACAGAGCAAATTGACCCCAACGGAGAAGTTTTCGGACTTAAAAATAGTAATATGTCTGGCATAATACTCAATTAACTCCTCGTCCTGTGCCGAAAAGCCTGTGCACGCGAGCACGACGGGCAGCCGCTTTTTTGTACAGTAGGCAAGGCGGATCTCCAGATTGTCGGGGGAGGAAAAGTCGATGCACACGTCCGCCTTTTCGCGCACGCCGTTTAACGTCTGATACACGGGAAAGGGCGCCGTTTTGGGCGCGCGGTCGATCCCGCAAACGATTTTATCGGGCGGGGCGACCGTTTCCGCCACGCAGGTCCCCATTTTTCCGCACGCGCCGACGAGAAGGATTTTCATGCGCGCACCTTCCCGAGAAAAATTTCCATTTCGCGCTTTAAAAACTCCGCGTGCGCGGGTTCTATTGCGGAAAGCGGCGGACGCGGAACGCCCGCGTCGAAGCCGAGCAGGTTCAGCCCCGCCTTTACGGGAATGGGGTTCACCTCGCAAAAACAGGCGGAAACGAGGGGCGCGAGCGCGTCCGAAAGGGCGATCGCTTCGGGCAGATTGCCCGAGAGCGCGGCTTGCGTCAGCCGCTTTACCGTTTTGGGGGCGAGGTTGGAAACGACGGAGATCACGGCGGTCCCGCCCGCGCACAGCAGGGGCAGGTTGAGCGCGTCGTCGCCCGAATACAAATCGCATTTGCCGCGGATCCTCCGCAAAGTCTCCATTGACTGCGCCATATTTGAGCATGCGTCCTTTAATCCCGCCACGTTTGGAAGCTCCGCGATTTTTTCCATGGTTTCGGGCAAAAGATTCACGCCCGTGCGGGCGGGCACGTTGTAGCAGATCACGGGGATCTGCACCGCCGAGCAGATGGCGCCGTAATAGTCGATCAAGCCGTTTTGCGTGCACTTATTGTAATAGGGTGTCACGACGAGCAATCCGTCCGCGCCGTCGTCCTGCGCGCGCTTGCCGTCTTGCACCGCCTTTTCGGTGCAGTTGGAGCCCGTTCCCGCGATCACCTTCGCGCCTTGCGCCCGCGCCTTCGTCCGTCGGAGCACCTCGCGCTTTTCCCGTTCGTTCATGCAGGAGGGCTCGCCCGTCGTGCCCAAAACGACCAGCGCGTCCGTTCCGTTCGCCAGCTGATAGTCAATCAATTCGTCCAAGGTATAAAAATTCACCCCCGTCCGAGTGAAGGGGGTGACGAGCGCGGTCGCGCTTCCCTTTAAAAATCCCGTCATACCGATATTGTATGCGGGAAATTTAAAATATGTTCAATCGAAATAGCCTTTTTCCGCCAAAAGCTCCGCCAAGAGCACCGCGCCGCCCGCCGCGCCGCGCAGCGTGTTGTGCGAGCAGCCGATAAACTTATAGTCGAACAGCGTATCCTCGCGCAGCCTGCCCGCGCTGATCGCCATGCCGTTCCCGCTCATGCGGTCGAGCCTGGGTTGGGGGCGGTTCTCCTCCGGCAGATATTGCAAAAATTTGCGGGGGGCGGAGGGGAGCGAAAGCGTTTGCGGTTCGCCCCGGAAGCTCTCCCACGCGTTTAAAATCTCTTCCTTCGTCGGTTTTTTCTCAAACGAAACGAAGATCGCGGCGGTGTGTCCGTCCGAAACGGGCACGCGTACGCACTGCGCCGTGATCACGGGTTCCGCCGCGGAGACGATCTCTCCGCCGAGCACGCTTCCCCAGATTTTCAGCGGTTCCCGTTCGCTCTTTTCCTCTTCGCCGCCGATAAACGGAATTACGTTATCGCAAATTTCGGGCATGGTTTCGAAGGTCTTGCCCGCGCCCGAGATCGCCTGATAGGTGCACACCGCGGCGCTCTTTATCCCGAAGGGGCGCAAGGGGTGCAGGAGGGGCACGTACGATTGCAGCGAGCAGTTGCTTTTCACGGCGATAAAGCCGCGCTTCGTGCCCAGCCGCTTGCGCTGAAAGGGGATTACGCTCAGGTGTTCGGGGTTGATTTCGGGGATGACCATGGGCACGTCGCGGGTGTCGCGGTGCGCCGAATTGTTGGAAACGACGGGAATCTCGAGCTTCGCGTACCGCTCTTCGAGCAGGCGGATCTCTTCCTTTTTCATATTGACGGCGCAGAACACGAAGTCGACTTTCCCCGCGATTTGCTCGGGCTTGTTCGCGTCGTAAATTACCATATCTTTCGCGTATTCGGGCGCGGAGGCGTGCTTTTCCGCCATCGCTTCGCCGTACGTTTTTCCCGCCGAGCGGGCGCTTGCCAGCAGATACGCGGGCTCGAACCAAGGGTGATTTTCGAGCAAAGAGACGAATCTTTGCCCCACCATTCCCGTCGCGCCGATAATTCCTGCTTTCCGTTTTGTGCCGTTCATCGTTTCCGCCTCCCAAGTCAGAATAAAAAAGAGGAGCCGAGCGCTCCTTTTTTCAATATTTTAACATGGGAACGGTGAAAAATCAAGGAATTTACCCGAAATTCATTGAAATTTTTTTCGCTTTGTAGTACAATAGAGAAAGCGGACGGACTGCGTCCGTAAAAGCTGAGTTTATTACGGAGAAATAAAATGGCGGAAAGAGAAAGAAAAGGGCTGGTCGCGCGCTGGCTGGAGGGCAAAGAGCGGAGCGAGGAATATGCGCGGAGCACCCTGCCCACAAGCCGCTGGGCGTTGTTTTGGGACATTTTTAAAGGGAGATTCTGGAAGTTAGTGCTGGTGAATCTTCTTGTGCTGCTTACCTTTCTGCCGCTCTTCGGAATCATATTCTGGCGTTCGGTCTCGATCGCGGCGCAGGGGCTTGCGGGTCCCTTCGGCGCGGGGCTGGGGATCGGCTATCCCGCCTTGCCGGATCTGATCGGCGTGGGCGAGTCCATGGTATTGCAGGCGGACCTTTTTTTCTATGCGCTCATGATCCCCGCGGCGATTTTGGCGGGGCTGGGCATTTCGGGCGGAATGTACATTATCCGCAATATGATCTGGACGGAGGGCATCTTCGTAGCCAACGATTTTGCGCGCGGGATTAAACGGAATTTCTGGAACGTGACCGAAGCTGTGCTCATCTTCATGGTGGTGTTCTACACGGTGAATATCATGGGCGATTTCGCAAATCTGCTCATTGCGAGCGGCGCGGGCTCGACGGGGTGGCTGATCGCCTCCCAGGTGGTGGGCTACGTGTTCCTCGGGCTTGCGATCCTGGTCTGCCTGTGGATGATCTCTCTGGGCGTAAACTACAAACAGGGACCGTGGGCGCTCTTCCGCAATGCGGTGATGATGACCGTGGGAACGATCATTCAGACGGTCGTGTTCGCCGCGGTTGCGCTGCTGCCGTTCATCATTATGTTTTTAACGGGCGGCACGAATATCTTTTTCGTGATCGCGCTGATGCTGGTCGTCTTTTTCGCGTTCTCGTACGCGATGCTGGTTTGGATGAGCTTCAGCCAGTGGGCGTTCGACCGCTTCGTAAATCCGCAGATGGGCTATACCGTGGGCAAGGGGCTTTACGACAAGAACCGCACGCCTGCGCAGAAAGCGGCGGAGTCGGCTGCGGAAAGCGCGGCGCTGCGCGAGTATAAACGGCAGATCGTGGCGCAGGGCAGAAGCAAGCTCGTGTGCCGTCCCATCAAGCCCATCGACGACGACCTCGAAATTTATCAGCTTCCCGAATCGTTCTCGCGCGACGATCTGCGCCGCTTAAAGGAGAGCAAGCAGGCGGTGGCGGACGACGTGGCGGCGTTCGAGGAAGAGCATAAAAACGACGAGCAGTACGTGGAATATAACCGCCAATTCGACGAGCGCGAGCGCGCTCTGCAAGAAGAGGAGGGCGGGGGCAAAAAGAAAAAGAAGAAAGCGCCCACTCCTCCCAAAATGCTTAATAAGCGGAAGTGAGTATGAGCGCGTACGATCATCTCGCCGAATGGTTCGAAATTTTAAACGACGACTGCGACTACGCAAAATGGTCGCAGTATTTTATTCGGGGACTTGCAAAACTCGGCGCGGGCAAAAACGGGTTGGAGCTCGGCTGCGGCAGCGGCGCGTTTTGCCGCGCGCTCGCAAGGGAGGGCTACCGTATGACGGGTGCGGACCTCTCCGCGCCCATGCTCTCGAAGGCGGCAGCTTTGGCGCGGGAGGAGGGACTGAATATCCCTTTCGTACAGGCGGACGCCGCGAAGCTGAAAACGCCCGAACGGTACGATTTTATCCTTTCCCCCAACGATTGCTACAATTACGTTTCGCAAAAAAATCTGCCGTCGGCGATAAAACGCGCCGCGGCTTGCCTGAAAAAAGGCGGGATTTTTTGGTTTGACGTGAGTTCGGAATACAAGTTCCGCGAAAAAATTGCAAATAATATGTTTGCGGACGATCGCGAGCAGGTAACTTATCTCTCGTTCAACCGCCTTTGCGGCGACAGGGAGGAGACGGAAGTAACGCTGTTCGTGCGCGAGGGGGACGGGCGGTTTCGCCGTTTCGACGAACGGCATACGCAGTATATCCACGCCGAGGCAGATATTTTGTCCGCGCTGGACGGGGCGGGGTTCGAGTTGCTGCGCGAGGAGGGACACCTCGGCGAAGAAAAGATAAGGAGCGAACGGCTGAATTTTCTATGCAGAAGAAGATAAGTCAGATATACAAGACGCTGATCTGGAACGAATCGGTGTCGCTGGCGGTGCTCGATACCACCGCGCTTATTAACGAGGCGATCCGCCGCCATTCGCTTACGCCCGTAGCGGCGGCGGCGCTGGGGCGCACGCTTACGGCAAGCGCGTACCTTTGCAGCTGGTTGAAGAACAAGGCGGGCTCGCTGTCCGTCACGGTGGACGGCGGCGGAGCGGGCGGAAAAATTTTCGTCAGCGGAGACGGCTCGCTGAATATACGCGGATTTATCGCGGATCCCGCCGTGCAGCTTCCGCCCCGCGCGGACGGCAAGCTGGACGTTGGCGCCTGCGTGGGTAAAAACGGCACGCTCCGCGTGGTGCAGGACGACGGGCGGGGGATCCCGTTCGTGGGGACGAGCGAGCTGGTTTCGGGCGAGATCGCGGAGGATTTTTCCGCCTATTTCCTTACCAGCGAGCAGCGTCCTACGGCGATCGCGCTGGGCGTAAAGATCGGACCGGACGGGACGTGCGTCGGCGCGGGCGGCGTGTTTTTGCAGCCCCTGCCCAATGCGGGCGAGGAGTGCTTGCGGCGCGTCGAGGAGAAAATTTCGCAGTACGCTTCGCTCTCCTCCGTCATCGAGCGCTGGGGCGCGGAGGAGATTTTGCGCGAGTTCGGCGCGACGCTTTGGGACGCGCGCGAGGTGCGGTTCCGCTGCCATTGCTCGGCAAAAAAGACGGGCGGACTTGTGCTGGCGCTGGGCAGGGACGAGGCGGAGCGGATCCTCGCCGAAGAGGGCGAAATTTCCGTGCACTGCGATTTTTGCAATACCGATTACAAATTCAACGACGAACAGGTCGTAAAACTTTTTTATAAGGCGGAAAAGGAGCGCGCATGAAGGGCGGCGGAACGGTCGAAAAACTGAATTTCAGCGAGGAATTTTTGCTCGACAGCGCCGAACGGCGGTTTGCCTCGGGCGATTATCTCGGCGCGCTCACCATGATCAACAAGCGGAACGGAATGTTTGATCCGGGGGCGGACGCTTTTGCCCTGCAGGCGGATATTTACGAGGCGATGGAAAAGTACGATCTGGCGGCGGACGCCTGGTTTCGCTTTTTAGACGTATGCAACGAGGCGGATTTCCGCGAAGGCTACGAGGGGCTGAGCGTCGCGTTCATGAATATGGGCAACGAGGCGCAGTCGGCGTACTATTACCGCCGGGCGATCATGAGCGAAGAGGCGTTCGAGCACGTGGGCGAGGAGCTGCTGGACGCGATCCTCGACGGGCTAGAACAGAGCGGCGAGCCTCGGCTTCGGCTGGTGTATTCCGCCGACGGAATGAACGCAACGGAGTCGCTCGCCGAGGGCTTGAAGCTGTTGAAAAGCGGAGAACTGGACGAGGCGCGAGAGCGGTTCTCGGAGGTGTCGGAGGCGAGTTCGGACTATCCGTCCGCCGCGGGGCTTTCCGCCATGTGCACGCTGATGCTCGGCGACGAGGAGCGCGCGGAAGAGGAGTGCAAGCGGATCCTCGAGCTTTACCCCGACAACGTGCAGGGACTTACCACTTACGTGGCGGTGCTGGGCGCGCGGAACGACAAGAAGGGTGCGCAGAAAGCCGCCAAACGGCTGGCGGAGCTCTCGACCGATTCCACGGAGGATTTATACCGCGTCGCCACCGCTCTGTGCGAAACGGGCTTGGACGAGCTCGCCTACGAAAAGCTTTCGCTGTTAAAGCCTCGCCTGCCTTACGACGACAACGTTCTCTATTTTCATGCCGTCGCGGCGTATAAGACCGACCATATCGAAGAAGCGATCGACTCCTTGGAGCAGCTCACGACGATTTATCCGCGCAAGGCGGTCGCGGAGCACTATCTCACGCGGATGCGCAGGATCCGCGACGGCGAAAAGGATAAGCTTTCCGTCACCTACTACTACCGTATGCCCGCGGCGGAATACCGCACGGTCGCCAATTTTCTGTTAAAGGCGAACACGGCGGACGAGGAGGAGCTGGCGCAGTTTGCGGCTCTGCCCGAACTGAACGACTTTTTCCGCATCGCCTTCGACGAAATGGAGGGGCGGGATGAAAAAATACAGCTGATCGCCGCGCGCGTGGCGGTAAAATGCCGCAACGACGCGTTCGTGCGGGAGCTGTTGCTGGACAGCGAGGGCGAGGAACTCGTTAAAATCTCGGTGCTGCACGATTTGGTCATGCGCAACGAGGAAAACTCGTTCGGCACCGTCGTATGCAAGCTGTATAAGGAGTTTTTCACCCACGAGATCGAGATCGGCGCGCGCAAGCGTACGGAATTTTTAAAGGCGTTTGCGGACGTCTATTCCAAGTTCGCGCTGCTCAGTCAGGAAAGCGAGGATAAGCTCTGCGACGCCGCTACGGACGTTTACGAAACCATCGAGGAGGCGGAGGCGTGGGGATATATCGACGACCGCGCCGAGCTTGCCGCCGTCATCTACCGCGAAGCGCGCTTAAAGGGCGGGGAACGGAAACTAGCAAAAATCTGCCGCCTGTTCAACGCGGACGAAAGCCGCGTTAAAGAAATGCTCGGTTTACTGTTTTAAGGAAGAAAATCATGAAAGTGAAGCTTGTCGATTTCGACGGAATGTTCGATTCCCGCCTTTCCGAATACATGACGGAGAACGCGGGGAAATATACCGAAAAGCAGTGGGAAGCGAAAATTCCCAAGCTGTACGCCAAATTCGGCGATACGTATTTAAAGTGCGTGGAAAACACGCCGCGCGGTTATTACCGCGCCATGTCCGACGCGGAGCTGGTGGAGTCTCTTGCCCGCCACGTAAAGGAGGGCGTGCCCGTTTCGGACTTTCTTTGTCGGGAAATCGAGGAGAGAAAGTGTCCGGACGAGCTCGCCGCGCTGCTGCAAGAGGGCGACGAACGGATATTAACGCTCGCGGTCAATCTTGCGGGCGCCGATAAAAAGGCATTCGGCGCCTATTTTGCCATTTTAACGGGGGAGTTCGACCGCGAGATCAAGGACGCCGCGGTAGACCAGTTAAAGGCGGACGCGGATTCCGCGAAGGAACGCGCGCTCGAATATTACGCGCAGGGCGTGCAAAAGGAGCTGATGCTCGAGATTCTCTCCCGCTGCGCAGTGCGGGACGAGCGCGTGTTCGAGATTTTATTAAAGGAATTCCGCCTCGCGGAAGAGGAGCTGCCTATGCGCGCAAGCTATCTCGCCGCATACGGCGACGAGCGCGCGCTTCCCGTTCTTTTGGAGGCGATCGAGAGCGACGCAATCAACTTTCTCGAATTTCAGGAACTAAAATATGCGATCGAAGCGCTGGGCGGCGAATATACCCGCGAGCGGGATTTTTCGGAGGACGCATATTATAAGGAAATCGCGGAACAGTCCCGCCTGCCCGTCCCGACCGAACAAAAACAAAAATCCGACGCGTAAAGAATAAGATTTTGTCATATTAAAACGTCTCCGTTCATAGAGTATTCCAGCAAGCATATTCGGCGGAGGCGTTTATTTTATGGAAACTTTCAGTGTTTACGAGGACATTGCGTCCCGTACGGGCGGAGAAATTTTCGTGGGGGTCGTGGGACCCGTGCGCACGGGAAAATCTACGTTCATCAAGAACTTTATGCAGCAGCTCGTCATCCCGAGCGTTGCGAAATCGAAAAAGGCGCGGTATGTAGACGAACTTCCGCAGTCGGCGGCGGGAAAGACGGTGATGACCACGGAGCCCAAATTCGTTCCCGAAACGGCGGCGGAGATCAGCGTGAAAAACGCGGTCGCAAAAGTCCGCCTGATCGACTGCGTGGGCTTCCCCGTAGAGGGGGCGGCGGGCTTCGAGGAGGAGGGCGCGCCGCGCCTTGTAAAGACGCCGTGGAACGATTCTCCCGTTCCTTTCGAGACGGCGGCGGAAGAGGGCACGCGCAGGGTCATCCGCGACCATTCTACCATCGGGCTGTTGATCACCACGGACGGCTCGGTAACGGGGCTTCCCCGCGAGGCGTACGAAAAGGCGGAGGAACAGGCGCAGGCGGAGCTGAGCGCAATCGGCAAGCCGTACGTGATCCTGCTTAACTGTCAGGACCC
Source organism: uncultured Christensenellaceae bacterium (assembly GCA_910588465.1). Taxonomy (GTDB): domain Bacteria; phylum Bacillota; class Clostridia; order Christensenellales; family Borkfalkiaceae; genus Gallimonas. The sequence goes on along the minus strand of CAJUOP010000001.1, from coordinate 75,973 downwards.
TTCGGGGGCGGAAGCGCTTCGCGCCTCGTTGGAAGAAAAATATTGCGTGCCCGTCATGGCGGTGAACGCCGAGGAGATCACGGCGGAACAGATTTGCGAAGTGCTCGAACGGATCTTATACGAATTCCCCGTGCTGAGCATCGACGTGGATCTGCCCGACTGGATGCGCGTGCTCGACGGCGACAACGCGCTGATCGCAGAGGTGTTGCAGGGGGTGCGCACGGTGGCGCCCAAAATAACGAAGATGAGCGATTGCGCCCTGCTCGACGGACTGTTTACGGAAAGCGAACATCTTCTTCCGCCCGCGTCCCTCATCATCGACGCGGCGACGGGCAAGGCGCGCTGTAAGATCGAACCCAAAGAGGGCACGTTCTTCCGCGTTCTCGGCGAGCAGTGCGGCGAAAACATTCAGGACGATTTCGCACTGATGAGCTACGTGAAGCAGCTTTCGGAGGCGAAGAAGCTGTACGAACGCGTGGGGCAGGCGTTTGCGGACGCGCGCGAATACGGCTACGGCATCGTCCCGCCCGAGCCCGAGGAAATGAACCTTACGCAGCCCAAAACGGTAAAGAGAAGCGGAAGAGTGGGGGTAAACCTGCACGCGGACGCGCCCAGCTATCACATTATCCGCGTAGACGTCAGCGGAGAGGTGCGCCCCGCGCTGGGCAACCAGGAACAGAGTGAAGCGTTCGTCAAACAGCTTTCGGAGGACATGGAGAGCGCGCCCGAGGAGGTCTGGAACACGAATATGTTCGGAAAGACGCTCAAAGAAATGCTCGGCGAAGAGCTGTATGTGAAAAACCGCTCTATGCGCGAGGGGGTGCAAAAGAAGATGCGCCGCACGGTAACGCGCATCGTAAACGAGGGAAAGGGCGGAGTAATCTGTATATTATTGTGAGCAATGCGCCCCCGCTGCGGTATTCCGCAGCGGGGGCGTTTCGTTTGCTATAAAAAAACGGGGGCGGCGGATAAAAAATCTAAAAAAATTTAAAAAATGTGGATAAAATCCTTGACAGGCGGGGGGGGTAGTCTATAATAGTTTTGAAAAATTTCCCATGCGGATTCCGCCGTTCGGCGGAATCCGCATGGGAAAACAAAAGAGGAGAAGAGGTTATGAAAAAAACAGGGATCGTATTTGCGTGGCTGTCGATTTTATCTTTGCCGGTTATGTTGGTAATGTATGCGATCGACCGCTTTTTGTTAAAGGGCGATATCGCAACCGGCAGCGGTTCGTCTGTCGGCGGACTGTTGGTTTACGCGATTATCGGCGTTGTACTGATGACGGTATTCGGCGCGATTGCTCACGTGCTGTTACAGGACGTCGAACGCGAAACGAAGGGCATGAAGTATCTGTACAGAAATACCTGGGTTCCGTTTATTCTCGGTTTTGTCGTTTTGCTCATCATATGGGGAGCTTTAAAATTTATTAACTTTATTCTGAAAGCGTTCACGAGCAAAAGTCCGCTCGACGGTACTTGCGACAAAATTTCCAAAGCGTGGAAAAAATCCGATCGTCAATATGTAGTCATTGTAAACGGAAGCGAGCGGACGCTCGAGTTTGTGGAGAGCAGGTCGGACGCCTCACCCGATTCGCCCTATTACGGGAAAGTGTATAACCGTTTCCGCGACGGGACGGGGAGCTACTGGCGCTCTTACGACGGGAACGAAACCTTTTTTGAGGAGTCTGTAACCCAGACTTCGCGCGGATTTTAAAGCGGGATAAGCAAAAGGCTTTCGCTACAGCGAAAGCCTTTTGCTTATTTCAGATATTCTTTTACGGCGCGGTCGGTAGCGCGCTTTAAGTCGCGTTCGGCGATCGAGCGTTTTTTGTCGTAAGCGTGCTTACCCTTGCACAGCGCAATTTCCACTTTAACGAGCGCTTCCTTAAAGTAAATTTTTAAGGGGACGAGGGTATAGCCCTTTTCGTTCACCCGCCCGACGATTTTGGAAATTTCGGTTTTGTGTAGCAGAAGCTTGCGATCCTTGCGCGCGTCGCGCGTGGAAAAGGCGCCGCTCTTGTCGTATAGGGCGACGTGCATATTCTTTAAAAAAATCTCGCCGCCGCGAATCTCGCAAAAGCTTTCCCCGAGCGAGGCTCTGCCCGCCCGCAGGGATTTTACCTCGCTGCCCTCGAGCACGACGCCCGCTTCGTATTTTTCCTCGATGAAGTATTCGAACGAAGCCGATTTGTTTACTGCGATAATTTTCATGATTTTTTCCCGAACCGATATTCTATGCGGTCAAATTTTTTCGAGCAGCGCGAAAAACGTTCTGCGCGCGCCCCGGTCCACTCCGTCCACCCGAACGCGCACCCGTTCGCCCAGACGGAAGGAATTCCTCGTTCCGCGCAGCAAAAATTTTTCTTCGGCAAAATAATAACTGTCGTCGGGGAGCGTCTCCACGGGGATCAGTCCCTCCACGGTGTTGTCGAGCTCGGCAAACAGTCCGAAGGAGGTCACGCCCGAAATCGTCGCCTCGAACTCCATTCCGATTTTGTCCTGCATAAACGCCGTTAAATACAGCGCGTCCACGTCCCGTTCCGCTTCCTGCGCGTTCCGTTCGCATTCCGAGGACTGCGCGGAAGCGTCCTTTACGAAGTTTTTATAGCGTTCCTTCGTCTGCTCGGCGGAAAGAAAGCTTTCTTTGATGATGCGGTGAATACACAAATCGGGATAGCGGCGGATAGGGGAGGTGAAGTGGCAGTAGCAGGAGGAAGCGAGCCCGAAGTGCCCCTTGTTTTCGGGCGAGTAAATCGCCTTCATCATAGAGCGCAGCATCACGCGGTTTACCACGTGAAAGAGCGGACTGTCCTTTAACCCGTTCAGCACGGCTTGGAAATCCTTGGGCGCCACGTTTTCGGGGTCGAATTTGCATGGCACGCCCGTTTCGTTGCAGAACGCCGCGAACGCGCTCGCCTTTTCGGGCGCGGGCGTCTCGTGGATACGGTACACGAAGGGGAGCTGTTTTTGCATCGCCAGCTCCGCAACGCTCTCGTTTGCAAGCACCATAAACTGCTCGATCATCTCGTGCGAAACCGTGCGCTCGTAATCGGGCACGGAGATCGTGCCGTTTTCGTAAAGGATCTTCGCTTCTTTTACGGCAAGGTCCACCGCGCCGCGCCGCTGTCTCGCCTCTTTTAAAATTTCGGTGAGCTCCGCCGCGTCGGTCAAAAAGTCGGTCAGGTCGGGGTATCGCTCCGCCGTTTCTTTCTCTTTGCGGATAATCGCGGTCACATCCGCATAAGTCATGCGGTGGCGGGAACGGATCACGGCGGGAACAACGCGTTTTTCCGTCACCTCGCCTCCGCGATTTACCGTCATCAGGCAGGAGAGCGCGAAGCGGTCCTCGCCCTCGTTTAAAGAGCAGATTCCGTTGGAGAGGGCGGGGGGGAGCATGGGCAGCACGCGGTCGGGAAAATAAACGCTCGTCCCGCGGGCGAACGCCTCGCGGTCGAGCTCGCTTCCGCGCGTTACGTAGTGCGTTACGTCGGCGATATGCACGCCCAGATAGAATTTATCTCCCTCTTTTCGGACGGAGATCGCGTCGTCGATGTCGCGCGTGTCCTCGCCGTCGACGGTTATAATCAGCTCGTCCCGCAGATCGACTCTGCCCGTCAGCTCGGTAACGGGGCGCGCCGCCTGCCGTTCGGCTTCCGCCAGAACCGCCTCGGGAAATTCGGTGCGGAGCGCGTGCGCGCGGATGAGCGCGTTTTCTTCGGTGAGAAAGTCTCCCGCCCGTCCGATAATTTCAATCACCTCGCCCGTGGGGGTGCGTCCCGCGTAAGAGTTGATTTTCGCCGCGACCTTGTCGCCGTTTTTCGCGCCGTTATGCTTGTTGGCGGGGATATAAACCTCCTCGTCGAACTTGCGCTCGTCGGGGGTCACGTAGCCCGCCATGCGGTCGCGGCGGTAAATGCCCACGATTTCGCGGTAACCGCGGGAAATAACGGCGAGCACCTCGCCCTCGTCTCCCGCCCGTCCGCCCGTGCAAAAGGCGAGCACGCTGTCGCCGTGCAGGGCGTTTTTCAGCGCCCGACGGGGAATAAACAGGTCGGGCAGGTCGCTATCGTCGGGCACGAAAAAGCCGAAGCCCCGTTCGTTGCCCGAGATTTTTCCCGTCACCGCGCCGAACTGCTCCGCCGTGCCGTAGCGGTAGCGCGCGTCGCACAGCAGCTCGCCTTCGCGGCAGAGCGCGCGCAGAATGTCGCGGACGGCAAGGCTTTCCCGCTTACCCAAACGCAGCTTTTTGGAAATTTCTTCGTCGGTTAAAAGAGCGAACGCGCCGCTCTTAAACTGATTGAGTAACGATTGTTTTGCGTTCAAAACGTCTCCTTTTCCGGGCGGAAGGGGAGCGACTGTCGGCTCCGCTCCGCAAAAAAATAAGGGCAAGCCCGAAAGCCCGCCCGTTAAGCCTTTTTTCTCAGGTCCAAATTCCCTCGTATTGCAAAATGAAGAACACGACGGCAAGCACCGCCAGAACGCCGAGACAGATAAACGTCCACATTTTCAGCTTGGCTTCGGTCGATTTGCCCTTGTTTTTGCCGTAGAAGGTTTCGCTCGAACCGCCGAGCGCGTCGATTCCCTGCGAGTTTCCCGGTTGAAGCAATACGAGGATGATCGCGGCGAGCGCGGCTACGCCCATCAGCACGATCAAAACGATGCTCGTAATGCGGTAAGTATTGTATGCCGCGTCCGTCGAAGCGGGCACGAGCAGATTATTGAAAAAAGAAAGTGCGTTCATTTCGTTCGATCCTTATAAATATTTCAAAATTCTTATACGAGTATACCATACCCGAATAAAAAACACAACTTTTTTTACGCACATTTATAAAAAAAGCGGAAAAAATTCCCTCCCGAACGGGGGAGGGAAGGCGATTTCGCTTATTTCGTGCCCTTAAAAATTTCGTATCCCTTTTTGGAAGAGTAAAAAAGCAGCACGCAGTTGCCGCTCACGTTGTCGAGCTGCTGAATCGCTTCTGCAATATTTTCGGCGTCCTCTTGGGTAACGTGTTTTTTCATAAGCTCGTTCATCTCTTCGGTGGAATTGAATTCGGCGATCACCGCAACGGTGAGCTTGCTGCCGAGCTGTTCGAAGAAGCCGTCGTCCTCGTCGGCGGCTTTTTGCAGAACGTGTACTTTAAACACGTCGCCCGCATCCTCGCCGAACATCTCGGTAACGTATTTTTGGTAGGTATCGGAAAATTCCGTTTCTTCATAGCCCGCTTTCGTATAGGCTCTTTTTACCGAGCCGTAGGCGGAACACGCGCAGAACGCAAAAATCATTCCGACGACGAGCAGCACAGAGGTAAGAGCGATTGTTAACTTTCTTTTCATTATTAACTCCTTAATAATCTTGATACACGTATTATATAATACGCAGAGGGGACTGTCAAGCGTTTGCAAAGAAATATTTTAATTTTTTTGCGGAATGTGCGAATACGCCCGTCGCGCGTTTGACAATTTTTTTCCGTTGCATTATAATAAGAAAGTATGAAAAATCTGGTGCTGATCGGTATGCCGTCGTCGGGGAAGAGCACCGCGGGCAAGGCGGTCGCCAAAAAACTTGGCTGGGGCTTTCTCGACAGCGACGAGCTCATCGTAAACCGTACGGGTCAGCCGCTTTCGCGCATTATCGCAGAGCGGGGCACGGACGGCTTTTTACAGGTGGAAAACGCGGTAAACGGCAGCCTTTCCTGTTGCCGTACCGTCGTCTCGACGGGCGGAAGCGTGTGCTATTCTTCCGAAGTGATGGCGCATTTAAAGTCGCTCGGGAAGGTGATTTATTTAAAGCTGAGCGCAGAGGAAGTCGCCCGCCGCATTAAGAGCTTCGAAAAGCGGGGCGTGGTGATGCGCGGGAATATAACCACCGCGGAGGAGCTCGCCGCCGAGCGCGCGCCCCTGTACGAGCGCTATGCGGACGCCGTTGTGGAGTGCGACGGCAAGAGCGTGGAAGAAACGGTCGCCGAGATCATCGCGCGAATGGAAGGAGAATGATATGAATACGGAAAAATTAGCGGAACGGCTGTTCCCCGAACAGTATCCGCCGCTTGCAAGCTACGAAGATAAATACCCGCCGCGTAACCTTTCCAAAGGGGCGGAGGTAACCCGTCTCGCGCCCTCGCCCACGGGCTTTATTCACCTGGGGAATCTGTTCGTCGCCATTGCGAACGAGCGTATCGCTCACCAGAGCGGAGGGATCTTATATCTTCGCATCGAGGACACGGACGAAAAACGCAAGGTGGACGGCGCCGTGGAGGCGGTGAAAAACGCGCTCCGCTATTTCGATATTAAATTCGACGAGGGTGCGGAAATCGAAGGGGATAACACTTACGCTCCCTGGTATCAGCGCCAACGCGCGGAAATTTACCGCGCGTTCGTCAAAGAGCTGGTAAAAAAAGGACGCGCTTATCCCTGCTTTTGCACCGAGGACGAGCTTTCCGCCCTGCGCGAAAAGCAGACGGCGGAAAAGCGGATCACGGGCTATTACGGCGAGTTCGCCGCCTGCCGCGCTCTTTCGGAGGAAGAGATTTACCGCAGGCTGGACGCAGGGCTCCCTTACGTGATTCGGTTGAAGTCGTCGGGCGATCCCGAACATAAGCTGAAATTTCACGACGAGATCAAGGGCGAGATCTCGGTGACGGAGAACGACCAGGACGTCGTGATTTTAAAGAGCGACGGGATTCCCACCTATCATTTCGCCCACGCGATCGACGATCATTTTATGCGCACCACGCTGGTGATCCGCGGCGAGGAGTGGCTCTCGTCTCTGCCCATTCATATCGAGCTGTTTCAGACGCTCGGCTTCGAGCGCCCGCGCTACGGGCACAACTGTTCGCTCATGAAGCAGGACGGCGAGACCCGCCGCAAGCTCTCCAAGCGCAAGGACCCCGAGCTTTCGCTGGAATTTTACCGCCAGGAGGGGTATTTCGCCCGCGCGGTTAAGGTGTATATGCTCACGCTGTTAAATTCCAATTTCGAGGAATGGTACTTAAAAAATCCCGAAAAACCGCTCGAAGAATTCAGATTTTCGGTAAATAAAATGGGCAAGAGCGGCGCGCTGTTCGATTTGAACAAGCTCAACGACATTTCCGCCAACGAGCTCTCGCGGCTCTCCGCCGAGGAAATGCTGGCGTTTTTAAAGGACTGGGCAGACGAGTACGGAACGGACGGGCAAAGGGCGTATTTCAAGGACGAAGAATATATGCTGCGCGTGCTCAACCTTTGCATGGGCACGGGGGGCAAAAAGCGCAGAAAGGACTTTGTCACCGCCCGTCAGGCAATGGAATTCATCCGTTACTTTTTCGAGGAAGAGTCCCGACGGGACGAATACCGTGTGGATGCCCAAACAAAAAACGCGATCCTCAAAAGCTTCGGCGAAAAATATTCCTATTCGGACGACGCGCAGACGTGGTTCTCCAAGGTGAAGGAGGTCGCCGCGTCGCTCGGGTTTGCCGCGGAAACGAAGGATTATAAGGCGAATCCCGAGGCGTACAAAGGGAGCGTTGCCGACGTGGCGGAAGTGCTGCGCATTGCGCTTACGGGCAGAGCAAACACGCCCGATTTGTGGACGGTGATGCAGATTTTAGGGGAAGAGGTTTCCCGTAAACGGTTACAAAAGGCAACGGAGGAACGGGCATGAGCAGAGCGGATGAGCTTTTTATAAGCACTTGCAACGAAATATTAAACAACGGCGTATGGGATACCGATTTGCCCGTCCGTCCGCGCTGGGAGGACGGTGCGCCCGCCCATACGGTAAAAAAATTCGGAATCGTCAACCGCTACAATCTGCAAGAGGAGTTTCCCATACTCACGCTGCGGCGCACGGCGTTTAAGTCGTGCGTGGACGAGCTTCTTTGGATCTGGCAGAAAAAGAGCAATAACATTCACGATTTAAACTCGCATATCTGGGACAGCTGGGCAGACGAAAGCGGCTCCATCGGAAAGGCTTACGGCTATCAGCTGGGCAAAAAGTCCAAGTATAAAGAGGGGGAATTCGATCAGGTGGATCGGGTGCTGTACGATTTAAAGCACAATCCCTCCTCCCGCAGGATCCTTACCAATATGTACAACTTCGAGGACCTGCACGAAATGGGGCTTTACCCCTGCGCCTATTCCATGACCTTCAACGTGTCGGGCGATACGTTAAACGGCATTTTAAACCAGCGTTCGAACGACGTACTCACCGCGAACAACTGGAACGTGGTGCAGTATGCGGTGCTGTTAATCATGTTCGCGCAGGTTTCGGGCTTGAGGGCGGGCGAACTCGTTCACGTGATCGCGGACGCGCATATTTACGACCGCCACGTGCCCATCGTAAAAGAGATTCTGAAAAACGAACCCAAGCCGGCGCCCAAGCTGATCGTCGACCCCTCGGTGAAGAATTTTTACGATTTCACGGTGGACAGCTTCAGGCTGGAAAACTACGAATATACGCCGAGCACGTTCAAAATCCCCGTGGCGATATAAGGAGAAAGATGAAAGCGATTTTTCACACAGATAAAAAATGGGGAATCGGAAAGGCAAACGATTTAATGTTTTCCATCCCCAAGGATATGAAATTTTTCCGCGAGACGACCAAGGGCAAAATCGTGGTGATGGGGTTGAACACGCTCAACTCCTTTCCGAACGGCGAGCCGTTGAAAAACCGCGTGAATATCGTGCTTTCGCCCGAAACGGTGCAAAAGGACGTGATCACCGCGCATAACCTCGAAGAGTTGTTTCGGGAAATCGAAAAGTATCCGCCCGAGGACGTATACGTGATCGGCGGCGCGAGCGTTTACCGCACGCTGATTCCTTACTGCACGCAGGTGCTTGTGACCAAGGTGGACGCGGACGGCGGCGCCGAGGTGTTCGTGCCCGATCTGGACAGGGACGAAAACTTCGTGCTTTCGCGGCAAAGCGAGCAGATAGAGGACAACGGCTATCTGCTTACCTTTTGCACGTACGACAATTTGTCGCCGCTGCCGTTCCCGTCTTAATACAAAGGAGATTCCCGCGGTCGCGCTGCTCCCTCTGAATGACAGAGGCGGGCTCGCTCCTTCGTAATGACCAAGGAGCCTTGCTCTTGCAAACAAGCCCTTTGTCATTCCGAGCCCCCTTGCGGGGAGACGGAATTTAATAAATTGTCATTCCGAGGCGCGGCAAAGCCGCGCCGAGAGAATCTTGCATTTCACAGAAAAGCTTTTATATGAAGGATAGAATATGGTTAGAGAAGATTTAAGAAACATTGCAATCATCGCGCACGTAGACCACGGCAAAACGACCCTTGTCGACCAGATGTTAAAACAGGGCGGCATTTTCCGCGAAAATCAGGTAGTGGAGGAGCGCGTTATGGATAGCGGCTCGCTGGAAAAGGAGCGCGGCATTACGATTCTTGCCAAAAACACGTCCATCCACTACAACGGCGTAAAAATCAACGTCATCGACACGCCGGGGCACGCCGATTTCTCGGGCGAGGTAGAGCGCGTGTTAAAAATGGTCTCGGGCGTGCTGATTTTGGTGGACGCCGCGGAGGGACCCATGCCGCAGACGCGCTTCGTCACGCAAAAGGCGCTGGAAATGGGCTTAAAGCTGATCATCGTGGTAAACAAGATCGACCGCCCCGACGCCCGCGTAAAGGAAGTCATCGACGAGGTGTTGGAGCTGTTAATGGATCTGAACGCTTCGGACGATCAGCTCGAAAGTCCGTTCGTGTTCTGTTCGGGCAGAGACGGCACCTCCTCACTGGACGAGAACGCGCAGGGCACCGATTTAAAGCCGCTGTTCGAAACGATATTGTCCCACTTCCCGCCGTTGGAGGCGGACGAGACGGGCGAGCTGCAAATTTTGGTTTCCTCGATCGACTACAACGAGTACGTGGGACGGATCGGCGTGGGCAGGATCGAGCGGGGCGTCGCCAAGCCGAACAGCGAAGTCGTCGTATGCAACTACAACCATAAGGACGTGCGCACGCGCGGAAAAATCGTAAACCTGTACGAGATCGAGGGCCTGGAGCGGGTGCCCTGCGAAAGCGCCAAGGCGGGCGACATCGTCTGCTTTTCGGGCTTGGAAAAAATCAACATCGGCGACACGGTTTGCTGCACGGACTGCGTAGAGCCCGTTCCCTTCGTCAAGATTTCCGATCCCACGGTAGAGATGATATTTTCCGTAAACGATTCGCCGTTTGCGGGCAAGGAGGGGAAGTTTGTCACCACCCGCCATTTGCGCGAGCGGCTCTACCGCGAGCTGCTGCGCGACGTTTCCCTGCGCGTGGAGGATACCGACTCCGCCGACTCCTTCCGCGTGAGCGGCAGAGGGGAAATGCACCTTTCTATTTTGATCGAGACCATGCGGCGCGAGGGGTACGAGTTTCAGGTAAGCTCTCCCAAGGTGCTGTACAAGGAAATGGACGGACAGCTTTACGAGCCCGTGGAGCGGCTGATCGTGGACGTGCCGGAGGACGGCACGGGCTCGGTGTTCCAAAGCATGGGCACGCGCAAGGGCGAGCTTTTGCACATGAGCGCGGTCGGCTCGCGGATGCGCCTTGAATTTTTGATTCCCGCCCGCGGACTGTTCGGTTATAAGAGCGAATTTTTAACGGACACCAAGGGTGAGGGCGTCATGAGCTCGGTGTTTTTCGAGTATCAGCCGTACAAGGGCGAAATCGAAAAGCGCACCACGGGCTCGCTCGTCGCGTTCGAAACGGGCGAGGCGGTCACCTACGGGCTGTACAACGCGCAGGGGCGCGGCACGCTGTTTATCGGCGCGGGCACTCCCGTATACGAGGGAATGGTGATCGGCGTTTCTCCCAAGGAAGGGGACATCAACGTAAACGTGTGCAAAACGAAGCATCTTACGAATACCCGTTCGTCCTCCTCGGACGACGCGCTCCGTCTTATCACGCCTAAAAAGATGAGCCTGGAGGAATCGCTCGAATTTATCGGCGAGGACGAGCTGCTGGAAATCACTCCGCAAAACGTAAGGATTCGCAAGCAAATTTTAAACGGAGAACTTCGCGCTAAGGCTGCCGCTCGCGCAAAAGGCAAAATTTAATCAAATACAGAGTATTATGTCACGCATAATATATAAAAAGGCTTCCTTTTCGGGAGCCTTTTTTCATAAAAAAAGCGGCAACGGTGGAATAACCTTTTTTCGGGCTCATATAAATAGGATATGCAAAACGAAACGGCACAGAGCATTCTTACCATCGAACAGCAAAAGCGCGTAAGCATGACGGGCGTGGAAAGCGTGGACGCCTTTTCCGAAGCGCAGATATTACTTACCGTAAACGGCAAAAAAGTAACGATCGCGGGAGCAAAGTTAAAGGTGCTCGCGTTTTCGCAGGGGAGCGGGAATTTTTCGGCAAGCGGAGAAGTGTTCTCGGTAAAATACGGCGGCGCCAAGGGAAAACCGCTGCGCAAATTGTTCCAATGAACGACGGAAATCAGATTTTTATTTTTCTCGTGTGCGTGACGAGCGGGCTTGTCGGCGGGATTTTTTACGATATTTTGTATCTGATCCGCTATCCGTTCCGTGCGAAGTGGGTAAAAATTACCGTAGACGCGCTGTTTTTTGTGCTGTTCGCGGGGATATATCTCTTCGTTTCGGTACTCTTCGAGCTGCCTACGCTGCGGGTATATATGTTTTTGGGGTGTCTGGCGGGGCTTTTCTTATATTTGAAAAGTTTTCATAAAATCGTTGCATTTTTCGCGCAAAAGGTTTATAATGGTATTAACCGAATACGTGAGGAAGCAAAATTATGTTCCAAAGAGAAGAGTCACAGTACCCGAAAGCCCGTAAAAGCGGGCGTTATACGCGGGAGCAAGCGAAGAAAATCGCCGTAGCGGCAACCGCTTCGTGCGTTTTGCTCGTGCTCTTTTTGGTGATCGTGCTTATTATCCAGTTTGTAAAGGTGGGCGTAGCCAATGCGGAGCGGCGCAAGCTGGAGCAGGAGAGCGAGCGGCTCGAACAGCTGATTAAGGACGGGGACAAAACGTTACAGTACTATCAGACGGAGGACGGACTTTACCGCCTTGCCTTTAAACACGGTTGGAGCAGCAAACACTGATGAAATCGGCAGTTATCGATATCGGATCGAATTCCGTCCGCCTGATGCTATGGGCGGACGGAACAACTTTATATAAACGGCTGAGCACGACGAGGCTTGCGGAAGGCATTGCGGACAAGCCCGTTTTAAGCGCGCGCGCCATGGAGCGCACGGCGCAGGCGATCGCGCGGTTTCGGGCGCAGGCGGAAGCGGACGGCGCCGAAAAAATTTACGCCTTTGCGACGGCGGCTGTGCGCTCGGCGCACAACGGCGGGGAGTTCTGCGCGCTGGTAAAAAATACGTGCGGGCTGGAAACGGACGTGGTCTCGGGGGAAGAAGAGGCGCTTTTGGGAACGTACGGCGCATTGGGCGAGGGCGACGGAACGGTGGTAGACGTGGGCGGAGCGAGCACGGAGCTTTGCCGCCGCGTAAACGGCGAAACGGAGCGGGCGGTCTCCCTGAATATCGGCGCGGTGCGCCTGTACGATATGTGCGGGGACGACGGGGCTTTGCTTGCCGCCGTCATCGAAGACAAGCTGTCCGCGCTGGACGGGCTCGATTTTTCGGGCAAGGCGGTTGCGGTCGGCGGCACGGCGACCACGCTTGCAAGCGTCAAGCTGGGGCTTGCGGAGTACGACGCAGCGGCGGTGCAGGGCTGTCCGTTTACGGCAAAGGAAGCGGGTTTGCTCGCGGCGGGCTTGCTGTCGCTTTCCGCCGAGGCGCGCAAAAAGATAAAGGGAATGGACGAAAACCGCGCGGACATCATCGCGGGCGGCGCGTTGCTTTTGGCGAGCGTCATGAAAAAATGCAATATCCCCGCGCTTACCGTTTCGGACAGGGATAATTTAGAGGGCTATGCCCTCTTAAAGGGGATATAATGAGCGCGAAGGCGAGGGCGATACTCTATCGGATCTGTTCCGTGCTGTTCTTTTTGGGCGCGTTGGCGGGCACGCTGTATATCGGTTATGCCGAGGGCAGCGCGGAGAGCGCGGGCGTGGCGGAGTACGTCGTGATCGGCTCTGCGATCGCGCTCATGGGGCTCGCGGAGGCGTTCGACTGTATGGGCGGAGTGATCCTGCACGAGCTCGGGCACGCATTCTGCGCGCTCCTTGCGGGTTTCAAGGTGTCCGCGGTCAGGTTCGGGAAGGCGGATATCTCGCAAAAGGGCGTGCGTTTCTCCCGAAACGCGGCGGCGGGGGAAAGCACGGTCATCCCCAAATCGCCCCGAGGGCTGCGCGGCAGGCTCGCGTTCGTCTCTTTGGGCGGCGCGCTGTTCAATTTGATTTACGGCGGCACGTTGCTTGCGCTGTACTTTGTGTTGCCGCCGCACCCTGCGTTGCTGTTCTTTGTGCTGTTTGCGCCCTTTCAGCTGAGTACGGGACTTTCTTCGCTCTTTCCCGCCGAGCTGCGGAGCGGGCGCACGGACGGCGAAATGCTGTTAGGGCTTGCGCGCAAAGCGCCGTTCGCCGAGGTTTCGCTGGCGTTGCTGCGGGCGCAGGCGCTCCTGTTTCGCGGGAGCTATCGCGATCTGCCGCACAGGCTGCTCTTTTCCGTTCCCGTGATTCGGGAGGATGAGCCGCTGTTTGCCGCATTGCAGCTGATGCGGCTGCAATACGGTCTTGTCGCGGGGGACGGAGAAGAGATAAAATCCGTCGTAACAAGGTGGAACGGGGCGTATGCGGAAGCTGAGCGGGATGAGGTGCCGAAAGAGACCGCCTGCGTGCTGTATTACGCCTATTCGGTGTTGATCCCGGACGCGGAACGGGCGGAATTTTACCGCGACTGTATCGAGGAATATGAAAATACGTTTCATTTCTGTTTGGCGGGGGCGCTTTCCCGCGAGGACGGCGCAAGGGACGCCGCGCGCGAGGCGATAAAAAAAGAACCGCTTGCCGGCGTGCGGGAAGCGGAAGAACTGATGCTGAAAGGTTTGCCCGAAGGATAAGGAGCCGTTCGGGAGAAATTCGAAAACAAAAAAGCCCGCCATAGGAAAAAACCGCCATGGCGTTTCGGTTTGGTTGTTCACAGGGTTTATTCCGCGTCGTCTATTCCGAGGAGAAAGTCGGCGGAAACGTTAAAATAGCGTGCAACTTTTGCAACATTGGTTGCAGTGGGGTCGCTCTTATTTGCTTCCCAAAAACATATGATCCCAAGGCTGACCCCTAAATCTTTTGCAACCGTTGCCTGCGTCAAGCCTCGCTCTTTGCGCAAACCCGTTAATTTCTCTGCAAATGATTTCATGATTTTATTATAGTCCGTTCTTGTATAAAAAGCAATAGTTTTTATAAAATTTTCATATAATTTCGTGCATAATACGACAAAATACTTTAAAAAGCGCCTATTTTCTTAAAAATATTGATTTTATGCGTTTACAAAATATATTTACTCATGCTATAATAGTCGAATGAAAGGATAAAAAAAGGAGGAGCTATGATCGCGCACGAGTCGGAAGAAATGTATCTGGAAACGATTTTTTTGCTGTTGGAGCGGCGGGCGAGCGTTCGCTCGGTCGATTTGGTGGAAGAGCTCGGTTACGCGAAATCGAGCGTTTCCCGCGCCGTGAATCTGTTGCAGAGTAGGGGGTATCTTTTGGTCGCGCCCAACGGCGATTTTTCTTTAACCGAGGAGGGAAAACAAAAGGCTGCGGGCGTGTACGAACGGCACGAGGTGATCACAAAGCTGCTTGTCGGCATGGGCGTCGGCAGGGAGCTTGCCGAGACGGACGCCTGTCGCATCGAGCACGTGCTCTCGCAGGAATCCTTTTTGAAAATAAAGGAATATACTGAAAAAATTTTTTAAAAACGAACGGCTTCCGAACCAATTCGGAAGCCGCTTTTATTTGTAAGGCTATCGGTAAAACCGATTCAGTTGTTCGAAAAAGCCCTCGAAGGTCTTGTTTACGCAGGACGGATCGTCTATGCAAACGTTGCCCGTCTTTGCTCCCGCCACCGCGAACGCCATGGCTACGCGGTGGTCGCCGTACGCAGTCACCGTTCCCCCCGTAAGCGGAACGGGAGAAACGACCAGATCGTTCCCGTCTACATACGCCCGTCCGCCGAGCGCGTTGATGTTGTATCCCGCCGCCGTCAGTCGGTCGCACTCCTGAAAGCGGGTGTGTCCCACGTTTTTCAGCCGCGAGGGCGAGGAGGCAAAGGGCGCGAGCGCCGCCGCGGTGAGCGTCTGGTCGGAAAAGTCGGTAAAGTCGCACTCGAAGCCTGTAAACGCGCCCGCTCGGGTGCCGTCCGCCAGCAAGCCCGCTTGGGTGTCTTGCAGTTTTAATCCCTTTTGCGCCAGCAAATCGAGAAATTTCCCGTCGCCCTGCAAGCCTCCGCGGCGGATCCGTTTTAACAGCACCTTTCGCGAGCATAGCAGCGCGATTGCGGCAAAATAGCACGCGCCCGAAACGTCGCTTTCTACCTCGAATTTGTCGGGGGAGACGCGGACGGGGGAAACCGTGATTGCGTTTCCCTTTCGGAAAAAGTCCGCGCCGAACGATTTTAACAGGGAGAGCGTCATGGCAATGTAGCTTCCCTCCGTGCGCGCGCCCGTCAGCCGCAGCGTAAACGGCTTTGCGGCGGCGCTTGCCGCAAGCAGCAGCGCGCTGGCGTATTGCGTGCTGACGTCGGTGTTTACTTCCGCTTCGTCTTTTGTCGCGCCCTCCGAGCGCAGGCGAAAGGGGAATTTCTCCCGTTCGCGGAAGTATTCGACGGTTGCCCCTAAGCGTTCGAGCGTGCGTAAAAACTCCATGGGGCGTTTTTGCATCTGTTCGGAGGCGGAAAACTCGTATGTTCCGCCGCAAAAGGCGAGCAGGGCGGGCAGAAAGCGCGCGGCGGTGCCCGCGCTTTTCACGTCGAGGCGGGCGTTCGCATTCGGGATATTTCCGCCGCAACCCTCGATTCGGATGCCGTCCGAATATGTCTGCGTGTTTATTCCGAGCGCGTTCAGACAGTCGAGCAGCGCCCGCGTGTCTTCGCAGAGCGGACCGCAGAGGATATCGACCCGTCCCTTTGCCGTCGCCGCGAGCACGAGCGCGCGGTTTAAAACGCTTTTGGAGGCGGGCGTTTCGATTTCGGTAATGGCGGAGCTTGCGCTTATCCGTCCGATCGTTTTTTCCATATCTTTCAGTATAATCTTTTTTAAAAAAAAGTCAAGGGAATCCAGGCGCTTGCCAAGCTCGGGAATATGGGGTATAATAGAGGCATGGACTACGAAATTAAAATCGTGCGCTCCTTCCGCCGCACGGTGAGCCTTACGGTGGAGCGGGACGGAAGCGTGAAGGTGCGGGCGCCCTACGGCGTTTCCGGAAAGCGCGTTTCGGAATTTGTTGCCCGTCACCGTCTTTGGATCGAGCGGCGGCTGGCGGAACGGAAGGGACCGCACGTGCTTGCGTTCGGCGGGACGGTGACGCTGTTCGGCAGGGAATATCTGCTGCGCGAGGGCAAGCCCCGCCTTACGGAAACCGAACTCTTTTTAAGCGATACGAACGCCGAAGGCGAGCTTTCGCGTATCTTAAAGGGGGCGGCGGAGGCGTATTTTTGCCGATTGACGCGCGAAATTGCAGCGCGGCACGGCTTTGAATATGCTTCGGTGCGGATCTCGTCCGCCCGCGCGCGGTGGGGCTCCTGCAACGCAAAGGGCGTGATCGCCTACACGTACCGCCTGGCGTTTCTGCCCGAGGCGCTCAGCGAATACGTTGCCGTGCACGAGCTGTGCCATACCCGCCGTTTCAGCCACGGAAAGGAATTCTGGCGGGAGGTGGAAAAGGTTTTGCCCGATTTTCGCCGCCGCCGCGCGGACTTAAAGAAGTACTCCTTTTATATGCAGCCCGTCCGTTTGGAAAAGAACGGGAAAATTTTGTAAATTCGCCGTATTTCTATTTACAAATCTAATTTTTTGTTTTATAATAGTTACGATGTATGATTGTAGCGTCCGTATTGTCACGCAGACGGAAGGGAACGTAACGGAAGTTTGCGCAAGCGGAAAGGTTAAAAAAGTTTTAAACGGTTTTCAGGTTTTTTATTTGCAGGACGGGGACGAGGTTGCCGTGCTGGTCGGTCGCGATACCTTTACGATGAAACGGAGCGGAGAAACGGAGCTGTTTGCCCTGTTTTCGCGTTGCGAGCCCTCGCGCATGACGGTGTTTTTTGCGGATTTGCAGGAGGATATCCCCGTAACGACGCGCTCTTATACGGTGGAGCGCGCCCGAGACGGGGTTGCGGCGGAACTTAGCTACGTTATCGGCGAAGAGAATAAAAGTCAATTTTTTAAAATAAAATTTATAATGACAGGAATTTTGGAGGAAAAATGAAAATACGTTATTTGGGGCATTCGTGCTTTCAGCTTACGGAGAGTACGGGTACGAGTATCGTATGCGATCCCTACGGCGACGTAGGCTTCGATATGCCCTCGGTGGAGGCGGACGCCGTTACGGTGAGCCACGCGCACTACGACCACGACAACGCGAAAGCGGTCGGCGGAAATCCCGTCGTGTTTTCCAAGGAAGGACAGTACGAGATCGGCGGGGTGGCGATCACCGCGGTGAAGAGCTATCACGACGACGAGCTGGGCAAAGAGCGCGGGGAAAATCTCATTTTCAAATTTCGCATGGACGGCGTGGAGGTATGCCATCTGGGAGATTTGGGCGAGGAATGCTCGGCGGAGCTGATCGAAGCGCTGCTGCCCGTGCACGTGCTCCTGATCCCCGTGGGCGGAACGTACACCATCGACGCCGCGCAGGCGAAGGAATACGTAGACCGCATCATGCCTTCCATCGTCATTCCCATGCACTATAAAACCAAGGGGCTGGAAATGGATATCGACAAGGCGGACGAATTTACCGATTTGTTCGAGAGCGAAGAGGTCGCCGAGCTGCACGAGAGCGAGCTCGAACTTTTTCGCGACGATATCACGGAAGAAAGCACCCGAATTTATGTATTAGAGAGAGAAAAAATATGCAAATAAAACCGATCGAAGAGCGGTACGAGACCTATCTCGACACGCTCCCTTTGGGAACGCTGCGTTCGGTTGCCCGCAAGCACGGTGTGCCCGTCGGAGTCAGCAAAAAGGACGATTTGATTTCCAAAATTATCGGCGTACTCACGGGAAAGATGAAGCCGGTGCCGCCCAGCAAGCGGGGCGCGCCCGTAAAAGAGACCTTTCTCGATCCTTCCATAGCAAAGACCTTAACGCAGATACGGCGCGAATTCGACGCCGATAATCTTGAATTCGGCGGGCTCGGCGTGGCGGCGGGCGATTTGCCCGCGTTTACCGAGCCTATTTTTTCGGGGATCCTCGAGGTGATGCAGGGCGGCTACGGATTTTTAAGGGCGAAGAACTGCCAGCCCACCAGCGGGGGCGACGTGTTTGTTTCCGCGCCCGCCATTCACTCCAACAAGCTGAGGGAGGGCGATTTGGTGGTGTGCACCGCCAAGTGCCGCCAGAAAAACGAATCTCCCGCGCTCGAATCTATTTTAAGCGTGAACGGGCTCCCCGTGGGCGAGTTCGAACAGCGCCCCAACTTCGACGCGCTTACGGCGCAGTATCCTAACGAAAAAATAAAACTCGGCAAGCAGGGCGCGCCGCTTTCTTTGCGCGTGCTCGATTTGTTCGCACCCATAGGCAAGGGGCAGCGCGCGCTCGTGATCGCGCCTCCCAAAGCGGGAAAGACCACGCTGTTAAAGGAGATCGCGCGTTCGATCGCGGAAAATAAGGATTTAACGCTTATCGTGCTGCTCATCGACGAGCGCCCCGAGGAGGTCACCGATTTTCGCCTGAGCGTGGAGGGGGCGCAGGTGGTTTATTCCACCTTCGACGAGGGCGCGGAGCATCACGTGCGGGCGGCGGAACTTACCATGTCGCACGCCAAGCGCATGGCGGAAACGGGGCACGACGTGGTGATCCTGCTCGATTCGCTCACGAAATTGACGCGCGCTTACAATTATCTTTCGGAAAATTCGGGAAAGACGCTTTCCGGCGGGCTGGAAGCGGGCTCGCTTACCGAACCCAAGCGGTTTTTCGGCGCGGCGCGCAATACGGTGGAGGCGGGCAGCATTACGGTGATCGCAACCGCGCTCGTCGAGACGGGCAGCCGCATGGACGACGTGATTTACGAGGAATTCAAGGGCACGGGCAACGCGGACGTTTTTTTATCGCGCGATCTGGCGGAGCGCAGAGTGTTCCCCGCCATCGACGTTCGCCGTTCGGGCACGAGGAAAGAGGAGCTGCTGCTCGGCAAGGAGGAGCTCGCCGCCGTGTATAAGCTGCGCGAGCGGGGCATTACGGAGAACGTTGCGGGCTTGCTCGATATGTTAAAAAAGACGAAGGATAACGAGGAATTTATTGCGCGCCTGTCCGATTGGATCCGCGTATATAAAAACGCATAGAGAGGTTTTTACATGATTATCGGAATAGATTTGGGCGGAATGTCTGCAAAAGCCGCCGTTCTTTCGGAAGAGGGGTTGCTCGGCAAGGCGCGCGTGGAAACTTCCGCGGCGAATTCCGCCGAACAGACGGCGAGCGATCTGGTGCGCCTTTGCCGCATGGCGGCTCAGAACGCGGGCGTGCCTTTCGAGCTTATTACCGCGATCGGGATCGGCTCGCCCGGGGTCATCGACAGCGGCAGCGGAACGGTGGTTTCCTGGACGAACTTTTTCTGGAAAGACGTGCCGCTCGGCGGGCTGGTGGAACAGCTTTCGCAAAAGCCGACCTTCGTATTAAACGACGCGAACGCGGCGGCGCTGGGCGAAGCCAAGTTCGGCGCGGGAAAGAAATATTCGGACAGCGTGCTCGTTACCGTGGGCACGGGCGTGGGCGGCGGCATCATTTTAGGCGGTAAGGTGTTCGAGGGCTACAAGAGCGCGGGCGCCGAGCTCGGGCATACGGTGATCCGCCAAAACGGGGAGCTGTGCACGTGCGGACGGCGGGGCTGCTTCGAGCGCTACGCCTCCACCAGCGCGCTCATCCGTCTTACCCGCGAAAAGATGAAGGAAAATACCAAGAGCATGATGTGGCGGTTTGCCGAAACGCTGGACGACGTGGACGGCAGAACCTCCTTCCTTGCGGCGAAGGCGGGGGACGAGACGGCGAAGCAGACCGTTTCGGAATTCGTTGCGGCGCTGGGCGAGGGGATCACGAACGTGATCAACCTGCTCCGTCCCGAGGCGATCATTTTGGGCGGCGGCATCTCCGCGGAGGGCGACGCGCTGCTCGACCCGTTAAAGGCGTACGTGTACGACAACATTTACGTGGCGTACGACTATGCGCCCATCGAAATTCTGTGCGCGGAGCTCGGCAACGACGCGGGGCTATACGGTGCGGCGGAATACGCGAAAGCGCGCTTGCAGGATTAAGCGGATATAAAAAAGTCTCCCGCACCCATCGGTGCGGGAGTTTTTATTTAATCTCTTTTGGGTCTCACCTGAATCCAGTAAACGACGCCGAACACCACGATCCCGAACAGGAACACAACGGGGATCACTACGTAGCTTGCAAGGGCGGAGGGGGACGTAAAGTCGATATTCACGCCCAGCGCGATAATCAATGTGAAGATAACCGTTAAAGCGTAAACTACCACGGCGTTGATCAGCGCGGGCGAGCTGCGCCGCAGCGCCCGTTCGCCGTAGCCGTTCGCGTAGGCAAGTCCCGTGATCAGCAGCGCCGCAAGTCCGATCCCCCAGATAAAGTAGGGGAAATAGACGGGGAGCGCGAATCTCTCTTGCAGCGCGAGAACGATCCCGCCTTCGATCAGGCAGAGGACGAACGCGACGAGCGCGCTTAAAAACAGCGCTTTTCCCTTATGCACGACGCTTGCCGAGCGCTCGGCTACCGTTTCCGCCGTCTTTTTGCCCGCCGTCGTCACGCGGATCCCGTCCGCCGCCGCCCGCTCCTCCACGTCGCGGAAGTTCACTCCGTCCAAAGGCTGCGCGCGCAGCGTTTCTTTCCCGTTCGGCTCCTCGTGCTGCACCGTGCTTTCGTACATTTTGCGCACTACCGTGCGGTACTCCGTCTCGTCGGTTTCCTCGCGCTTTTTGGGCGCTTCCTCTTCGGCGACGGGCGCGGTGTAATAACCGTACTCCGCGGGCTCGGGCGCGGGAGGGGGGGTGTTTACCAAATTCAGATAGCTCTGATGCTGCATTTCGTCGTGCAGCTTTTTGTAGATCGCCGCTTCGCGCTCTTCCAGCTCCCGCCTGTGCGCCTCGCGCTCTTCCTCAAGCTGCGCGTCCCGCTCGGTCAGCAGCAGCTCGTACCGTTCGCGTTCCTTTTGCAGCGCGCTTTCGCGCAGCTGGATCTGGTCGAGATACGCCGCTTCCGTTTCCGCCGACTGCTCTTTTAAATAAATTTCCGTTCTGGCGCGCTCTTCGCCGAGAATTCGGTCGCGTTCCGCCAGCCGCTCCTCGTACGTCCGTTCGCGCAGCGCGAAATTTTCTTCCTGCGTCTGTTTATCGTAGAGTGCTGCTTCCAGCCGCTCGCGCAGGTTCTTGGTTTCCTCTTCGAGACGGGCGCGCTCTTCCTCGCCCGCCGTCTTTAATTCCTGTATTTCGCGCTCCTTTTCCGCAAGCTGCGCTTTGAGCGCTTCCAGCTCCTCCTGCGATTGCGGGGAGATCACGAACGTCGGCTCGTAGTCGAGCTCCTCGTCCTCGCCGCCTCCCTTGGAGGGCACGCGGGAAGTGGTGCTTTTCAGCACCCGCATATTGACGAGCGAGGGGGCGGGGTTGGAAAAGTCGAAATCTTTGTCCGAAATCAGGCTGTCGATGATCGTGCGCGAATATTCCCATTCGGAGCGGTTCTGCTCGGTAATTTTAACGCCCTCGTCCGTGAGCGAAAAGTACTTCCTTCTGCCGCCTCCCACCGAGCCGCCCCAGTAAGAGGTAACGTAGCCCTGCGTTTCCAGCCGCTTTAACGCGCTGTACAAAGAGGGCTGTTTCAGCGAATACTGCCCGTGGCTCTTTTGCTCGATATCGGCGATGATTTCGTAGCCGTATTTATCCCCGTCTGCCAGCGCGCGCAAAATGATTGTGTTGATGTGTCCGCGGATCAGGTCCGCGCTGACCGATTTCCCGTCCTTTTCGTCCGATCCCGCGGGCTCGGAAGTCTGCGGCTCTTCGTCGGGAAGCTCCTCCCGCTCTTCGGAAGAGGGATACAATTCCTCGTCCATTGGCGTTCCTCCTTAGGTTAAATTTCAAAATTCTCCATAATTATACAATATAAAACAAAATCTGTCAATACCCAAAGTACTATGCCAGACATAATTTGGCGGATTTTTTCATATTTTTTCGGTTTTTCGCATAAAAAAGAGGGATGGGAGTGGTTCAAACGGTGCTGTTTATCGTGGGAACGAGCATCGGCGCGGGATTTATTTCGGGAGCGGAGCTTGTCCGCTTTTTTCACGGAGAGCGGTTTTTTCTGCCGCTGCTTCTTTCCTGCGCGCTGTTTGCCGCGCTGCTCTATCTGTTCATGCGGCTCGGAAAAGAGCACGGCGGATACGAGGGCGCGCTTTCCGCGCTCTTTTCAAAGGGTGCGCCCTATGTGAAGTGCGCGCTGAGTCTGTGCGCGTTGATCCCGTGTGCGGGAATGCTTGCGGGGCTGGACGCGCTCGCGCCCGGTTTGAAGCCGCTTCCGTCCCTTTTGGGGCTCGCGCTCGCGGCGGTGTTCGTGCGCCGCGGGATCAAGGGCGTTTCTTTGCTCAATCTTGTGCTCGTGCCCTGTCTGCTGGCGTTCGTGTTTTTGTACGCTCGCGGAGACAAGAGCTATTTTTATCCCGCCGTTCCCGCCTCCTACGGCGGATTTTTCGGCGGCATTTTTTATGCGGGGATGAACGCGTTTCTCGCCGCGCCCGTCCTGCTGGACGCGGGCAAAGAGGTGAAAAGGCTCCTGTCGTCCGCGCTGCTGTCCGCGCTCGTCGTGTTTGTAAGCGCGGTGTTAATTCTGGGGAAAATTTATCGGGAAGGGGCGGGGGCGCTGGGCGCGGAAATGCCCTTTCTCTACGTGATGCAGGGAAAAAAGATATTCTCCGTCGCGGTCGCCTGCTCCATTCTCACCTCGCTCGTGTCCTCGCTCTATCCGCTCTATTGCCTGAGCGAACGGTTTTCGGGACGAAAGAAAACAGCCGCAAGGGGAGCGATCCTCCTTACGGCGTTTTCCGTTTCCCGCGTAGGGCTGGGCGGGATCGTCGGTTATTTTTATCCCGCGCTGGGCGCGCTGGGAATCGCGCTTTCAGTTTTCTGTATTTTTCACCAGTATCTTTTCAAGCAGCACCACAAGAAAGTACATTCCGGCGGCAAGCAGACAGAGGATGCAGGTGGCGGTCATCACGAGGTCGAGCTTAAACACCTGCCCGCCGTAAACGATAAGATATCCGAGCCCCGCCTTCGACACAATGTATTCGCCCATGATCGAGCCGATCCACGCCATGCCCACGCTCACTTTCAGCATGGAAATAAACGAGGCAAGCGAAGAGGGAAGCACAAGCTTGAATAAAATTTGCAGCTTGCTCGCGCCCATGGACCGCAGCAGCAAAATTTTGTTTTTGTCGGTCGCGATAAAGGCGGAGAGCATATGCATGATCGCCACGATGATCCCGACCAGCACGGTCATAAAGATGATCGCCTTGCTGCCCGTTCCGAACCAGATGATGATCAGCGGTCCGAGCGCGATTTTGGGCAGCGCGTTCAATACGACGATATAGGGCTCGAGCACCCTTCGCAGGGTGTCGCTCCACCACAGCGCAAGCGCGATCGTGCAGCCGAGCACGACGGCGATCGCGAATCCCGCGAGCGTCTCCGCCAGCGTGATCCCGATATGGTAAAACAGCGTGCCCTCCGCGTACAGCGAGCCGATGGTCTTGAAGATACGGGAGGGGGAGCTCATGATAAAGGGATCCACCCAGCCGCAGGCGGTGGAGAGCTCCCACAGCCCCAGCAAAATCGCCAGAAGCCCGATTCGCAGCGCCCAGACGAGCAAAAGATTGAGTTTTCTCTTTTTTAAAAACAGCGCGTGTTCGCGCGAGAATTCCTGTTTCGGTTTTCGTAACAGTTTCATCCGTTCAACTCCTTCCAGAGCGTTTCGAACCAGCCCGAGAACTGCGGCGTTTCGCGCCGTTTGAGCGGGTTTTTCACCTCTCCGAAATTTAATTCATGCGTATAAGCGACGTGCGCGGGGCGGGCGCTCAGCACCAAAATTCTGTCCGCGAGCGAAATTGCTTCCGAAATATCGTGCGTAATCAAAATTGCCGTCTTGCCTTCGCTGCGGATAATTTCGGAAACGTCCTCCGTCACGTTCAGCCGCGTCTGATAGTCGAGCGCGGAAAAAGGTTCGTCTAACAAAAGAATATCGGGGTCGGTCGCAAGCGTTCTGATGAGCGCCGCGCGCTGGCGCATTCCGCCCGAAAGCTGGGAGGGAAAGCTCTGTAAAAAGTCCTTCAATCCGTATTTTTCGGCAAGCACCCGCGCCCGTTCCCGATGCTCGGGCGTGTTCTGCCGCTTTACTTCGAGGGGCAGAAAGATATTTTTCTCGATCGTCCGCCAAGGGAAGAGCTGGTCCTTTTGCAGCATATAGCCGAAGCTTCCCGTGCTCTCCACCCGCCCCTCGGAGGGCTTTAACAGCCCCGCCGCAAGGGATAAAAGCGTTGTCTTTCCGCAGCCCGAGGGTCCGATGATCGCAACGAATTCTCCTTCCCGAACCGAGAACGTGAGGTTTTCCGCAGCCGTCGTCTCTCCGCGTTTGGTGTGGTAGACGAGTTTTACCTCGTGAAATTGCAGGATTTCCTTTTTCATGACGTATTTCCTTTTGTAACGGCGGCGTAAACGCCGTCTTTTATTTCAGTTTTTCGTATTCCTCTTTTACGTAGCGGTTATCCACCAGGTCGGCAAAGGCGGCGCGCTTGGGCAGCTCGCCCGCGCTCTGGATAATATCCTGCAAGCGGTTAAAGCTCGCTTCGGTCATCGCCATATCCGTCGCCCAGCTGTCGATGCTCTGGTAGTTTTTGATGCTCGTGGTAATGGACTCGTAAGAGGTGGAGGGGAATTGCTTAAACAGCTTGGAGGCGATGTCCTCGGGCGTGTTTTTCTGTGCGTAGTCCACCGCTTTGAGCATAGCCCGCAAAAATCCGCGCACCTGCGTTTCGTGCTTGTTGATCCACGAACGCTTTGCCAAAAAGCTGGTGTAGGGGACGACGCCGCTCGCTTCGCCCACAGCCGCGACGATGTAGCCTTTGCCCGCCTTCTGATATTCGGAAGCCGTCGGCTCGAACATGGTGCAATAGTCGGCGGTGCCCGCCTCGAACGCGCCCGTCATCAGGTTGAACGCCACGTCGAAATTCAGGTTAATGTCCGCGTCGGTAAAGCCGTTTTCGCGGAGCACGTATTCGAAGGTCATGGCGGGAACTCCGCCGCGTCTGCCCGCGAGGATCTCCTTGCCCTTTAAATCCGTCCATTTGAAATCTTTTTCCTCCTTGCGCGAAACGAGGAAGGACCCGTCGCGCTGGGTCAGCTGACCGAACACGGTGGGAACGTCCTGCGAGCCGCCCAGCTGTACGTAAATCGCCGCTTCGGGTCCGCAGAACCCGATATCCGAATCGCCCGAGAGCACCGAAGCCATTACCGCGTCCGCGCCGCCGCCGTTCGTAAGTTCTATTTTTAAATTTTCCTCCTCGAAATAGCCGAGCGAATCGGCGAGATAGAGGGGGGCGTAAAACACCGAGTGGGTCACTTCGTTAATTTTTAAGGTAACGAGACCGTCCGTTTCTCCGCAAGCGGAGAGGGGAAGGAGCGAAAAAAGAGCCGCTCCCAGAACTGCAAGAGATTTTTTCATAGATTACTCCGTAAAATTTGTATATATTTTTGTGGATATTATAGTTTATGTTGCGTGCGGAATAATTGACAACGCCCGAAAAAAGGTCTATAATAAATAGACTACCGAGAAGAGAGAAACCGAAATGAGAGAAATGCCTACGACTTACAACCCCGCCGAATTCGAGGGAAAAATTTACGAGGGCTGGATCGGACAGAATCTGTTCCGCGCCGAAATCGACCCCGAAAAGGTGCCGTTTACGGTGATGATGCCGCCGCCCAACGTTACGGGGCAGCTGCATATGGGGCACGCGATGGACGAGACCATGCAGGACGTTCTTGCCCGCTTCAAGCGGATGCAGGGCTACTCGGTGCTGTGGCTTCCGGGGGTGGACCACGCCGCCCTCGCGACCGAGGTAAAGGTCGTCGAACAGCTGCAAAAGGAGGGGCTCACCAAGGAGGGGCTGGGCAGAGAAGCCTTTTTGGGGCGCGTGTGGGACTGGAAAAACAAATACGGCAACCGCATCGTGGAGCAGCTGAAAAAGCTGGGCTGCTCGTGCGATTGGTCGCGGCTGGCGTTCACGATGGACGAAAACTGCTCCAAGGCGGTGCGCGAAACCTTTTTCCGACTGTACGAAAAGGGGCTCGTATACCGCGGCAGCCGCATTATCAACTGGTGCCCAGGCTGTAAAACCGCGCTTTCGGATATCGAAGTGGAATACAGCGAGGACGAGGGCTCGTTCTGGTATTTCCGTTATCCCGTGGAGGGAGAGGAGGGCTTTATCACCATTGCCACCACCCGTCCCGAAACGATGCTCGGCGATACCGCGGTGGCGGTGAATCCTTCGGATAAGCGCTACGCGAAATTCGTGGGCAAGACGCTTTCCCTGCCCCTGACCAACCGTAAAATACCCGTCGTCGCCGATTCGTACGTAGATCCCGAATTCGGCACGGGCGCGGTGAAAATTACGCCCGCGCACGACCCTAACGACTTCGAGGTGGGGCTCCGCCACAATCTTCCCGTGCTCCGCGTGATGAACGACGACGGCTCGATGAACGCCGAGGCGGGTGTATACGCGGGGCTCGATCGCTACGAGGCGCGCAAAAAGATCGTCGCGGATATGGAGAAGCTTGGCTTGCTCGAAAAAATCCAGCCGCACACGCACAACGTGGGGCATTGCTCCCGCTGCCGCGCCACGTTGGAGCCGATTATCTCCAAGCAGTGGTTCGTAAAAATGGAGCCGCTCGCAAAGCCCGCGATCGCGGCGGTCATGAAGAATAAAACAAAATTCACGCCCGACCGTTTCGCGAAGATCTATTATAATTGGTTGGAAAACATTAAGGATTGGTGCGTTTCCCGCCAGCTTTGGTGGGGGCACCGCATCCCCGTATGGTACTGCGCCGACTGCGGCGAGGCGATCTGCGCCAAGGAGGCGCCCGCTGCGTGCCCTAAGTGTGGCAGCGAAAATCTTTCGCAGGACGAGGACGTGCTCGACACCTGGTTTTCCTCCGCGCTGTGGCCGTTTGCCACGCTCGGCTGGCCCGAGAAAACGGCGGATTTCGACTATTTCTATCCCACCGACGTGCTGGTCACGGGCTACGACATTATTCCGTTCTGGGTCATGCGCATGATGTTCTCGGGCATCGAGCAGACCAAAAAGGTTCCCTTCCGCGACGTGCTCTTACACGGGCTCGTGCGCGACGAACAGGGAAGGAAAATGAGCAAATCGCTCGGGAACGGCATCGACCCGCTCGAAGTCATCGAAAAATACGGCTGCGACTCTCTGCGCCTTTCGCTTTTGACGGGCGTCGCCCCCGGCAACGACACCCGCTTTACCGAGCAGAAAACGGAGGCTTCGCGCAACTTTATCAATAAGCTGTGGAACGCGGCGCGCTTCGTGTTCATGAACGTAAAGGACGAAAATGTGCCGCCGCTTTCCGAAATCAAATTGCAGCCCGCCGATCGCTGGATCATCGCCCGTCTGCAAACGTGCATCCGCGAGACGACGCTTTCCCTGCAAAATTACGATTTGGGGATCGCCGCGGACAGGCTGATAGACTTTACCTGGAACGACGTTTGCGACTGGTATATCGAGCTTGCCAAGCCCTCGCTCTACGGCGGAGACGCGGGGAAAAAGCGGGGCACGCTGGGCGTTCTGTGCTTCGTGCTCGAAAACGTGTTAAAGCTGCTACATCCGTTTATTCCTTTCGTCACCGAAGAGATTTACAGCCATCTGCCCAACGCGGAGGGCACGATTGTCACGGCGGATTTCCCGCGCTACAACGCCAACCTTGCCTACAAAAAGGAAGCGAAGGCGTTCGAGGGAATCATCGACCTTATCAAAACGGTGCGCGCCATGAAGGTTTCGGTGAACTGTCCGCCCGCGAAAAAGGTGCACGTATATATTGTGACCGAGAGCAAGCGGCTTGTGGGACTGAACAAGGGTGCGATTTTGCGCCTTGCGGGCGCGAGCGATGCGGAGTGCGCGGAATCGGGCGCCGCCGCGGGAGACAACGCCGTTTCGCAGGTGTGCGATCTGGGGCAGATATTTATTCCCTTGGGCGAACTCGTCAATCTGGAAGAGGAGCGCGCGCGGCTGGAAAAGGAGCTCGAGCGGATCACGGGAGAGATCGCCCGCGCGGACGGCAAGCTTCTGAATAAAAATTTCGTCGCCAAGGCGCCCAAAAAGCTGGTAGAGGATGAGCGCGCCAAAAAGGACAAATATCTCGACATGAAAAAGAAAGTGGAACAGCAGTTAAAGAGACTGAAATAAAGCCCCAGTCCGCGGCGGACGCACGCGCGGAGGGGAGCCAATGAAAAAAAGGAAAAGCCGAAATGAAAAATTTCGGCTTTTCATGTGTAAAAAAATAACCCTTAAATTTGTGATACAAATATTTTCCCAATCGTTGACAACGCGCGAAAAATCTGTTAATATAGTAGCGTTGGCAAATATTAACGAAATTACGGAGGTTAAGAATGAAGGATTTTAACGTTTGCGACGAAGAGTCGCTTTCCAAAATGCTCGCAAAAGTCCGCGCCGCGCAAGAGAAATTCGCCACCTATTCGCAGGAACAGGTCGACGAAATTTTTTATCGCGCTTCGCTTGCGGCAAACAAGATGAGAATTTCGCTCGCCAAAATGGCGGTGGAAGAAACGGGCATGGGCGTTGTAGAAGATAAAG
>CAJUOP010000001.1:0-46973 GCA_910588465.1 uncultured Christensenellaceae bacterium | reverse complement strand
GGACAAGGTGATCAAAAATCACTACGCTTCCGAATACATTTACAACGCATATAAGGATACGCGCACCTGCGGAGTGATCGAACGGGACGAAAGCTTCGGCATTACCCGTATTGCGGAGCCCATCGGCGTGCTGGCGGCGGTAATACCCACCACCAACCCCACGTCTACGGCTATTTTTAAGTGCCTTATCTGTTTAAAGACGAGAAACGGGCTTATCATCTCTCCGCACCCGCGCGCGAAAAACTGCACCATTCAGGCGGCGAAGATCGTATTGCAGGCGGCGGTGGAAGCGGGCGCGCCCGAGGACATCATCGGCTGGATCGACCAGCCCACCGTGCCGCTTTCGGGCATGATCATGCACGAGGCGGATATGATTCTGGCGACTGGCGGTCCCGGCATGGTAAAGGCGGCGTATTCTTCGGGAAAACCCGCTCTCGGCGTGGGTGCGGGAAACACGCCCGCGGTGATCGACTCGTCCGCGGACATTCAGCTGGCGGCTTCGTCCATCCTCCATTCCAAAACGTTCGATAACGGCATGATCTGCGCGTCCGAGCAGTCGGTCATCGTATTAAAGGATATTTACGAAAAGTTCAAAAAGGAAATGGTGCTGCGCGGCGCTTACATTCTCTCGCCCGAAGAGACGGAGAAGGTAAGAAAGACGATCATCATCAACGGCGCGCTGAACGCGAAAATCGTGGGGCAGTCCGCCTGCAAGATCGCGGAGCTTTCGGGTTTTAACGCGCCCGCGGGCAGCAAGGTGCTCGTCGGCGAAGTGGAGTCGGTGGAGCTTACCGAGGAATTCGCGCACGAGAAGCTTTCGCCCGTTCTGGCAATGTACAAGGCGGAGACCTTCGACGACGCGCTTGCCAAAGCGGACAGGCTGGTAAGAGACGGCGGGCTCGGGCACACCTCCTCGCTGTATATCAACGTGGAGACGGGCACGGAAAAAATCGAAAAGTTCCGCGCGAAGATGAAATCCTGCCGTATCGTGATCAACACGCCTTCCTCGCAAGGCGGTATCGGCGACATTTATAACTTTAAGTTCGCGCCCTCGCTCACGCTGGGCTGCGGTTCCTGGGGCGGCAACTCCGTTTCGGAGAACGTCGGCGTAAAACACCTGATCAATATTAAAACAGTTGCGGAGAGGAAAGAAAATATGTTGTGGTTCAGAGCACCCGAAAAGGTTTATTTCAAGCGCGGCTGTTTAGGCGTTGCGCTCAAAGAGCTTGGCAAACAGGTTTACAACAAGAAAAAGGCGTTTATCGTAACGGACGGCTTCCTCTACGAGAGCGGTTTCACCAAAAAGATCACCGCGCTTTTGGACGAAATGGGCATTACGCACGCGACCTTCTTTAACGTGACGCCCGATCCCACCATTGCCTGCGCCAACGAGGGCGTGAAGCAGATGCGCGACTTTAAGCCCGACGTGATTATCGCGGTGGGCGGCGGTTCGCCCATGGACGCGGCGAAAATCATGTGGGTAATGTACGAGCACCCCGAAGTGGACTTCCAGGATATGGCAATGCGCTTTATGGATATCCGCAAGCGCGTGTATTCTTTCCCGCACATGGGCGACAAGGCGCTGTTCGTCGCCATTCCCACCACGGCGGGTACGGGCTCGGAGGTGACGCCGTTCGCGGTGATCACCGACGAAAAGACGGGCACGAAATATCCGCTCGCGGACTACGAGCTGATGCCCGATATGGCGATCATCGACGCGGACCTCATGATGAGCATTCCCAAGGGGCTTACCTCCTGCTCGGGTATCGACGCCATGAGCCACGCGCTCGAAGCCGTCGCTTCGGTAATGGCGACCGACTACACCAACGGCATCGCTAAGGAAGCGATCAAGCTGATTTTCGAGTATCTGCCCAGAGCTTACAGCAAGGGCGCCGCAGATGCGGAGGCGCGCGAGAAGATGGCAAACGCTTCCACCATGGCGGGTATGGCGTTTGCAAACGCCTTCCTCGGCGTATGCCACTCCATGGCGCACAAGCTCGGCTCCTATTGGCATATCCCTCACGGCATGGCAAACTCGCTCATGCTCGAAGAGGTGATTCGCTTCAACAGCTCCGAACAGCCTACCAAAATGGGTACGTTCCCGCAGTATGCGTATCCCCAGTGCAGGGCAAGATATGCGGACGTCGCAAAATTCGTCGGCTTAAAGGGCAAGAACGACGACGAGCTGGTAGAAGCGCTCATTAAAAAACTGAAAGATCTGCAAGCGGCGGTCGGTCAGCCCAAGACGATTAAAGAGGCGATCGGCGACAAGGCGACGGAAGAGCAGTTCCTCGAACGGCTCGACGCCATGACCGAGGACGCGTTCGACGACCAGTGCACGGGCGCGAATCCCCGTTATCCGCTCATGAGTGAAATCAAACAGATGTACCTCAACGCTTATTACGGCAGAAAATAAAATAGAAAGGCGAGGGGGTAAGAAGAGATTTCTTACCCCCTTACGAAAAGGAAATTATGCGAGGATTAGAAACTTCGGTCATCAAATTAAGACGAAAAGTATTCGTGGAGGTTGCAAAGGTCGCGTTCGAATCGGAGAACGTAAACAGCGACATCGAGGCGATCCCCTATAAAATAACGCCCACCGAAACGCCGCAGTACCGCGAGAGCATTTACCGCGAGCGTGCGATCGCCGCCGAGCGCGTGCGGCTCGCCATGGGGATGTCGCTCAACCCGCAGGACCAGCCCGCCCATATCACCAAGGGGCTAACGCAGAGCAACGTGTCCGATCTGTATTACGAACCGCCGCTCATGCAGGTGATTCCCTCCGCGTGCGACCGTTGCACCGAAAACGCTTACGTGGTGAGCGACCAGTGCCGCGCGTGCGTTTCGCGCTATTGCGTAACCGTATGTCCCACGGGCGCGGTAAAGGCGGGGAAGGACGGCGGCAGAGCGGAGATCGACCGCGACAAGTGCATTAAATGCGGCAAGTGCAAGGCGGCTTGCCCGTACGAGGCGATCGCGCACCGCGTCCGCCCGTGCTCTCAGGCGTGCGGCGTAAAGGCGATCGTCAACGACGAGCTGGGCAGAGCGCACATCGACGTGAAAAAATGCGTCGGCTGCGGGCAGTGCATGGTCAGCTGTCCGTTCGGCGCCATTGCGGACAAATCGCAGATATTTCAGCTGATTCAGGCAATCAAAAAGGGCGACGAGGTTGTGGCGGAGGTCGCTCCGTCCATCGTGGGGCAGTTCGGAAAGGGCGTTACGCTCTGGAAGGTAAAGGCTGCGTTAAAGGAAATCGGCTTTAAGGAAGTGTACGAGGTGGCGCACGGCGCCGACGTTGGCGCGGCGACGGAGGCGCACCACTATGCGACCGAGGTC
The DNA here is from genome assembly GCA_910588465.1 of uncultured Christensenellaceae bacterium. Taxonomy (GTDB): domain Bacteria; phylum Bacillota; class Clostridia; order Christensenellales; family Borkfalkiaceae; genus Gallimonas. The sequence continues at coordinate 43,637 of CAJUOP010000001.1, read as the reverse complement.
GCGACGGGCAAGCTTCCCTTCCTGCTTACCTCTTGCTGTCCCGCGTGGAGTATGCTGGCAAAGACGCAGTTCCCCGAAACGATCGACAAAATTTCGAGCGCGCTCACGCCCATGGTGGCGACGGCGCGTACGATTAAGCAAAAGCGCCCCCATGCGCGCGTGGTGTTCATCGGACCGTGCGCGGCGAAAAAGCTGGAAGCAATGCGCAAGACGGTGCGCAGCGACGTCGATTTCGTCATCACGTTCGAGGAGCTTGCGGCGATTTTCGAGGCGAAGGGACTGGATATCGAAACCTTCGACAAGGAGGACCCCGTGCACGATGCGACCGCCGCAGGGCGCGGCTACGGCGTTGCGGGCGGAGTCGCTTCGGCGGTAGAGGACTGCATTCGCGAATATTATCCGGACGTAGAGGTGAATATCGAACACGCGGAGGGGCTGGAAAACTGCCGTAAAATATTGCTGCTTGCCAAGCTGGGCAAGATGAACGGCTGCTTGATCGAGGGTATGGCTTGCCCCGGCGGATGCGTTGCGGGTGCGGGCGTCAACGTGCCTGTGGAAAAGGGCGCCGCGGAGTTAAAGCGCTTCGTAAACGATTCCACCAAGAAGCTGCCGCCCAAGGATCTGTACGAGATCGACCTGCCTTAAAACGGAAGGATTTTCGCGGCACGGCTTTGCCGTACCTCAGAATGACAAACAAGCATTAGAGTGTGCCGCTTCCGTCGTTCCGACGGCTACTCTTGTCATTCCGAGGAACAGGCTACTCTTGTCATTCCGAAGTGTGGCTTCTTCTGTCATTCTGAGAGAGCGGAGCGACCGAAAGAATCTCAAAAAGAAAAAGCCCCCGTCGGACCGATTCGGTCCGACAGGGGCTTTGTTTATTTAAAGCGCGATAACGTTTACCTTTATTTTTGCGATCACGCCTTCCATCAGGCGAATCTCGGCGCCGAAAGTGCCAAGATTTTTTACCGTATCTTTTAATATGATTTTCTTTTTATCCACCTCGTATCCGAGTTCGGAGAGGGCGGAGGAAATTTGCGCCGTCGTCACCGAGCCGAAGATCCGTCCGTTTTCGCCCGCGCGGATTTTAACGGATACCTCCGTACCCTCGAGCTTTGCGCCCAGCTCCTTTAACGCCTTTACCGTTTCGGCTTTATGAAAGGCTTCCGCCGTGCGCCGCTGGTTCGCCTCGTTAATGCCGCCCGCGGTGGCGATTTCCGCCAAGCCCTTTTTCAGCAGAAAATTTTTGGCGTATCCGTCCGAAACGTCGAGGATATCTCCCTTTTTTCCGCTGCCTTTTACGTCCGTTTTTAAAATTACTTTCATGTCGCTTTCCTCCTGTCTTTTCTTTATTGTATAAAATCGGAAACGTTTTGTCAATCTTCTGCGGTTAATATTTGCAAAAAGGGGCATAATAAATGCAAGGAGGTTGGCAATGGAAAGAGAAATCAACTGCGGAGTTTCCTGCGGGGTAACCGAATGCAAGTTCAATCAGGACGGCATGCACTGTGAATTAGATAAAATTCACGTGGGCAATACCTGCGACTGCGAACATTGCACCTGTTGCGACAGTTTCCAGAAGAGACACTGACCGAAACCGAAAAAAGAGGCGAAAGCCTCTTTTTTTGTGCATAAACGCAAAAAAACGGAGCAAACTTTTTTTTGCAGCGGGAATTTTACCGCTTTTAAATATAGTTTTTGCCTCGGCTGCCGATATGCAGACGGGGCAAAAGCGGAAGGGACGCCGAAACGGCGTCCCTTCTTGAATTCTTTGCATTTTCGCGGCATACAATAGCTTTATGAAGCTAAGCAAAACGTGGGTTTTAAAGTGTCTTCACGCGTGTAAAACGGCGGTCCCGTTTCTTATCGCGGTTGCGGTCGTGCTCGGCGCGGTGTTTTTTCCGCACGCCGAGCGGGCGGAGGCGGAAGGGAAGCGCGTGGTGCGTATCTGGAACGTGGATACGTTCGAGGGCGGAAAGGGCTCCCGCACTTCCTTTTTAAAAAAGATCGCCCGCCGCGTCGAAAAAAAGAACGCGGGCGTTTACTATATGATTTCGGGCTACACCGCCGAGGGGGCGAACGCCGCCGCAGCCGCGGGAGAGGCGCCAGACGCCCTGTCCTTCGGGGTGGGGCTTTCGGCGTATGCGGAAAAGAGCCTGCCGCTGCCGCTCTCGTTTGCGGGCGGGGAGATCGCGGGGAATTGCCTTGCCTATCCCTGGTGCCGCGGGGAATACTCGCTGTATTCGCTTACGGATAACTTTACCGAGGCGGGCGCGGCGGCGATTTCCTCGGGCGGAAGCAATCTTCCGCAGGTCGGCGCAGCGCTTGCGGGCGTTAAGGGGGAGGAGGTGGAGTCGCTTTCCGCTTACGTTCGATTCTTAAACGGGGAATACCGCTACCTGCTGGGAACCCAGCGCGATATGTGTCGGTTCGCCTCGCGCGGGATCGCCGTCTACCGCAAAACGCTTTCCGAATATAACGATTTATACCAGTACTTTTCGCTGCTGTCCGCCGACAAGCGGGAGGATTGCCTGTTGCTGCTGCAAGAGCTTTTGTCCGACCGCGCGCAGGAGGAGCTGTCCTCGATCGGAATGTTTCCCGTCAAGGGCGATCAAAGCGTTTACACGGTGAGCGTGTTTTCGGACGCCGCTTCGCTTGCCGACCTTGCCGCGCGGGCGAAGAGCGAGGAAGGAATAAAAAATCCGCAAAAATTTTTAAAAAACATTTGAATTCGACCGCAAAGTGTGGTAAAATAAAAGGAGTAACCGTTTGGACATTCAATCGCTGATTCAAAAGCGCTTTCCCACCCTGCGCGCGGAGAAAAATTTTTCGTTTGCGGAGCACACGACCATCGGCTGCGGCGGGGTCGCCGCGCTCGCGCTCTCTCCCGCGGACACCCGCGAGACGGCGGAGCTGCTTGCTTTTTTCGAGGAAGAGGGGATTGCGCGCTGCTTTTTGGGCGCGGGGGCGAACGTTCTTCCCGCCGACGGATTTTTTTCGGGGGCGGTCGTGCGGTTCTCGCGTATGAAAACGCTGCGTACGGACAAAAATCTGCTGTACGCGGGCGCGGGAGTTACGGGCGGAGAGTTGCTCCGCTTTGTAAAAGAAAAGCGGATCGGCGGTTTCGAGGCGTTCACGGGGATCCCTTTCACGGTGGGCGGAGCGACCGCGATGAACGCGGGCGTCGCCGATCGGCACTTTTCAGACGTGATAGAGCGCGTCGTGTGCGTGCGCGGCGGCGAAGCGTACCACTTTACCCGTTCGCAGTGCGCCTTCGGGGATAAGGACAGCATCTTTTTAAAGGGCTTTGCCGTCACGGGCGTATATTTTCGGGCGGAGCCGAGCTCTACGGCTGAAATCGCGCAGAAAACGGCATATTACCGTGCGCGCAGGGCGCATTTGCCGGGCGGGCGGAGCATGGGCTGCACCTTTGTAAATCCCAAGGGGCTTTCGGCGGGAAAGTTGATCGAGGATTGCGGGCTGAAAGGCTTGCGGGTCGGCGGAGCGGTCGTCTCCGAAGAACACGCTAATTTTATCATAAACCGCGGTGCGACCTCGCGGGAGATAAACGAACTGATCCAAACCGTAAAGGATACGGTCCAATATAAAACGGGAATTTTGCTGCGCGAGGAAATACGGCGGATTCCGTAAATTATTTTACATAGGTGACGAAATGCAGCTTACGGCAGACTATCATACTCATACCGTCTATTCCCACGGAAAGGGAACGGTGGCGGACAACGCGATCCGCGCCAAACAACTGGGACTGAAAGAGATCGGGATCACCGATCACGGCTTTTCGCATTTGGCGTTTTCCATGAAGCGCAAGGAAATTCCCTCGCTCGTGCGCGATTGCAGGGCGGCGGAAACGCTTACGGGCATAAAGGTGCTTGTAGGTCTGGAAAACAACATCCGCGGAATTTCGGGATTGTGCGACTTTACCGAAAAGGACTTCGAGCACTTCGATCTGTTTCTGGCGGGGATCCACGTGTGCATTAAGTTCGATCGCTTCCGCGATAAAAAGCTTGGCGTGCGCAGTATGCTCCGCTCCAAAATGCACATGAAGCCCTCCGCCTCGCTGGTAAAATATACGACGCTAGCCTACGTGAACGCCGTAAAAAAGAATCCGATCGACGTGATCACGCACCTGAATTTCCGTTGCTTTGCGGACGCGGTAGAGGTTGCCAAGTGCTGCCGCGATTACGGAACGTATCTTGAAATAAGCGCGAAAAAATCGCATCTGTCGGACGACGAGCTCGTTAAAGTGGCGCAAACGGGCGTGCGGTTCGTCGTCAATTCGGACGCGCACGAGATCGGGCGCGTGGGCGATACCAAGCGCGCCGAAGAGCAGATCCTGCGCACGGGGATTCCGCTTTCGCAGATCGACAATATCGAGGGCAGAACGCCGAAATTTCGGTTTGCGGAATATAAAGAGAGAATGTGAGGAAACAGTGGCAAATTTTACGGGCGAGATAAAAAGAGATCTGCTCCGCAGACTCCCGCAAAAGCGCTGCTGCCGTCTGGCGTTGCTTGCGGGCTTTCTGGATACGGGCGGACAAGCCGTCGTCGGCGGGGGGATCTCCTTCACCAGCGAAAACGAGGAGATCGCGGAACGCTTTCTCGCGCTGTGCGAGGAGCTTTTTCACGTTTCCATGACGGTGACCGAGGCGACGCGCGATCCCAAGCACGGGCGGAACAAGCTCACGTTTTCCTATACGGGCGCGGACGCGGGCAAAATTACGGAAGAGATCGCGGCGTTCGGCGCGCGCAGGCTTGCCGGGCAGGATTGCTGCGTTTCCGCTTATCTTGCGGGCGCCTTTCTCGGCGGGGGGAGCTGCACGCTCCCGCACGGCGGGGCTAAGACGGGCTATCACCTCGAATTCGTGTTTAAAAGGAAAAGCGACGCGGAAAGATTCCTCGAGCTGTTGGACGGGATCCAGCTGATCGGCAGCGCGATCGCGCGGGGTGAAAAACAGATCGTCTATTGCAAGAGCAGGGAAGCCATCAGCGACTTTTTGTTCGTCGTCGGCGCGAACGCCGCGTTAAAGCGATTCGAGGCGGTTTCCGCCGCGCGGGAAGAGAGCAACAATTTTAACCGCGTAAGCAACTGTTATGCGGGCAACGCCGACAAAACGGCGATCGCCAGCGCGGCGCAGGTGGTCGCACTGCAAAAAATGCGGGAGAGCGGCGCACTCGAAGCGCTGCCCGACTCCTTAAAGAGTGCGGCGTACGCACGGCTGGAATCGCCCGAGCTCTCTCTTGCGGAGCTTGCCGCAAAGCTCGGGATCGGCAAGAGCTGTTTGAATCACCGAATGAGAAAACTAATGGAAAAACAATTATGACGGATTTCGTACATTTACATTTACACACCGAATACAGCCTGCTCGACGGAGCGTGTAAGGTGGACGACCTGGTGGATCACTGCGTAAAAAACGGGATTGACGCCGTTGCCGTTACCGATCACGGAAATATGTATACTTCGCTCCGTTTTGCCGAAAAGTGTAAAAAGAAGAAAATCAAGGCGATCATCGGTTGCGAATTTTACGTGGTGGACGACTATACCCAGCGCATCGACCAGCACGCCGACCACCTCATTTTGCTTGCCAAAAACAAGGCGGGCTATATCAATCTGGTTCAGCTCGACTCGCTCGCCTTCGTGGACGGCTACTATTACCGCCCCCGCATCGACTATAAGGTGTTAAAGGAGCACACGGAAGGAGTCATCTGCCTTTCCGCCTGTCTTGCGGGCAGGATTCCGCGCCTTTTAATGGCGGGAGAGTACGAAAAGGCAAAGGAATTCGCGCTCTATTTCAAATCGCTCTTCGGCGAAGATTTTTACATCGAAATTCAAGACCACGGAATCCCAGAGCAGCGGCAGATTTTGCCCAACCTCATTCGCATTTCGCGCGAAACGGGCATTCCGCTCGTCGCCACAAACGACGTGCACTACCTGCAAAAAGAGGACTGGGAAATGCAGGACGTGCTCATGTGCATTCAGACCAAGCGCACGCTGGACGACCCCACGCGCATGAAGATGCAGACGCACGAGTTTTACATGAAGTCGGGCGACGAAATGGCGGCGCTCTTCCCCGAGCTTCCGGAGGCGATCTCCAACACCCGCGTGATCGCGAATAAAATTTCGGATACGGACACGCCGTTTAACTTAAAGGACGACGGCTCGCCCATCTACGACAAATCGCTCATTCCGCTGTATACTGCGGACGACGGAACGCCCTCGCCCGAGTTTTTGCGGCGGCTTACCATGGAAGGGCTGCCCACGCGCTACGAAACGATCACCGAAGAGATCATGCAGCGCGCCGAATACGAGCTGGGCATCATCATCAAAATGGGCTTTGCCGATTATTTCCTGATCGTTTGGGACTATATCAACTGGTCGCGTAATCAGGGGATTCCCGTAGGTCCGGGGCGGGGCTCGGGCGTGGGAAGCATCGTCGCCTACGCCATCGGCATTACCAACGTCGATCCGCTCCGTTACGATCTGCTATTCGAACGGTTTTTGAATCCCGACCGCGTTTCCATGCCCGACTTCGACGTGGACTTCTGTACCGACCGCAGAGGGGAAACCATCGAATACGTGCGCAGGCGTTACCATCCCGAAAACGTGGCGCAAATCGTCACGTTCGGCACGCTCGCCTCGCGCGCCGTAATTAAGGACGTGGGGCGGGTCATGCGCGTGCCCTACGCCGAAACCGACCGCGTTACCAAGCTGATGGACGGAAAATCCTCCATCCGCGAGCTGTTGGGCTTGAATATCGAAAAGTGCAGGAAAAAGGTCGAGGAGACTAAGGGCGATCAGGACAAGCACGACGAGGCGTTAAAAAAGCTTGCCGACCAGGAGGGCAAGCGGAACGGGGAATTCATCGAAATTTACGAGTCGGACGATATGTTGAAGCGGGTCATCGACATGGGCTTAAAGCTCGAGGGAATGCCCCGTCAGACGGGTATGCACGCGGCGGGCGTGGTCATCTGCCGCAAAAAGATCGCCGACAACGTGCCGCTTTCGCGCAACGGCGAGGACGTCACCACGCAGTTCGACATGAAGGAAGTGGAGAGCATCGGAATGCTGAAAATGGACTTTTTGGCGCTCACCACTCTTACGGATATCAAAAAGGCGTGCGACTATATTTTGGAGGACACGGGAAAAAAGGTGGAATTCGGGCAGGATTGCTCGGACGCGAAGGCATACGAACTCATTTCCGAAGGCGATACCGACGCGGTGTTCCAGTTGGAACAAGGGGGCATGAAGCGGTTTATGAAGCAGCTTCAGCCCAACTGTCTGGAAGATCTCATTGCGGGCATTTCGCTTTACCGTCCCGGTCCCATGGACTTTATTCCCTCCTACTTAAAGAACAGGGCGAATCCCAAAAAAATCGAATACTTAACGCCCTTGCTCGTTCCCATTCTCGAAAAGACGTACGGCGTTATCATCTATCAGGAGCAGGTCATGCAGATTTTCCAGAATCTCGCGGGCTACTCTCTGGGACAGGCGGACCTCGTCCGCCGCGCCATGGCGAAAAAGCACCGTTCGGAGCTGATGGCGCAAAAGGATAAATTTATCTACGGCGATATCGACAAGGGGGGCAACATTACGGGCTGTCAGGCGCACGGGATTCCGCCCGAGGTCGCCGCCGAGCTGTTCGCGCAGATGGAGAGCTTTGCATCCTACGCGTTCAACAAGTCGCACGCGGCGGCGTACGCCGTCGTCACTTATCAGACGGCTTATCTGAAAAAGTATTACCCGCGCGAATTTTTGGCGGGCGTGCTGAACAACCGCATTACCAAGATCGAAGAAATCGCAAAATATATCGTCTACATGAAGGAGAAAAATATTGCGGTTTATCCGCCCGACGTCAATTTGTCCAAGGCGTACTTTTCGGTGCAGGACAACGGCGTTCGGTTCGGTCTGTGTGCGCTGCGCGGGGTGGGCATTGCAGCCATGGAAAGCGTGATCGAGGAGCGCGAGCAGGGCGGAAAATTCAAGGACTTCCCGGATTTTTTAATGCGCTGTACCAAGTTCGTGAATAAGCGCATGGTCGAAAGCCTCATCTTCGGCGGCGCGTTCGACGGAATGGGACAGAAGCGTTCGCAGTACAATGCCGTATATGAAGAGCTGATGAAGCGGATCGCGGGCATCGAAAAGCAGAAGAGCAGCGCTCAGCTTTCGCTGTTCGGCGACATTATCGAGGAAAAGGCGCCCGAAGCGGACTATCCGGACATCCCCGAATGGGAGACGCAGGACCTGCTCTCGCGCGAAAAGTCGGTGCTCGGCGTGTACGTCAGCGGGCACCCGTTCGAGCAGTATTCCCACCTCTTTCACGACAGCACCTTTCATTGCGGTATGCTCGCCGACTATGAGGAGGACGAAGAAACGGGCGACAGGACGTATACGCAAATCAAGAGCGGACAGGGCGCCACCATGGGCGGGATCGTCGCGGGGGTAAAAAAGATAAATACCCGTTCGGGCGCCACCATGGCGTTCGTCACGGTGGAAGACCTGTACGGCAGCGTGGAGTGTCTCGCCTTCCCCAACGTGTACGAGCGGATCAAAACGGAGCTTCGGCAGGACAACGTCGTGCGGGTCACGGGAAAAATCGACATCAGTCCGGATAAGCTCCCCGTGATCATCGTCGATTCGATCAAGCACGTGGAAGAGGGCACGGAGGAAAAAAAGCCCGCCGCGCCCGTAGCGCAAAAAAAGGAAGAAGTGCTGTGGCTGGACGCCCGCCCGCTCTCGGAAGAGGATTTTGCGGAGCTCGTCGCAACGGTCGAGGAATATGCAGGGGACGGGATCGTTAAAATTCTGCACGGCGGAAAGCGGTATGAAATGCGCGCCAACGTCAATCGCGCGCTGTTTGCCGAAATACGCACCTTCCTGCCCGAAAATTGCGTAAAAATCGTTTAAATTTTATAGAAAAAGGCGGCTATGCGCTTTCCTTTTTTTGGAATATCTGTTATAATATCATACTGAGAAAAGAGCGGAGGAACACAGGTATGAAACGTATCGGTCTTTTAACCAGCGGCGGAGACGCGCCCGGCATGAATGCGGCGATCCGCGCGGTCGTCCGTACGGCAATTTATTTCGGCATGGAGGTGTTCGGTATCGAGCGCGGCTATGCGGGGCTTATCGACGGCAAAATGACGCAAATGGAGATGCGCAGCGTTTCCGATATCGTACAGCGCGGCGGCACCATGCTGCGCACGGCGCGCTGCTCCGAAATGCAAACGCTGGAAGGGCAGAAAAAGGCGGCGGACGTTCTTGCCGCGCAGGGGATCGAGGGGCTTGTGGTCATTGGCGGCGACGGCTCGTTCCGCGGCGCCAAGGATTTAACGGAAAATTTCGGAATCCCCACCGTCGGAATCCCCGGCACGATCGACAACGATTTGCAATACACCGACTATACGCTCGGCTTCGACACGGCGGTAAATACCTGTCTCGAAGCCATCAATAAGCTGCGCGACACCATGAATTCGCACGAGCGTATTTCCGTCGTGGAGGTCATGGGGCGCCACTGCGGCGACATCGCGCTTTACGCTGGCATCACCTCGGGTGCGGAAATTATCGTAGTCCCCGAAATTAAGTATGATATGGACGATATCGTAAAGCGTATCGACCGTTCGCGCGCCAGCGGCAAGCACTCCAACATTATCGTGGTGGCGGAGGGCGTGATGAGCGCGGACGATTTCGCCAAGGAGTTGCAGGCGGTCACGACGCACTCGGTGCGCTCCACCAATATCGGACACATTCAGCGCGGCGGCTCGCCCAGCATGGCGGACAGGATGCTCGCGGCGCAATTCGGAAACAAAGCCGTCCGTCTGTTAAAGGACGGAAAGGGAAACCGCGTTGTGGGGATCCGCAAAAACTCCATTATAGATATGGACATTTTCGAGGCGGTTTCCATGAAAAAACAATTCAATTACGAGTTGTATGAAACGCTGCAAATGATTTCCATGTAACCAAGCTCGGACGGAAATCCCGCGATTTGCGGGATTTTTTTGCAAATATTACAAAATTTTTCCAAATGTCTCTTGAAATTTATCCGCAAAAGTAATATAATAGTATTGTTAAAGATTTTACCGAATTTAAGGGAGCTTTTATGATTTTAACGGTGTGTATGAGCCCGAGCGTAGACGTGACGATCGAACTCGATTCGCTGAACGTCGGGAAAGTAAACGTGGTAAAGAGCAAAACACTTTCGTTTACGGGAAAGGCGTTGAACGTGGCGATCGGCGTGGCGCGGCTGGGCGGCGAAGCGTATGCGACGGGCTTTATGTATAACGAGAACGGCGGCGCATTCGAGAGCGCGCTCGATAAAGAGGGCGTGGGATTTTCTTTCGTTTGGAACAGCGGCAGGGTGCGCGAAAATTACAAGTGTATCGACAAGCGCTCCATGCTCACCGAGATCAACGACGTCGGCGGACAGGTGGGGGAAGATAAGCTTTACGAGCTGTTGCAGATGATCCGCAACTTTTCCGCCCGTTCGGCGGTCACCGTCATTTCGGGCGGACTGCCCCGCGGAGTGGACGCGGGCTATTACCGCGAGCTCTTCCGCGCGGTCGACTCGCGCTCGCTGAAAGTTGCGGACACCGAGGGCGCCAAGCTCTTTGCGGCGTTGGAAGCGGGGGTCGATTTGGTAAAGCCCAACATCGACGAGCTGCAAAGTACGCTCGGCAGAGAGTTTAAAAACAAAGAGGACTTGCTTGCGGGCTGCCGCGAACTTTTGGACCGCGGCGCCAAAAAGGTTTTGCTTTCGCTTGGGAAAGACGGCGCGGTGATCACGGACGGAACCAAAAATTACTATTGCAGAAGCATCAACGTGGCGGTGAATTCCACCGTCGGCGCAGGCGACGGAATGGTGGCTGCTGCGGCGAATATGTTGCAGCAGGGGGCGGATATGCCCGACGTGCTGCGCGCGGGCGTCGCGGCGGGAACCGCGACCGTCACCACGTTCGGTACGATATCCTTTACGAAAAACAAATACGAGGAGATATTCAAGAGTTTGCAGGTAACGGAGATTTAAATGCTCGAATTATCCAAAATCAAATCGGACAAAGAAGTGGAAGCAATCATGGCTACCTCCGAGCGCCAGCTCGAGGTGCTCGGCTTTACCGAGCATTCCCGCCGTCATGCGGGGATCGTAAGCAAGTGGTCGGGGGAAATTTTGCGCAAGCTGGGTTACGGAGAGGAAAGGGTCCGCCTTGCCGAGATCGCGGGATATCTGCACGATATCGGCAACTGCGTTAACCGCAAGGATCACGCCCAGAGCGGCGCGCTCCTCGCCTATTCCATTTTGCTTCGCCTCGGAATGGAGCCGTCGTCCGCCTCCGAAGTTATGCTTGCCGTGGGCAACCACGACGAGCAGTACGGGCTTCCCGTATCCGACGTTTCCGCCGCGCTCATTTTAGCCGACAAGTCGGACGTGCACAAGAGCCGCGTGAAAAAGCCAATCGCGAACGTGGGCACGGCGAACATTCACGACAGGGTGAATCTCGCCGCCGACCGCTCTTATCTTACGGTGGAACAGAACATGATCGCGCTGAATATCGAAATCGACACGGAAATATGCTCGGTCATGGACTATTTCGAAATTTATTTCGGGCGGATGCAGCTGTGCCGAAGAGCGGCGGAATTCCTTTCCTGTCGGTTTTCGCTGGTCATCAACAACACGCGCCTCGTGTAAAAAACGGGGCGCTTTCCGTGTAACTTCTGCGCTCTTTGTTTCACGCTCGCGCGATTCGGCAAGATTCGACCCAAACACAAGATATAGTATGAAAAATAATTTTTTCTCCAAAATATTGTGTCTAAAACCTTGACAAGTCCGTTATTTTGTTGTATGATAGACGCGTTCCCTTAAACGGAACGCGTTTTGTTTTGAGAGAAAATACGGACGTAGGAAACAACAAGGAGAATGTATTATGAAGATTATCAAAAGAAACGGAACGGAGGTATCGTTCGACATTTCCAAGATACTCGGCGCAATACGCAAAGCCAACAACGAAGTGAGCGAGGATCACCGTTTGACCGAGGACCAGATTGCGCAGATCGCCGAAAAGGTAACGGCGCTTGCGGGCGATCTGAACCGCGCCGTCAGCGTGGAAGAAATTCAGGACTTCGTCGAAAATCAGATCATGGACAGAAAGGCTTTCGCGGTGGCGCGCAAATACATTACCTACCGCTATTCGCGCGCGCTGGTCAGAAAGTCCAACACGACGGACGCGCAGATCCTCACTTTGATCGAGTGCAACAACGAAGAGGTGAAGCAGGAGAATTCCAACAAGAATCCTACGGTGAATTCCGTGCAGCGCGACTATATGGCGGGCGAGGTGAGCAAGGACCTTACGCGCAGAATTCTGCTTCCGCGCGAGATTGTGGACGCGCACGACGAGGGGCTTATTCACTTCCACGACGCCGACTATTTCGCGCAGCATATGCACAACTGCGATTTGGTCAACCTTGAAGATATGCTGCAAAACGGCACCGTGATCTCCGGCACGTTTATCGAGAAGCCGCATTCGTTCTCCACGGCGTGCAATATCGCCACGCAGATCATCGCGCAGGTGGCTTCCAACCAGTACGGCGGGCAGAGCATTTCGCTTACGCACCTTGCGCCGTTCGTGGACGTCAGCCGCAAAAAGATTCGTTCGGAGGTTGCGGAGGAGTTAAAGCTCGTCGGCGTCACGGACGAGGCGCACATCGCGCAGGTGGCGGAAAAGCGGCTCCGCACCGAAATCGCAAAGGGGATCCAGACCATACAGTATCAGGTCGTCACGCTCCTTACCACCAACGGGCAGGCTCCGTTCGTCACCGTGTTCATGTATTTGGGCGAGGCGCGCAACGAGCAGGAACGCGCCGATCTTGCCATGATCATAGAAGAGACGTTAAAGCAGCGTATCACGGGCGTAAAGAACGAGTCGGGGGTATGGGTGACTCCCGCCTTCCCCAAGCTGATTTACGTTTTGGAGGAGAGCAATATCCGCCAGGGAAGCCCGTATTTTTATCTGACCGAGCTTGCCGCCAAATGCACGGCAAAGCGCATGGTGCCCGACTATATTTCCGAAAAGAAGATGCTCGAATACAAGGTCGATAAAAACGGCGAGGGGCATTGCTACACCTGTATGGGCTGCCGCAGCTTTTTAACGCCGTACGTCGACGGGAACGGCAAGCCCAAATATTACGGCAGATTCAATCAGGGCGTCGTTACCATCAATCTGGTGGACGTCGCGCTCTCCTCGGGCAAGGATAAGGAACTGTTCTGGAAAATCTTCGACGAGCGGCTCGAGCTGTGCTATCAGGCGCTCATGGAACGGCACAAGCGCTTAAAGGGCACGCTGTCCGACGCGGCGCCCATTCTCTGGCAGTACGGCGCGCTCGCCCGTTTAAAGAAAGGGGAAACGATCGACAAGCTGCTTTTCGGCGGCTATTCCACCATTTCGCTCGGCTATGCGGGGCTGTACGAGTGCACGGTGTACATGACGGGCAAATCCCATACGGACGAGGAGGCAAAGCCCTTCGCGCTCTCCGTCATGCAGCACATGAACGACAAGTGCAAGGAATGGAAAGAAAAGGAGAATATCGACTTTTCGCTTTACGGAACGCCGCTCGAAAGCACCACGTACAAGTTCTCCAAATGCCTGCAAAAGCGCTTCGGCGTCATTCCCGGGGTGACGGATAAGAACTATATTACCAACAGCTATCACGTGCACGTAAGCGAGAAGATAGATGCGTTTACCAAATTAAAGTTCGAGAGCGAGTTTCAGCAGCTCTCTCCCGGCGGCGCGATCTCGTACGTGGAAGTGCCCAACATGCAGGACAATATTCCCGCCGTGCTCGCCGTGATGCAGTACATTTACGACAATATCATGTACGCCGAGCTGAACACCAAGAGCGACTACTGTCAGGTCTGCGGCTACGACGGAGAAATTGTAATTGCGGAAGAGGACGGCAAGCTTGTTTGGGAATGCCCGCACTGCCATAACCGCGATCAGGCAAAAATGAACGTTGCCCGCCGTACGTGCGGATATATCGGCACGCAGTTCTGGAATCAGGGCAGAACGCAGGAAATCAAAGACAGAGTGTTGCACTTATAATCATGAATTACGCAGAAATCAAGCCCACCGATATTGCGAACGGAGAGGGGGTAAGGGTCTCCCTCTTCGTTTCGGGCTGCACCCGACGTTGCAAAAATTGCTTTAACAGCGTGGCTTGGGATTTCGGATACGGCAAGCCGTTCACCGCGGAAACGGAAGAAGCGCTCTTTAAAATGCTCGCGCCCGACTATATCGCGGGGCTCACGCTTTTGGGCGGTGATCCGTTCGAGCCGAGTAACCAGCGCGCGCTGCTGCCGTTTGTGCGGCGCGTGCGGGAAAAGTTTCCGCACCAAAACATTTGGTGCTTTACGGGCTATACCTATTCGGACGGGAGTCTGGCGGAGCCGCAAGCCTGCTGCGAGGCGACGAGAGAGCTTATCTCGCTTTTGGACGTGCTGATAGACGGGAAATTCGAAGAGGAGTTAAAGGATATCCGATTGAAGTTCCGCGGCTCGTCCAATCAGCGCGTGATCGATGTAAGACGCAGCTTATCGAGCGGAAGCGTAGTATTATATCTGACATAGTATTGGAGATATTTGGAAAAACACGGTTTTTTGACCGTGTTTTTTCTTGCTTAAAGTTGACGGTGCATAAAAAAAGTGTTATAATAAGGAATAGCGGAGGTTACTATGAATAAATTACAAATGCGCCGTTATGCAAAATTACTTGCCAAAACGGGAATAAACGTACAAAAGGGACAGTGGGTCATCGTGCAGGCGGAGCTCGACCAGCCCGAATTCGTGGAGATGGCGGTGGAAGAGCTTTACCGTGCGGGCGCGGGAAAGGTGACGGTGGAGTTTACGCACCAGCCCCTTGCCAACCTGCATTACCGTTATCAAAAAACGGAATCGCTCTCGGAAACGCAGAAGTGGGAGCTTGAAAAGTGGGAGCTGAAAAAGAAGGCGCTTCCCGCGATTTTGTATCTCGAATCGGAGGATCCCGACGGATTAAAGGGGATCGATCAGGAGAAGTTTACCGCGGTACGCTCCGCGCGCACCAAGGCGATTAAGAGCTACCGCGACGATATGGACAATAAATATCAGTGGTGCATCGCCGCGATCCCCGGCAAGGCGTGGGCGAAAAAGGTGTTCCCTTCGCTCAACGTCAATCAGGCGGTGGAAAAGCTTTGGGACGCGATTTTAAAGGCTTCCCGTGCGGACGGAGCGGACCCCGTGCGCGAGTGGGCGCGTCACAACGACGAAATTGCCAAGCGGTGCGACTATTTAAACCGTTTGAATCTCGTTTCGCTCGAATACAAATCCTCCAACGGAACGGACTTTACGGTGGGCTTGATCGACGGCTCGCTGTTTATGGGGGGCGGCGAAGAGGATCTGAAGGGGCACTATTTTAATCCGAATATCCCCTCGGAGGAAATTTTCATTTCTCCCAAGGCGGGCGCGGCGGAAGGGATCGTCTATTCGGCGAAACCGCTTTCCTATCAGGGCGAGGTGATCGAAAACTTCTCCGTTCGCTTCGAGCACGGAAAGGTGGTCGAGGTAAAGGCGGAAAAGAATCAGCACTTGCTCGAAAAGATGATTTCCATGGACGACGGGGCGAAAATGCTCGGCGAATGCGCGCTGATCGCATATGATTCTCCCATCAATAACTCGGGAATCCTCTTTTACAACACGCTGTTCGACGAGAACGCGAGCTGCCATATGGCGCTCGGCAGAGGGTTTACCAACTGCGTAAAGGGATACGAGACTATGTCGCAGAAGGAGCTGCACGAGAAAGGGATCAACGACAGCTTGATCCACGTCGATTTTATGATAGGCAGCAAGGATCTGAATATTTTCGGCGTTACGAAGAGCGGCGAGCGCGTGCAGCTGTTCAAGGATGGAAACTGGGCGTTTTAACGCAATTTAAAAGAGGTTATCAACGTGATTCTCATTGATATTTTTTCCGGTTTTTTGGGCGCGGGAAAAACGACGCTCATTAAAAAATTGATCAAAGAAGCTTATACGGGAGAAAAAGTCGTTTTAATCGAGAACGAATTCGGCGAAATCGGCGTAGACGGCGGATTTTTACAGGATGCGGGCGTGGAAATCACGGAAATGAATTCGGGCTGTATCTGCTGCTCGCTGGTGGGTGATTTTGCCGAAGCGCTGAAAAAGGTTGCGCGGGAGTATTCGCCCGATCGGATTCTGATCGAGCCATCGGGCGTGGGAAAGCTGTCCGACGTGATCAAGGCGGTGGAGCGCGCGAACGTTCCGGACGCCGTGCTGAACGCGTTTTGCACGGTCGTCGACGCGAAAAAGTGCAAAATGTATTTAAAGAATTTCGGCGAATTTTTCCTCGATCAGGTAGAGAACGCAAGCTGCATCGTTCTTTCGCACAATTCGGATGCGGAAAAGGCGGAAGCGGCGGCGAATCTGTTAAAGGAGCATACCTCCGCTTCCATCGTTACGACCGATTGGGACAAGCTTTCGGGAAAAGACATTTTGCAGACCATGCAAAAAACGGACAGCTTACAATCCGAGCTCGCCGAGCTTTCCGAACGTCATGAACAATGCTGCTGCGGACATCACCACGGGCACGACGAAGAGCACGGGCATTGCTGCGGACATCACCACGGGCACGACGAAGAGCATGAACACTGCTGCGGTCACCGCCATGAGCATGAAGGGCACGGGCACCATCACGCGGACGAGGTGTTTTCGACGTGGGGCACAGAAACGGCGAAAAAATTTACGCGCGAGCGCGTCGAACATATTTTAAAGGAACTCGATACGGGCAAATACGGACAAATTTTGCGCGCAAAGGGAATTGTGGACGGCGGCTCGGAGTGGATCTATTTCGACTACGTGCCCGAGGAAGCGGACGTGCGTACGGGCTCGCCGCTGGTGACGGGCAGATTTTGCGTGATCGGCTGCAAGCTCGATTCCGAACAATTAAAGGATTTATTCTTGGGGTAATATGGTGAAAGAAATTCCCGTCTATCTGTTCCTCGGTTTTCTGGAATCGGGCAAAACGACCTTTATTCAGGAAACGTTCGAGGACGAACGCTTCGAATCGGGCGAAAAGACGCTGTTGCTCGTCTGCGAGGAGGGCGAGGTCGAATTCGATCCGTCCAAATTCCGCGTGAAGGGCGCCGCGGTCGAAACCGTTCCCGCCGAAGCGTTGAGCCTTCCCGTGCTCGCCGCGTTGCAGAAAAAGCACAAGGCGGAGCGCGTGGTGGTGGAATATAACGGTATGTGCGAGCTGACGAAGCTGTTCGACGCCATGCCGGACGGTTGGCTGATCGCGCAGGTTATGACCTTTTTTAATGCGCCCGACTTTTTAAGCTTTAATAAAAATATGCGTCAACTCGTGTTCGATAAGGTGCAGTATGCGGATATGGTGGTGTTTAACCGCTTCCGCGAAGAGTTTTCCAAGGAAGAATTTCATAAAATTATCCGCGGGATCTCCCGCAGACCGCAAATCGTGTACGAGTTCGAGGGCGGCAGAGCGGATTACGACGATATCGAGGACCCGCTGCCGTTCGATATCGAGGCGGACGTGATAGAGATCGCCGACCGCGACTATGCGTTTTTCTACCGCGATTTGATGGAGGATCCGGAAAAATACGCGGGGAAGACGGTGCATTTTAAGGGCTTGGCGGCAACGGATAAGCGCATGAAGGCGGGGACGGTCGTCCTCGGCAGACATATTATGACATGCTGCGAGGCGGATATCGCATACAGCGGCATGGTGGTGCGGTATACGGGCAAGTTTTCGGTAAAGACGCGGGACTGGCTGGAAGTGACGGGACGCATCGAAATCGAATACGATAAAATATACGGGCAGAAGGGTCCCGTATTAAAGGCGGATTTGCTTGAATTTTGCGAAAAGCCGACCGAAGAACTTGCTACTTTTTATTGATCGTAAAGGAAGAAAGCGGAGATAATCATGAAGAAATTAGTTGTATTTTATTCCCTGAGCGGAAATACCAAACGGATCGCCATGAAAATTGCGCGCGCGTTGCGCGCGGACATCATCGAAGTGCAGACGGTGAAGGACTATCCCGACGATTTCGACGTGCTTTCGAGTCTTGCCAAAAAGGAGATCGAAAGCGGATATCTGCCGCAGATCCGTCCCATGGAAATCAATCTTTCGCATTACGGCGCGGTAATTCTTGGAACGCCCGTTTGGTGGAACGCAATGGCTCCCGCCATGAAAAAATTCATTTCGGGATATAAGTGGAACGGAGTGAACGTGTATCCGTTTTCTACCTACAACGGAAAGGAGCGAGGGCTCGGAAAGGTCGCTACCGATTTTAAAAAGTCGGCGCGCGGCGCGAACTTTGCGGAAATGCTGAACGTTAAGTTCGACGAAAAGATGCAGCTGGTCCCCGACAACGTGATTTTGGATTGGCTGTTGGAGCTGGAATAAATACGAAATTTTTCGCAGAGCATCTATCAAATACTCTGCGAATTTTTATTTTTTAAAATTTACAAGGTACTACGTGTGACATAATGGGAAAAATAAAGGCATGATACCGCAATTTTTAAACCGATTTTTAGAAAGAGACTACGGAAAAGTGCTTGCGGAAGAAATTTTGCGGGGGTATTCCGTCCGCCGTCCCGTAACGCTGCGGGTAAACACTTTAAAAACGGACGGGCAACGGGTCGTTTCCGCTTTGGCGGAAGTCGGGATCGGCGTGCGACGGGTTTCTTGGTACGACGACGCGCTGATCGCGGACGGCGCGGACGAAGAGACTTTGCGGCGCCTTTCGCTTTATAAAAAGGGAGAAATCTATCTGCAAAGCCTTTCCTCCATGCTGTCGCCCTTGGTGCTGGATCCGCAGAGCGGGGAAAACATTCTCGATATGACGGCTGCGCCCGGCGGGAAGACAACGCAGCTTTATGCGCTGTCGCACGGGGGCGCGCAGATCACCGCATGCGAAAAGGATAAGATCCGCTTCGAGCGGTTAAAGTTTAATGTGCAGCGGCAGGGGGCTTCGCGCGTAAATCTGCTTTTGGCGGACGCGACGAAGTTGGACGACTTTTTCCGCTTCGACAAAATTTTACTCGACGCGCCGTGCAGCGGAAGCGGCACGCTCGATCCCTCCCGTCCGATCGCGCTTTCGCAAAAGCTGATCGAGAACAGTGCGCAGCTGCAAAAGAAGCTGTTAAAAAAGGCGCTTACGCTGTTAAAGCGCGGAGGCTTGTTGGTCTATTCCACCTGTTCCGTATTAAATTGCGAAAACGGGGACGTGCTGCGGGAGGTGCTCGACTCCTCGGACGGAGAACTGATCCCTATACCCGAGGAGCGCTTTTCTCTGCCGCGGCTGCCTTCGCCGAAGGGTACGCTCTGCGTGGCGCCGACGGAGCTTTACGAGGGATTTTTTGTTGCGCATATCCGAAAGAAATGAAAACCGCGGGCTTTTGCCCGCGGTTTGTTTTACAGATCGAAAAAGGAAATCTGACTTCCGTCGTTCTTTAAATAGCTGAATTGTGCCGCTTTTAAAATTACGTCCGTTTCCCGCACCTGACCGATCAGCAGCGGCGAGGCGGGGTCGTGCGCGGCATAGTTGTCCGCGACGAGCGAGCGGTCGCGGTTGGCGTTGCAGTACTTGCACAGATTGGGGCAGGAGTCGTACCAGCCCAAATCGCGCGATTCGATGCAGCGGCAGCGCCGCTTCATTCCGTTATGGCGGATGGAGCGGAACACCACGCCGTTTGCTCTTCCCAGAAGATCTAACGTGGTGCAGCCGCACGCCGGAACGCCGCAGTCTTCGAAGTCTTTTCCGCCGCCGCACGTCTGAACGGGAACGGAGTATTTTTTTGCGATTTTGCCGAACTCTGTCGCCAGCACTCGTTTTTGAGCGAGATTCAGAGGAACGAGGTCTGGCACATACAGTTGCAGTTTTGGAAACATTTCCACAAACGAAAATATGCAGCGGTCGATATGGGCGCGCACCTTGCGTAAAATTCGGTCGAACGCGAGAAAATGCTTTTCCGCCGTATATACGTCGGTGATAAGCACGGGATCGTACCGCCACGCAACGCGCTGTTTGCCCACGGTTTCCGAAAGGGCGATCAGCGTTTCGATCGCCTGTTCCGTATCGGGGATGTTCGGCTCGAGGTCTGTTCCGTACGAAGTGATCGTGTAAAAAAAGTACGTGCGGAAACGGTCCGTAATTTCGCGGATACGACCGAGCGCGGGGGAATAGTCTTTGGAACAGAAAACGACGGCGTCCACCTTATCGGGCGAAAGCTCGTATCTGTTTAAACGGTTAGGAAAAAGCGGATTGCGCGAATAGGCGAAGCCTTCCCGGAATCGGCGAAAGAGCCAATCGCTGTAATGCTGAACGATGTCCGTCCGTAACCCGACGTTTATAATCATGGCAGTTCTCTTTTGTATAAAAGTTTGAAAAATTTTTAATATATTATATTTTTATTTGTTTTTGCTGTCAAGTAAATTTAATATATTAGTGAAAAATAATAAAAATCCACTTCGAAGCGGTTTCGGAGTGGATTTTTTGTTTTACGAACGGGAATTAAACAAGAATGCCGAGCGCCTCGCCGACCGTTCCGCCCTTTAAAACGTGCGCCTTCATGCGGCGCTGCAAGGAGGTGTTTTCGGGAAAGTCCTGCGGCGAAAGCTCTTTGTTTTTGAATACCCAAAGTTTATAGCTGTCCGCCTTTTCGTCGAAGGAGAGGACGCGGAAACGGTTCTGAAAGAGTATGATTTTAGAATTTGCGGGCAAAAGATTTTTCAACGCGGGGGAGATCAGCCAGGAATAACAGAAGTAGTGCGCGTTTGCATAATCGGGAAAGTAACGCGCGAAAAAATCTTTCGCAGCGGCGAAGGATCCGTCGAGCAGGGCGGGGGTCAAATCGGCGTCCGAGGGAATATGTACGGAAATCGCGTTTTTGCCCTCGTGTTCGGAGAGCTCGTATTCCAGCTCGCCGATGCGGAACAACACCAGCGAAAGCTGCCTGCCCACCCAAAATCCGCGGTCGAAGCCGAACGTGCCGAAGCTCGCTCTGTGCTCGCGCACGAACCGCGGAAAGCATTTCATGGTGTCGAGGAAAATTTCGTCCGAAATTCCCCGTTCGCGGTAGATTTCCCGCGAGCGCAGCGCGGCAATCAGCATGATTTTCAGCACGCACCAACCCGTCTTGTCCGATTCGTACCGCGCAAGCAGTTCAGTCGTGCTCTCGGGGAAGCGTTCGCGGGACACGAGCCCCTCCGTAAACTTTTTAACGCTCTCTTCGTCCGTTTCGGACGCGGAGAGCAGGGCGGCTGTCGCCTCGGGCTCGAAGCCGAGCTCGTCGCAAAGCTGTTTCAGTTGCGTGTTCATTGGGTCACCTCTTTCACATATTTTTTGGGCGAAATGCCAAAATGTTTTTTAAACGTAGAAATAAAATACGTGTCGCTGCCGAATCCCGTTTTTAAGGCGACGGTGGAAATGGGCACGCCCGCGCGCAGCAGAGGGATTGCATTGCTCAGACGGCAGGACTCGATATAATCGCTGATGCCGAAGCCGAGTTTGTTTTTAAACATACGGCAAAGATAGTATTTGTTCAAATAAAATTCTTTGCTCAGCTCGTCGAGCGTCACGGGGTAGTCGCAGTGGGTGCGGATATAATCCAGAATCGCATTCAGACGGGGATCGTTTTCCGTCCGCGGATCGTTCCGCTGCGCGGCGGTCTGCTTAACGTCGCTCAGCAGCAAAAGGATCTGCGCGAGATACAGCTTGCGTTTTAAATCCGCGCGGGAGGCGTTTTCGTTCCCGCACAAAATCATTTTTTCGAGAATTTCGGTGAGCTCCTTCGCCTGTTCGTCGGAAAGCGAAATTTTATGATTGCGCTTTGCCGCGCCGCCGTCGAAGCACTCCAAAAGTCCGCCCAGCTCGGGGTCGTTTTTGGGGAAGAGCGAGGGGGCGAACATGACCACGTAGCGCTCGTAGCGGTCGGGATCGGTGACCGTGATTTTATGCACGTCGGTATTGTTGAACAAAAAAACGTCGTTTTTATCCGCGGGATAAAATTCGGTCCCGACGCAAAACTTATTGCCGTCGCAAAGGGTAAAATATATCTCGAAATTGTTATGGATATGCATGGAAAAAAGAGAGTTCTCCATGCCGTATTTGTGCTTTACTTCGATTTTTTTCGGGGACGACGGCATAAATTCAATACGATTCAATGTTTTTTGTCTCCTTTTCCTCGTTTTTTATTGTAACACGAAAAAAAATACCTGTCAATCGAAAGTCAATATATTTAAGTTTTGTCGCAATATTTTATAAGGAAGCCGTTTCAATCCGTGTTATAATCCAATCACGGTTGAGTATGAGTTTTCGAATAGGGAGAACGTAGGAAATGCTGATTAAGGAATACGAAAAAGATCTGCTTACCTGTAAGGTGTTTTCCGACCGCGACAGTATGGGCAGATATGCGGCGGGAGTCATCGCCGAAAAAATGCGCGAGCTGTTTGAACGTCAGGACGAAATTACGATGGTTTTCGCCGCCGCGCCCTCTCAGAACGACGTATTGCATTATTTGGTACAAGAGAATATCGACTGGTCGCGCGTGACCGCCTTTCATATGGACGAATACGTGGGGCTGGAAGAGGGAAGCCCGAAGAGCTTTGCCAGCTATCTCGACCGAGCCATATTCGGCAAGGTTGCGATGAAACGGGTCTACTATATCGGAAGCGGCGACGCCGAGCGGCTGTGCGAACGGTACGAAAGTTTATTAAAGGAGCGCCCGATCGACATCGTGTGCCTCGGGATCGGCGAAAACGGGCATATCGCGTTCAACGATCCCGAAGTGGCGGATTTTTCCGACACCAGGCTGATGAAGCAGGTGGGGCTGGACGAGGTGTGCCGCCGCCAGCAGGTGAACGACAAGACGTTCGACACGCTTGCGGAAGTACCAAAATATGCCGTTACGCTCACGATTCCCGCGCTGGTTTCGGCGAAATATATGTTCTGCGTGGTTCCCACGGAGAAGAAGGCTGAGGCAGTGTACCGCACCATGAACGACCCTATCGACAGGGCGGTCCCCGCGACGATTTTACGGCGGCATCCGCACGCCGTGCTGTTCACGGATAAAGACAGCGCAAAACGTTTGCTGCACGTATCACCGTAAAGAATAAGGAGGACATTATGGATAAATGGAGACGGATCGTAGCGATAACTTTGGGGCTCGGCATGGTTGCCGCGCTTGCTGGGTGCGACGGCGGGAAACCCGACGAGGGCAAACCGGACGACGGGGACCCGCAGCCGCCGCCGGAAGAGCAGATCGAACCCGTAGATTACGGCTGGAACAGCGCCCCCGTGGTGACGGGAACGTTTTACGAAGACTTTTCGGGCGGGATCGACACGGACGTATGGGCTTCGGACGACAGGGGCTGGGGGCTCGACAAGACGAATAACAACGGTGTAACGAGTAAAAACATTCTCTATTCCACCAACCGCGAACGGGTGGAGGCGGAGGGTGCGAAAGGCGGGATCGTAGTGATGAAAGCGACGGGCGCCTATTCGACCGACCCGTACAAGGGGGCGGTGCTCATCACCCGCGACAGCTTCGGCGCGGGAAAATACGAGGTCCGTTTAAAGGTGCTTCCCCGTCAGGGGCAGTGCACCGCGCTGTGGACGTACTGGAACGGCACGCCGAATCTGACCACGGGAGATTCTCTCGAGGACAGCAAATACAGCGAAATCGACATCGAGCTGCCCGAGGGCGGGGACTTCCGTCAATTCTCGGCGACGACCTATTCGAAATATATCAACAAACAGAATATGGACCAGACGACCGCAAAGGTGAGCTACGAAAAGGCGGGGCTGGGCAACATGAGCGTGAACGACGGCGAGTGGCACACGCTTGCCTTCGAATGGCGCACGGCGGAAAACGATACGGGAATCATCTGGTACGTGGACGGACAGTCCGTGTTGAAGCGCACCACGAGCGTTCCCGAATATCAGGCGACCTTCTGGATCGGCACGCACTTCCCCGACATTCCCTCCTGGCTGGGCGTACCCAACTTCGATACGGCGTATATGTACGTCGATTGGGTGAAGATCACCTCTTACGACGATCCCACGATCGACGAATGCGGAAGCTCGACGGCGAAAAAGGAATGGTCGTTCGTCGACCTCGGAAACGCGGAAATTCCACACACGGACTATATCATCAACGGCGACTTTTCGCGTTTGCAGAAGGGTACGGCGGATAAGGCGCTCGGCTGGGAGGAGTGGCTCACTTCCAACTCGGTATGCAGTTCGGAAAATTACGTGGGTTATCTGCAGATCGACCCCGACAGTTTAATTTATCAGACGGTCGATTCCAAGTATAAAGGGCACAAATTGAAGCTGATCGTTACGGCGGAAAAGATTTCGGGCGACGGCGGGCTGAACGCTTACCTCGAGGAATATTACGGCATCATGCCGCGCGGAAAGTCCGAAGTGCTTACCTTCCGCCATAAGATGTCGGTAACAAAGGAGCTGGAATTCGAATTGCAGGATCTGCGCACGAACAGCCTGCGGGTTTGTCTGAAAACGGACGAGGGCACCACGGTGCGGGTAACCTCCGTGAAGATGTATCTGGCATGAAAAACGTACCCGAGCGCGGCAAGAAGCCCGCGAAAAAGAGCATGTTTTACGACGACTTTTCGGAAGGGATCCGCGGCGACGTCTGGCGGGCGCTGAACGAGAGGTGGAAGTCGCAGAACAACAACGGATATTCCGAGGATAACTGTATGTTTACCACCGACCCCGAGGCGGTTGCCGCCGAGGGGGCGACGGGCGGGCTGGTGATCATTGCCTCGAACGGAGATTTTGCTCGGGAAGAGGGAAGAAAGCGCCAGGGCGGCGGCATTGTGACAAAGCGGCTGTTCGGTCCCGGACGGTACGAGGTGCGCATGAAAGCCGTTCCCCGCGCGGGACAGTGCAGCGCGTGCTGGACGTATTTTAACGACTGGTCGCTCGAATACGAAAGCCGCAAGTACAGCGAGATCGATATTGAGATGCCGCACGGCGGAGACTTCCGCCGTTACAGCGGAACGACTTACGAGAATTACGCGAGCGATTCGCAGAAGAATTGCGCTTCGGAGGTGATTTCCTGTCCGCCCGTCAACGACGGCAAGT
The DNA here is from genome assembly GCA_910588465.1 of uncultured Christensenellaceae bacterium. Lineage (GTDB taxonomy): Bacteria > Bacillota > Clostridia > Christensenellales > Borkfalkiaceae > Gallimonas. The sequence continues at coordinate 18,460 of CAJUOP010000001.1, read as the reverse complement.
GGCATGTGTTCGCGTTCGAATGGCGCACTGCGGGCGAGGACGGGGAGTCCGTCACCTGGCTGTTGGACGGCGTTCCCCGCCTGAAAATCACCCGCGCGGTGCCGCGCTACACGGCAACGTTTTGGGTCGCTTCGCTCTTTCAGGACGCGATCGCCTGGCTGGGAGATCCGCTCTTCGAGCGCGCGTATCTCTACCTCGACTGGGTTCGGATCACCGAATACGACGAGCCCTGCCTCGACGGAAACAACGAAGCGGAGAACAGACTGAGCTACACGGGCAGGTATTTGGGAAGCGCTCCCGTGCCGCACACCGATTATTTTGCAAACGGAGATTTTTCCCGCCCAGCTTGCGTGAAAAGCTTTAAGGGCAGGGAGATATGTACCTGGCAGCTTTCGGACGGCGCAGAGATCGCGGACGGAAGGCTGGTCTTAAAGGCGGGTGCGAGCGCCTCGCAGACGGTAACGGCGCAGTATGCGGGATTTGCATTCGAGCTGACCGCCGTATGCGGCGGCGCGAATGACGGGTTGCGCGTTCGGGTAGACTGTTTAAAGGGGGCGGCGAACTGCTCGGAGCCCGCTCTTGCGCTCCTCGGCAGCGCAGAATACGCGGCGGAGCGTTCGGGAGATCGTGCGGTCGTGCGGTTTACGGTCGGCGAGCGCGAGACGGAGCATATCCGCGTTACGCTTTGCGCGGACGGCAGGGAGCTTATTTTAACGGAATGTCATTTAAAACTGGTTTCATAAAGGGAGGAAACAAGATGAAGGGTAAACTTTTCAAAGGAATCGCGGCGGTCGGGCTGTGTGCGGCGATGGCATTGGGGGGCGCGGGCTGCAACTGGACGCAGGGGGATTACGATCCCGACGTAGACCTCGGACAAAACGACACGAGCGACAGAAGCGGCTGGGTGCTGCGCGAGCGCAAGAGCGCGGACGATTTTTCGGATAAAATTCTGAATATCACCTATTTTAACGGCGGATACGGCAGCGAATGGATTGAAGAGATGAAGTCGGAATTCGAAAAGGATTATCCCGGTGTCACCGTTCGGCTTACCGCGTCCGACGATATCAACGGCACGCTGAAAGTGGAGTTGGAGAACTCCCCCGAGGATATCTATATCAGCCACGACATTGCGTGGGAGACGCTGGGCGGACAGGGCTTGCTCGCGGACCTCACCGAATCGTTATACGGCGCGCAGATATATACGGATACGAAGAACACCGAGGAGACGGAGGACGACGTATCCATTCGCTTCCGCGATCTGTTAACGCCCTCGTCGCTGTCCAGCTCCGTTTATTACGGAAAGTTTTACAAGGTGGCGCAGGTGCAGGGCGCGGGCGGGATCATTTACAACAAGACCATGTTCGAAAAGAACGGCTGGCAGGTCCCCAAAACGTACGCGCAGCTCGAAGCGCTGTGCGAAACCATCTATCAGGCGGGGGAGGTTCCCTTCCTCGTTGCGGGAACGGAGGGTTACCTTTGGGACAGCCTCGTTTACGACTGGTGGATCCAGATCGCGGGAGAAGAGGAGTTTTTGCGCCTGTTCGAGGGCAACGTCAAAACGTGCTGGAATCCCGCCGTCTATCCTCACCACAAGAAGGCTTACGAATACTGGTACAATCTATTCGTGAAAAATCAGAACAAATATCTCTATCCTCAGTTCGAGGGGATCAACAACATCATGGCGAATCAGGCGTTTTTGAACGGTATGGCGGCGATGATGCCCGCGACCGCCTGGGCGGTGAACGAGCTCGGCTCCGAGATGATCGACGAAGCCAAAATCGACGTGGGGCTCATTCCCACTCCGTACGTGCCCGAGGCGAAAAAGGACGAGGAGGGCAACTTTATCCGCGTCTGTTACGACGTGGCGGGGCGCGATTCCATCGTAGTGGCGGAAAGGGGAAACAAGGACCTTGCCGTAGAATTTTTAAAGTGGATGAGCGAAACCGAGAATACGCTCATTTTCCCTAAAAACGTTTCGGGGATGCTGCTGGGCTTTAAATACGAGATTCCGCAGCTGTTAAAGGACAAGGACACCTATTGCAAATACAGCTGGGACGAGGACATGATTACCCTTTTGGGCGAGGCGAAATTCCGCAGTACGGGATATTCCGCCAACCCCATGTTCGTGCAAAAGCTGGTGTCCGCGTATCCTTTGGAAAATTTTTATTTAAGATGCTTTACCACGTTCGGCAAGCCGGGCGCCGTCACGCCCGATTCGATTTTCGAACAGGCATGGAACCAGGTGGACGCAAAGTGGAGCGATTGGAGATTCCAGGCAGGATTAAAGGATTGATCGGCATAGGAGAAAGAGCGTGAAAACGAAATCCGAAAAAAAGAAAACCGGAAAAAAAGGAAAATACAATTTAAGCAAGGGCGCGATCGTCTTTATCGTCGTGATGCTCGCTTATCCCGTATTGCACTTTTTGATCAACTGGCTTTATATCAATTCGCGGACGATTTTCCTTTCGTTCACGCGCTACAATCCTGCCGTAAACGACTTTCAGATTCCGAACGACGTGTTTTACAACTATAAAATGTGGATCGAACGAATTCTGTTCGAAGAGAAGTACCGCATGATTTTGGTAAACTCGCTGCTGTACTTTCCCGTTACCTGTTTTGTAACGCTGCCGCTCTCGATCGGATGCTCTTACTTTTTGTATAAGGGCGTGCCGGGGAAAAACGTCTTTAAAGTCATTTACTTTTTGCCCTCCATTCTGCCCGTAGTGGTGCTTACTATGGCGTTTCGGTTCGGGTTCGACACGTTTGGCTACGTAAACGCCGTGTTAAAGGGGTTGGGGGTATCGTCTCCGCCCGTGTGGTTCGGAAGCGACAATCTTACGCCCTTTATGATCTTCGCTTACTGCGTTTGGGCAGGCATCGGCTATAACGTGATATTGCTTGCGGGCGCCATGGGGCGCGTGCCGACCGAGCTGATCGAATACGGCAAGCTCGAGGGCGTGGGCATGGGCAGGGAGATGGTACAAATCGTGATCCCGCTGATATGGCCCACCGTCGTAACGCTGTTTACCGTGGGTATGAACTGCGTGCTTACCATCTATCTGCAAGCATATTTCTTAATGGGTTCGACGACGGACGGGAATTTTAATACGGGCACGATCGCGCTGTATATCTTCGGAAATTATTCTAACGAAACGCAGATCCCGCAGCTGTCCTCGTTCGGCTTGCTGTGCTCCCTGCTGTACGTTCCGATCATCTTCCTTGCGAGAAAGATCATGAACAGATTCTTCAAGGAGGTGGATTATTGATGACGGTTACGGATCAGGAAAAAAAGAAAACGTTAAGACGCGCAAACCGTTCGTCCGAGCAGCGCTCGAAAGGGCAAAAGATCGTTTTGTGGATCGCATTTGCGATATTCACGCTATATGCGGTGTCGCTTCTGATTCCCTTTGCATGGCTGCTGTTAAACTCCTTTAAGACGCGGGCGGATTTTTCGAGCGGATCGGTACTCGGCAACGGCGGGCTGTCCTTTCCCAAAGAGTTCGACTGGTCCAACTATTACGAGGCGCTCATCGGCTTTAAAGTAAAGGTCGGTTCCGGAGAAAACACAAGTCAGGTCAACTTAATGCTGATGTTCCTGTACAGCATTATCGTCACCGTATCGGCAACCGCGCTCGAGGTGTTCTTCTCTGCGGCGACGGCGTACGTGCTGGCAAAGTACAACTTCCCCGGGAAAAAGATCATATTCGGCATGGTGCTCGTTTCCATGGTGGTACCCATTGTGGGAACGCTCCCGGTAATGTATCAGTTTATGGGCGATATTCATTTGCGAAACACGCTTCCCGGCATCTGGTTTATTTACGTGAGCGGCTTCGGCTTCGGATTTTTGTTGCTGAACGGGCACTTTAAGGGGATTTCCTGGACGTATGCGGAAGCGGCGCAGCTGGACGGCGCGACGCCCTTCGGAATCTTCTTTAAAATCATGCTGCCCATGAGCGCGCCGCAGCTGGTGTCCCTTGCCATTATTACGGCGATCGGCTACTGGAACGACTACGCCACGCCCAAGGTATATCTGCCCTCCATGCCGACGGTGGCGGTAGGCTTAAACTCTCTCACCATAGAAATTCAAAAGACAGGCGATTATCCTTTGATGTTTGCTTGCATGATCGTGGCGATCATCCCCATTCTGGTAGTGTTCGGCTGCTTCCAGAAAGTGATCATCTCCAACGTGGTTGCAGGCGGAATTAAGGGTTGATTGATAAAAAAGGAGGAAAACTATGAAAAAAACCAAATGGATCGCAACTTTACTTGCGCTCGGAATGTGCGTTTCCGTCGCCGCGTTTGCGGCAGGCTGTAACGAGCCGAGCGCTCCGCCCGACGACCCGGGCACGGATCAGCCGGGCGGAGACGAAACGGAAAAACCCGCTCCCGAATCCATCTCGGTAACGAACGAAACGACGCCCGCGCCGGGCGCGTTCGAGCTTACCGTTTCCGTTCTGCCCGAGGGCGCGGACGCCGCGTTTACTTCCGCGCTGGTCGGCGAGCACACGTTTATATCGATGGACGGCAACGAGGTGGCGATCTCCACCAAGACACCCGACGGCTACAAATTTACCGTGGAGGTAACCTCGGTAAAGGCACCGAGCGTAAAGTCGCAGGCGACCTTTACTGTGGACAACCGTCCGTCCGAGGGCTTGTTTATCACCACGGCGCAGCGCACGGTAAACGCCATGCAAAACGAGGGGAAGCTTCAACTCGAATATACCGTTTATCCCGAAACGGACGTCATGTTCTCGATAGAGGAGGCGACGGAGGGAGTCTCCGTTTCCGAATCGGGCTTGATCGAGCTGGACGAATTCGTAGATAACGGCATTTCCTTTACCGTGAACGCCGTTGCGATCGCCGAACGCGAGAACGAGGAGCCTCTGGAATTCCGTACGTCGGTCACCATGAACGTGCTGAACGAAGTCGAGCGCGAAATCGCGACCGAAGCGGATCTGCTCGCCGTATGGAAGGGTTACGACGACGCGCAGAGCGTGCGCAACATGAAAAACTTCTACAAGCTCACGAATAATATCCGCCTGAATTCTTCCTGGAAGGCGATCGGCTTTAAAACGGATACGCAGTTTGTAAAGTTCGAGGGCTCGTTCAACGGAAACGGCTACACGATTTCCAACTTTAACATGAACGCAGGCTGGAACAGCGGCTTCTTCTACGTAATCGGAGAGGTAGGCGTCGTAAAAAATCTTACGCTGGAAAGCGGCAAGAATGCGGGTGAGGGGTTAAAGGGATTGTTCTCCGGTCCGTTCGCGGGCAAGATAGAGGGCAAAGTCGAAAACTGCGTTGCCGACGTGCGCGTGGAAAGCGTTGCGAACAGCGCGGGCGTATATCAGCCCATCGCCACCTTTGCGGGTACGCTGGAAACGACCGCGAGAGTGATAAACTGCATTTCGTACGGGCAGGCGATCGTTGATAAAACGACGGATAAAAACCCCGACGACACGCGTTGGTCCGGCTTTGTTGCCAGCGTGCTGGGCACGTTCGACGTTTCCGTTCGCTCCTGCTTTATGCTGGATGGTACCGCGAAATATGCGATCGGGCACCATACCTCCGCCGCGGTCGATCCCGAGGGATTCTTTAAAACGGCGGAAGAGATGCAGACGAGCGCGACCTTTGCGGAGTACGACGAGGAGACGGGGCTGGGCTTCGACCGTGCCGTATGGCGCATTAAAGAGGGAGCGATGCCCGTTCTAAAAAATGAAAAGTTTATAGAGCCTGCCTCCATATCGGTAACCTTCGGCGGCGAAGCGCTCGAGGTTGAAACGCTCGAAGTAAAACACGGCAGCTACGCCGTAACGGCGACGGTCGCAGGCAGCGAAGGCGCGGAGGGCGCGCCGCAGGCGTTCGGGATCAAGCTGATCCCCGCAGAGGGCGTTTCCGAGGATGCGTTCACGGTGAAAGACGGCGCGGTTTTCGCAAACGTGAAATTTGCGAACGACGGCGACAAATGCACGCTTGTTGTGTATTCGCTGTACTCGCCCGAAGTAAACAAGACGGTAGAGCTTACGTTTAAAAAGGAGCTTTCGCTCATCGCGTCGCTTCCCGAGAGCGTAACTTACACCGCGGAGACGAGTACGTTTGATTTGGCGGAGCTCGGCGACATTGAAATTATCGGCGGAACGGATGCGGCGCAGCTTACGTTCGAGCTGAAAAATGCGCCCGCGGGCGTTACGCTTAGCGCTGAGGGCTTGCTGACGCTTACGGCTGAGAGCGACAACACGGCGGAAATTAAAATTGCGGTAAAGGTATCGGAGGGCGGACTGGACGCGCAAAGCGAAGAGCTTACCGTTACGATTATCAATACCGAGTTTAAAGAAATCGCCACGGCGGACCAATTCCTTGCGATTTGGGATCTTGACAAAAAAGCCGAAAGTATGTTGCATATGCACAATAATTACAGACTCACGGCGGATATTCATTTAAGCGCTATTAAACCGATAGGCTTCGGCATTGACAGTAAGACGGCTGACGGAGGAGTAGACGGCGGTTACGGTTTGTTCGGAACGTTCGACGGAAACGGTTACACGTTATCCTGGGACGGCGAACCCAACGTAGGTTGGAACAGCGGTATATTTACCAAAGTCGAAAGCACCGGCGTGATTAAAAATTTAAAAATGCAAGGTCAAATGTCGGGCGTCATCGCAGGACCTATCGGAGTTTTGGACGGCAGAGTAGAAAATTGTTTGTTTAACGTTAGAGTTCGGAGCCAACACGCTTCGCAAGGTATTGGTAGTGCGGTAGGTTCTGTGCGCGGGAAGGGCAAAATCGTTAACAGCATTGCGATAGGCGTAACCCGTGCTACGGATTATACTGATTGTTATTCGGTGAGCGCTTTTTACGGACAAATCAATAATCTGTCCGACGGAAAAAATATCGGCGAAAACTGTTTTGTGCTCGAAGGCTCGGTAGCTAACGAATACGGAAAGTGGGCAACGGAAAGCAACGTTACAAGTCCTGTGTCGATTATCACCGAAACAGAAATGAAAACGGCGGCTGCGTTCTCGGGATTCGATTCTGCTATCTGGAACTTTACCGAAGGAGAGCTTCCCGCACTTATTCAAAACTGCTCGACGAATAAATAAAACTATCCCTCCTGAAGATGCAAAGACGCGATTCGGCGAAAGCCGAATCGGTCTTTGCTTATCGTTCAAAAAGGAAACAATCATGCAACTGAAATTAAAATGCTTACAGATAGATCTGGCGCGCCAAAAAGAGCGGGTGGAGTACGTCTGCGAATACGCTGATTTTGCGGCGGAGCACGGCTATAATGCCTTGGTGCTCTACCTCGAAAACGCCGTGCGCACGGCATCCACGTACTTTTTTCGCGAAGAGGAAACGTATTCTAAGGAAGAGATCCGCGCAATCGTTTCCCATGCGCAAAAAAGAGGGTTGGAAGTGATTCCCGCGCTTGAAAATCTGGGACACCTCGAAAAATTTTTCCTCTATCCCGAGCTGGAATCGCTTTCCGAAATCACGGACAGCTCCGCGCAGGGGCGGGGCTTCGACGACTATCCCCGCGGCGCCTGCGGCTGCGTTTCCGATCCTGCGCTCAACGAGTTTTTCGACCGCTATATTTCCGAAGTCTGCGAGCTGTTCCCGAGCAAATATGTGCATATGGGGCTGGATGAACCCTTCGATTTTGCCGTTTGCGACCGCTGCGCCGCCCGACTGACCGCGGGCGAAAGCAAGGACGAGCTGTTTCTGCAACAGATTCTTCACTCCTACGAGCTTTGCAAGTCGCTCGGCAAAACCATGATGATGTGGGACGACTTTTTCGAATATGCCGACGTCGTCGAGCGGCTTCCGCGCGATATTATTTTATGTAATTGGAATTATGTGTTTATCGGCGACGAGCCGCAGGGGCACTGGACCAACCGCATTAAAAAGGATTGGTTCCGCCTGTACGACGAGCTGGGCTTCCGGTATCTGTTCTGCGTCTATGCGCACCGCGCTTCGTCTTTGTACAACGTGGACACCTTCGGCGAATATGCGGAAAAGTATCATCCCATGGGCGCGATCATGACGAGTTGGCGGCGCTCCGATTCGTTCTATTTCGGCGCATATCCCGCGATCGCCTATGCGGGCGAACGGTGGAGCGGCAGGGCGGAAAAAGAAGAGGATAAATGGGAAATTTTCGCTTCCGTACTCGGCGGAGACAGGGATTTGGCAAAGCTCGTGCTTGCCATGAACGTTGTGGAGTGCGGGAAGAATTTAAACTTTACCGAATACTGCGAAAACGATTCCATGATAAAGCTTTGCTACCGCAATGCGCTTGGGTATGCGGCGGAAGCAATCAAAAATCGCTTGCCCGCGCTTGACGGCTCCGCCCGCCGCGTTGCCTCCGATATCTATTGTTACGTTGCGGAAATTCTGCTCAATCTCGAGCTGCAAAAGCTGGCGACGGAGCTTTTCGACCATTACGAGACGCAGGCGCGCTCCGCCGAATATTTCCGCAAAAAAATCGAGGAGATCGCCGCGGAGCTGAACGGATTAAAGCAAATCGGCGACGGACTGTGGAAGGAAACGAGAGAGGGGATATTCAGCTATCGGAACGCCTATGAAAGAAAGTGGACCGCATACGAAAGCAAGCTTTCGGAAGCGGCGATCAAAGAAAATCTTGCCGATAAGCGGGGCGTGCTCTATGCGGAAATGATGCTTTACGACCCTTATCCCACCGTACGGCACGAAATTACCGTGCGCTATGCGGGCGGGAGGGAGCAACGGCTTTTCCGCGGCAGCTTAAAGCCGAGCGCCGCGCTCTTCGATTGGGGCGGATGCTACGGCTTCCGCTTTGCGCTGCAAAACGAGGAAATCGAGTTTATCGACTTTACCGTGACGGGCGAGGGGGCGTTCTATCCCACGCATTTCCGCTATACCTTAAACGGGAAAAAGTACGTCTGTTCGCGTGCGGAGGGAATCGCCGGGCGCGTGCTGCGCGCGGAAAATCTGTCGTTTAACGATACGAGATTTGCCGAAATGGGCAACGAGGACGGCGTTGCGCACTTCCGCGATATCGCCCTTTCCAAAGAGCGGCACACCGTGCGCGTGTATTTCCGTCCGTTTACGGGGGCGCGAGAATGAATCGGATCCGCTGTAAAAATATTCTCGCGGGCGGGAAGCCGCAGGAAGGCTATATTTATTTTGACGGGGGCAAAATCGTTTCCGTCACGCGCGAGGGCGAGCTGCCCTTCGACGGGGAGCTGGACACGGGCGACTGCTATTGCGCCGCGGGATTTATCGACGTGCATACGCACGGCGCCGTGGGCGCGGACTTTACGTTCTGCTCGAAGGAGGGCGCGATCCGAGCCGTGAATTTTCATGCGCAGCACGGAACCACCGCCATTCTGCCCACAACGCTCGCTTCCGATTACGAGAGCACGGCTGCCGCGCTCCGCACGCTGCAAGCGGCGCAACAGAGCGGAGAAGCCAAGGCGCAAATTTTGGGCGTTCATATCGAGGGACCGTATTTTTCCCCGCAAATGGCGGGCGCGCAAAATCCCGAATATTTTACCGATCCCGTCGAAAAGGATTATCTGCGTATTTTGGACGAGTTCGGTTCGTTCGTAAAAAAGTGGAGCTATGCGCCCGAACGCGACCGTTATGCGCAATTCTGCCGTACTCTTTTTCAGCGCGGCGTGTTCGCTTCTGCGGGACATACCAACGCCGTTTATCTCGATATGGCTGCGGCGTTCGTCGCGGGGTTAAAGGGGGTTACGCATCTGTATTCCTGCACCTCTACGATCACGCGCGAAAAGGGCTATCGGCGCTTGGGCGTTATCGAGTGCGCCTATCTGTTTCGGGATTTATATGCGGAACTGATCGCCGACGGCAGACATATCCCGCCCGAGCTGATCCGTCTTGTGTTCGAGCAAAAGGGGGCGGAGCATGTCATGCTCGTGACCGATTCGCTGTCCGTTACGGGAAGCGAAGAGAAAGAGGGAGTGCTCAACGGCGTGCCCTATCTTGTAGAGGATCGCGTGGCGAAACTTTCGGACGGAAGCGCGTTTGCGGGCAGCCTTGCCACAATGGATATGCTGGTGAGAGAATGCGTGCGCGCGGGAGTCCCGCTCGAACAGGCAGTGCGCGCAGCTTCGGAAACGCCCGCCCGCGCCCTCGGTTTGAAAAAGGGGAAGATCGTTGCGGGTTACGACGCGGATTTCGTGCTGCTCGATAAGGAGCTTCGCGTGCAAAAAACGATCGTCGGCGGAAAGCTGTAAAGAAGATTCTGGAAAATTTCTTTGGCGCTGTCGTAATAAAATGTAAGTCCCATGATGTGCCGTCATGGGACTTTTATTACTTAAGTTCAAATGTTAACAGTAAAAATCGTCGCAATCATTGCAGCAGTTACAGCAATTACAACATTCACAGCAGTTACAGCAGCAATTGCAGCAACTTTCGTCGCGCTCGCAAACGAATTTATAACGATATCTTCTGCCGTTACCGTCGGGGGTTCGTATCGTTGTCAGAACGGTGTTGCTGTAAATGACGATCGGGACGTTTCCCGAATTGTCGGTAATATTTGCCATATTGGTCAAAGTTCTCATTTTAGTTCACCTTTACGTCAAATATGGTAAGATCGTTATCGGGCGTTAAACTTCGGAGAGCGAAACCGATTTCCGGGTGATAGACGGGATAGCTTACGCCGTCTATTTTTACACTGTTCGAAACGAAAGTTGCGCCTTCGGGGATAGGATCTTTAAAAATCAAATCGTTTTTGATTACATTTCCCGAATTTACGACCGTGATCGTATAATGCAGCTTCTCGCCGGCAACGGCAAACGCTTTATCTACCTTTTTCACCACGCTGATTTTATCGGAGATAACGTTTATTGAAAGAGTTTCGGTGTTTTCGGCGTAACTTACGTCGCCTCTTATGGGATCGGTTACTTTATATTTCAGCGTTGCAAAGTGCGTGATAGGCGTTGTCGGTATCGGCTCGTTGGGTTTTATCGTATATTCGATCGCGACCGTATCTCCGGGGTTTAATTCGGGGAGGGGAAAGCCCTTTACTGGATCGTAAATCGGTTGTGTAACTCCGTTTACTTTCACGCTGCCTGCAACTGTCGGTTTTTATTTAACCGTTACAAAAATGTGAACTATAAAAAAGAGGTAAAACAAAAGTTTTACCTCTTTTTATCTGGTGCCGCTGATCGGGGTCGAACCGATACGGTATCACTACCACTGGATTTTGAGTCCAGCGCGTCTGCCAATTCCACCACAGCGGCGACTAACGGAAAAAATTATATAATATTTTAAAAGAAAAATCAAGCGTTTTTCGTTATGTTCTTGCAAAAAAAATAAAAGCGTGCTACAATAAAAGTATGGAAAAAATGATTTTAATCGACGGCAACAGCTTGCTGAATCGCGCTTATTATGCGATGAGCGTATTTTCGACCAAGGACGGATTGCCGACAAACGGGATTTTCGGATTCGTAAAGCTTGTATTTAAAATAATCGAGGACGAAAAGCCCGATTATTTTGTTGTGGCGTTCGACTTACACGCGCCAACGTTCCGCCATAAAATGTATTCGGATTACAAAGCGACGCGAAAACCCATGCCGGAGGAGCTCGCCAAACAGGTCCCCGTTTTAAAGAGTCTTTTACGTGAAATGCAAATCTGCGTCGTAGAAAAAGAGGGGTATGAAGCGGACGACGTCATCGGCACGCTGTCGCGCAAATTCGATTCGGTACACGCGTATATCTATACGGGGGATCGGGATTCTTATCAGCTGGTAAACGCCAAAGTGACGGTATGTTACACTAAGCGCGGGGTAAGCGACATCGATCGGCTTACCGTAAATAATTTTTACGAAAAAGTGGGGCTTGCTCCCGAACAGATCATCGAGGAAAAAGCTTTAATGGGCGACTCGTCCGACAATATTCCCGGAGTGCGCGGAATCGGACCCAAAGGCGCTATGGATCTTTTAAAGGAATACGGAAACCTCGATAAGATTTATGAAAATCTCGAAAAATTACACCCGCGCGTGAAAAACAAGCTTTCGGAATCGCGCGAGATCGCCTATCTTTCCCGCGAGCTGGCAACCATCGACACAAACGTTCCGCTCGATATTTCGTTAAAGGATTGCGCTCTGTCGCTGCCTTTTCCCGAGGAAGCGCGCACGATGTTCGGAAAACTCGAATTTCGTTCGCTGGTAAACAGCGCATTTTTTCCCGCAGAGCGCAGACAGACGGTCGAAAAAATCGAATGCCGAACCCTCGATATGTTCCCCGCGCCCGAAAAGATAGAAGAATTCGCGCTGTCGTTCGAGCCGGAGGGCTGCCATATTTTTTGCGAAAACAAAGAATATCTGTTTCCGCTGCGGACCGATTTGTTCGGGGCGGGATTTTTTCTCAGCGATTTAAAGCCGCTCCTTACCGAGCTGTTTTCCGGCAATAAGACGGTTTACGTATCGGACGTAAAGGCGCTGGCGCATAAGCTGGACGAAATCGACGTAACGATTTCGTGCCGTACGGAGGACGTTACGCTGCTGCGCTACCTCGGTGATTCCAACCTCCGTCCCATGGGGGCGAAAGAGCTTGCCAAGGATTATTCGTTGCCCGAGGAAAACTGCGCGTACGCTTTAAAAATTGCGTTTGCGGAAGCGGCGGAAAAGTTAAAGGACACCGCAGAGGAAAGGCTGTACCGTGAGCTGGAAATGCCGCTGTCCTTTATTTTGCTCGATATGGAACGCGAGGGCGTCCGCATGGACGTTGGGCGGTTTTCCTATTTTGCCGAAAAGTACAACCGCGAGTTGGAGGAGCTTTCCGCAAAGATCTATGCGCTTGCGGGGGTCGATCCGTTCAATTTGAATTCGCCCGTTCAGCTCTCGGAAGTGCTGTTCGATAAGCTTGCGTTCGATGCAAAGGGCGTAAAGCGCAATGCGCGGGGCGCTTTTTCCACCAGCGCGGACGTGCTGGAAAAGCTTGCCGAAGAACATGAAATCGCCCGCTTGATCTTGCGCCACCGTGAAATTCAGAAGCTGAAATCCACTTATATCGAGGGGATCCGTCCGCTTGTTACAGGGGAAGTGATCCACACCACCTACAATCAGACGACGACCACCACGGGGAGGCTTTCGAGCGCGAATCCCAATTTGCAGAATATTCCCATTCGCAAAGAGGACGGACGGGAGCTGCGCAAGCTGTTCATCGCGCGCGAAGGTAATTTGTTCGTCGACGCCGACTATTCCCAGATCGAATTGCGCCTGCTTGCGCATTTTTCGGGCTGCGCCCCTTTGATACAGGCATATAACGAGGGACGGGACATCCATGCGGCGACGGCTGCCCACGTGTTCGGCGTCTCTCCCGCGGAAGTAACGCCGCTGATGCGGCGCAGAGCAAAGACCATAAATTTCGGCATTATTTACGGCATGAGTTCGTTCGGGCTGGCGAAAGACCTGTCATGCTCTTCCGCCGACGCGCAGAAATATATCGACACGTATTTCCAACGGTATCCCGAAATAAAGGAATACATGGATAAGAACGTAAACAAGGCGAAAGAGGACGGTTACGTTACTACGATTTTAGGACGGAAACGGCACATCCCCGAAATACGGTCGCAAAATTACAATATCCGTTCGTTCGGCGAGCGCGCCGCCATGAATATGCCGCTGCAGGGCAGCTCTGCCGACATTATCAAAGTTGCCATGCTTCGGGTGGATAGGCGCCTAAAAAAAGAGGGGTTGCGTTCGAAAATGGTGTTGCAGGTGCACGACGAACTGGTGCTCGACGTGCCCGAGGCGGAGCTTGAAATTGTTTCCGCGATGTTAAAAGAGGAAATGGAGCGGGCGATCGAACTGCGCGTTCCTTTGATCGCAGAAGTCTCCACGGGAAAGAGCTGGTATGACGCAAAGTAAAAGGATAGCCGTCACGGGCGGGATCGGAAGCGGAAAAACGGAGTTTTGCTCAATTTTGAACAAAATGGGTTTTCCCGTTTTTTCCTGCGATGAAATTTATGCGGAGCTTTTGCGCGACAAGGACTATCTGTCCGTGCTTGAACGGAAATTTCCGACTTGTTTTGCGGACGGGATTTTAAACAGAGAACGGCTTGCCCGAACGGTTTTTTCGGACGAAAAAGCGAGAAAGGAGTTGGAGAAGATCGCGCACCCGCGTATTATGTCGGAGCTGTTGCGGCGCATGGAAGAACACCCGCTTTCTTTTGCGGAGGTGCCGCTCCTGTTCGAAGGCGGCTTCGAAGGATTGTTCGAACACGTCGTCGTGATCGTGCGTGAGAAAGAAAACAGGATAGCGGCGATCGGGAAACGAGACGGACTTTCGCGGGAGCAAATACTCGCCCGAATGAACGCCCAGTGCAGCGATGAGTTTCGAAAAAGGAAACAGGCGACAGTCATAGAGAATAACGGGACCGCGGAAGAGCTCGCTCGGCAAGCGGAGCTGTTTTTAAAAAAGATATCATGAAAGGAGTTACAATGTTACAGTTTCGGTTTACGGGTACGGAGCAATGCCGTACTCAAGTAAAGGAGCGCGAAAGCGAAGGGATCCGTTATTACGATTTCTCTTTCGATTACGAATCGGAGCAGATCCCCGCGCCCGTTACCGTCGTCTTTTACACGGCTTATATCGATACCGCGTCCGTCTGGACGCCCATGTCGGGGGGCTTCGGAATTGCGCCGAATTGGGCGCCGACGCGCTGCGAAAGCCGTCTTGCGGGGAGTATGCCCCTGCTTGCGCTGATCGCGCCGAACGGCGAAAACCGCGTGACCGCCGCGTTGTCCGAGGTAAAGAGCGACGTGTGCTTTACCGTGGGCGTCGTGGAGGAGAACTGCGCTGCGGAGTGGAAGATCGAATTGTTCCGCACGCCGTCCGCGCCTTGTAAGTCCTATTCGTTCACGCTTCGCTTTGACGAGCGCAAACGGCATTTTTCGGAATGCGTGAAATCCGTCGCGCAATGGTGGGAAGGGGCGTTCCCGCCCTGCCGCGTGCCCGAAGCCGCTTATGAGCCGCTCTATTCCACCTGGTATAATTTCCACCAAAAAATCACGCCGCAAGCCGTGCTCGGGGAGTTGAAGCTTGCCAAAGAACTCGGCTTTGCCACGGTCATCGTAGACGACGGCTGGCAGTGCATGGATAATAATCGCGGATATGCCTTTACGGGAGACTGGAAGCCCCAGCCGCAAAAAATCGGCACGGGAAAGGACTTTGCCGACGCCTGCCGTGAAATCGGGATCAATTCCATGTTCTGGTATTCGGTGCCGTTCGTGGGCGAATGTTCTGAAAATTACGGACGGTTCAAAGACATGGCGCTCCGGGTCGATTACGACTTGACGGGGCGGGAGGTGCTCGTGCTCGACCCGCGTTACCGCGAAGTGCGGGAATTTTTAATCGGGCTTTACCGCGACGCCATGGAACAATACGGGCTGGATGGATTAAAGCTGGACTTTATCGACTGCTTCCGTTTTCAAAAGGGCAACCCTCCGCCCGCGGAGGGAATGGATATCCCCGTGTTGGAGGACGCCGTGCACCGTTTGATGCGCGAAGTATACGCCGCAGTAACGGCAGTAAAGGCGGACGCGCTGATCGAGTTCCGCCAAACATACGTGGGACCCGTCGTTCGCACGTTCGGCAATATGCTGCGTGTGGGCGACTGTCCTTATTCGGCAAATTCGAATATCCGCGGCGTGGCGGAGCTTCGCCTGACTTCGGACAATACCGCCGTACATACCGACATGATGATGTGGCACCCCGAAACGCCCGCGGAGGATGCGGCGTATCAGCTGCTTAGCGGTCTGTTTGCCGTTCCGCAGATTTCGGTGCTGTTAAAATCTCTGCCGCAAACGCATTTACAGGTATTAAAGCGTTTCCTCGCCTACAAAAAGGAAAACGACGCCGTGCTGTTAAAGGGCGAGTTTTTCAGCGATCTTCCGTTTGCGTGCGAGCGCATGAGCGCCCGAACGAAGGAAAAGCAGATCGTTTGCCTTTATCGCGGAAACGCCTTTGCGGCGGAGCACCCCGTAACGGACGTGTTTTTCGGAGTCGGCGGAGAAAAATTGCTCGATCTGTCCGCGCTTAAAAAAGAAGTCTCGCTTAAAATTTACGATTGCTTCGGCAATCGGGTTTTCGAAGCCTCGGCAAGCGGACTTACGAAAGTAACCGTTCCGCCCTGCGGGTTGGCGGAAATTAGGGAATAACGAAAAAAGCCGAAAGGTTCGGCAAAGGATAACGGCATGGAATTTAAAATCGAAGGAAATCGGTTTCTCAAAGACGGCAAACCTTTTAAAGTTATATCGGGCGCGGTGCACTATTTCCGCAACCTTCCCGATACCTGGGACGACATTTTCGAAAAGCTGGTCGCGCTCGGCTGCAATACGGTGGAAACGTACTGCGTGTGGAATATGCATGAAAAGACGAAAGGGGAATTCGACTTTTCGGGAATTCTCGATATCGGTTTGTTTTTAGACAAAGCGGCGGAGCACGCTCTTGCGGCGATCGTTCGCCCCGGTCCGTATATCTGCGCGGAGTGGGAGTTCGGCGGACTTCCCTGGTGGCTGCAAACGGAAAAGGACATGGAGATCCGCTGCTCCAACCGCACGTATATCAAATATTTCGAATGGTATCTTAGCAAGCTGTTCGCCGTCGTAAAGCCCCGCCTTTGCACCAACGGCGGAAACGTAATTATGATGCAGGTCGAAAACGAATACGGCTACTACGGCGACGATAAAGAATATTTAAAGCGATTAAAGAACACCTACCGCGCACAGGGGATCGACGTTCCGCTGTTCACCTCGGACGGCACGGGCAAAACCGACCTTTTGGACGGAACGACGGAGGGCTGCCTGCCTACGTTAAACTTCGGAAGCAAGGTCGAGGAGCGCTTTGTTGCGCACGACGAGCTCTTCCCGAACGTGCCCAAGATGTGCATGGAAATGTGGGACGGCTGGTTCGACGCCTGGGGAGACGAAAAGCATCATACCACTTCCGCGGAGGAGTATGCCAAGACCGTCGACGATATGTTAAAGCGGGGAAATCTGAATATCTATATGTTTATCGGCGGCACGAATTTCGGTTTTACTTCGGGCGCCAACCATTACGAAACGTACGCGCCCGACGTTACCAGCTACGACTACGACGCGCTGCTCAGCGAGTGCGGCGACGTTACGCCCAAGTATACGGCAGTCCGCAACGTGATTCAAAAATATACGGCGGAGTCTCTGCCCGCGGTACCGAAAAATCGCGAAAAGCGGGCGTATGGCAGGGTGGCGGCTTCCGCCAAGGCGGAGCTGTTCCGCAATCTCAACGCGCTTTCCCGCGCTGTCTCTACCGAAGTGCCGAAGTGCATGGAGGAATACGGCTTCGGGTACGGATATATCGTTTACCGCACCCGATTAAACCGCGATTATGCGGATTCGGAAATCACATTCGAGAGCATCGGCGACCGCGCGCAAATTTATATTGAAAACCGTTACGTCGGCACCGTTTACGTAAACGATAAACAATATGCCGTTAAATTCTCGGCAAAGGCGGGCGATGTCCTGTCCGTGGTCTGTGAAAATATGGGCAGAACGAACTTCGGACCCAAAATGATGCGAAAAAAGGGCATCGTCGGCAGATGCCTGATCGACGGGAAAATTCATTTCGGTTGGGAAACCTATCCTTTGCCGATGGACCGTCTCGACAATCTCTTGTTCGAAAAAAGCGTATGCACGGAAAGTGAAGATGGCAGAAAAACGTTCTATCGCTTTACTTTTGAGCTCTCCGAACGCCCGTGCGATACTTTCTTACGGACGGACGAATTTAAAAAGGGGTTTGTTGTTCTCAACGGCTTTAACTTGGGCAGATATTGGGAAATCGGACCGCAAAAAACACTTTATGTTCCCGCTTCGGTATTAAAACAGGGCGTTAACGAACTGATAATATTCGAATCGGACGGATTAAAGGGGGAGCCCGTCATAGAATTCGTTGCCGCTCCCGAATTGGGCTAATTCGCCGTTCTGTTTTGTCATTCTGCCCCGCCGTTCCTGTCATTCTGAGGCGAAGCCGAAAGAATCCCATGAACGAAGTCTATCCACCGCATAACGACGGCACGAGCGCAACGCGCGAAGTAACGCAGCGAAAGAATCTCATGTGCGGTCGCTGCGCCTGGCGGCTCGCGGGCGTCTGGCATTCGCCCTCGCGCGACAGCTGTCTCCCGCTACCAAATAAAAAAGACACCTTTCGGTGTCTTTTTTATTTGGTGCACCGTTTGAAAACAAGGTTGAACTTTCGAGTTCTTCAAGCGATACAATTTCTTCTTTACCGTTCGCGTTATAGACGATTTTCATATAATTGTCGTATAGGTAAATCGAGTTTATAAAGGTATCAATAATCTTTCGTTTTCCGTCTTGCGTGGATATATCTATCTTACGGAAGTTATACAGAGCCATTTTGAAGTGGTCTTGCGTGAATATCGGTGCTTTTAGCTGTTCCTTTGCAATCGCGTCCGTTA